>JBJTAS010000036.1:0-67241 GCA_046090895.1 Oxalobacteraceae bacterium | reverse complement strand
TCCTGAAATGTCGGGTTGGCCTGTACCTCCGGCGGAAAATACGTCGGGTTGTCTACGTAGTTTTGTGCAATCGCGTTCACTTGCACCTGCTTTGCCGCGAGCTCCACGCCCACGGACTGGATGTACGCCAGCTGGGCACCTCGCGCGGCGCTGTACGTAGACGCACGGCGAATGCCACGCAAGGCAGACGCGCTGCCAATCAAGATGATTTTTCCTGAGCGGCGCGCACTCATTTGCGGCAGCACGGCGCGCACCAGACGCTGCAAGGGGTCCACCATGTGCGCAAACGCGGAACGCCATTCGTCCTCAGTGACGTCGGCCGCCGGCGTGGAGGGCGCGGGAATGCCCAGATTGGCCAGCAGTACATCGACGCGCCCTGCCTCGTTGATCAGCGCGTCGGGGCGCTCGGGGTGGTCCAGCGGGCCCTCATCAGCGATCACCTCGGCACCCAGCTCGCTGAATACCTGCTGCAGCGCCGGGCCCATAAAGTCCGTTGACTGCGTTAGCAGCACGCGTTTTCCGTCGAGCGCGAGTGGATTCATTCTGCATCTCCGATTGATGAGGATTAGACAGGCACCGGTCGAGCCGATGGTGCAGACGATCATAGCCGACTCGCTTGCGCCAGGTCGATATCGAGCGCCGCCGCTGCCCTAAGATCGCCCCATGAACATACTCGTCGTGCACAATCGTTATCACTACCGCGGCGGTGAGGATACGGTGGTCGATGCGGAAGTGTCACTGCTGCGTCGGCATGGGCATGAAGTGCTGCTTTATACGCGCGACAACCGCGAGCTGTCATCGATGACCACCTGCGACGCCGCCGTTGGCGTGCTGTGGTCGCGGCAAACGGAAGCAGATATCCGACGCATACACACAAGTTTCGGCCCTGAGCTGATTCACGCTCACAATACCTTTCCGCTCATATCGCCGTCGCTGTATGCGATCGCCCATCAGCTGAAGATACCGGTCGTCCAGACGCTGCATAACTTCAGGCTGCTGTGCCCGCAGGCGATGTTGCTGCGAAACGGAAGCTCATGCGAGGCCTGTGTCGGACATCTGCCGTGGCGCGCCGTTATTCATCGTTGTTACCGGCATTCCTTGTCGCAATCGGCGATCACTGCCGGGATGATTCTGCTGCACCGGCTGCGCGGCACCTGGCGTACCGAGGTCGCTCGCTATATCGTGCTGAACCAGCTGTGCCGGGACAAATTCGTCGCCGGTGGCTTGCCGTTTGACCGTCTGCGCATCAAGCCTAACTTTGTGGAAGTCGATCAGCCGCCAGACTGGCACCAGCGCAGCGGTGGTTTGTTCATCGGCAGGTTGTCGGCAGAAAAAGGACTTCAAGCGCTCGCAGAGGCCGTGAGTCAGCTGGGCTCGGTGAAGATTGATGTATATGGAAAAGGACCGCTGCAAAAGCTGGTCGAGGCCACGCCGGGACTTCGCTACCAGGGGTTTGATGAATCCGCCACGCTGCAGGCGCGGCTGCGCAAAGCGGCCTATCTGGTCATGCCCAGCACCGGCGTTGAGACGTTCGGCTTGGTCGCGGTGGAGGCGTTTGCCTGCGGCACGCCAGTCATCGCCACCCGGCATGGCGGCCTCACAGAAATCGTCGCGCAAGGCCATACGGGTTTACTGGTGCCGCCGGGCGATGCCCGCGCACTGGCACGCGCAATCGAGTATGCCGAGACGCATCCCGAGACGATGCTGGCCATGGGGCGCGCCGCGCGCGAGGTCTATCTGGAACGCTACACGCCCGAGACGAATTACCTGCAGATGATGCGCATTTATCGCGAAGCGTTGGCCTCTCGTGCGGCCCCTTCGGGCCCGTCCACCCTGTCTGATACCGCCCTGCCCTATGCCCCGACTCGCGCTGGTCGTTAACGAGCCTCCACCTTATCGTATCCCGGTATTCAATCGTCTGGCCGCCCTGCCCGACCTGGATGTGCAGGTGATTTTCTGCTGCCGACGCGAGCCTAACCGGCAGTGGAATCTACCGCGCATGGAATTCAATCATGTGTTTTTGCGTGAACGTATACGCACGGTAGACGGCCGATACATTCACCATAATCCCGATGTGCTGCCGGCCCTCACACGCTTTGATCCGCAGGTAGTGATTGGCAATGGCTTCAACCCCACCCATGGCTATGCCTGGCTGTGGACGATGCTGCGTCGTCGCGCTTATGTACCCATGACGGACGGCACGCTGGATTCGGAAAAACATCTCAGCCCTTTACACCACCGCGTGCGGCACTTTGTGTATCGCCGGGCACCCGCGATGATCGCCGCCAGCCGAGGCGGCCTGGCGCTGTATCGCAGCTACGGCGTGGACGAGCGACGCTGCCATGTATCGTGTCTGTGCGTGGATAACGGTCGCTTCCGCCACCACCTTCAAACGGTACCTAAAGCCTGGGATTTCATAGTGTGCGGACGGCTGGAGCCCGGCAAGGCGCCAGATTTTGCGCTGCAGGTGGCCCAACGCTGCGCCCGGGTTCTGAACCGACCGACTCGCTTGCTGTTCGTGGGTTCGGGCAGCCTCGAGGCCGCGCTCAAAGCCCAGGCAAGCGATATGGCCTCCTGCGTCGAGGTGCACTTTCATGGATTCGCGCGGCAGGAGGATTTGCCCGCTTTGTATCAGTCTGCCCGAATATTCCTGTTTCCCACCCGCGCCGATGTCTGGGGCGTCGTGGCCAATGAGGCCTGCGCTGCGGGGCTGCCCGTCATCGTCACGCCGCAGGCCGGCGTGGCCGGTGAGCTGATCATCGACGGCAAAAACGGCTATGTGCGAGCACTGAATATCGACGACTGGACAGCGTGCGCGCTGAGGCTGCTGCAGCATCCGGCGCGCTGCGCTGCCTTCGGCCGTCACGCCGAGCTGCTGGTGTCGACCTATCATGTCGACGCAGCGGCTCACGGCATTGCAGAAGCTGTGCGGGCCGCTCTGAGGCCCCTGACGCCGCCGCGAGCGCTGGCTCAGGCCGCAGTCAAACGCCCCGCCTGATAGTCCCGTATCGCCTGCTCGATCTCAGCGGTGGTGTTCATTACAAAAGGCCCGTACTGCACGATGGGCTCGTTGAGTGGGCGCCCAGCCAGCAATAGAAATCGTGCACCTTGACTGCCTGCGATGAACTCGGCAGAGTCACCATCAGAGAGCACGGCGCCGCTGTGCGTGGGTAGCATGCGCGTATCGCCAGCCAGCTGCAGATTGCCCTCGAACACGTAGGCCATCGCATTCAGGCCGCGCGGAATCGGTGTGCCGAACGACGCGCCGGCGGGGAGCTGCACATCCAGATACAGGGGCTCGGTCGTCAGACCGGCAATCGGACCGGCGATCGTCTGTCCGTTGACGGGCAAGCTACCGGCGATCACTTTCACCCGCCCGCCCGAGGCCAGTTCATGCACCGGTATCTCTTCGGCGGGAATGTCGCGGTAGCCGGCTGGCTTCATTTTTTCTTTGGCGGGAAGATTGATCCACAGCTGAAAGCCTCGCATCCTGCCCTCTTCCTGTTGCGGCATCTCGGAATGAATGATGCCCCGGCCAGCGGTCATCCACTGAACACCGCCGCTTTTCAGGTCGCCCTGATTGCCCAGATGATCCTCATGCCGCATATGGCCATCGAGAATGTAGGTGACGGTCTCAAAGCCACGGTGGGGATGCGAGGGGAAGCCAGCGATGTAGTCGCCGGGATTGTCGGAGGAAAATTCATCCAGCATCAGAAAAGGATCGAGGCGCGTGCCCTCGCCACTGCCCAGACTGCGTCGCAGACGCACCCCGGCGCCGTCAGAGGTGTTCATTGCGCTGATGACACGTTCCATTGTGCGGGGCGCGAGGTCGGCCATGGTCTTGCTCTCCTGAGTGCTATTCGGCGAAAAACCGGATTGTAGCCCTCAGCGCCCGCCTCTGCCGGCGTGCTGCCCGGCGCTCGGATGCGTCGTCAGTGAAAGACTTGTCCTTGCGGCTGTCGGCTTTGCAGCAACTGCTCGAGTTTTTCCGGGCGCACCGGTTCGCTGAACAAATAACCCTGCACCCGATGGCAAGTCGTGCCGCGCAGGAAACCTAACTGCTCCACGGTCTCCACACCTTCGGCCACCACCTTGATATTCAAATCCTTGGCCAGTTTGACGATGGCCGAGACAATGGCGGCATCCTCGCGGTCACGTGGCAGATTGCGTATCAGTGCCGGGTCGAGCTTGAGCACATCGACCGGAAAATCCTTCAGAAACGACAGCGTGGAAATACCCGTGCCAAAGTCATCAATGCTGATCGACACACCGATCGACTTGAGATGATCCAGTACCATGCTCTGCGCTTCACGGGTCATGACGAGCGCGCTCTCGTTGACCTCGATCTCCAGCATGCTGGGCGGCAGGGCGGCATCCTCCAGCGCAGAGCGCATCATCCCCGGAAACAAAGGATCCAGCAGCTGCGCGGCAGAGACGTTCACGGCGATCCGGAATTCAGGCAACCCGGCGGCGCGCCAGCGGCCCATTTGTATGCACGCCGCGCGCATGACCCAGGCACCCAACTCGTTGATCACGCCTATCTCTTCTGCCAGCCCGATCAGGGCCTTGGGCGAGAGCGTCATCAGCCCCTGGTTGCGGCAGCGTAGCAAGGCCTCGACAGCCACAAAGCCCAGCGTTTGGAGATCAATCTGGGGTTGATAGACCAGCTCGAAATCGCCCTGCTCCACAGATCGCCTGAGCAAGTCTTCCTGCGTCTGGCGCAACTGAACCTCGGTGAGCATGCTGGGGGCGAACACGCGAAAACGGTTTCGTCCGCTCGCCTTGGCACGGTACATCGCCAAATCGGCCTTTTGCAGCAGCTCACCGGTGTCCTGGCCATCCTGCGGATACATCGCAATGCCTACCGAGGCGCCGCTCTTGATCTGCTGGTGCTCGATCTCGTAGGGGTGGCCCAGCTCGCGCACAATATTCTCTGCGATAAGCTCGGCGGCAGAGAGCGATTTGAGGCGTGTCAGAATGACGACAAACTCGTCCCCGCCGAGACGGGCCACGGTATCCGTCTCCCGCACACAGCGCAGCAAGCGTTGCGCCACCAGACGCAAGAGCTCGTCGCCAGCATGATGTCCGAGGTGATCATTGATGGCTTTGAACCGGTCCAGATCCAGCAGCAGCACGGCCACTCGCGTCGCATCACGGTCGGCATTGATCAGCGCCTCGTGCAGCCGCTCCATGAAACGCGCGCGGTTCGGCAGACTAGTGAGCGGATCATGATTGGCCAGAAAAAAGACATTTTGTTCCGCCAGTCGCCGCTCGGTGTTGTCGCGCATGATTTCGACGAAACCCTGCACCCGACCTTCGCTATCATGCAGCGCACCCATCGCGCCGGTGCACCAGAACCGCTGGCCGTCCTTTCTGACACGCCAGCTGTCTTCTTCGCTGCGTCCATCCAGCGCGGCCTGCCGCAGCAGCCGTTGCGGCTCGCCCTTCTCCTGGTCTTCGGGGGTAAACAGCAAGGCGACATGACGGCCCACGATCTCTGCCTTGCGATAACCCAGTATGCGCTCCGCGCCGGGGTTCCAGCTGACGATATGCCCTGATCCATCCAGCATGAAAATCGCGTAATCGGTCGTACCTTCGACTAGCAAACGGAAGTGTTCCTCGGCGCGTTGCAGCTCTTGTAATGCGCGGTGGCTTTCGGTCACGTCGCGAAAGACATCGACGGCACCGATGATCTTTCCTTCACTGTCTTTCAGTGGCGCGGCGCAATGGCTGAGGGTGACGGCCAGATCGCGGCGTCGATCATAGAGCGACAATTCCTGATCCGAGAGTGTCTCCCCATTCAGTGCTCTTACCAAAGGATGCTGGTGCCACAGGCGAAAGCTTTCATTTTTTCTGGTTTCGGCTGCTTGCGCGCGCCGGATCTGCGACAGTCGAGTCAGTGGCTCATCCAGCTTCAGCATGCGCTCGGCCGAACGGTTAACCAGCAAGGTCTTGCCATGCTGATCGCAGACGATCACGCCTTCGGTCATGCTGTTGAGTATCAGCCGCAGAACCTCATGTTGCTGAGGCAGCGGCGACCCGGCATCGGTCTCATCGGCAATGTCTTGAGCGCTGCAGGTCAGCAGCCTGAGTGCTCCCTCCGGATCACGAAGTGCGGGTGCCGCTCTCACGCGCAGCCGGCGCCAGCGGCCATCCACATGGCGCATTCGGTAGTCGATCTGAGAAATTTCGTGATCCTTCAGCTTCCCCAGATGCGCCGACCATCTGCGAAGCGGTCCGCGATCATCGGGATGGAACAACTCAGGCTCCTCGGCGAAACCTGACTTCAAAAACTTTTCTGCGCTCAGACCTAACAGCGGCTCAAGGCGAGCATTGCAGTAGACATGTCGTCCTTCTTGCAGATCATGGATGAACGCCAGATCAGGCAGCAAGGTCAGCAGGTGCTCCAGAGACACTGCGTTTGCCACGCTCGAGTTGCCTGGGCCTGGGGTCAGCGATGCAGTACGTGGCGTGTTATTCGTATTCACGTGCAGTCCTGAGAGAAACCATCAGATAATCGGGCACGGGTCAGATCAGTTAGGAGTGCTGATCCTTCATGAAGTGCCGCAAACTCGGATGATCACCCTAGGCAGATGCGAAGGTCGTGATTTTCTCTGGCGATTCGATTGACGAAAATCAAGATTATTGCGCTTGAGTCAAGTTGACGACACCGCAATCGGCCGATGAACGCCCCGGCTGGGCGAGCTCTGGCTTGACCGCATGCATCGTCATGCCATCTCAGTGCGCAGCCGTGTCAGCGCATCGGCCTCGAGATAGCGCCACTCGCCTTCTTGCAGCGCGAGTGATGCCAGCGTCAGCCCGCCGATCGCAATCCGTTGCAATGCCGCACAATGATGGCCAGCCGCCGCCAGCATGCGCTTTACCTGATGGTATTTGCCCTGCTCGATCACGATTTCCAGCTGATGCGTGCCGCGCGGCTCGCAGTACTGCGCGGCTAGCGGCAAAGGCTCGTCACTCAGCTGTACACCTGCCCGCAACTGCTCAAGCAGCGCGGGCGTGACCGGATCCTGCGTGGTGGCGAGATACCGCTTGGGGACATGCCGCTTAGGCGAGGACATCGCATGGTTGAAGCGACCATCGTCCGTCAGCAGCAGTAAACCTGTCGTGTCGTGATCCAGCCGGCCAATGGCCTGCACACCACGCCAGCTGCATTGCTCGGGCAGCAGACTCATCACACTGGGGCGGTGACTCGGCTTGCGAGAACATTCCACATCCGGCGGTTTGTTCAGCGCAAGGTAGACGAACTGACGATACTCCCAGTCTTCATCAAACAGACGGAATCGTAGCCCCGAGGTCTCGACGATGCGCTGGTAATCGGTGACGACCTCCCCGTGGATACTGACCTCACCCGTCTCAATCAGTTGCCGGCACCATTTGCGTGTGCCCACACCCTGCGATTGCAGTACGCGATCCAGACTTAACTTGCTCATCCCGGCACTGTAGCAGAGACAGTGCCGCAGAGCGATGCCGCCCTTTACTGCGATCGGCCAGAGCTGCCTTGGGTGCTCTGCTTGCTTGATTTCTTGCCTGATTTCTTGCTCGACTTTTTAGCCTTTTTCTGCGGTTGGGTCTCTTGCCCCGATGCCCCAGTGTCGCTGCTGCTTTGACCCGACATCATTTCTGCTTTGCGTTCAACCTCAGCAGCGCGTGAGGGATCCGTGCTTTCTCGCACACCATCGCTGCTGGCAGTCTGTGCACTAGCCCCACCGCAGACCAACATCAATAAACCGATAACACGAGTGACGGATAGCTTCATGACATCTCCAGGCGCTGTTGACATGACGAAGAACGGGATATCCCGGCTGCCAGTCAGACTGGACAAGGTACGGGTGGTTTCATCAGGGGGAGTGCTAAGGCGAGGAAGATTGATGCGTATCGAACGCGCCTACGGCTGTTGCTCCGTGCGATTTTCTTCCAGCAGCGGCGTGCCTGGCTCATCGGATACGTTCGCTTCGCTGTCATCGGGTGTTGAGTCGACCGACGGTTCGCTCACGTCTGCTTTCTTTGCCGCTGCGCTGGCTCGGGCCTGCCAGCGCTCGAGCAGGCGCACGATGGCTGTGCGCTCCTGGGATTTTGCAAAATCGACCGCATCCAGACCCAGTTCATTTTTCAGCAGGACATCCGCGCCCTCTTCCAGCAGCAAAGCGACGACTTTATCGTGTCCCGCGCGTGCTGCCATCATCAGTGGTGTGGTCTTGTTCGGCGATTCGGCGTCGATGTAGGCCGCGTGTCCCAGCAGCGTGCGGACGATGGGCAGGCTGCCCGAGGCGGCCGCATAGTGAAGCGCGGTCCAGCCAGGTCGGTTGATCTCTGCGCCCCGGTCGATCAGACGGTTCACCGCAACGACGTCGCCATGAAAGGCGGCCACCATCAGCGCGGTGTCGCCATTGCGCGATCGGGCATCGAGCGCAATACCGTGGGCACTGAGCAGGGTAGCGAATACCTTCCAGGATTTTTTTCTTACCGCGAGTATAAGCCCAGTGTCAAAGCGTTCGGGCTCGATAGTATTGGGATCAAAGCCTCGTTCGAGTAACTGCCGGCAGCGATAGGCATCATCGAGCTGGATTGCGTCAAACCACTCAGTGTAGGAATCCGGCTTCTTCGACAAGGGCTGCAGCATGCGCTCCAGCCCTGGCAGTAATGCCGCGGCAAGCAGTTGGCGCCTTCCTGGGTCGTCTACCTGTTCTGGGTCAATCATGCTGCGTGCGCTTATGCAGTGACCGGTGGACTGAACAAGTCGCGAAAATTGCGCGAGGTGGCCTCCGCCAGCGTTGCCAATGGGACTTCTTTCAGATCCGCCAGAAACTCCGCCACATGCCGCACGAAGCCTGGCTCATTGGTCTTGCCGCGTTTCGGCACGGGGGCAAGGTAAGGCGAATCTGTCTCGATCAGCATGCGTTCCAATGGCACGGCGCGCGCCACAGCCTGCAGCGCTGCGGCGGTCTTGAAGGTCACGATACCGGAAAAAGAAATATAAAAACCCATGGCCATGGCGGCCTCGGCAACGTCGAGGCTTTCGGTGAAACAGTGCATCACACCGCCAGCACCGCCGGCATCCGTACCGGCTTTTTCTTCGCGCATCAGACGCAGTGTGTCCTCGGATGCCGAACGCGTATGGATGATTAATGGCTTGCGGCTCTCGCGTGAGGCTCGGATATGCACACGAAATCGCTCGCGCTGCCACGCAAGATCGCCCTGCAGACGGTAGTAATCAAGACCGGTCTCGCCAATGGCCACAATCCGTGGGTGCACGGCCAGCTTCAGCAAGCCCTCCACCGTAGGCTCGTCGGTATCTTCATAGTCGGGGTGAACACCGACCGAAGCGTAGATATTCGGGTAGGTCTCGGCCAGCGCCAGCACCCGGGGGAAATCCTGCAAAGTGACTGACACACACAGGGCTTCGCTCACCTGATTGGTCTGCATGGTGTCGAGTATGTCTGGCAGACGAGCGGCCAGCTCAGGAAAATCAATATGACAATGGGAATCAACAAACATGGCAACCGCAGGCAGAGGGCGAATGGCGAATGCCCGACATTGTACGTGCTGAGCGGATCGCCTGCCCCCGACGAGGCTACATGGTGTGCGTGGATCGCGAGGCGCCAAGCGACGTTCCCAGCAATTCTTCAATGCGTTTTTTTAGCGTGCGACCCGCCTCGTCATCTGGGAAATGCACCCCGAATCCCTGGGTGTGATGATTACCCGCACCAGCCGGCGTGATCCACGCGACCTTGCCCGCCAGCCGGTAACGCTGCTCATCCTGCATCAGGGTCAGCAGTAAAAATATCTCCTCGCCCAGACGACTGGGTCGGGTGCCGGGCACGAAGATGCCGCCATGCCTGAGAAACGGCATGTAGGCGGCGTACAGTGCGGCGCGATCGCGAATTGCCAGCGAGACCACCGAGGGGCGCAGCGTGGTGTCGGCGGAGAGGGGTTCTTGCATGATGGGACCCTGTGGCGTCAGTCAGTGCCGACCAAAACGATCTGCCTCAGGCGCAGCGCGCTCAGGCGGCTGCGAGCGGCGGCATCAGGCGGACGTAGTCGAGCAGCATGTCTTCAATAAAAAGCCGCGCGGACAGCGGATGCTCGCAGACGGCGCGGCGGGAACCTGCATCGCGCAGTGCCTGCTGAAGGACGTCGGGCGAGAGCGTTGCCGCGAGCGCTTCCAGGCTCTTGCGATGATGCGGGTAGTAGCGTAACTGTCCGGCGCAGCGAATGGCGAGCAGGTCATAGAGCCAGCGCTGCTGCCATGCGACGAGCTGGGATAGCGGGACTTTCTGTAGCCGCTCTGCCACGACCAGGGCTGTCGCCACGTCTGGTCGGGCCAGATACGACAGCCACTCCTCCTGTGCGTCGGCAAACTCTCCCTCGGCTGCTGCCAGCGCTGCCAGCGGTGCCCCGCCCTGCTCCGCAAGCCAACGCGCGGGGTTCGTTACCTCTTGCGATTCCAGCCAGGACCGTGCTGCGTCCGCGGCGGGCATCTGCAAGGGGAACTTCCTGCAGCGGGACAAAATGGTTGGCAGCAAACGATCGATGCGGTGAGTCACCAGCAGAAACACGGTATCGGGCGGTGGCTCCTCGAGTGTCTTGAGCAGCGCATTGGCGGAGGCAGGGTTGAGCGCCTCCGCCGGATAGAGCATCACGACGCGTTGCCCCGCGCGGTGCGTCGAGACATTCATGAAGGTGGTCAGCGAACGTACTTGTTCAATCCGGATATCGCGCGAGGGAGTCTTGCTGGTGGTGGCTTTCTTTGCGCTGCTGTCATCGGCCTCGGGTGCTGCCTCGTCGTCTTCCGCGTCCAGCGCCTCAGGACGCACGCGCCGAAAATCGGGGTGGCTGTATTGCGCCAGCCAAGCGCAGGATGCGCACGCGCCACAGGCGTGACCCTCGACATCGGGACTTTCGCACAGCAAAGACTGTGCTGCGTGCTCGGCAAAGGCCACCTTCCCGATACCTTCAGGGCCATGGAAAAGGATGGCATGTGGCAGCCTGTCCCGCATCTGCTGCCAGCGCTGCCAGTCGGGGTTCTGCCATGGGTAGAGGGATACGTGCACGGTCAGCAGGGCCTCAGAGCACCGAGACGAGTTGTTCGAGCTGGCGGCTAACCTCGTCCAGCGGCCGGGTGGAATCGATCACGCGTATCCGCTGGGGGAATTCACTCGCACGCTGCAGATAGACCTCGCGCACACCCGCGAAAAAATCCTGTTGCTCCTGTTCGAATTTGTCCAGCGCACGGTGTTGATCCAGCCGCTGCCGCGCAACGTCCAACGGCACATCGAACAGCAGCGTCAGGTCGGGCTGCAAATCCGCATGTACCCAGTGCTCCAGCGCGCGCAACTTCTCGAGCGACAGCTTGCGACCGCCGCCCTGGTAGGCGAAGCTGGCATCCGTAAAGCGATCAGAAATCACCCAGTCACCGAGCGCGAGCGCGGGGGCGATCCGCTGGGCAATATGCTCCCGGCGCGCGGCGAACATCAGCAGCGCTTCAGTCTCGAGGTGCATTTTTTCGTGCAGCAGCAGCGCTCGGAGCTGCTCTCCCAGCGGGGTGCCGCCGGGTTCCCGGGTGGTGATCACGCGCTGTCCGCGCGCACGCAAAAACGCCGCAACGCCCTCGACATGCGTGGATTTGCCGGCACCGTCAATGCCCTCGAAGGTAATGAATTTTCCTCTAGCCATGACGATAGACGCCGGTGATCCTTGAGCAGATGCGTTTACTGAGCACGGCGCTGGTAGCGGTTGACGGCGCGGTTGTGATCATCGAGATTGTCCGAGAATTCGCTGCTGCCGTCACCGCGTGCCACAAAATAAAGATCTTTGCCCCGCGCCGGATTCAAGGCCGCATCAATCGCAGCGCGACCGGGCAAGGCAATCGGCGTGGGTGGCAACCCGGGCCGCATATAGGTGTTGTAGGGCGTGTCGGTCTGCAAATCCTGCTTGCGGATGTTGCCGTCAAAACGATCGCCCATGCCATAAATGACGGTCGGGTCCGTCTGCAGCAGCATGCCGCGCCGCAGCCGGTTGATGAACACCGAGGCGATCCGCTTGCGTTCCTCTGCTTTACCGGTCTCTTTTTCTACGATCGATGCCATGATCAGGGCTTCATAGGGATTCTCATACGGCAGCTCTGCCGCGCGTGCCCGCCAGGCTTGCTGCAGTTTTTTCATGAGCTGCTGGTGGGCCTGCTGATAAATCCGGAGGTCGCTGCTGCCGCGCTCGTAGACATAGGTGTCCGGATAAAAAATACCTTCGGGGTGGGGAAAGCCCGGCGCGACTTTGTCGAGCAATTGCTCCAGACTCAGGTCTGCGCTGTCGTGCTTGAGCCAGGTCTGTCGTGCCAGCTCGGCGCGCATTTGCTCAAAGGTCCAGCCTTCGATCAGCGTCAATGACTCTTTGATGGTCTGTCCCCGGACCAGCATATCGATCAGTACCAGCGGTGTGGTGCCGGGCATCAGCCGGTAGCTACCGGGCTTGATGGCGCTGCCTTTGCCCAGCCCCCGCGCAAGAAATTCCATCAATAGCGGCGGGGCGGGTACCCCCGCTGCATGCACTTGTTTCATTGCAGAGCGCAAGCCGCTGCCGGCGGCAATGCTGAACTCGACCGGTGCGCTGCTGGCGGCGATCAGCGGGTCGCGCGTCCAGTAGACCAGGAATGCACTGGCGCCCATCACCAGCAGCACACCCAGTGCGAGAATCTTCTTGAACACGCCGCTCCCCTCCCAGTCTTGTTACCTATTCAGCATCGACGCGATTTTGCATGCGCCTCTATAATTCGCCAACGTTGTAATGATAGCGCCCCACTGCAAGCGACTCCGAATTCATGGCTGAGCAACACGGTTTCATTTCTCTCTTGTCGGATCCCGGCGTGATCCGAGCCTCGGGCGAGGATGCCCGCCACTTCCTTCACAACCAGCTGACGAATGACGTCGAGAATCTGAGCGCGGACGATGCCCGACTCGCAGGTTACTGCTCGCCCAAGGGCCGGCTACTGGCCAGCCTGCTGACCTGGGCCGACGATGACGCCATCCTGATGATGCTGCCGAAGAGCCTGTTGCCGAGTGTTCAGAAGCGGCTGCAGATGTTCGTGCTGCGCGCAAAAGTAAGGCTCGACGACGTCAGTGGCTCGCTGGCCCTGCTGGGTCTAGGTCTGGGTCTGGATGGGCTTGGGGCAAGTGATGCCGGGCGACTGCCGGCGGCGCCCTACCGCCGCCAGCCCGTTTCAGGCGGCCATCTAATACGCGTGACGGATGCGGCGGGCCTGCGCCGGGCACTGTGGATCGGCCCCGTCAATCAGCGCGATGCCTTTGTGGCCACCCTGCCCGCTGATCTGCCGCAGCAGCCTGAGGCTTACTGGCGCTGGCTCGAGATTCAGGCTGGCGTGCCACAGATTCTGGACGCCACGCGCGAGCAGTTCGTGCCGCAAATGGTGAACTTCGAGCTGGTGGGTGGTGTCAATTTCCGCAAGGGCTGCTACCCCGGACAAGAGATCGTCGCGCGCAGCCAGTATCTGGGCAAACTCAAGCGCCGCATGCTGCTGGCCAGTGTCGATACCGCTGCGCTGGCCGCCGTGGCGCCCGGCACA
Organism: Oxalobacteraceae bacterium; assembly: GCA_046090895.1. Classification (GTDB taxonomy): domain Bacteria; phylum Pseudomonadota; class Gammaproteobacteria; order Burkholderiales; family Burkholderiaceae_D; genus Pernthalerella. Next base: position 53,644 of record JBJTAS010000036.1, on the reverse strand, counting down.
GAGGTGTTTTCGGAGGATGACCCGGGCCAACCCGGCGGCATGATTGTCAATGCCGAACGCGGCCCCGATGGCCGCATCGCCTGTCTGGTCGAGATCAAGATGGATGTCGTCGGCTCGCCCGTCCACCTCGGCAGCGCTACGGGGCCACTGCTGCAGTTTGGTGAATTGCCCTATGCGCTGGAAGCAACCGCCTGAGATGGATATGTACGTCTACTACCGCGTGCCTGTGGCCAATGCCACGGGCTTGCAGCAGAGAGTCCGGGCGATGCAACGGGCACTCTCGGAGCAGCACCAGATTCAGTGCAGCCTCAAGCGCCGCCCCGAGCTCAGCGATGAGTGCCAGACCTGGATGGAGATCTACCCTCAGGTGCCCGCCGATTTCGCAGCAGTGCTGGCAACAGCGGTCTGCGCCCACGCGCTGCCCGCGCTGATCGCCGGCGAGCGTCATGTCGAAACCTTTGTGGATATCGAAGCATGTGCCTGATTGTTTTTGCGTGGAAGCTGCTGCCGGAATGCCCGCTGGTGCTGGCCGCCAATCGCGATGAATTTTTCAGTCGCCCCTCGCAAGCCGCGCATTGGTGGAGTGATCATCCCTTCGTGTATGCCGGTCGTGATCTCCAGGAAGGTGGGACCTGGCTGGGCATGAATCGGTCCGGGCGTTTTGCGGCGCTCACCAATATACGCAAAGGCACAGAGCGACGCGCGGATGTGCGCTCGCGCGGCGAGCTGGTCGCCGGCTTTCTTCAATCCGAGCTCAGCGCGGAAGACTATCTGGCTCTCGTGCGCGATCAGGCTGCCCACTACCACGGTTTCAACCTGCTGCTGGGCGACCATCAGCGCAGCTTTTGGTTCAGCAATGACGGTGAGGCCTCAATGATGCAGCTGGAGCCGGGTATTTACGGACTGTCGAACGGTTCACTCGACACCCCGTGGCCCAAAGTATTGCGCGCGAAGGCGCAATTCTCCAGCCTGCTGTGTCAGGGGGCTCCGGATGATGCCTATTTCGAGATGCTCGCCGATACGACACGCGCAGCCGATGCCCGGTTGCCTGATACCGGCGTCTCTCTGGAATGGGAACGTCTGCTCTCGCCCATCTGTATCGAATCACCAGAGTACGGGACGCGCGCCTCCACGCTGTTGCGGGTGGATAGCCGTGGGCAGGCACAGCTGAGCGAGCGCGTCATTCGCTGATTTGTACGCGCCGCCTCCGGGTACGGCCTCTTGAAGAAATCTCTCAAGCCAGTCGCCTGCGCATCAGCCGATGCGGCATGTCGGCTTCGATGAATTCCTCACCCTCGGCGATGAATCCCTGCCGCTCATAGAACCGTATCGCGTGCGTCTGCGCGTGAAGCGCCAATTCCTGGTGACCCTCCTGCCGCGCATGTTCGAGCAGCGCAATCAGCACCTGCTTGCCTATACCTTTTCCGCGCAATGACTGACTGACCGCCATGCGGCCAATATGACCATCGGGTAGCAAGCGACCGGTTGCCACCGGGTGGCCCTGCTCATCGTAGGCGACCGCATGGGTGCTGACGTCATCTCCCTCGTCCCACTCCAGCTCGACCGGCACGTTTTGCTCGATGACGAAGACCTCGATGCGCACCCTCTGCGCATCCTCGCGCAGGCTCTCCCAGTCACCGGTCACGATGCGTACATTCATGATCGTCGCTCAGATATTGACCGGCAGCGCTTTCTCGAAGCGAGTCAGTATCTCTCGCCAGTCCTCTGGCACGGGAACGCTCTTGCGCACCCGGCTGTCGGCATGCACATACATCATCTCGCCCGAGACCAGCAGTTCATCGCCTTTGAAGATCTCCAGCACGAAGCGCATCGAGCTGCGACCCAGCTCCGCGCAGCGAACCCCGATCTCCAGCATATCGTCGAATCGCGCCGGTGCGTGGTACTCGATGCCCGCTTTGCGAGCGAACAGCTCCAGCCCGGTCTCGGCCTGCGCAATCACATCGGGCAGCCCGGTCTCGCGCCAGTATTCGGTGAACGCGACATCAAAGTAATTCAGATAATTGCCATTGAAGACAATCGCCTGCATGTCGACCTCAGACCAGCGCACGCGCAGCGTGTGGAAGAAAGAAAAATCCTGTTTTGCCATCGCGTATCCCGTGTGATGTTGGATTATTCGACCAGAAAGCGTTCGATCAGCTGACGGATGCGCTCGGGCTGTTCATGCACGACCCAGTGCGTGGCCTCGGGCAGCCGCGCTATGATCAGGTCATCGACCAGCCCGGGAAGAGGATCCAGCAGTTGCGGGAGCAGCGCCTTGTCTTGCATGCCCCAGATCACGCGCACCGGAATCCGGCAGTGAAAATCTTCCGGGTTCAGCGACAATGTGCTCGCGCCGGGGTCGTCGTCGGTCGGTGGATGCAGCGGCGTCGCGCGGTAGTAATTGACACCGCCATGCAGGCCGCGCGCCCAGTTCGCATGATAGCGCTGCCGGGTGACTTCATCGAACCAGTGATCCGATGGCCTGCCCATGCCGAGCATGAGTTGCTCCATCACGCGGAAATCATCTTTCGCGAGCGCCTGCTCCGAGCCACTCGCCCGCAGCCAGTTCATGTAGGTACTGGCCTGCTGCTGCTCGGGATCATTCGCCAGCGCTGTCGCGAACGCATAGGGATGGGTCGCATTGATGATGATCAGCCGCTCCAGCAGAGCGGGCTTGCTGATCGCGATATTCCAGGCAATCGCCCCGCCCCAGTCATGCGCGACCATCACGCAGCGCTGATAACCGAGATGCGCGATCAGCTGCTCGATATCCTGCGTGATCAGCTTGGGGCGATAATCCGACACCTCTTTCGGCATGTCGGACAAGTTGAAGCCGCGCAGATCGGGCGCGACGGCAAAATAGCGGTCCCCGAACGCCTGCAACTGCGTATGCCACGCGAACCAGAATTCCGGAAAGCCATGCAGGAAGATCAGCAGCGGCTTGCCACGTTCCCCGGCACTCGCGTAATGCAGGCGAATGCCGTTTGGCAGCGTCGCATACTGCCCCTCCTGAATGGCGGCACTCACCCGGCCTCGCCTTTCAATCCGGCTTGCAGTTTTTCGCGCACATGCGGCACTGATTCATACGGATCGCTGGGGTTACGTCCGGCGAGGATGTCTTCCATCCGACGCTGCACATTGCCCAGCGAGCCGGGGTGCGAGTAGATGTAAAAGATGCCGTCGCGAATCGCATCAAAGGTGCGTTGCGCCACTTCGGTCGCGGTGACTTTGCCGGAGGAGACCGCTTTCTCCAGCACCGTCTGCGAGATTTGCTGGCTGACGGTCGGCTTATCAGTCGTCTGCACATCATCAGGGCGATTTTTGTGTGACTGGCTGATGCCGGTCTGGACAAAATACGGGCACAGCACCGACGCACCGATGGGCGCCTCGACCAGCGAAAGATCGTGATACAGACTTTCAGATAAAGACACCACCGCGTGTTTAGAGACGTTGTAAATGCCCATGGTCGGCGGATTCAGCAGCCCTGCCATCGAGGCGGTGTTGACGATATGGCCTTCGTAGGCGGGATCTCTTTTCGCGCACTCGAGCATGATGGGCGTGAATATCCGCACACCGTGGATCACGCCCCAGACATTCACCCCCAGCACCCATTCCCAGTCAGCCTGAGAACTTTCCCATACCAGACCACCGGCACCAACGCCGGCATTGTTAAACACCAGATGCACCGCGCCGAATGCCTCCATCGCTGATTGTGCGAGCGCTTCGATCTGCGCTGCCTTGCGTACGTCACACAGCTGCGCCACGACCTCAGTGCCCTGCGCGCGCAGCGCATTCGCCGTGGCGTCGAGCGCTTCTTTCTGCACATCGGCCAGCACCAGCTTCATGCCCAGACTCGCGCCCAGCAGCGCGAATTCTTTTCCAAAGCCGCTGGCGGCGCCGGTAATGACCGCGACGCGACCACTGAAATTCTTCATAAGTTCCTCAGATCAGTCTGACCAGTTGTTTGCCAAAATTCTTGCCACGCAAGAGACCGATGAAAGCTTCCGGCGCAGACGCAAGTCCCTCCGATATCGACTCGCGAAACTTCAGCTTGCCGTCGGCAACCAGACTGCCCAGCTCACCCAGTCCGGTTGGCCACAAGTCCATGTGCTCGGACACGATAAAGCCCTGCATCATCAGCCGCATCGACAGCACCGCATGCAGGTGATGCACGGGCATAGGCTGGCCATCATAGCCAGAGATCAGGCCGCACAGCGCAATCCGGCCATAGGGATTCATGCGCGCGAGCACCGCATCCATCACCGCGCCGCCGACATTCTCGAATAGCCCATCCACGCCATCGGGTGCGGCAGCCTTCATCTCCTTGAACAGATTGCCGCCCTTGTAGTCGATACAGGCATCAAAGCCCAGCTCATCGACCACATAGCTGCATTTCTCTTTGCCGCCGGCGATCCCGATCACGCGGCAGCCCTTGAGTTTGGCAAGCTGCCCGACCACGCCACCGACAGCACCACTGGCGGCCGTCACGGCAATCGTCTGCCCTGCCTTGGGCTGGATGATCTGGTTCAGCCCGTACCATGCCGTCATGCCGGGCATACCCACCACACCGAGATAGGCCGACAAAGGGATCTTGCTGGTATCGACCCGCTTGAGCAGTGTGCCGTCCGACACCGCGATCTCAGTCCAGCCCAGCATGCCGACCACCTTGTCACCCACCTTGAATTTCGGGTTCCTGGATTCGATCACTTCGCCTGCTGTGCCACCGACCATGACCTCATCGAGTGCCTGTGGTGCGGCGTAGCTCTTCACGTCTTCCATGCGCATGCGCATATAGGGATCGAGCGACAAAAAATGATTACGAACCGCGATCTGTCCGTCAGCGATGCTGGGTAGGGGCTGGTGCTCCAGCCGGAAGTTGTCTGGCGTGACCGCTGAACCTTTGGGGCGCGATGCCAGTACGATCTGCTGATAAGTGCTCATAGTTTCTCCGTTTCAGAGCTTGCTGGCGATATCCAGCCGCTTGATGTATTTGAAGGTGCCCATCGCCTTGGCCACCAAACGTTCGCCATCGCGAATCTCTCCTTCGCAAAAGCACATGGTTGTTGAACGATGAAATGCATGACCGGTGGCGATGATGCGGCTGCCGGGCTTGCCACCCGGTTGCAGAAAGCTGGTCTTCATCTCGACGGTGACGGCGGTGCGCGCATCCGGGTCGAGCGAGCGCCCGGCAAGGGACATCACCACATCCAGCAGTGTCATGCTGATGCCGCCGTGGGTGACATACCAGCTGTTCATGTGACGGTGCTCGAGAGTCAGCGCAATCTCCGCGCGCCCGCCGTCCATCTGCACGAATTCAATGCCCAGATGCTCGGGAAACGGGATATCGAACGGAAAATTAGCCGCGCTCATCAGGGGATCATCAGATGATGATGGCAGATACGCCGCCATCGACCGCCAGTGTTTGCCCGGTGATGTGCTTGCCGGCGTCGGTGGCGAACAGCAGCACCGCGCCTTTCAGGTCTTCATCATCGCCGAGGCGACGCAGCGGTGCGCGCTCGGCGGCCGCATCGCCCATTTTTTCCAGCAGGCCGCGCGACATTTTGGAGGGGAAGAAGCCCGGCGCAAGCGCATTGACGGTGATTCCGTATTGTCCCCACTCGCCGGCCAGCGTGCGAGTGAAATTGATGACCGCGGCTTTCGACGTGTTATACGCCAGCGTCTGCATGTCCGGCCCATTGCCCGACAATCCCGCGATGGAGGCGATGTTTACGATGCGGCCATAGCGGCGCGGAATCATCGATTGTTTGCCCACCGCTTGCGACAGCAGGAAGATGCTGCGCACATTCAGGTTCATCACCTTGTCCCAGGCTTCCAGCGGATGATCTTCCGCAGGCGCGCCCCAAGTGGCACCCGCATTATTGATCAGGATATCGATATGCCCGAGCTGCTTGATTGCCGCTTCGACCAGCGGCGCGACCGAGCTTTCTTTGGATAAATCAGCGGCCACGGCCATCACCTCCACACCGCGCTGCTGCAGATGAGCCACCGCTTCATCCAGCTCGGATTGTTTGCGGGACGTGATCACCAGACGCGCGCCCTGCTCGCCCAGCGCCTCGGCCATTTGCAAACCCAGACCGCGCGAGCCGCCGGTAATCAGCGCGGTCTTGCCGGTGAGGTCGAATAATTGTTGGATGGTGTGCATGATCTCCCGCTATTTTTTTATGACCGCTGTGATGATGGCTATGATGATTGCTGTCATTCAGCGGCTACCTCATGTCGTAGTCCATTTTTTTCAGAACCACGCCTCCTGCATATCCAGCGTGGTGGTATCGAGTGTCGCCAGCACATCGAGCTGTGCATCCACGCGCGGCAGTTCATGCCGGAAGAACCATGTTGCCGCGTGCAATTTGCCCGCATAGAAATCGCGGTCGGACATCGCGGACTTCTGCGCGACAGTGGCTTGCTCCAGCCAGATCCAGGTGATGACCAGATGCCCGAAAGCTTCGAGATACAGCGTCGCATTGGCCAGCGTGACATTCAGATCCCCCGCGCTGTGCAGCACACGGGTGACTTCCTGCATCCGTTGCCAGCGTTTACGCAGCGCATCGGCAAGTTCATTCAGATGCGCTTTCTCCGCTTGTGCAAGCGACACGCTCACCCTTGCCGACAAGAGTTCGAGTGCTCGGCCCTCACGCATCACGACCTTGCGGCCGAGCAGGTCGAGCGCCTGTATGCCGTGCGTACCTTCATGAATGGGATTGAGCCGGTTGTCACGGTACATTTGTTCCACATCGTATTCGCGCGTGTAGCCGTAGCCGCCATGCACCTGTATCGCGAGATTATTCCCCTCCAGGCACCATTGCGAAGGCCATGACTTGGCAATCGGCGTCAGTATGTCCAGCAGCAGCGTTGCTTCCTGCCGTGCTTGCTGACTGTCGGCGGTTTTTTCTTCATCGACCAGCCGGGAGCAGTACAGGATCAGTGCCAGCCCTCCCTCGGCATAGGCCTTCTGCGCGAGCAGCATGCGCCGCACATCCGTGTGCTGGATGATGGGCAGCTGCGGCTGTGCAGGATCTTTGTTCTGCGGATGCCTTCCCTGCGGACGATGGCGCGCATAGTCAAGCGCATGCAGGTAGCCGGCATAGCCCAGCATCACCGCGCCCAGACCAACAGCGATGCGGGCTTCGTTCATCATGTTGAACATCGCCGCAAGTCCCTGATGCAGCTGCCCGACCAGATAACCAACCGCGCCTGCTTTGCCGCCCGGCTGGTGCTTGCCCTCGCCGAAATTCAGCAGCGTGTTCGTCGTGCCGCGATAGCCCATCTTGTGATTGAGGCCAGCCAACACCACATCATTACGTTCGCCCAGGCTGCCATCCTCATTCACCAGAAACTTGGGCACGATGAATAAGGAGATGCCCTTCACTCCGGGAATCAGCTTGCCATCCGGCCCCGGCACCTTGGCCAGCACCAGATGAATGATGTTCTCCGACATCTCATGCTCGCCACCGGATATCCACATCTTGTTGCCGCGCAGCCGGTAGCTGCCATCGGCTTCAGGCTCTGCACGGGTCGTGATATCAGAGAGGCTGGAGCCCGCCTGCGGCTCGGACAGGCACATCGTGCCGAAGAAACGGCCTGACAAAATCGGCTGCGCATAGCGCGCGATCTGCTCTGGTGAGCCACACTTGATCACCGTGTTCGCATTGCCGATATTGAGCATCGCATAGGCCGAGGTCGCGACGTTCGCACCCTTGAACCACGCAAAGCCGGCCTTCTCAATTAAGCAGGGCAGCTGCATGCCGCCGTGGTCGTAATCCATGCCGGCGGAGACCAACCCGGCATCGGCAAAGGCCTTCAGCGCCTCGGCGACTTCGGGAATGATACTGACGCGCTGCCCGTCGAACTGTGGCTCGTTCTGATCGGATTTTTTATTGTGCGTCGCGAATTTTTCGGTGGCCAGTTGCTCGCACAAATCGAGCACGGCATCAAACGTCTCGCGACTGTGATCGGCAAAACGAGGGCGTGAAGTCAGCGATTCCGCGTTCAGCCACTCATACAGCAGGAAGTCCAGGTCGCGCCTGGACAAAATCTTCGAAGACATTGTCGATCGCGGTGATCAGACGACTTCGAACAGTCCGGCTGCACCCTGCCCGCCGCCAATGCACATGGTGACGACCACATATTTTGCGCCGCGACGCTTGCCTTCAATCAGTGCGTGGCCGGTCAGGCGGGCGCCGGAGGTGCCGTAAGGATGACCCACGGCGATCGCGCCGCCGTTCACATTCAGGCGATCCATCGGAATGCCCAGTGTGTCTGCGCAGTACAGCACCTGCACGGCGAATGCCTCATTGAGCTCCCACAGACCGATGTCTTCCACCTTCAGTCCCGCTTTTTTCAGCAGCTTGGGTACAGCGAACACCGGGCCGATGCCCATCTCATCTGGCTCGCAACCGGCCACCGCGAAACCGCGGAAAATACCCAGCGGGGTTTTACCTGAAGCGGCGGCGGCTTTGTCGCTCATGACGATCGCCACCGATGATCCATCCGAAAACTGACTGGCATTGCCCGCCGCGATCACGCCGCCGGGAATCGCGGTGCGGATCTGGGACACGCCTTCATACGTGGTGTCGGCACGGATGCCTTCATCGGCAGACGCCGTGACCTCGCGGGTGACGATCTGTGCCGTATCCTTGTCGGCCACGGCCATCAAGGTCGTGATCGGCACAATCTCTTCATCGAACTTGCCTGCCGCACGCGCGGCAGCGGCACGTTGCTGGCTCTGTACGCCATATTGATCCTGACGCTCGCGGCTGATGTTGTAGCGTTTGGCGACGGTTTCGGCAGTTTGCAGCATGGGCCAGTAGATCGCCGGTTTGTTCTCGTTCAGCCAGGATTCCTGCACCATGTGCGTGTTCATTTCGTTCTGCACGCAAGAAATGGACTCCACGCCGCCCGCAGCGTAGATATCGCCCTCACCGGCGATCACGCGCTGCGCCGCAGTGGCAATCGTTTGCAGACCGGACGAGCAAAAGCGATTGATGGTCATGCCGGGCACGCTGACCGGGCAACCAGCGCGCAGGGCGATCTGGCGTGCGATGTTGAACCCGGTGGCCCCCTCAGGATTAGCGCAACCCATGATCACGTCTTCGACTTGCGCCGGGTCGATACCCGCGCGTGCGATGGCGGCCTGCAGCGCATGCCCGCCCAGTGTTGCACCGTGGGTCATATTGAATGCGCCTTTCCAGGATTTGGTCAGCGGGGTGCGGGCGGTCGAAACGATGACGGCGTCAGTCATGAGAGTCTCCAGTAAAGTTGGTGCGCCCAATCCAGCAGGATGCAAACGCAATCCAGCAGGACGGGCAAATTAGCCGGCCGAGCATAGCATAATGATCAGCACGACCGTTCGATAATTGGCTCAGTGGTGTAAGGTTCTGTAAGTTCACAGCAAGTTACGCGTAAGTTTGCCTCCCTACACTCCTATTCATTGTGCGGACATGTTTCTGCATGATGGGTTTTACAAAATTATTAAGGAGACTGCAATGGCTACTGCCGACGCGCAAGCAACGGGCATCACAGCCGAGGAGCGGAAGGTCATATTCGCCTCTTCCCTAGGTACTGTTTTCGAATGGTACGACTTTTATCTGTATGGCTCGCTGGCAGCGATTATCGCCAAGCAGTTCTTCGCGGGCACGGATCCGAATACGGCGTTCATCTTTGCGCTGCTGGCTTTTGCTGCGGGCTTCCTCGTCCGTCCTTTTGGCGCGATCGTGTTTGGGCGCTTGGGCGATATGGTCGGTCGCAAATACACCTTCCTGATCACGATTCTGATCATGGGTGTGTCAACCTTCGTTGTCGGTCTGCTGCCCAATTACGCGAGCATCGGCATTGCCGCACCGGTCATTCTCATTACGCTGCGCATCTTGCAAGGTCTGGCGCTGGGCGGTGAATACGGTGGCGCGGCCACGTATGTCGCCGAGCACGCCCCGGACGGCAAGCGCGGCGCGTTCACCGCATGGATACAGACGACGGCGACACTGGGCCTGTTCCTGTCGCTGATGGTCATTCTGGCGACCCGCACCGCCATCGGGGAAGAAGCCTTCGCCGACTGGGGCTGGCGCATTCCTTTCCTCCTTTCCGTCTTCCTGCTGGCTATCTCGGTCTGGATCCGCTTGTCGATGAATGAGTCACCGGCCTTCCAGAAAATGAAAGATGAAGGCAAGATCTCCAAAGCACCGCTGTCCGAGGCCTTTGGTCAGTGGAAGAATCTGAAGCTGGTGATTCTGGCCTTGGTCGGTCTCACCGCCGGTCAGGCCGTGGTCTGGTACACCGGCCAGTTCTATGCGCTGTTCTTCCTGACGCAGACACTGAAGGTCGATGGCGCGACTGCCAACATCCTGATCGCCGCGTCGCTCTTGATTGGCACACCATTCTTCATTGTCTTTGGCTCACTGTCGGACAAGATCGGCCGCAAGAAAATCATCATGGCCGGTTGCGTGATCGCTGCCGTGACCTACTTCCCAATCTTCAAGGCGCTGACGCATTATGCGAACCCGGCACTGGAAACGGCGCAAACGAATTCGCCAGTGACAGTGGTCGCGGATCCTGCCGAGTGTCAGTTCCAGTTCAATCCGACCGGCACCAAGAAATTTACTTCCTCGTGCGACATCGCAAAAGCCAAGCTTGCTGCCGCCTCAGTGAATTACAAAAACGAAGCGGCACCTGCAGGTACGCTGGCAGTAATCAAAGTGGGCGACAAGACCTTGGAGTCTTACAGCGCCGCTGGCCTGCCCAAGGAAGAAGCCACTGCCAAGGATAAGGAGTTCACTGATCAGCTGAAAGAACTGATCAAAGAAGCGGGCTATCCGGCCAAGGCCGATTCGGCGCAGATCAATAAGCCCATGGTCCTGTTGCTGTTGTTCATTCTGGTGCTCTACGTGACCATGGTGTACGGCCCTATTGCTGCGATGCTCGTCGAGATGTTCCCGACTCGCATCCGCTACACCTCGATGTCGCTGCCCTACCATATCGGTAATGGCTGGTTTGGTGGCCTGCTGCCGACGACGTCATTTGCGCTGGTCGCCTTCAAGGGGGACATCTACTTTGGTCTCTGGTACCCGATCATCATCGCGTTGATTACCGCGGTGGTGGGTACCCTGTTGGTAGCTGAGACCAAGGACAATGACATACATCAGCACTGATGACGTACTCGCCTCACTGATAAACCGCCGGCCTCGTGCCGGCGGTTTTTTTTGACTGCACAGGCCATGAGGCCTTGCATGCGTGATGCATCAGCATGACGACTAGTGTTCATAGTATGCGTTGAGTATGTCGTTCAAGTCATCATGGACTGCGACGCGTGAACGATCGCTTCATTTGTTGTGATCGCGTCACAACGACTTTCTTATTTGATGAAAAGTGCCAAGGCCTAAAGTTTGCCGGGCAAGATGCCCTCTACCTGAGGGGAACTTTTTTGATTACAGTCCGTGACGGAGATTTGTCCATCTATTAATTCTGTACTGCGCCTAGCTGATCGAACGTGCGGGTAAGCGGTATGACATCGAGGCGCGGGAGAGACATCATGGACATCGAGTGGTTGGAGGATTTTCTGATGCTCTCCGATCTTTGCAGCTTCACTCGTGCCGCGCAGACTCGCAACGTGACGCAATCTGCATTCAGCCGCCGCATTCGATCACTGGAAGATTGGGTTGGCATTCCGCTCATTGACCGCGACACGGTGCCTCCGCGTCTCACCGTTGCCGGGCATCTGTTCAGAGATACTGCACGTGAAATGGTCAGACAGCTGCAAGACACGCGCATCGCGCTGGGACACCGCAGTCGCGCCTTTTCTGGCATCAAGCTGTTTGTCTCTCACTCGCTGATCGATCATTTACTCCCCGAATGGGTACGACATCTGAGCCGTCGTATCAGCGGGCTGAAGTTCGATATCACAGCGGGCGAGACCTACGATGGCATGGTTGCTCTGGCGGGCGGGCGCTGTGATTTGCTCATGGTGTACTACAGCCCGAACGCGCCCATGACCATCGATGAAAAATCCTGCTCCTCAGGCGTTATAGGAAAAGATCGTCTGGTGCCGGTGTGTTTGCCCACTGACGATGGCATACCAAAATATGCGATCGGAGATCTGCATGCAGGCACCATCCCCATACTCACCTATCCTCCCGAAACCTTTTTTGGTCGCTTGCTGAATCGGATCATTCGCTTCGGTCCATCCCATCCTCATTTTGTAGCTGTCGCTCAGAGCCCGCATTCCAGAATACTTCGCACACTTGCCATGAATGGCGCAGGGGTCGCCTGGTTACCCGAGCGTTGCACGCAAGACGATTGTCGAGCTAACCGGCTGGTAAAGGTTCAGGGGGAGCAATGGTGTTCGGAGGTGGAGATCCGGCTGTATGCCTCCCCCGAAAGGGCCAGACTGCTGGAGCTGAATTGGTGGGAGAACATGAAGGACTGGCACGGCACCGTACTGATCGACGACTGAACAAACGTATTACACCTGAATCAGCAAACCATTCAATCTTGGAGGACATGCCATTGAAGATCTTGTTGAAAGTAATGGGAGCATCCCTGTATCACCGTGTGACCCGTGCACTGGCATCGGCGAATTCCCCTTTTCCCAGAGCCTCGAGTCAAGGAAAAATTATCCATTGGCATATCGTCGAGCTGGAGCCCCCTTTTGATTCGTCCTGCCTCGACAACGAGAACGGCGAATTATCTTTCGTTCTGATGGAAGTCGATGATGTGGTGGTTATTGAAAACCTTAGAACTATAGAGCAGAGAGAGTCGCTGAATGTTCGGTCCATGTACGACCTTGAGCATGAATTGGCTCCGCTGATCCTGATACTCAAACACGATATCCCGAATAACGAACTTCTGGATATGCCGCACATTATTTCAGACTGGATGATAGAACCGGCCTCCATCAACGACCTGGTGCGCCGGATGTTCACCGGAATGAAGCGTCAGCAACGACTGCGATCTGAGCTGGGCTATGGCATCCTCACCTTGCTGCCAGAATCAAGACTGCTGTGCTACGGCGGCAATTCCACGCAGCTGACCGTCTCGGAAGTTTCGGTGGCTGAGCTGTTTCTGCATCATTTTGGTGCCGTGATACCCATCGAGGACATCCATCTGCTGTTCAAGATCGCTGGCCGATCCACAGAGGGCAGCAATATCCGGGTCACGATGTTTCAGCTGCGGTTCAAGATCGAAGCCGTCAGCCGTTGCCAGTTCATCTTGACCAACACTTATAATTCAGGATACGTGCTGCGGCATGCGCATACGCCGGACGCCGGGTATCCTGATCTGGAAGCTAACCAAGATGTCGCGACTTACGGTTGGTGGAATGAAAAAGATCATCCGCGTCCGCTAACAACCTAGCGAGGATAACCAAGCCGTGATGAGCGAGATACGCAAGAGCAGTGACCGTGGTCTGGCCGATCTGGGCTGGCTGCACTCGCAGCACAGCTTCTCTTTTGGCCACTACTACGACCCGGCGCACACAGGTTTCGGACCGCTTCTGGTCATCAACGAGGACCGGGTCATGCCCGGCAAAGGGTTTGGTACGCACGGTCATCGGGACATGGAGATCATCTCTTATGTGCTTGATGGCGAACTGGCGCACAAAGACAGCATGGGGAATGGCTCTGTGCTTCGCTATGGGGATGTGCAGCGCATGAGCGCGGGCAGTGGCGTGATGCACAGTGAGTTCAATCACTCAGAGAAGAGCCCGGTGCACTTCCTTCAGATCTGGATACAGCCCTCGGTCAAGGGTATCGCACCGAGCTACGAGGAAAAGCATTTCGAAGCGGACACCAAGCGTGGCACATTGCGATTGATTGCCTCACCCGATGGCGCAGAAAACTCGGTCCGCATTCATCAAGATGCGCGGCTGTACGCCTCGGTGCCCGAGCCAGGAACCGCGCTCGCTCTGCCATTGGCACCGGGTCGCATGGCGTACCTGCACCTGATCCGCGGCACCATCGAGGCCAACGGCATTTCGCTCGGCGGCGGGGATGCCCTGAAAATTCGGGACCAAACCCAGGTCGAGCTGCGCCAGGCCAATGACGCTGAATTGCTGCTCTTTGACCTGCCCGCCTGATGCCCTTGCCCAGGCTGAACGACAGTCTGGGCATCAGATCCATGAGCCTGCCATACCCACCTGTCACGGCATAAAAAACAGCCGCCTGTTCCGCGCTCGCCGGCAGTCTTGGCGCTAGGCTAGCCCTGATTGCGGCATAATCGCTGCTATGTGCTGACAATGCGGCGAGCCGCCTTGATTCGCCGCGTTTTCACTGTTGCCCTATGGCCGTATCCCCTATGTCTTCCCCTCAGAACGCCCAGCATGATGCGGCGCCTCAACCTGTCGCCAGCTGCGCACTACCTACGCCCTGGGCGACGTTTCAGCTGCATGCCTTTCTCGACCCAAGCACCGGCAAAGAGCATCTCGCGCTGACCTTGGGCAAGCTTGACGATGGCCAGCCGGTACTCGCCCGCCTGCACTCCGAATGCCTGACCGGCGACGCCTTGTTCAGTCAGCGTTGCGACTGCGGTGCCCAGCTCGAGGCGGCGATTCGCCAAATTGCGAGCGAGGGTCGTGGCGTGCTGCTCTACCTACGACAAGAAGGCCGAGGCATTGGCCTCGTCAACAAGATACGCGCCTACGGACTGCAGGAAGCGGGTGCCGATACCGTCGAGGCCAATCACCAGCTGGGCTTTGCCGATGACTTGCGCGATTACGCCATGTGCGCTCCCATGCTGCGTCATTTCGGCATTCGCTCGCTGCGCCTGATGACGAACAATCCTCGCAAGATCGATGCGCTTAAAACGCTGGATATCGATGTCGAGCGCATCGAGCATATCGCCAGCGGTACCCGATTTAATGCGCGCTATCTCGCCACCAAGGCGAGCAAGCTCGGCCATCTCCTGCCGCAGTCGACCGCGCATGCCAAAAAAACGTAACGCGAGTTCATCCGCGTGCACGTCGCGAGTGCCCTTGGCAATGATTGAATCTTGAGCGAGATCAAATACTGAAAATCAATACCCGATAGCCTTGCGGTGAGGGGCTTGCTGCTGTCTCCTCTCCAACCTAAATCCCCCTTTAGGTTTCAACTCTCCCATCGGGAGAGTTTTTTTTTCGCCGCCTGGGCCCAGCGTCAATACTTGTACAAGCCCTGAATAAAGCATAAAGTTTCGGCTTTGCAATAAGCCGCCGCACCCACAGGCGGCAGCTACCAGAGGCTGTCATGACCGCACCCCTGCTGTTTTCACCCATTCAACTGGGCCGTCTCACCCTTCCGAATCGCCTCATGATCTCGCCCATGTGCCAATACGCCGCGGTGGATGGCGACATGAATGCCTGGCACCACGCCCACCTTGGTTCGCTGGCACTGTCGGGGGCTGGACTGCTGTGTATTGAGGCGACCGCCGTTACCCCTGAGGGCAGGATCACCCCGGGCTGTGTCGGGCTGTACTCCGCATCGAACGTGGCAGCGATGAAGTCGGTCGTCGACTCGATACGCGCGATCTCACCCATCCGCCTGGCGGTTCAGCTGGGTCATGCGGGACGAAAAGGCTCCAGCCGCAGACCCTGGGAGGGTGGCGCGCTGATGACCCCTGAAGAAGGCGGATGGGAGACTGTCTCTGCCTCTGCGCTGCCTCACAAACCCGACGAACTGGCTCCGGTGGCGCTCAGCGTTGCGCGCATCAGGGCGCTGGTAGCCGCCTTTGCCGACGCGGCGCATCATGCACGCCAGCTGGGTCTGGATGCGATTGAAGTCCACGCCGCGCACGGCTATCTTGCGCACCAGTTCTTGTCGCCGTTATCGAACCAGCGAGACGACGACTATGGCGGCTCGCTCAACAACCGCCTGCGCTTCGTACTGGAAATCTTTGAGGCCGTGCGCGAGGCCGCCGGACCTGACATGGCCGTGGGTGCACGTTTGTCCGCGACCGATTGGGTCGACGGCGGATGGGATGTCGATCAAAGCATCGAATTGTCGCGACGCCTACAGGCGCTTGGCGCTGATTTTCTCGATATCTCCTCGGCGGGCGTATCGTCTGTGCAAAAAATCGCGCTGGGCCCGGGGTATCAGGTGCCCTTTGCCGAGCGGATCAAAAAAGAAGTCTCCATTCCCGTCATGACCGTCGGACTGATCACCGAAGCCGCTCAGGCAGAAGCGATACTCTCTGGCGGGAAGGCCGACCTGATTGCGATTGCGCGAGCGATGATCGCCGACCCGCGCTGGCCGTGGCGTGCAGCAGCAGAACTCGGTGGCACCGTCACAGGCTCGCCGCAATACTACCGATGCCTCCCCTCGGGCTTCCCGGCCGTGTTTGGCCCTGTGCAGACGGCGCAGCGCTGAGAAACGATATACAAATAACAAGTCTCACCCTCGCTGTCACGTATTGTCGACGAACGAAATTTTTTTCAAACGTCCAACAAGAATTTTCACCGTCCGCCGATGAGATCGGTCGGGCTATGGCCGTAAACGCGTGGACAAGGTTTCAGCGGTTCAATATGATGCGAGACTTGCAAAATAACCCGACCTGACGAGGGGAGATCTCTATGTGGTCACAGATATATGACCCGTTCAACAACGTGTGGCTGTCCACGATGGCGGCGGCTATTCCGGTGGTGGTCATGCTGGCCGCACTGGCGTTCTTTCATATCAAAGCCCATGTCGCTGCGTTGATGGGCTTGGTCGCTGCGCTGGTCGTGGCGATCTGGGGCTTCACGATGCCCGCCCCGGTCGCTGTTTGTTGAGCCTTGTGTGGCGCGGCGGATGGGCTGTTCCCGATTGGCTGGATCATTCTGAATGTGATCTTTCTGTATCAGCTCACCGACCGCAAGGGTCAGTTCACGATTCTTCGCGAAAGCATCGCGGGCATCAGTGGTGATCGCCGTCTGCAACTGCTGCTGATCGCATTTTCGTTTGGCGCGTTTTTTGAGGGTGCCGGTGGCTTCGGCACCCCAGTGGCTGTCACGGGTGCCATGCTGATCGGCCTGGGCTTCGCGCCGCTCGCGGCCTCGGGGCTGTCTTTGATTGCGAACACGGCACCTGTTGCGTATGGTGCGCTCGGCACACCGATCATTGCACTGGCTGCGGTGACCGGCCTCGACATGCTCGAGCTCTCGGGTATGGTCGGCCGTCAGCTGCCCGTGTTCTCGCTGATCGTGCCTTTCTGGCTGATCTGGGCTTTTTGCGGTGTGCGCGGCATGCTGGCGATCGCGCCAGCGATTTTTGTCGCGGGTATTACCTTCGCGGTGCCACAGTACCTGATCTCGAATTACCACGGACCCTGGCTGGTGGATGTCGGCGCCGCCGTCTGCTCCATGGTGTGCCTGACCATCTTCCTTCGCTTCTGGCAGCCAAAAGAAATCTGGACGTCGGCCTCTGGCAAGATCGACGATAGCGAAGCCCAAGGAGCGCCGGTCGCCGCTGGTCATCATTACACCCGTAAAGAAGTCATGGATGCCTGGACACCCTGGCTGATCCTCTCCGTCATCGTTCTGCTCTGGGGCATACCGGAATGGAAGAAATACCTCGACAGCCTCTCGCTGATCAAGATTGAATGGGCCAACTTGCACATGCTGGTGCAAAAAATGCCGCCGGTTGCTGCGGCTCCCAAGATTGAAGAAGCCATCTTCAAGCTCAACTGGTTATCGGCCACCGGTACCGGTATTTTCATTGCCTCAGTGGTCTCTGCTTTCCTCATGGGCTACCGTGTGCGCGAGATGCTGGCCGTGTACTGGGACACGCTCAAGCTGCTGCGCTATTCTCTGCTGACCATCGCCGCGATGCTCGCGCTGGGCTACTCAACCCGTTACTCGGGCGTCGATTCCACGCTGGGCCTGGCTTTCGCCAACACGGGCGTGTTTTATCCCTTCTTTGGTACCTTGCTTGGATGGCTCGGTGTGGCGCTTACGGGCTCCGACACCGCATCGAATGTGCTGTTCGGCGGTTTGCAGCGGACGTCGGCCGAACAACTCGGACTGAGCCCCGTGCTGATGGCGGCGGCAAATTCCTCGGGCGGTGTAATGGGCAAAATGGTGGATGCGCAATCCATCGTCGTGGCCTCGACCGCGACCAAATGGTACGGCCACGAGGGCGAGATCCTGCGTTACGTGTTCTTCCATTCGATCGCACTGGCCACCCTGGTGGGTCTGCTGGTAACGCTGCAAGCGTATGTGCACCCCTTTACCTTGTTGGTGAAGTAAGACGTCTGTGCTTCGCGCTTCGAACCGTGCATTGCTACCGGCATGCACGGTTTTTTTTCGTCGTGTTAAAAAATGTCTGCGCCGCATTTGATCTGCATTCAAAACTGCGAGTGACGTTTGAGTACGCTCAATCGCTCACGCGATTCGTTTGCATTCCCCTCTCATTCGTGACCACCATACGCTCCAGGTGATGCGCATTGCGCGCAACGCCGTGGACTCGCGGCAAGAAGCTGCCGTGAGCTCATCTTTTTCATTTCGAGACAAGAGGAGCGACTATGAATGGCATTCAGCAGTGGGGTGGCTATGGCGGACAACAACTGGTCCCTCAAGGCTTTTGGGGTGGCCTGATCGGTGCACCACTCGGTGGCCTGATCGGCAAAGGCATCGGTGGCTTGTTGGGTAATGCCAGCCTGGGCAGTCAGATTGGCCATGTGACGGGCGGCATCGGTGGCGGACTTCTGCCCTTTCAGGTGGATCCGGTGCAGCAGCTCCAGCAAGCGTATGCGCAACAACTGCAGCAGCAGCCATGGCAACAACTCGCGCCTCAGGGATTCTTCGGTAACCTGCTCGGACAAATCGGCCAACCGCTGGGCAGTGCCATCGGGGGTATCTTCGGACAATCCGGACTGGGTGGCACGATAGGTGGTGCGGCAGGACAGCTGGGCAGGCTTCTGCCCTTCCAGATGGATCCGATGCAGCAGCTCCAGCAAGCCTATGCACAACAACTGTATCAACAGCAGATGCAGCAGCTCGCGCCTCAGGGGATCTTCGGCAATCTGCTGGGACAGATTGGTCAGCCGCTAGGCAGCGCCATCGGTAGTCTTTTCGGACAGCCGGGCGTGGGCAGCACGATAGGCAGCGCGGTGGGCCAACTGGCTCGCCTGCTGCCGTTCCAGATGGATCCGATTCAACAGGCGATGCTGCAGCAAGCCATGCTTCAGCAACTGGCGCAGCAACAGCAGCAGCCCTACCAGAGCGGCGCTCAGCAAGCTTACTCGACCGGGCAACCCACGCTGCACTAAGCGCTTGGGTAGGTACGCCACGCCTGCCGCATGCGGTGGGCGATTTCACTGGACATCGCCATGCGCACAATCGAAGGCGGGCCCGGCTCGGGCCGCTACCTTATCAGCGCCGCTGATACCGGCAAGCTCAGCCAATTCATTCGATCCAGCGATCTGGATCCTGGCTTGCAGCTGATCGATACCCTGGGGCCCGTCAGTGCGCCGCACACAGCGGTGTACGACATGGCGCACACCAAAGCCGCTGAATTGCAGCGGCTATTCGCACAGTCTGCCGATCTGAAGATCGAGCCGGATCAACCGCTATCGATGTTCGGCAACTCATAAAACATGCAGCACGAGGCAGATGTGCTGCGCGGCTCATTGACAGAAAGGATCAACATGGCTTCAAGATCAGAGTCCGCGACCAGCGGCACGCAAACCAGCACACCCGACACCGCCGCCGCATCACAGTACAACCGGCAGCACTCGGTAAAACAGCGCAAAGGACAGTTCGTGATTGCACCACGCCGGGTAGCCGGCATGCAGATGATGGGGCTCTCGCCGCTGCAGTTCTCTGCAGTCGAACAGGTACTACGCGACAGTCCCGATATCGAGGTGATCGATAAAATCGGACCACGATCCGGTGTCGGCGCGATGGCAACCGGCGCACCGGATGGCCTCGCCGTGCTGATTGCGCGCATGAGCGATGAGAAAGCCAGTGCGCTGACACTGCAATCGCAGGGACAGCTGATAGTCGAGCGCGACCAGCCCTTGCAGCTGCTGGATGTGAACTATCCGCACACCTCGCTCGTCAATTGCAACATGCCCACCACCGGGTCGCCCTTGGTCGCCGAGTTGCTTGTCCTGGGTGCCAACAACACGCCCGTCAAAGATGCCGAGGTCTATTTGTTCGGATCGCTGCTGCCGGCGACGGGCATCACCGACAGCAGCGGCCGCGTCAAGCTCACCTTGTTCGGGGAGACCTCGCAAAGCTTGCGCCGGCTGTACGTCAAGCCACGTGCCGATTACTGGAGCTTCAGTCAGGAGCAGCCCGATATCAGCAGCAGCGAAATGAATGTCATCGGCCTGCGTGCGCTCTCTGACTGGCCTTCACTGGCGAACTTCCCCGCCCAGCAACAATTGACCTGGGGCCAGAAAGCCATGCGACTGGATCAGCTCCCCACGCACTACCGGGGACAGGGCATACGCATCGCCGTTATCGACTCTGGCGCAGCGAATGCGCATCAGGATTTATCGAAAATCACCCGCGGCTACGACGTGATCAACAAGAACCTCAGCAGCGGCTGGAATATGGACACGATATCGCATGGCTCCCATTGCGCCGGTGTGATTGCCGGAATGGACTCAGACTGGGGGATACGCGGCTTCGCCCCCGATGCTGAAGTCCATGCCTGCAAGCTTTTCCCCGGTGGGCAGATCAGCCAGCTGATTGATGCGCTTGAGTATTGCATTGAAAAACAGATCGATGTCGTGAATCTGAGTCTGGGTGGCGCAGAGCCCTCGGAGGCACTGGAACAGCAAATCCTGCGCGCCAAGCAAGCTGGCATCGCCTGTATTGTCGCCGCCGGTAATTCTGGCGGTCCGGTGCAATACCCGGCATCGTCATCGCATGTGCTGGCCGTAGCCGCGATAGGCAAGCTCAATGAATTCCCTGCAGACAGTTATCACGTGCAGACGATCACACCCCAGATCGACTCGAATGGATTTTTCTCGGCGCGCTTCAGTTGCTTCGGACAAGAGATCGATGTCTGCGCACCCGGCGTGGCCGTCACTTCCTCGGTACCCGACAATAACTTCGCCGCCTGGGACGGCACATCGATGGCCGCCCCTCACATTACCGGGCTGGCGGCGCTGGTGCTGGCGCACCATCCGGATTTTCAGGGCACCAGCCCGCGCAGCGCAGAGCGTGTCGAGCGCCTGTTTCAGATCATCAAACTGTCCTGCCGGCCGGTGATGGTGGGCGACCAGCGGCGTACCGGGTTCGGTCTGCCCGATGTGTTGAGAGCGGTGGGTCTGGCTCCGGCGCATCCGACACCGCTGCTGGGCACCGCGGTCAGTAGTCAGGCTCTCTCGCCACAGGTCATGCAGGTGCTTCGCAGCCTCTACCGCGAACCGCCACGAATGATGCCTCAGACCTTTGGCGGCGTCGGCACGCTGGACCCCTACGCCTCGTTCAGACAGATGATGTCACCGCACATGGCCATGCAGCACCCCTACGGCCTGGGCCTCTGGTAGGAGCCTTTGGAAGAGCCTCGGGAGGGGTTGCGGGGAGAGCCTTCAGAGCGCAGGCTCTCTCCGATCGGGTTGCAGAAGCGCGATGCCCGATCATTGAGGTGCTGACAGCTACGGAACTTGTTGCCTGCCGAGCGGGTCATGTCGTTTACGCAAGCCGGTGCGTTCATGCTGGCTCCGACAACATCATCTGCGAGGAACATCATGGCCCACCAGCAAAGACAGCATACCAAGCCGCAGCAGTCGCATGAGCTCTCATCCCAACCCACCTACAACCCCAATCTTCTGCTCGATACCTTGCGTGAACGAATGCAGCTGAAAAATGATGCGGCGCTCTCGCGCGCACTGGAGGTCGCGCCCCCCGTGATCAGCAAGATCCGTCATCGCACCTTGCCGGTCGGCGCATCCCTGCTGATACGCATGCATGAAGTCACGCAAATGAGCATTCGTGACTTACGTGACCTGATGGGAGACCGGAGAACCAAGTACCGGATATCGGATGCGCAGGGCAAGCCCAGGCCGGCGGCCGCCACCGCCACCCAGAAATAATCAGAACACGACCAGATCGCGCATGCTCTCGCCGGCGTCAAGCTTGTCGAAGCCACGGTTAATGTCTTCCAGTGAAAGACGTTCGCCGAGCAGCTTGTTGATCGGCAGCTTGCCGCGCTGATACAGGCCAATGTAACGCGGAATATCGCGCGCCGGGACGCACGAGCCGATGTAGCTGCCCTTGATCGTACGCTCCTCTGCCACCAGGCTGACTTGCTGAATGGGCCAGGTATGTTGAGGATGAAACAGGCTGGCAGTCACGGTGGTGCCGCCGCGACGCACGACACGATAGGCCAGCTCCATCGCCGGAATCACGCCGGCCATCTCGAAAGAAAAATCGACACCGCCCCGGGTATATTCTTTCACCTTGGCCGCCGCCTCCGGATCGCGTGCGTTCACGGTGAAGGTCGCGCCGAGCTCGCGTGCGACGTCGAGTTTTTTGTCATTCAGATCGATGGCCACGATGTCGCGCGCACCAGACGCCACCGCGCCCAGCAAGGAGCACATGCCAACACCGCCCAGACCGATCACCGCCGCTGTCTGACCGGGCTGGACTCTGGCTGTGTTCACCACGGCACCCACGCCGGTGAGCACCGCACAGCCAAACAGGGCCGATTCCACCGGATCGATATCGGCCTCGACCTTGATGCAAGAACGCGATGAGACCACCGCATGCTCGGCAAAGGCCGACACACCGACGTGATGATTCACCGCCTGCGGACCCAAATGTAAACGACGCTCACCTGAGAGCAGCGTGCCCTTGCCATTCGCTTCCGCGCCTGGCTCGCAGAGCGCCGGACGACCTTCCTGGCACGGCATGCACGAGCCACAGCTGGGCACGAACACCAGCACCACGCGGTCACCTGCCTTCAGATGGCTCACGCCATCGCCCACCTTGACGACCGTCGCCGAGGCCTCATGACCGAGCGCCATCGGCACCGGACGCGGTCGCACGCCCGTGATGACCGACAGATCGGAATGGCACAAACCGGCAGCGGTCATCTTGACCAGCACTTCACCAGCACCGGGATCATCAAGCTCGATCTCTTCGATCTTCAGCGGCTTGCTGTCGGCAAAGGGTGCTTTCAGGTCCAGGGTATGCAGTACAGCGGCGCGGGTCTTCATCAGCTTTCTCCAAGTTTGACTGGTTTGTCTGGTGAGTCAGATCGTACGACCGCCATCTACAGGGAACTCCAGACCCGTTAA
Organism: Oxalobacteraceae bacterium; assembly: GCA_046090895.1. GTDB lineage: Bacteria > Pseudomonadota > Gammaproteobacteria > Burkholderiales > Burkholderiaceae_D > Pernthalerella. The sequence goes on along the minus strand of JBJTAS010000036.1, from coordinate 30,433 downwards.
AAACGCTGCGGCATCCGTGCCAAGAAACACCGCGGCGGCCGCCATGTCGCGTGGCTCGCAGAAACGTCCGAGCGGAATGGTCGCCACAAACTTCGCCCGGTTTTCCGGCGTATCCGGCACCCCCATGAAATCACCCAGCAAGCCCGTGGCGCCCATGACCGGGCACAGGGCATTGACGCGTATCTTGTCCGGCGCCAGTTCAACCGCCATCGCTTTTGAGAGCAGGTTCACCGCGCCTTTCGAGCCGTTGTACCAGGACAGGCCGGGGCGCGGACGGATCCCTGCCGTCGAGCCAACATTGATGATCACACCCCCCTCGCCCCGCGCGCGCATGAGCGGGATCACGGCATGCGCCATGTAATAGATCGATTTCACATTAACTGCGAACAGGCGATCGAAGGTCTTTTCATCGACCTGCAGCATGGGCTGATTTTTATGCGTGGTACCGGCATTATTGATCACGATGTCCGGCGTACCGAAGGCATCGACGCAGGCCTTGACCATGGCATGGACCGAATCGGCATTCGCGACATCGGTTGCCACCGCTGTCGCGTTCGCGCCCAATGCCTTGGCCACGCGCTCGCCCGCCTCGGCATTCAGGTCAGCGATGATGACCTTCGCGCCTTCGCGCACATAGGCTTCTGCCATCCCTTCGCCAAAGCCGCTACCAGCGCCGGTGATGATGGCTACTTTTCCCTGAAGCTGTCCCATAGTGTCTCCGATGATACTGAGTGAATTACTGACTGAGCCTGTGATCGGCTGTTTAGCCGTGATGCAGGACGATCGTTTTCGTCGTACTAAATTCTTCCAGCGCCATGAGACCTTTTTCGCGACCATGGCCGCTGCGCTTCATGCCACCAAACGGCAGCTCGACACCACCGCCAGCGCCATAGCAATTGATGAAGACCTGACCGGTCTGAATGCGCTTGGCCATTCTCGCCTGACGGCCACCATTCTCCGTCCAGACACCCGAGACCAGACCGTACTCGGTAGCATTCGCCAGTTGCACAGCGTCTGCTTCATCATTGAAAGGCATCGCCGCCAGCACCGGGCCGAACACCTCCTTGCAGGCCAGACGGTGGTCGCGCGGCACGGCGCCAAACAGTGCGGGCGCAATGAAATAGCCTTGCTTCGAGCAGCCCTCTGCGATCGTTCCCTGCGCCAGCAGAGGAACGCCCGACTTGATCGCCTCGTCGATGAAACCATGGACTCGATCGAACTGTTTTTTGTTGACGATCGGGCCGCAATCGAGATCCATCTCTGGCGTGCCGACACGGACCTGCTTGAAGGCTTCAGCCACACGGACGATGAAGGTGTCGTAGATGCTTGCCTGCACCAGCAAACGGCTGCCCGCCGAGCAGGTTTGACCGGCGTTTTGCGTAATCGCCTTCACGATAATGGGCAGCGCCTTGTCGAGATCGGCGTCTTCAAACACGATCTGCGGCGATTTACCTCCCAGCTCCAGTGCGCAAGGCACGGCATGCTTTGCCGTGGCTTCTTGCACCATGGTGCCGACTTCAGGTGAGCCGGTGAAACTCACATAATTGACATCAGGATGCGCAGTCAGTGCAGCGCCCGCTTCGTAGCCATAGCCTGTGACCAGATTCAAGGCGCCCGCTGGCAATCCGGCTTCCATCAGAATCTCGGCGAGCTTCAAGCCAGACATGCACGCATCTTCGGAGGGCTTGAGCACGCAGGCATTTCCCGCAGCAAGCGCCGGTGCAACGGTCCGTCCAAACATTTGGGCCGGATAGTTCCAGGGAATGATCAGTCCGACCACACCACGCGGCTCACGGACAATCTGCACGTTATAGCCGTTCAGATAGGGTAGCTGCTCTCCATGATGCTTGTCCGCGGCACCGCCATAGAATTCGAAATAACGCGCAACAGCGACCACGTCTGCCCGCGCCACGGACATGGGCTTGCCGGTATCGCGGGCCTCGGTCTGGGCAATCACCTCGGCGTGCTTGATGATGAGTTCACCCGCCCTCGTCAGAATGCGGCCGCGCTCCGTCGCAGTCAGCTTGCCCCAGGCGCCGTCCATGGCGCGCCGCGCCGCTTTGATCGCCAGATCAATATCGGCTGCCGTGCCGCGATCGAGCTTTGCGTAGGCGGTGGCGTCGCAGGGATTGATGACATCTAGGGTCTGTCCGCCGGTGGCTGACACCCAAGTACCATCGATGAGCAGGGTTGCCATAGTCTTGATCTCTCCGATTTTTTATTACTTTGCTTATGTCAGAAAAAATGTTTGCCTCAGTGGGTCAGCGTCTCACCCGCGATCAGCTCACCGCGCTCCAGGGTCAGCGTCGCATCGGGCAAGTCGCGCAGCAAGCTGCGATTCGATTCGGTGACCACGATACACAGCGCGGGATCGCGCTGATGCAGCTTGCGCAGAGATTCCGCATACTGATTGGCCAGCACCGGGGCGAGCCCCTGGAAAGGCTCATCAAGCAGCACCAGTTTTGTGCCTGCCATCAGCGCGCGGCCGAGTGCGGCCATCTTGCCCTGCCCGCCAGACAAGGCCGCGCCGGAGCGCGCCAGCATAGGCGAGAGCTGTGGCACCACATCGAGCACACGCTCAAGGCGTCGTCTGATCTCCGCCTCAGGCAAACCCAGCACCTCGCAGGGCAAGCGAAGATTGTCCTCGACCGAAAAGGTGGGATACATCCCTCGGTCTTCTGGCGCATAACCGATACCGAGCTCGGTGCGGCGATGGCCGGGCAGCGAGGTGATGTCAGTGCCATCGATCGACATACTGCCCGAGGACAGTGGCAACAGACCCATGACCGCTCGCAACAGCGTGGTCTTGCCTGCACCGTTACGTCCGACCACGGCCAGCAGTTGGCCGGGAGAGAACGCCGTCTCGATGCCGCGCAATACCGTGATGCCGGCGATGCGTGCGCTGGCCTGGTGGATTTTCAGCATCTCATTCTCCGATCACGTTCTTGCGGATCTCCGGATCAGCCAGCACCTGCGCCGGCACGCCATCGGCCGCAATGCGGCCTGCGATCCAGGCGGCTACCCGCGTCGAATACTGCGAGACGATATCCACATCATGCTCAACGAAGATCGCACTCACCTTCTGCTGATCCAGAGCCTTCATGATGGTCGCCATTAGCCCGTGCTTCTCGTCGCTTGACACGCCCGAGGTCGGCTCGTCCAGTATGAGCAAGCGCGGCTTCATCACCAGCGCCATAGCGATATCCAGTAACTTGCGCTGACCTTCTGGCAAGGCACCTGAGAGTGCGTCGGCGCGTCGCGCAAGGCCGACCATCTCCAGCACATGGTCGACCTCGGCGTTATCGACGGCGCCGGTCAGCGGTGTCCACAGCCCGAGCGTATTACGCTTGCCAGCGGCAGCGAGCCGAACGCAGTCGCGCACGCTGTGCTCAGTGAAGAGTTGCGGCAGCTGAAAAGAGCGCACCATGCCACGCAGCGCAATGGCTCGCGGTGACATGCCGGTGACGTCATTGCCTTCAAAAAAAACCTGTCCTGCTTGCGGGCGAATCAGGCCCGTGCAAATGTTGATGAAGGTGGTCTTGCCCGCGCCATTCTGGCCGATCACGGCCAGTCGCTCACCTTCATTCAGCGAAAAATCGATATGATCCGCCACCACCACGGCGCCAAACGCCAGCTGCAGGTCCTTGGTCTGAAGCAGTGGCGTGCTCATGCTTGCTCCTGCTTGGGCGCGGGTTTGTCTTCCAGCATGGCCGAGATGCCGCGCGGCGCTAAGAACACCATGGCGATCAGCACGAAGCCGAGCACCATCTGCCAGGCACCTGTCAGGTAGGCCGCCGCAAACAGTTTGACGAATTCAAAGATGCCCGCGCCGATGAACGCGCCGACCGGATGACCGACGCCGCCCAGAATGGCGACGAACACAATCTCTCCCGAGCGCACCCAGTACCCCATCTCGGGCGTGACCAGCCCTTGCGCGATCGCGAAAATCGCACCCGAGAGCCCGCACAGGGTCGCCGAGATGATGTAGCCGATCCACAGTGCCTGATAGGCGGAGATCCCCACATATTCAAGCCGAGTCTCATTGGTCTTGATCGCGGCCAGCGCCTGCCCGGCGACCGAGCGCAGATAGCGATGCACCAGCCAGCCGCACAGCAGAGCCAACACCACGCCCACGACCAACAACACGCTTTCAAATGCATCACGGCCCAGCGTCATGCCAAAGAAGGGGGAGCGCTCCAGACGCAGACCATCGGTGCCGCCGGTCAGATTAAAAAATTTACCGAGCGCGGCAAACAGCACCATCGATAGCGCGAGGTTCAACATGCCAAAGAAAATCGCGCGGTAGCGCACCACAAACGAACCCACCACGACACCGAACACGAGACCGGTGGCAGCACCGATGAGCAACAGCACGGCGCTATCGATCTGAGCCCATTGCCTTGCAATGAAAGCCACGGCATAGCCGCCGAGGCAGACAAACATCGCATGACCGAATGAAATCTGCCCGGACATAATGAGTACCGAGATCCCCAAGGCGGCAATGCCAAATGCCGTACCAAGGATCAGTGGTGTCTTGACCCAGGGCATGGCAACCGGCAAGAGCAAGGCGAGTACTGCGAGCACAATCACCACGATGCTTGCGCGCGACATCACACCCTCCTCGCCTGCGCGACGGAGAACAATCCTTGCGGACGGAACAGCAGTACGAGCACCATGATCAGGAAGGGCACCAGCACTTCGATCTCGGGGAACAGATACACCGCAAAGGAGCGCGCAAGACCAATCAGGATCGCCGCCACGAGTGCGCCTTCGATCTGACCCAGACCTGCCGTTGCCACCACGGCAAACGACAGCACGATCATCTCGCCGCCGATGCCGGGTACCCAGGACACCGTGGGCGAGGCCAAGGCGCCGGCGAGCGCCCCAAGAATGGAGCTCACGACGAAGGTCATGAGCGAGATGCGCTTCACATTGATGCCCATCGCCGTCGATACCTCGCGGTTATGCGACACCGCGACAATCTGTCGCCCGATGCTGGAAAATTTCAAGAAGCTGCGCAGCGCGACGAACACGGCGATGGCCACACCCGGCAGTACCAGCAGCTGATAGCGGGTGTAGGTAATACCCAGTACGTCGGTCGTACCGAGATAATTGACGATGTCAGAGACGAAGTAAGGCTGCGTGCCCCAGACCAGCCGCTGCAGATCTTCGAAGATCATGAACGCAGAGAATGTGATCAGTAGCTGCAAGATGGGATCTTTGCTGTAGATATGCTGCATCAGCGAGGTTTCCATCAGCGCACCGAACACGGTGCCGATGATGATCGCCGCCAGCGGCAAAATGAGCAGCGACCAGGCCGGCGCTGCACCCTGCGATGTCGCCCACAAACCCAAGCTGGCCGCCATGTAGCCGCCCAGCGCATAGAAACTGCCATGCGCCATGTTCACGATGTTCATCACGCCGAACACCAGCGTCATGCCCAGCGCAACCAGGAAAAGCAAGGCGGCGTAGGACAGACCGTCCAACACCGCCAGAATGTAAATGTCCTGCGCCATGTGCCGCCTTTTGATTTTTTTGTGTGGTAATTAGCTCGCGTGACACACCGGCGCTGGCGTGTCATGCGTGAGTACCGCCATCAGTACTGCTTGAAACGAGGGTTGCTGACCAGCTCAGGCTTGAGCGTCTTCACCCACTCCGGCGACTTTTGCCCGACGGGCGTCGTGATCAGATCCGCCGGATAGATGACGATCTTCTCCAGTGTGGGGAAATTGTAGCCCGATGTCTTGCGGGTCAGACCCAGTAACTGGTCTTCCAGACCCTGGCCATCTTCACGGATCTTCACGGTGCCGGTCAGGCCACGGAATTCGAGGCCACGCATGGCGTCAGCCATTTGCTCGGTGCTCGGCCACTGACCTTTGTTGGCCTTGATCGCTTTTTCGATACCGGCCTTGAGACCATCAAGCCCCTGGATCATGTGGTAGACACAGTAGATGGGGTAGGCGCCCGTCTTGTCCTGAAATTTCTTGACGAAATTCTTGAGCTTGGGCTCGTCTTTGTACTGCGGATGCAGAAAATAGTGATCGCCGCGCGCACCGACAATCACACCATCCGGCAGCGCCGGACCAAGACGCTCGAGCGAGCTTTCTGCCAGTGGCAGCACAAACAGCGAGGTCTTCATCAGTCCACGCTGCGAGGCCTGGCGCACAAAGGTGTCGAGGTCGCCGCCCCAGGCAGTGGAGAGAATGACCTCAGGCCGCAGCGCTTGCAGACGACTGATCTCGGTCGAGTAATCCGTCGCGCCGAATTTCGGGAACAGCTCGGCGACGATTTTCACATCCGGTTTCATGGCCAAGAGCGTGTTGCGGAACAGCTCCCAGGAATCGCGGCCCCACGCATAATCCTGATTCATCACAGCGATGGTTTTCAGATCGGGCTTGGTCTTGAGCAGATACAGCACCGTGGACACCATCTCGGTGGTCGCATTGGCCTGCGTGCGAAAGACGTATTTGTAGCGCTTGTCTTCCAGGACTTTCTCGGTACCACAGTCCCACAAGATATTCAGCACTTTCAAATCTTCAGCCACCGGCGCGATGATGTTGCAGTTGCCACTGGAGATCGCCGAGAGCATCACTTTGGTATCGCCCTCTTGCACGACGCGACGGTATTCCGAGAGCAGCTTGTCCGCACCCACGCCTTCATCAATGAAGGTCGGAACGATCTTCACGCCGCCAATACCACCAGCGGCATTGAGCTGCTCGATGTAGAGCTCGGCAGCGGCCTTGCCGGGCACACCGAATACCGAGGCCGGGCCAGAGAGGAAAGTCGTAATACCGACTTTCAGCTCGGCGGGCTTGCCCTGCGCCATCGCGCCCGACATGAGCAGCGCGGCTGCGATGCCTGCGAACAGGCGAGAAAATACAGGTAGCTTCATGGGTCAAATCTCCAGCGAAGAAAGCCTTTGAGGTAGTTGATTCGTCGGGTGGTGGTTTGCATTGAGGCGCAGCAGGGACGACAGGCCCGCCCTCGCGATTTGCAGCTGCGCTGTGATCTGTCGTGACGCTCTGGCGCGCAGCCGAAGCGAATGTGTTATCGAAATGACTATCTCTCGATGAATAACGTTGCAGGTAGCGTAGAAGTCTGACCGAGCAGAGTTCATTCGGCAAGCCGAGTTTTTTAAAGAGCCCATTTTGAAAATACGAATCCGTTAACATTCGCTGGCGCACAGCACCAAATCACTCGTTAATTCCGCATGCGATGCGCTTGACTGCGATGAAATCGCACTGCAACAAAGTCATCCGCTCGCGCAGGCGTCTCGTTATGCAATGACAGGGCTATCGTAACTAGCGGTTGACAGGAAAAAAAGAGCCATGCAACATGTCAGCAAGAGAACAGTCGTTTGGGTCTCCAGACGTCTGTTCTCTTGGTCGTAAAACAAGAAAAATCGGCTCGGCGCCCTGCGCTACAGAACAAGAGAACGCATCGGGAAATCGGCCAAAACGCGCGTAATAAGGCGATTTATCATCACCACGGAGGAAGACCCATGAAAAAAACCGGTTTGTTGGCATCCATGCTGGCAGCACTCTGCATCAGCACGGCGCCGTCGGCACAGTCGCAGGAACTCTACTGGACATCCAGTGGTTTCTTCGGTCCTTTTAACATCCAGGGCCTGATCCCGACCTTCCCGAAAGCCAGGGACATCACGATCCCCGTGTCGATGTGGATCCTGAAGCACCCGAAAGGCGTCGTCGTGTTCGACACGGGTAACAACGTCGCGATCTCGGATGGCGCTGACAACTGCAAGCAGTACTGGGCTGCTGGCAGCTGCGACTTCCTGAAGCCAAGCCAGAAGCGCTCTGACGTAATCGATCAGCAGCTGGCAAAAGTGGGTATCAAGACGGATGACGTGAAAGTGGTTGTTACTTCCCACAGCCACCTTGATCACACCGGCAACATTGCCCTGTTCCCGAAGGCAGTCCACGTGTTCCAGAAGAAGGAGCTGTATCAGGGCTACTGGCCTGAGAAGTTCCAGGGCCGTGCTGCAAACGGCACCTTCGTTCTGAACGATCTGGTGTCGGCTCGTGACTATGACTTCTATGAGATCGACGGCGACTACGATCTGTATGGCGACGGCTCGGTGAAGATCATCTCCACGCCAGGCCACACCCTTGGTCACCAGTCGATGAAGGTCAAGCTCAAGAGCGGCCAAACCGTCATCATGTCGCAAGACGCGATCTGGATGCAGGAAAACCTCGACGGCTATCCTGCTGGTCTGAACTTCAGCATCCAGGCATACACCGACTCGCTGAACAAGCTCAAGCGTATGCGCGATCTGGAAGGCACCAAGCTGTTCATGGCACACGATGCCGATCAGTTCGCAAAGAACGGCAACAAGTGGCATAATTAATCAGTAGCTTTTGCAGTGAAAAGCCCCCCGACTCGCGGGGGGCTTTTTTTTACCAGAGCAGTCCAAGGCAGCAATGATAGAACTCGATAACGTCGTAAAACGTTACGGCTCCAAAACCATCATCCACAACATCTCGTTCGACGTAAAAAAAGGCGAGATTGTCGGTTTCCTTGGTCCTAATGGCGCAGGCAAGACCACCACCATGCGCATGATTGCCGGCTTCACCGAAGCGACCTCAGGCACTGTCCGAGTCGCCGGATTCGACATGGCAACTCAGCGCAACCAGGCCGCTTCGCGACTGGGCTATCTGCCCGAAAGCCCGCCCCTCTACGACATCCTCGATGTGACCAGTTACCTCAGCTTCGTCGCGCGCGCCAAAGGCATACCGGCGGCACAGATTCCCCGGCATCTTGAGCGTGTGATCACCGCCTGCCGGCTCGAAGCGGTCACCACCAAGGAGTGCTACAAACTTTCCAAAGGCTACCGCCAGCGTACCGGCTTGGCACAAGCGCTGCTAGGTGAGCCCGATGTGCTGCTGCTCGATGAGCCGACCGCCGGTCTGGACCCCGGACAAATCCAGGAGACGCGCGAAGTCATCCGCAACTTTGGCCGCGAGCACTCGGTGCTCATCTCCACCCACATTCTTCCCGAGGTCACACTGATCTGTCAGCGCGTGGCCATCATCCACGGTGGACGTATCCTCGCCGTCGATTCACCAGAAGGCTTGCAACGCAAAGCAGACCAGAGCAACAGCGTCGTAGTCGACGCCAGCGGCGATCGCCATACCCTTGAACAATCGCTGCGCGCCGTCGAGGGCGTATCAGGCTTGGTCATTCACGCGCATCCGGTGCGTGCCAATGTGCTGAGTATCGATTGCCTGGTACAAAACGTCGATGGCATTGAGGCGCGCATCGCGCGTGCTGTCACCGGTGCCGGCGAGTTGTATCGCCTGGAGCGCCGCCAGCCCACCCTGGAAAACGTTTTCCTGAGCTACATCGGTCATGAGGGTGCCGCTGCCTCCCCCGCTACCGATAGACACCAGGAGGCTGCATGAACGCGCTGACTGGCCTCAGAGCCATCTATGCGAAAGAAATGCTCGGCTACTTTCGCTCGCCGATCGCCTACTTCGTGATTGCGGTGTTTTTGCTCGGTACCGGCTATTTTTTCACCTACAACATCTTCCTGACCGGCGTCGGCACCATGGACTCGACGCTGCAGAACATGGGTATCCTGCTCCTGATCATCGCACCGGTACTGACGATGCGTATTTTCTCGGCAGAGTACAACGCCCGAACCATGGAACTGCTGATGACGCTGCCGCTGGAAACCTGGCAGGTCGTTCTCGGTAAATATCTCGGTGCCGTCAGCATCTTCCTGTTGATGACCGCCGCGACCTGCATCAATCTGGTGCCCTTGTATTTGTACGGGACACCGCAGACGCTCAACATTTTGTCCGGCTACATTGGTTTCATTCTGCTTGGGATGACTTGCATCGCGATTGGCCAGTTCTTCTCAGCGCTGACCGAAAATCAAATCGTCGCTGCACTGATCACCATACCGGTGCTGCTGGGTTTCTGGTTCGTTGGCCACCTGCAGCAGCTGCAATCATCCATGATGCTGCGCGACCTGGTGGCCCACCTCTCCTTCGCGCTGCATTTTGCCGACTTCATCCGTGGCCTGCTGCGCTCGGAGGGCGTGATCTTTTTTGCTGCAATGATTGCCGGTGCGCTGACGCTCAATACCAGCTACCTGCAACTGCGCCGCTAGCCTGAATTTACCCAGCATCTCACCCATGGAAACCTCATTTCGTTATGGCCTGTTACTGATTTCAGGCTTGTTGCTGTTAGTCGGCGCTGCATTCGCCAGCGCGCTGATCGTCAATTCCTCTCTGCTGGCGATGGGACTGCTCTTTACCGGGCTAGGGCTGTCTGCTTATGCTGTCTGGCATCTGCGGGATGAGGTGGCTCTGCTGGTGCGCGGGCAGCGCGGCGAACTCGTGATGCTGACCCTGGGGCTGCTGATCTTGTTTGCTGCCATCGCGTGGGTCGCATCGCTGTTTCCGGCACGTCTGGACATGACCGCCAACCGCGAGCATTCACTGGCGCCGCAGACGGTTCACATGCTCAAGGCGATCGACAAGCCCGTGCAGATCACGTTCTTTCACGACCGTGGCATGCGTGAAACCGTCGAGCTGTACGAGCAAATCGCCTCTCAGAACGACAAAATCTCGCTGCAGCTGTTTGATCCCATGCTCAATCCCTCGCAGGCCAAAATGCGCGGCGTGGAATTTCCCGGCACCTCGCTGATGGAAAGCGAAGGACGCAAACTCACGGTCAACGGCCCTACCGAAACCGATATCGCCAACGGTATTTTGCGCGTCACTCAGGGCAAGCAGCAGCTTGCCTGCTTCACCGAGGGGCATGGCGAACCGGATCCGTTCAGTCTGGAGTCGCATGATCATACCGAGGGCAACGCAGGCCACTCGCATGGGCTGGAGACCAAGGTGGTCATGCACGAAAATCATGGCACGGCTAAGGCCCGCGGGGCGCTGGAGTCCATGAACTACGTGGTTGAAAAAGTCTCACTGCTGAGCAAGTCGGCCAACCTTGAGCGCTGCTCGGTACTGATCGTCGTCGGACCCACGCTACCCTACCTGCCGCAGGAGATCAAAGCCATCGAGCAGTACCTCGACAGCGGACACAACGGGCTATTCCTGCTCGATCCGTTCACTCAGGTCGGACTTGATCCCATCCTGGCCAAGTACGGCATCACGCTCGACAAAGGTCTGGTGATCGACGAGGCCAGTCATTTCTGGGCAGATGTCTCGGCACCGGCAGCGACCGACTACAACCGGCACGAGGTCACGACCAAGCTTGCGCTGACGTTCTTCCCTGGGGTGAGAGCACTGATGCCAACGGCGACGCCGGTGCCCGGTGTGAGGGTGCGACCGCTGGTCAACTCATCGAAAAAAAGCTTCACCTCGCCAGATCGCTCCCGGGCCGAGTTTGTTCAGGGGGCGAGCAAGCAGGGGCCGCTCACCATGGTGCTCGCCGCGAGCTTCAACCCGAACACCGTCGACTCAGCCACACTCATCATGAAAGAGCTGCGCGGCGAGAAAGCCGAAGAAGCCCGGCAGATCACCACCTCGCGCAAGCCATCGCGCATCATCGTCGCGGGGGATTCCGATTTCGCGACCAACTCCTTCTATCACATCCTGGGTAACGGAGCGCTGTTCCTGAACTCAGTAAACTATCTCGCCATGCGCGAGAACCTGATCGGTCTGGAGCCACGCACCTTCGATCTGCCAACGGTCAGCATGACCAATACGCAGATGAAAGGTACTTTCATCATGTCACTGATTCTGGTGCCGCTGCTGATGGCGGCATTAGGTGTTGCCGTCTGGTGGAGGCGTCGATGAACACTCGCCGTGGCCTGTTGCTGCTGATCTGGGTTGCAGTGGCGGTGTTGGGCGCCATCATCATCTGGAAAGAGCGCGAACTGTCAAGCAGCGTCGAGGTATCCTCCGGACGACCCGACAAATTTCTGATACCGGTTCCTCTGGATCAGATCGGTGCGGTCGAGGTGCTGCGCAAAGGACAGCTGCACCGTTTTGAGCGGGACGATGCCGGGACCTGGTTCTATCACGGCCAGCAAGATGGTCCTGACGCCAAGACCCACGCACACAAGGCCGATCCACTGGCTGCGAACACCATCGCTCAGGCCATCACGATGTTCAGCCGCACACAAAGAGAACAGCCCATTCCGTTACAGGCGGGTAGCGATGAATTCGGTGTCAGCCGCCCGGACATCCTGATCATGGTGTACTCGCCGGGCAAGTCCGATCCGGTCACTCGTCTTGCGGTGGGCATCGTCAGCCCGGATGGTTACAGCCGCTATGTGCTGCCGGTGGGCGCGACAGAGGCCGTCACCATTGCCGAGTACCAGATCACCGGTCTGATGGCGACCATCGATGCAGTGAGCAAAAATCCGGCGCCTGCCATGGCGCCCTCTGCTGCGCCTGAAGGTGTGACCGTCCGCCGCCAATGAGCCGCTGGGCAGGCCGCATACTGGGGCTCATCGCCCTGCTATCGCTGTCATCGGCATGGGCGCACTCGGGTGACGCCACCGGCTTTGCCTCGGTGAGTGTTCACGGTAGCAGCGTCATCTACCGCTATACGCCCACCACCGGGGGCACCGACGATGCCACCCTGGTCCGGCTGATTCGAGAAAAAATCACCGTCACCGCCGATCAGCAGCCCTGCATTCCCGCCGAGCCAGAAGGCATGCAAGTCGAATATGCGTGCCCTGCAGCGCCGAAAGAACTGTTGATTCGCGATGACCTGGCTGATGCGCTCGGCGACAAACACCACGTGATCGCGGTCGTGACCTGGAATGGTGGCAGTAGCTCACAGAACTTTTCAGCGACGGCACGTGAGGCGCGCATCGCGCTCGCGGGCGCAGCAACGCCGCAGGGTGCAGGCAGTTTTTTCCTGCTCGGCATGGAGCATATTGCGACCGGTTATGACCACCTGCTGTTCCTGCTGGCGCTGATCCTGTGCGGCGGCAATCTCTTATCACTGCTGAAGATCATTACCGCGTTCACGCTGGCGCACAGTCTCACGCTGGGCGCAGCAGCGCTGGAGATCATCACCCTGCCCTCGACACTGGTCGAGGCCGTGATCGCGCTATCGATTGCTTATGTCGCGTTCGAGAACCTTTTTCCGCGCTTCGCCGTCTCCCACCGATGGCACATCAGCTTTCTGTTCGGACTGGTGCATGGCTTTGGTTTTTCGTCGGTGCTCAAAGACATCGGCTTGCCGAAAGACAGCCTGATCTGGTCGCTACTCAATTTCAATCTGGGGGTTGAGGCGGGTCAGTTGGTGGCGGTGCTGATTGCCGTGCCTTTGCTGATGCAGCTGCGGAAAACCACGCATGAGGAGCGTGTGGTGCGTGGCTTGTCTGCGATAGTGCTGGCGGTGGGCCTGGCGTTGTTTGTGGAGCGCGTGGTGTTGGGCGCGTGAGTCAGATATCCTGAGACCACGGCGGCAGCAAATCGCCCACGGCCCTGGATGCCGCAATATGCCAGATGCCCTCCATGGAAGCACGCATCTCCTGGGCGGTTGCCGCGCCGGAGAACTCAGCCAATGCAATTGCCTTGGTCTCCAGTTCTTCACGCGATAAAGTATTGCCCGGATCACCCTTGGGCTCATCGACACGGCCATGCAGTTCGCGTCCGTCAGACGTCTTCACGCTGACCTTGCCGATCCAGCGCGCGGGATAAGCGCCATCGACTTCAGGATCGAGCTCCATACTGACGCGCTGGCGAAACGCTTGCACTTCCGTCTCGCGGAAAGACTGCTCGAATTCAGTCACGCCGGCCTTGCCATACTGCGCGATCAAACCCAGGACGGTCCCCATCGAGAACTTCGCCTGATGCACCGTGCGCGGATCCACCACCGGCCCCAGTACATCAATCGCGCCCTGATGCACGCGCGTGGTGACGGAGGCAATCTGGTCGGCCCTCAACGCGTTTTGCTGCATCACCTGCAGCAGCGCATCCGCCGCGGGGTGCGTATGGCGGCAGGACGCATGAAATTTAAATGAAGTTTCTATGGTCGCCCAGCGCTCACCCAGACGATCCGTGAGGCAGGCGACGTTCGCATCCTGCGACATACCAGCCGCCATACCCTTCGCGCCTTCAAGCACTTGCTTGGCGCCGGAGAAGCCTTTCTCGGCCAGCAGCGCCGCCATCAGTCCATCGGCGGCCGCCTTGGCGGTGTGCAGCTGCTTCGAATCGGCTGCGTCTTTGAGGAATTCCCAGAGCCCGGCCGCCTGCGTACCCGCAGAGCCCATCGCATGCTGCATTTTTTCTGGTGTGAGATTGATCAGTCGTCCGACCGCGACAGCGGCCGCGACGGTGCCGACGGTACCGGTCGTGTGAAACACCTTGTAGTGCGAGCGACCCATGAACTCACCAATGCGTATGCCCGCCTCGTAACCCGCAACAGCAGCAGTCATCAGGTCTTTACCGCTCAGACCCCGGTCTTGTGCAATCGCCAGCACCGCCGGAAAGATCACCGCAGCCGGATGAAACACCGAGCCATTGTGCACATCATCCTGCTCGATGTAGTGTGATGACGCACCGTTGACCATCGCAGCGAATACCGGCGAGGTCTTGCGACGGGAAATCAATACCTCTGAACCCCCATCCCTGGGCCCCATCTCACGGGCGAAGGCCTCGATGGCTTGCACCGGACGCCCGACCTTGCCGGCCAGCGCAGAACCGAACCAGTCGAGGAACAAGTCTTCGGCACGGCGCATCACATCCGCCGGTATGTCCTCATAGTTCAGCTCAGCGGCAAAATAGGCAAGCTGCGAACTGGGCGTGACATTGGTCTTCAAGACGTCCTCCACTGGGCTAGAAAGAGCGCGGCATGCCGAGAATGTGCTCGGCAACGTAAGAAAGAATCAGATTGGTCGAGATCGGCGCGACCTGGTACAAGCGGGTCTCGCGGAACTTGCGCTCGACGTCGTATTCTGCCGCGAAACCGAAGCCGCCGTGATACTGCAGGCAGGCGTTGGCCGCTTCCCACGACGCATCGGCGGCCAGCAGCTTGGCCATGTTGGCCTCCGCGCCGCAAGGCTTGCCCGCATCGAAAAGCTCGCAGGCCTTGTATCGCATCAGACTGGCGGCCTCGATGTTCACATACGCTTTCGCAATCGGGAACTGCACACCCTGGTTCTGGCCAATCGGACGGCCGAAAACGACTCGCTCGTTCACGTACTTGGTCACTTTATCGATGAACCAGTAGCCATCACCGATGCACTCGGCAGCAATCAATGCACGTTCGGCATTCAGTCCGTCGAGAATGTACTTGAAACCCTTGCCCTCTTCGCCAATTAAATTCTCCGCGGGTATCTCAAGGTTCTCGAAAAACAGCTCATTGGTTTCGTGATTGACCATGTTGCGGATCGGACGAACTTCCAGACCCTTGCCAATCGATTCGCGCAAATCAACGATGAAGATCGACATGCCCTCAGATTTTTTGGTCACTTCCGCCAGCGGCGTCGTGCGCGCGAGCAAAATCATCAGATCAGAGTGCTGGATACGTGAGATCCACACCTTCTGTCCATTGACCACATAGCGATCGCCCTGCTTCACGGCGGTCGTCTTGATCTTGGTGGTATCGGTGCCGGTGGTGGGCTCGGTCACGCCCATCGATTGCAGGCGCAGTTCACCACTGGCGATCTTGGGCAGATAAAAATCCTTCTGTGCTGTCGATCCATGGCGTAGCAGCGTACCCATGTTGTACATCTGACCGTGGCAGGCACCGGAGTTACCGCCATTGCGGTTGATCTCTTCCATGATCACCGAGGCCTCCACCATGCCCAGACCAGAGCCACCGTATTCGACCGGGATCAGCGCCGCCAGCCAGCCAGCCTGCGTCAACGCGTCAACAAACGTCTCAGGATACGCACGCTCCTCATCGACGCGCCGGAAATACTCTGCTGGGAACTCGGCGCACAAATCACGGATCGCGTCGCGTATGTCCTGATAATCGTGGGTAGACACTGACATGAAAAGTCCTGTTGGGATAGGGATCGCGCGTGCCGATCTACAGACGCCAGTGGGCGTGCTGCGCAGCAGCCCTCACCCGGCAAAGTGTGACCGATACCACTCTGGTGAACAATTCAGAAATTCGTAACGGGGGCTTCGAGAGGAATTAACCCGCTCAGCACCTTAATCGACCGTCTCCAGAGGATGCGCCTTGCTCTCAGCGACCAGCAACTCCACCAGGTCACGCGCAAACATAGGCAGCGATTGCAAGCTGCGCACACAGACTTGCAGCTTGCGCACTGCCCATTCATCTGTCAGCTCCAGCGTGCGAATGTCGAGCGATTTTGCGTGACGGCTGGCGGCGGAATACGGGAGGATACCAATACCGACATTGGCTTCAACCATACGGCAAGCCGTCTCGAAATTCCCCACCTGTATGCGAATCTTGATCGGGCGATTCAGGCTATTCGCATTTTGCGCAAGGAACGAATGGATGGCGCTGGCCTCCAGCATGCCAACGAAGTCATGGTTCAGCGCCTCGCTGAAATCGATACGACCGCGCTCAGCCAGCGGGTGCGTCGCTGAGGTGACGAGTACGAGTCGGTCTTCGCGGAAGGGTAAGGTCTCCAGGCCGTCGGTGCGCACATTACCGGCCAGGATACCGACATCCACCTTGTCCTCGGAGACCGCGCGCACAATGTCATGCGAGAGTCGCTCTTTGAGATCGACATTCACGTCCGGATGCGAGGCCAGAAACTTGGGCAGCAGCGCCGGCAGGAATTCGGCCATGGCCGTGGTGTTGGCGAAGATGCGCACATGACCCCGCGTGCCCTTCACATACTCGGCCAGATCACCACGCAGATCGGCCAGTTGCTGCAGCACGAGCCGCGCATGATGCATGAATGCCTGACCCGGTGGAGTGAGTGTCACACCCTGACTGGTCCGATACAGCAGCTTGACACCCAGCCCCTCTTCCAGGTTCTTGATGCGTATCGATGCCGCTGGCAGCGACATGTGCGAACGCTCTGCGCCTCGCGTGAGGCTGTTGGCTTCGGCGATATTGACGAAGAGTTTGATATCCGGGAGATCGAAATGTGCCGCCATGAATTTATCCAAATATCGGGAAGGTCTGGAAGTCGCCGGAAAGCAGGCTCTTGCTATCGGGATGCTGCAGCCAGCCCTCAATCAAGGTGGCGTACACGCGGCGGAAATCGGTAGTGTATTTCAGGTTACCCCCCTCATCCAGATCGGTCAGCGAGGGTATGCGGCCGTAGTGGCCTCCCTTCACCGGCTTGCCGATCACGTACAGATGGTTGGCGGTGCCATGGTCAGTGCCCAGACTGGTGTTCTCTGCGGCACGGCGACCAAATTCTGAAAAGGCCAACAGGGTGACATCGTCGGCGCGGCCGATGCGTTCCATGTCCTTCATGAAGCCGGCCACTGCATCGGAGACATAGGTCAGCAGACGCTGATGTGGCTCTGCCTGCTGGACATGGGTGTCGAATGCATTGTGACGATAGCTGACGTAGTACAGCCGGGTCGGCAGGTTTGCGTGAATCATCGCTGCCACCTTGGGCAGATCGACCGACAAGATGCCGTAGTCGACAGGTGTCTTGTACGCTTCCCATGCTGCGCGCACCAGACTTGACGCCTGCCGGGCGCTGCCCGCGACCTCATCAAGAAATTGCTGCGATGGGTTGGCCGGGCCACCGGCCTCGGGTGCATCGAGCAAAGGACGGCTGTGCATCAATCCCTTGCGCATGAAACGCTCGGGGTCATCAAACACCACCGGCACATGACGCGCCGAGCGTACCGCCAGCGACTGACGCTCATCAATATTGACCAGAAAATTCGGCGTCAGCTGCGGATCAATCGCATCGGCCACGCGACCGAGCCAGCCGTAGGGCTCGCCACCATTGGGAACACCCGTTCGCCAGTAATCGGCGGAGGTAAAGTGCGAGAACGATGGCTGATCATAGCCGCAGCCATGAACCACGGCCATGCGGCCTTCTTTGTACAGACGCTCGAAACCGGCCATGCCCGGCGAAAAACCAAAACGATCGTCGATCTTGCGCACTTTGTTGGGACGAATGCCGAGGGTGGGCCGCAAACGGTAGTAGGCATCGTCGGTGTAGGGCACCAGGGTATTGAGGCCATCGTTCGCGCCAGAGAGCTCCATGACCACCAGAATCCGGCGCGAGGGTTCAGCCGCCTGCGCAGGCATCCACGGTAATCCGGCGCTGAGTCCGGCACCGGCCAGTGCACCCAGCAGCCGACGACGGGTCAGATTGATGTGCGGTTGATTGGCATGTGTCATGTCGGTGTGTTGTTATCCGAGTTGATAGGCGGGCAGTGAGAGAATGACGTGCAGCGCATTGCGCAGCGCATCTTCCATGTAGGTGTCAGCGGCCTTCAGATCCTGGGTACCCAGATCGGCGGCCAGCAGCGCAGCGATTTTTTTGCGAACACCGGGCGCAATGGGCGCAGAAATAAATCGTGTGACCAGATGATCAACCGCTTCCTGTGGGGTCTTGCAGCCGGCAGCACGCACCATGCCCGACAGATCCAGTCTGGCGGGAGCACGCGGAATCGGCTTGACCTTTTCGATCGCCTTGCGCCATGCGTGATAGCTCGCCAGACGCGTATTGAAATCCTCATCACGATCCGCCGCCATCATGGACATCGACGTCATCTCCTTGCCCTCGGGCTTGGTCGCGGTGGTCACATCCCTGCCCAGCGCGAGCTGTTCGGCGACCGAGGTGATCTGATACTGACTGCCCGGCACGCGGTCCAGCGGCACAAAATCGATGGCCGGGAACACCGTGTCATACACAAAATTGCCACGCACGAGCAGCAGACCCGGCGTGATCCAGCTGCGGCCGCTAGCCCATCCGGCCACATTCGGCGGGAACAGCAGCTTCTGTCCCATGGCGTCGGTGAGATCATTGAAGTCCGGTATGCCGGGCACTTCCTTGAGACCCATACGGCGATAAGTAGAAATCACCAGCTCGACAGGCGATTTGATATGCGTGCCAACGGAGGCATCGCTGTAAAAATCCTTAGAATTGAAAACAGCTTCGAGGAAAGGGGCGATCTCGTAACGCGCATCACGCAAGAGCTTGCCGAGTTTGACGCGCAGCTCAGGAGAGACCTCTTCGCGCACGAAGTATCGATAGATCTTGGTCGCGACGTATTCCGCGGTAACGGGCTGGGACAGGATGATGTCGATCACCTGCACACCGTCGAAATGGCCGGTCTTGCCGAGCACGGTTTTGCTTCCCGCATCGTGCTGCGCGGGGTTGACCACGAACGCCAGTCCTTTGAAGTTCCAACCCGTGAAAGCGCGCGCCGCTTCGCGAATATCTTCTTCAGTGTAGTTGCCCACGCCCATGGTGAACAACTCCATGATCTCGCGCGCGAAGTTCTCGTTGGGCGCGCCCTTGACGTTGACCGCAGCATCCAGATACGCCAGCATCGCCGGGTCTTGAGCGACTGAGATCAGCAGATCGCGGAAATTGCCGGTGGCTTTCGCGCGCAGCATCTCGTTCTGCTTGAGCATCTTGCGATAGTCGCGCACCTTCTCATCGCCGGTCGCGAAATGCCCATGCCAGAACAGCGTCATTTTTTCTTCCAGCGGACGCTGGGTGGTCAGCATACGATTCGCCCACCAGTAAGCGACACGCTGGCTTTCCAGCTTGGTCGCGCGCAGCCAGTACAAGTAGCGGTCGGCCACCTGTTGAATACGCCGATTACCCTCGGGCTTGATCTTCACACCCAGTGCTTCACCGGTATCGCGCGCCTGCTCGGTCGCTGCCGGACGAGAGGGTGAAAAGGGTTCAAGACCGGGATCGAAAGCACCCGAATCGTCAAACGGCGGCTGCGGGTTGGCGATCGACTGATAGCGCACCAACTGACGCACGGCTAGTCGGGGCGTGAGCCGGGCAAAGCGGTCGATCTCTTCAGGGGTGGGACCAAAGCCGGTTCGCTCCAGCAGATGCGCGGCCCGGGCGCGGCTCCAGTCGCTGTCAGCGATGGGAGCGAGCTCGTCCTGCCAGCCCACCGGTGCGGCGAACGCCGTGGCACACACCCCGGCGGCGAGAGAGGCCAGGCCGGCACTCCGCAGCTGGCGGCATGACAGCCGGGCCAGAGAGGCGAGTGCCAGCGACCTCAGGCCGGTTGCAGAAAAGGCAGGCAGTGTCATGGATGCTTAGGCCCTCGTGGGAGGCCTTTTTTATTGGCTGGATGGGTTAATTGGGTAGTAGGCCAGTGTAAGGAGACCCGCCAGTCATCGCAATCAGGCTTTTCATGATTTGTCAGAGGGTTTTACCCGCACCGTGCAGCAGAAGGCCTGCGACTCTGAACGTTTTGACAACCCGAGCCGCAGCTCAGCGAGGCAACAGGAAATGAAGCACAATCTCAAGGCGATTGAGCACCGTTGGCCAACCCGACAATAATAAAAACAATCCCCTTACTTCCAGGAGCTGTCGATGATAGTCAAGATTCCCAAGCGAGCCCTGCTGACGGTGTCTGCCCTCTTCGCTGCGGCGGTGGTCGGCGTGGTCGGTGCGGCCGATACCGACAAAGACTTACTCGAGCGCGCACGCAGCCTGTTCAAACCTTTGCCCGACACCGCGCGGGTGGATGACTATCCTCACTCACAAGCGAGAGTGGATCTGGGCAAGGCACTGTTCTTTGAGACGCGCGTGTCGTCTGACGGCCGCATGAGCTGCGCCGCCTGTCATAGCCCCAGCTATCATGGCGCGGACTCGCTGGCGTTCTCAGTCGGCTTGCACGGCAAAAAACTCCCGCGTAATGCCTCGACGGTATTCAACACACCGCTGCTGATTGCGCAGCATTACGGCGGCAACCGTGTCACGGTAGAAGAGCAGGCGATGAAAGCACTGCTCAGCCCACTCGCCTACGGCAACAAAGACTATGCCGAGGCCGAGGCCAAACTGAAGTTACTAGGCTATCAGCCGTTATTCGACCAGGCGTTTCCGAATGAAACCAACTCGGTCAACGCAGAAAACTGGGCCAAGGCGATCGGTGCGTTCGAGCGCACCTTGCTCACCCCAGCGCCCTTTGACAAATATCTGAAAGGCGATCAGCGCGCGATCAGCAAGGAAGCGAAGATCGGTCTGGAAAAATTCATGAGTGTCGGCTGCGCTGGTTGCCACAACGGTGTCACTGTCGGTGGGCAGATGTATCAGAAGTTCGGCCTGCTGGAAGACTACTGGCTGGCCACCGGCAGCAAGGAAATCGAGCTACTCAAGGGCCGCGACATGGGCCGCTGGCACGATACGCAGAAACCGGAGGACAAGTTCATCTTCAAAGTGCCGCAGCTGCGTAATGTGGCGATGACACCGCCCTACTTCCACGACGGCTCCGTTGAAAAACTCGATGACGCCGTGCGTATCATGGCGCGCCTTCAACTCGGCAAATCATTGTCCGACGAGGATGTGAAGCATATCGTCGCTTTTCTCCACACGCTGACCGGTGAGGTGCCCAAGCAGTTCTCGAGTGCGCCGATCTTGCCAGTCTCCGCCTTCACCAATTGAGCACGTGAGCATGCATCGCGCCGCCATGCTCGCGCTATGGTGTTCACTGGCGGCGCCGCTGGTCAGCCTCGCCTTTGAACGTTCCGATGGCTCTGCCGTGCAATGCGAAGTGATGCGTGATGGCGAGTCACGTGTCGTGCACGAAGTGTGGCTGGGCCATGGCGACATGGGCGATCGTCATCCCGCACTGGGAGGGGCCGCGGCCGTCGTGCGCCCTGGCGCCGATGGGTGGCCGGTGATTTTTTTCGATTCGGTGGTCTTTCGCGCGATGCTGGCCAGTGATCCGCACATGTCGGACTTTATTTTTTATCATGAATGCGCGCACGCCCAGGACCCCCAGCGCGATGAGATCGAGGCAAATTGTGAAGCTTATCTGGCGCTGGACAAGCTGGGAGTGCTCACGCCCGAACGTGTCAGTGCGCTGGCCTCTACGCACAAAAAAATGCTTCGGCTTCCGTCTCGCTACGGCGGCAGCGGCGAAGTTTTCTGGGAACGCACCCTCTTGTGCGTGAGCAGCCGTCGTGAGATCGGGATCCGGTAGCCACGCATTCAGGCGCACGGCGCAAGCGAGTGGTGCTTTAGATAACAGCACCGTCCTGTAGCGGCAGTCATCAGCGCGCCCATTCTACTAATAGGCACGATCGTGCTATTTTTTATTAAACAGGGGGTTTCTCTGCGCATCTACTTCTGGTAGTCTTTCTTCAGGCAACTACATAAGAAAAATCGCCATGAAGGGTATCGTCTTCCGAGAATTCATACAGATGGTCGAGGACCAGTTCTCTCTGGAGACAGCAGATGCCATCATTGAGGCTTCCCAGCTGGCCTCAGGCGGGTCCTACACCTCTGTGGGTACTTATCCTCACCACGAGATGATGGCATTGGTCCACCAACTCTCCCTCCGGCTTCGCCAATCCGTGCCTGATCTGTTGAAGCATTTTGGGCGTCATTTGTTTCAGCGCTTTACGGTCATCCATCCCCAGTATGTGAGAACGCACGAAAGCGCATTTGAACTGCTCAGCAGACTGGACTGTCATATTCACGTGGAGGTGCGAAAGCTGTATCGCGACACCGAGCTGCCCTCGCGAGCATGAGCGTCTGGCGGACAACCGGATGCTTTTTGTTTACCGGTCCTCTCGCGCACTCGCCGATTTCGCGGAAGGACTGATCGAAGGTTGCGTTGCACATTTTGGCGAGCCCATGCACATCGAGCGCACCGATCTGGCCACTGAAGGTGGCGGTTCCCATACCCGTTTCACACTGACTCGCCTGCATGGTCACCCCTGAAGAGTTGCACGCTCGCCGGCTTGCGCGTGAATCCAAAGCGCGTGAGGAAGCAGAACGCTTGCTGGAAGAGAAAAGTCTTGAACTTTTTCTGGAGATGCAGGAGCGGCAGCGCGCGCTGGACGCTCTGCGCGAGAGCGAAGAGCGCTACCGGCTGATCGTCGAACTCTCTCCCGATGCGATCCTGATCGAAGCCAGTGGTGTGGTGGTATTCGCCAACCAGGCCGCGAAAAGGCTCTTCCGCGACTCGGAGGCAGCGCCGCTGCTGGGATATTCCGTACTGGATCTGGCAGCGGACGACCACCGTACGCTGGTGGCCGAGCGGCTCTCCCGTACAAGAGAATCGACAGAAACCGTGCAGGTGGAGGAAATCGCCCAGCGGCTGGATGGCAGCGTCTTCGAGGTGTCGGTACGTCGCATGGCGCTGCTGTATGCAGGACAGGCGGCGACGCAAATCATCGCGCGCGACATCTCCTACCGAAAAAAGCTGGAGCGAGAGCTTGCGTATCAGGCAACGCATGATGCGCTGACCGGGGCAAGCAATCGCCTCTCGCTGATGGATCAGCTCAATAACGCCATCGCCTACGCGGACCGACACGGACTTCCCGTCTGGGTAGCGTTTGTCGATCTGGACCGGTTCAAGGGGATTAACGACCGGTTTGGGCATGCGGCCGGCGATAAGTTGTTACGCACCATCACCGATCGCCTCACGCATTCTCTGCGCAAGGATGACGCACTTGGCCGCTATGGCGGCGACGAGTTCGTGCTGGTGCTGCGTGGCGGCCCGGAAGACCATCTGAGCGCGCAAGTGATTGATCGCTTGATGGCCAGTGTATCCGAGCCCATGACGCTCGATAGCCATGAGATACAAGTCACCTGCAGCATTGGCATTGCGACCTATCCCGATGATGGCCGCTCAGCAGAAACGCTGATGCAGCATGCCGATGCAGCCATGTACCTTGCCAAAGAATCGGGACGCAACCTCTTTCAGTTCTATAACAGCGAACTCAATGCACAGCTGCTGCGCCGGTCGACCATTGAATCAGAACTCGCTCAGGCACTGGCAAGGAACGAGTTTTATCTGGTGTATCAGCCACAGATCTCGCTCAGGACCGGGCGCATCGAGGGCGTGGAAGCGCTGCTACGCTGGGCCAGCCCCTCGCTTGGAGATCTGACGCCAGACCAGTTCATACCGCTGGCCGAGCAGACACCCCTGATCAATCGCATCGGCGACTGGGTGCTGCAAGAAGCCACGCGTCATGTCACGGCATGGGACCGTGAAGGTCTGGGCGAACTCAGACTGGGTGTCAACCTCTCCGCGCGCCAGCTCAACGGAATTGCGCTGGTGCGCATTGTGGAATCGGCACTCGCCGATTCCGGCCTTGCGCCACAGCGGCTCGAACTGGAGCTGACCGAATCGCTGATGATGGCCGATGTCAACCTGACGCTGGAAACGCTGAACGCCTTGCACCAGATGGGCGTTCAGGTGGCTGTTGATGATTTCGGTACCGGATACTCCAGTCTGGTGTATCTGCAGCGACTACCGCTGAATTGCCTGAAGATTGATCGCGCATTCGTGCGTGCGCTGTCGGATCCTTCCGACCAGCATGCCGAACAAATCGTCAGCACTCTGATCCGGCTTGCCCACAGCCTGAAGCTGCGCGTCGTTGCCGAAGGCGTGGAGAACCGCCTTCAGCTCGACGTGCTGCGTCGTCATGGCTGTGATCAGATCCAGGGCTTCCTGCACAGCCAGCCACAACCTGCCGAGGGCTTGCTCGCCCTGTTGCGCGCGCATGTTCCCACTGACTGGGCGTGAACCGGGTCGTGTGCAGGGCGAGGATGATCAATCGAACACGCACACATCGCTGCCGTCCTCAGGTAGCTTTGATGAAAACCATCGTTTAATCGGTACCCACACCACAGAAGTCGCCAGCCGCACCACCGTCTCGAGCACATCGCCCGCCGTCGGGCCGATGGCGTAATCAGACAAACTCCCCTTGACCTCCACGGGCGTGGCCAGACTGAGAAATTGCGCGGTCTTGGCCTGGGGTTGCAAGCGTAAGTGCAGCCGTTGTTTGGCCAGATCGATGGCAGTCGTGCCCGTGACCCGCATCCGAGTGGTATCAATCACCAGTTGTTTCTGCGTGAGCTGGCCATCATGGACGATGAAACGACCCACGGCGCAGTTCACGCGGGATTCGTCCTTGGGATCAATCGTCGGTAGCAAGGCCAGAAACAGATTCACCGCCCATAAATCGAAGACCCCTGCCTTGAGGTCTTGTGGCCAGAGCGCGAAATCCAGCGTGCCGCTGCCGTGGCTGATCACCTCGGAGAGCTTGGGCGCACGCGAGCGCACGTCGACATTCAGGCTGAATCGGCCCGCCAGATCCGAACCCGGCTTGAGCCGGCGACCGAGCACCCCGTAATCAAAGCGGTCCGCCTTGATCTTGAGATCGGCCAGCACATCGCGCTCGCCGGGCTCGTAAAGCAGCGACAAGCTCGCCGAGCCGCCCGGCATCTGCACGCTGAGGGGCGCCAGGCGGGCGCGTCCCTCGCCCATGCTGGCTTGCAGTTGTCCGCCGCCGAGGATGTCAGGACCGGACAGCACGCGATCGACCTCAACGCTGAGCGTGGCCCGATGACGACGCAGGGTTTCCCGACTCAGCAGCCCCTGCACGCGATCGCTCGCCTGCGTCGCTCTCTGACGCAGCGACTCGGTATCTGATGCGCGCTCCGTCGACGCCGGCGTCGGTGTTTCCGTCGCCGACCAGCCCGCCAGTGCAAAATCATCCAGCTGAATCTGTGGCGACTTGAGATGCATATCCAGCGTCGGTACCGACGCGCTGGTGTCCAGCGTGCCCTCGCCCTGCAGCGTGCTGCTGCCCAGGGTCAGCAACATGTTCTGCAAGGCATAGCCCCGAGAAGACACGCGCAGCCGGCTGTTGAGCGACCAGGGACCCCAGGGTGGCAGCGCAATGCGTGCCAGCCGGTCAAGCGTGTTGAGCCGCTCGCCACTGGCCTTCATCTGGAGTTCGATGTCACGCGCACCCAGGGTGCGGTCGAGCGTGCCAGACAAGCTCAGTTGGCTGTCGGCCGCGGCAAGACTTAGATCGAAGGGCACCCGGCGCGCCGGATCAAGCAAGGCTTTTGCCGTGGCGCTGCGCAGCGACAGACGGATAGGCAGCCCATCCACATCACCCAGCAGTGCCAGCGTGACTGGCTCCCCCGGTGCGGCAGACACACTTCCTTTGTCCAGACGCAAACGAGCGGCTGGCTTGCCCCCGGGGTCGCGCCAGATCAACTGACCCGACGACACCTCGCCGACGATGTTCGCCTGGGCGATGAAGTCCGACAGACGCGCCGCGCGGCTGTCGAGGTACAGCGACACCGAACCCACTGACAGATCGAGTCCTTGCGCCAGCTTGAGCTCACGGGCCAGTTGCCCGGCGTTGACCTGTGGTGCGGAGACCCAGAGCTGGGCATGCGGCTCACTGCTGCGGGTATCCATCATCAGCGCGCCCTCGAAACGCTGTCCTGCGAGCTCGGCAAAAAACGGCGAGCTCTGCATGACACCCTCGCGCAAGACCACATCGGCACCGATCTCGCCCACCGCCACCGGCGCGCGCTCAATGCCGTGCACGCGCACACGCACATCGGCATCGTCGAGCGTCAGCGAGCGCGGGAGTATCGGGATATTCAGGGTCACACTTTGCTGAGCATTGCGATGGCGGTTTGGCCGCGACGGCGGCAACAGACTGTCGAGTTCTGCAAGATCTGCACCGCTCACCTCCAGGTTTGCACGGTAGTAGGCTCGGCCTTGCGGCTGTTGGCGCTCGACGTTCAGCCATGCGCTGGTGCGACCGGCTTGCAGCACCAGGTCGGTGAGCCGCCAATCCACGGCGGTCCCGGCGATGCGTCCCGCCAAGGCCAGCGGCAGGTTCGCCTCGTCACGCAAGCCCAGCCAGGCGGCGACGTCGCCGGCGCGTTCTGCACCCAGACTGAAGCTCAACGAGCCGGCACCGTGGACCGCATCGACGCTGCCTTGCAACTGGGCTGCGACACCTCGTGATTGCGCGATCAGCGTAAAACGCGAGCCGCTGCCGGTCGGGGACAAGCGCCCATCGGCGCCGGACAGACGAGCCTCCAGGGGCTTGCCCAGCAGCGCGCCGCGGAAGGTGCCCTGCAGCGGCTTGCCTGCCTCCATGTCGACGGCAAGCTGAGATACCTGCAGATCGACAGGCTTGCCCTGCGCAATATTGCCGTAGCTGAGCTGGCTCTCTTCCAAGGCGAGATGCGCGGACAACGAACGCATCAGCGATGCGCCATCTTTGCCCCTGGCGCTCAGGGACAGGCGCAGCTTGCCAAGTTTTCCCTCGATGCCGGGTAATCCGGTGAGGAGGTGTGCCAGCCCGCCGACCGGTGATTTTTCAGTGTTCATTTCAGCGCTGAGCGAGGAAGCATGTGCATCGGCGCTAAACACTGCGCGAATCGGCACGCCCTCCAGACGCGCACGCATGGGAAGCTGCAAGCGGCCTTCGGCAAGATGTAGCGTCAGCGAAGCCGCCTGCAAATCACCGGGCAGGCTGATCCACTGCCCGACCGACAGATGAAGCTTGGCGTCTGCCTGATGCAGCACCGAGAGGTCCAGCCGCGCGCGCGACAGACTTCGGACCAGTGCGGCAAGGTCGGCCGGTGGGTCCTCGTCCTTCTCTTGACCCAGAAAAGGCTGCAGATCGAGTTGCGCAATATCGAGCTCGCCCTCCAGCCGGGGACGTGGGCGGCGCAGGTCCACCATCAGCGAGCCACGCAGGGAGGAACGACCCAGCTGAGCCGACAAGTCGTCTAGTTGCACCGACCCCGGCCTCAACGTGAGCCGACCACTGACACCCGCGACGCCGGCATCCGGAAAACCGATACCCAGCAGCTGACCGAATTGCGCCAGGTCGGTGGTGCCCAGACCAAAACGCAACTGACTTTTTGCGCCGCCCAGATAACCGTTGAGGGTCAGCGTGCTGCCGGCGAATTGCAGCTGCATGTTCAGTGGCCAGGGGCCATCACCCAAAGCCAGCTCGCGTAATGAGCCGCCGCTGATCCGCAGCTGATAGGCCAGTTTCTGCTGCACGTGGCCCTGGGCAGTGGCGATCACGCCGGCATCGGTGGGCAGGCGCGCATGAAACGAATCCAGCGTGAGCTCAACGGGCTTCGCCCCTTCATCCTGGAATCGGATCTGAAGGCCCGTGATCTGCAATTCACGAATGTCGAGATGGGCAGCCAGCTGAACGGCGTCGGTGGCGCCGGTGTCTGGCGAGTTGGCCGACGCATCGGCTGGCGCAGGTATCTCGGGCGGCGCAGGATGAATACGCCAGTTGGTGGCACCGGCTGCCGTCTGTCTGAGATCAAGCCTGACCGCAGAGGCCGATAGCTGTTCTGCACGCCACTGGCCGCGAAGCAGCGGTATCAGATCCAGCTCGAAACGCAGCTCGCCGACCTCGATCAGATCACCGCTGCCGAATGCCGCGGGCTGGGCGACATGCAACTGCCTGACTAACAGCCCGGGTCTGATCCCGAGCCGCAATCTGAGCTGTCCATCGATGCGGGCCTCTCGCCCCAGTTGCGCAGAGAGCCAGCGATTGATCGGCGCGCGAAAGCGATCACCCTCGAGCTCAATGCCGGCGAACGCTGCCATCAGCACCGCCAGCGTCAGGACCGCTAAGACCACCAGCCAGCGCATCCAAGGGGCCATCTGAGGAATGATCAAAGGAAACCAGAACGCAGGTAGTCCGCGCACAGCCTGACCGCGGTATTGGCCTCATCCAGGGCGCCACCCATGACGATGAAACCGTGTATCTGACGTTCAAAGCAAATGTACTGGGTAGGATTACCCGCTGCGGACAAGGCATCCGCATAAGCCGCACCCTCGTCACGCAGCGGGTCGAATCCGGCGGTGAGCACCAGCGCTGGCGGCATGCCAGCGAGGTCGGTCGCCAACAGGGGCGAGGCGCGGGTATCGGCGATGTCCGCCGCGTCGCGCAGGTAGGTATCCCGAAAATGCCGCATCGCGCTCGCGGTCAGCCCATAGCCCTGCGCGTAGGTCTGGTACGACGTCGTGCCAAGCCGCAAGTCGGTGACCGGGTAGATCAGCAATTGCAGCGCGAGCGGATGTGACAGCGTGCCCCGCAGTGTCTGTGCAACCACCGTCGCCAGATTGCCGCCGGCGCTGTCCCCGCCGGTGCCGACCCGCGCGGGGTCTATGCCTAACTCCGCATGCGAGGCGAGCACATGATGCGTCGCCAACAGCGCATCGTCCACCGCTGCCGGGAACCGATGCTCGGGTGCTTTTGCGTAATTGACCGAGTAGACAGCGGCGCCCGAGCCATCGGACAGCTGGCGGCACAAGGTGTCATGCGTGTCGATATCACCGATCACCCAACCACCGCCATGGAAATACACCAGCGCGGGAAGATCGCGCCGCTCGTGCCGCCCAGCCGGACGAAACTCGCGCAGGGTCAGCAGCCCGTGCGAGCCGTTGATCATGATGTCCCGCACCGCGCCCATCTCGGGCTTGGGTGGCTGCAGCGGCAAGCGGGTGCGCTTGTAGATGTCGCGCGCTTCTTGTGCGGTGGATTGCTCGGGGCCGGGCAGATTGGCCGCCGCGGCTTTGTCGAGCAGCGCGCGGCACTGCGGATCCAGCATCATTGATCGTCTCCCGGAGTAGGCTTGCTCGGGGGCCGCCCGCGCAGGCGCAGCCCCGTTCCGGGATTATAGAGGGCTCAGGCCTGCGATCAGAGCAAACTGCCCCACTGCACCTGCACCTTGTCGTTCACCATCACTTGCGCTGAGTGATTGACGTACACCGCGTAGTGTTCGGCGCCGACGTGCAGATCGCCCTGCGCGCTCCAGCCGGTGCCCGTCAGCGTCACGCTGTCGCCCGGGTGGCCTTCCACACTCATCAGGTGTGCCGTGGCGAGCTCGGCCAGCGCATCGTCACCCACCGAGAGCACGTCTTGCAAGCTGATATCGAGATGCTGGCCAGTCGAGGCCTCGGTCGACAGCGATACCTTGCTGGTCGATGCGGCATGAATTTTCTCGATCAGCCCATCGAGATCAAAGGTCTGATGTCCCGCCCGGTCGGTGGCAAACCAGACGTCACCCATGGTCCTGACCTCGCCAGAGTCGGTGGTATAACTACCCATCAAGCCCACGAGGTTGCCCTGATCGATCAGATCAGAGGCCTGATGGTTCAGCGACAATTCGGCGATGCCGTGCGCTGACAGGGATCTCAGCTCACCCTCATCCGAGATGCCGTCATGGTTTTGGTCCTGCCAGATCTTGAGCGAGCCAAAGCCCTGATCCAGCGCGTTGATCACGCCGTCGTGGTTGGAGTCCATCTCGGCCAGCGCGACATAACCATTCGCCGCGCGCGCACCGTTTCTCAGGAGGGTGCCCTCGCCGAACAGCTCGCCGCCGTGGTTAATCAGCGCATCCTCGTTCAGGTCTCTGACCAGCAAGCCCGTATTGCGCGCGATCCAGCCGGTCGTCTCGATCTGACCATCGTTGTCGATATCAAAACTGACGCCGTTATCGACGCTTGTCGTGCGCAAGCCGCTGCCATCGAGGTCCAGGATGATGGGCGACACGAAGGCTTTTTTCTGGACGGCGGACCAGCCGGAC
>JBJTAS010000035.1:0-16615 GCA_046090895.1 Oxalobacteraceae bacterium | reverse complement strand
CAAAAGATTACTACTTAATGATCAACTATCGGCTGCGAAATCTGCCTGATCCCAACGTAAATGTTTATGACGCTGCTGCTTTAAAGAAATCGGGTGTCAATGCCGATATGGCGGATTTGATAGCCAACCTGGTGAATGGCCTGAAAAAACTGCCCCCTGCACAACTTGAGGGGGAAATCGTCAAAGGACACGGACGAGACGCAAATCTTCCTAAAGAAGAGCTTGAAAAATTCAAAGAGGGGAGTACTGTTTCCCCCTCAATGTTTATATCAACCACCAACTCACTAGAGCAGATGGTGAGTAGTAATTGGTGGAATGGGAATCCTCAGGCGATGATTATTCACCAGGCGCCCAATGGCAATGGTCGAGATATTGCAGCATTCAGTCCCTATGAGTACGAAAGCGAAATTCTCTTCCTTCCGAACACGAAGTTCAAAGTAGAGTACAGAAAAGACAATGTGACCATCGGCGGTGGCGTACCGATAGACATCAACCCTCCGTCAATAAAAGGTCAGTATGACGAGAAAACTAAACAAGCGTGGGCGGATAAATATAATGATCCGAGCGGACAAAAATACAAGAAAACGATCATCGCCTTGCGAGAGTTACCTCCGGACGCCAAACCAGAGGTGCCAGCCAAGACCTCGAACAATCTTTCCCAAGATACAGCTCATTCAACGAAAGGTAAGAAACGCTTTAAAGACATTTTTAAAAATTTCTAAAATACCAAACACTACCTCGCAAGAATGACGACGACGTTCAGGAAATGTCGATTCGAGGAGAAAGGGGGCTGATCCAGCTTGACAGCAGCACCATCTTGGGTGGCTGCAGTTCCCGCGCGAAAGAGTCAGGCTAGCCCTGATTAATGATGGAAAGTTCTTCGGTACGCCGGGGCGCATAGCTTTCCCACTGGCTGCAGCCTGGGCACTGCCAGTAAAACTGCTTGGCCTTGAAGCCACAGTGACTGCAGCGATAGCGCGCAAGTTTCTGCGCATAGCCGCCCACCAGGCCCTTGACCAACGACAGCTCGGCGCGCCCTTCTGGAGGGGCGTACATCAGCCGAGCTTCGATGAGTTTATCCAGGCCCAGCAAGGTCGGCGTTCTTCTGAGTTCATCTGCAACCAGCTGGTTGGCACTGTCAGGACCGTCAAGCTCCAGTACCGCCTTGAACGCCACCTCCAGCAGATCGATGGATGAAGCTTCGGCGAGGTAAGTCTTGAGCAGATTGACGCCTTCGCGCACGCGACCGACAGCACGATAGCCATCCATCAGCCGCTGGGCGACAAGTGCCACGTGTGGCGCGCTCTGCTGCTCCACGCGTCGCCATGCACTGAGCGCACCTTCGGTATCGCCCTTGGCCATCATCGCATCGCCAATCAGCATCATTGCTCGTACATTATTCCTGTCATACGACAAGGCTTTTTCTAGTGTCTGCAATGCAGTGTCGGGATTCACGTGCACTAGCTCATCTTGCGCCAGCTCGCAATGAAACTGAGCTATCTCTTTCTGGTACGCGCCAGCGCCTGAAGCCTGCAAGGCGAGTGCTGCGTCGATAGCGCGCCTCCACTCTTTCTCACGCTGATAAATTTCCAGTAATGCGCGGCTAGCCTGTGTCGCATACTGGCTGGCCGCAAGCTGATGGAAAGTCTCTTCGGCACGGTCGAGCAGTCCGGCTTTCAGATAATCTTGTCCCAGCTCGTAGCGAGCCTTGCTGGCGATGTCGGGCGACAGGTCAGGGCGAGAAAGAAGATTCTGGTGAACGCGCACGGCTCTCTCGATGTCCCCGCGCCGGCGAAACAGATTACCCAGCGCGAAATGCAGCTCAGCGGTCTCGGGATCCAGGCGGGCGATATCGACAAAGATGTCGATGGCCTTGTCAGGATCCTCGTCGAGCAGTGCATTCAGTCCTTGGTAGTAGCTGCGCGGCAGACTGCGCGACTCCGCGATCACATGGCGAATATCAATACGCGCCGCGATCCAGCCCAGCCCGAAAAAAAATGGTATGCCCAGCAGCCACCAGGTTTCGAATTCCATAAAAATCCGTTCAAAGAATTGTCAGCTTACAAGCCAACTTGTTCAATGATGCTGGCAGGCGGCGAGGGCTGCTCGCGCAAACGGGCGACAGTATCAGCATCACTTTTCTTTTGCTCGGTTTCTTTCTTGATTCGCGCCAGTTCACGCCGGTAGCGCAGCACTGTGCCAGTCATTGCGAGCACACCCATCGCAACACCCACCACGAAGAACGCCAGCAACATCAGGATGATTGGCGAGCGCGCCTGACTACCCCAGAAAAAATGCAGTACGACTTCGTCGGTGTTCTTGAGCGCAAAGCCAAAGAAAATAATGAACAGCACTAGTGCAGCCAGTCGGAAGATGAGTCTCATCGGAAGAATACTCCCTGACATTACCTATCGGAATGCCAAGGATTGTACGCGAAAAGAACGCGGATCTGCCTCTCGCTGCGGCTTGAGCCTGGCCAAAAAAAACGGCACCCTGGGGTGCCGTGTCGCATTGGTCATGAGGGCTCAGTCATCATGAATGGGCTGTCCGACCATGGCGTCGACTCGCTCACGCAATTCCTTGCCGGGCTTGAAATGAGGCACCCGCTTTTCGGGCACCATCACCGTGTCGCCAGACTTGGGGTTGCGGCCTATCCGCGGTGGCCGACTATTCAGCGCAAAGCTGCCGAAACCGCGGATGTCGATGCGCTGGCCAGCGGCCAGCGCATCTGTCATTGCATCAAGCAAGGTCTTGACCGCGAAATCCGCATCCTTGGCCACCAGTTGCGGGTAACGCTCGGCTAGACGAGCGATCAGCTCCGATTTCGTCATCAGAGTGATCCCAATTAGCCTTTGTTGTCGAGCTTGGCTTTCAGCAGTGCGCCGAGGCTGGTCGTTCCCGAAGATGCCGAGGTATCGCTGGACATCTTCTGCATGGCGTCCTGGGTGTCTGCATTATCTTTCGCCTTGATCGACAGCTGGATGCTGCGAGCCTTGCGATCGATGTTGATGACCATCGCCTCGACCTTGTCGCCCTCTTTCAGGTGCGTGCCGGCGTCTTCGACACGATCGCGCGAGATTTCGGAAGCACGCAGATAGCCTTCGACTTCGTCAGACAACTGGATTACTGCACCCTTGGGTTCGACCGATTTCACGGTGCCGTGCACCAGTGCACCCTTGTCGTTCATGGCGCAGTAGTTGTTGAATGGGTCGCCTTCGAGCTGCTTAACACCCAGCGAGACGCGCTCACGCTCGACATCGATCGCCAGCACGACGGCTTCCAGCTCATCGCCTTTCTTGAATTTGCGCACTGCCTCTTCGCCAGTTTCGGTCCAGGACAGATCGGACAGGTGAACCAGGCCGTCGATGTTGCCCGGCAGGCCAATGAACACGCCAAAGTCGGTGATCGACTTGATCGCACCGGAGACTTTGTCGCCTTTTTTGTGCGACATCGCGAAATCGTCCCACGGATTCGCCTTGCACTGCTTCATGCCAAGCGATATACGACGACGCTCTTCGTCGATCTCAAGCACCATGACTTCGACTTCGTCGCCCAGCTGAACGACCTTCGAGGGCGCCACATTCTTGTTGGTCCAGTCCATCTCGGAGACGTGCACCAGACCCTCAATGCCCTGCTCGACTTCCACGAACGCGCCGTAGTCGGTCAGGTTGGTAACCTTGCCGAACAGACGAGTGCCTTGCGGATAGCGACGCGACAGGCCGGTCCACGGATCGTCGCCGAGCTGCTTGACGCCGAGCGAGACGCGGTTCTTTTCCTGATCGTACTTGAGGACCTTGGCGGTGATTTCCTGACCGACCGACAGCACTTCCGACGGATGACGCACACGACGCCACGCAAGGTCGGTGATATGCAGCAGGCCGTCGATGCCACCGAGGTCGACGAATGCGCCGTAGTCGGTGATGTTCTTGACGATACCGGTGACGATGGTGCCTTCTTTCAGGGTTTCCATCAGCTTGGCACGCTCTTCGCCCATCGAGGCTTCGATAACAGCGCGGCGCGACAGCACCACGTTGTTGCGCTTGCGATCGAGCTTGATAACCTTAAATTCCAGGGTCTTACCTTCGTACGGCGTGGTGTCCTTGACCGGACGGGTGTCAACCAGCGAACCCGGCAAGAAGGCGCGAATGCCATTGGTCAGCACAGTGAGTCCGCCCTTGACCTTGCCCGATACCGTACCGGTCACCAGTTCGCCCGACTCCATCGCTTTCTCGAGCGCGAGCCAGGAAGCCAGACGCTTGGCTTTGTCGCGCGAGAGGATGGTGTCGCCGAAACCATTTTCGAGAGACTCGATCGCAACGGAAACGAAGTCACCAATGTTGACTTCCAGTTCGCCGTTGTCGTTCTTGAATTCGTCGATCGGAATGAACGCTTCGGATTTCAAGCCAGCGTTAACGATCACAAAGTTGTGGTCCAGGCGGACGACTTCCGCCGAAATGACCTCACCTGAACGCATGTCCTGGCGCGAGAGGGATTCTTCAAACAAAGCGGCAAAGCTTTCCATGCCGGAGGATGCGTGGGATTGAGTAGCTGTAGACATAATTAAGAGAAGTTAGCCAACCACAGCGGTATTGCCGTGACTGGGTCAGGTTGCTCAACACCCCATGAGGCCTTGCGCCTCCCGGGGCACCGGGTACTACGGTACTACTGGGTATGACGTCGCGGTGTTCAGTGGGCAGGGAGAGACCGATACCAGTCCAACACCTGCTTCACTGCCGGCTCGATGCCCATATGGGAAGTATCGAGCAGATGCGCGCCTTCGGCGGGTTTCAGTGGAGCAACGGCGCGCTGGGTATCCCGCGCATCCCGCTCCCGCAAATCCTGCAGAAGGTCAGACATATTAGCAGGAAAACCTTTGCCAATCAATTGCTTATAGCGCCTTTCGGCGCGCGCCTCGACGCTCGCGGTCAGAAAGACCTTGAGCGAGGCATCCGGAAAAATCACCGTACCCATGTCACGCCCATCCGCCACCAGGCCCGGCGCCCTGCGAAAACCATGCTGCAAGGCGACCAGCGCCTCTCGCACAGCCGGCAGGGTAGCGATCTTCGAGGCGGCCACACCTACTGCCTCAGCACGAATCTGCAGAGAGACTTCGGATCCTGACAGGAGTATGCGCTCACCTTCAAAGCGAACATCCAGTCCTGCCGCCAGCGCGGCCAGTGCTGATTCATTGGTCAGATCAATCCCGGCCTCCAGCGCCGACAAGGCGGTCAGCCGGTACAGCGCCCCCGAATCGAGTAACGCGAACCCGAGATGCTCCGCCACGCGGCTGGCGACCGTGCCCTTGCCGGAGGCCGTCGGGCCGTCGATGGTGATGACGGGAATAACAGGAGCCGCGCTGATCATCCTCAGCCTTTCTGGAGGATACCGGCAAAGGCGTCAAAATAATCGGGAAAGGTCTTGGCGACGCACTTGGGGTCATTGATGCGTACCGTAGTGCCGTCGCGCGCCGTGCCATTGAGCGAAGCCAGCGAGAAGCACATCGCCATCCGGTGGTCGTCATAGGTGTCGATCGTTGCGGGGTCAAGCACGATAGGCGGCGTAACGCGAAGATAATCAGCGCCCTCCTCTACCAGCGCGCCGAGTTTGCGCAGCTCGGTTGCCATCGCCGCCAGACGGTCGGTTTCTTTGACGCGCCAGCTGGCGATATTACGCAGCATGCTCGTGCCATCGGCATACAGGGCAGCGACGGCAATCGTCATCGCTGCATCAGGAATATGGTTGAAGTCAGCATCGATGGCCTTGAGCGCGCCATTCGAACTGGCCTCGATCCAGGTCTCGCCCATCGTGATCTTGGCGCCCATCTGTTCGAGCGCCTCGACAAAACGCACATCGCCCTGAATGCTGGACCGGCCGACGCCCTCCACACGCACTGGACCACCGGCAATCGCACCCGCCGCCAGAAAGTAAGACGCTGAGGAGGCATCACCCTCTACATGAATGACGCCCGGGCTCTGATACTGCTGCCCTGGCGGCACGATAAAGGATGCCCAGCCATCGCGCTGCACCTCGACGCCGAAGCGCTGCATCAGGTTTAGCGTAATTTCGATATACGGCTTGGAGATCAGATCGCCTAGCACCTCAATCGTCAGCGGCTTATCCCGCGCGATCAGGGGCGAGGCCATCAACAAGGCCGTCAGGAATTGGCTGGACACATTGCCGCGCACCTGCACACGCTCCGGGTGCAAATGGCCGCGATGAATATGCAGCGGTGGAAAACCGGGATTACCGGTGTAATCAATATGCGCACCGACATCATTGAGTGCATCGACCAAATCACCGATGGGACGTTCATGCATGCGCGCGACACCATGAATGGTGTAATCACCGCCCATGGCCGCTAACGCCGCTGTGAGCGGTCGTATTGCTGTGCCCGCATTGCCCATGAACAGATCCGCCGAGTGCACAGGGAAAGCCCCCCCCGCGCCCTCCACGGCGTAATCCTGACTCTCGCCATGCTGCTGCCAGCGTACGCCCAGTTTTTGCAGTGCCATCAGCATCACATGGGTGTCATCTGAGGCCAGCAGCGATTTGATGTCTGTGTTTCCGCGTGCCAGCGCTGCCAGCAGCAGAGTGCGGTTGGAGATACTTTTTGAGCCGGGCAGGCGCACCGTGCCGCGCGCGAGCGCCGCCGGTTTCAAATCCAGATGATGCGGGTAATGCTTCAATTCAGTCTCCACCTTGCTCATAGGGCCGCTGCTGCTCGGCCGCTTCGATGGCGGCAATCCACGCCCGCCGCGCGCGCTGCGCGCGGTCGAACAATCCCTCCAGCGCTGCGCCATCTTGCTTGTCGAGCAGATCACGCATCTCCGTTACCTGCACGAGATAGGCGTCGAGTTCCGCCAGCAGCGCCGGGCGATTGGCCAGCGCAATGTCCCGCCACATTTCGGGTGAGGAGCCGGCAATGCGCGTGAAATCGCGAAATCCGCTGGCAGCATACTGAAACAAGCGATCAGCGTTTGGACGAGCGGCAATATCGTCGACCAGAGCATAAGCCAACAAGTGCGGCAAATGGCTGACCGCAGCGAACACAGCGTCATGCTCCTGCGGTGTCAGTTGCTGAATCATGGCACCGCATTGCTTCCATACTGATGCGACCCTATCCACGAGTTCCGAAGCATTCTCCGGCAAAGGCGTGAGAATGACTTTTTTGCCGACATACAGATCGGACAGCGCCGCCTCCGGGCCATTCTGCTCGCGGCCTGCAATGGGATGGCCGGGTACAAATTGCTCGATCTTGTCGCCCAGCGCGGTACGCGCGGCCGCGACCACGTCAGTCTTGGTGCTACCCGCATCGGTAATGACGGTGCCCGGCTGGAGGTGAGGCGCAATTGCGGTGAGCAATGCGCCAGTCTGCGCGACCGGTGCGGACAGCAAAACCAGATCTGCGCCATCTAGCGCATCCGCCACGTCGTCGGCGATGCGGTCAATCAAGCCCAGACGCTGCGCGTGGTCCAGCGTCTGACGGCGACGACCAACACCCACGATCTCTGCTACCGCAGATTGGCGCTTTAATGCCAGCGCGAACGAACCACCGATCAGCCCAACACCGAAGACCGCGATTTTTTTGAATGACATCGGAGCGTCAACAAGAAAAATAAGAACAGAACAGATCAGGCCAACACGGCCTTCAACGCGGCGAGGAATGCTGCATTTTCTTCTGGCAGGCCGATAGATACGCGCAGCCACTGTGGCAGCCCGTAGTTACCCACCGGACGGACAATCACGCCTTTCTTGAGCAGGGCGAGGTTCACGCGTCCGCCCGCGCCATCATCGGAGCCTGCGCGAAACAACACAAAATTACCAAAGGATGGCAGATACTCGATGCCCATCTGATCAAAGGCCGAAGTCAGTTGCTGATAGCCATCAGCATTGATTTGGGCGCTTTTTGCCAGATACGCTTCATCACCTAAGGCCGCAATCGCCGCCGCCTGGGCGAGCGAATTCACATTGAAGGGCTGACGCAGACGATTCATCAGATCGGTCAGCGTCGGCTGAGCGATGCCAAAACCCACCCGCAGACCTGCCAGACCATACGCTTTCGAAAAACTGCGCGAGACGATCAAGTGGGGGAATTGCTTTACCCAGCCCAGCGAGTCATAACGATGTTCGGCCGACAGGTACTCAGTGTAGGCCTCGTCTAGCACGACGACCACGGACTCAGGCACCGAGGCAATGAACGCGCGTATCTTCTCGCCGGCGATGAAGCTACCCGTCGGGTTGTTCGGGTTCGCCACGAAGACGAGTCGTGTGTCACTGGTGATGGCAGCACGCATCGCATCAAGATCGTGACCGAAATTTTTTGCCGGCACGACGATGTGCCGCGCCCCCACCGCCTGCGTGGCTAACGGGTAGACGGCAAATGAATATTCCGCGTACACCACCGACTGGCCAGCAGTCACCAGCGAGCGCGCCGCGAGCTCAAGAATATCGTTGCTGCCGTTACCCAGCGTAATCCAGTCGGTCGGCACGCCAAACTTTTTGCTAATCGTGCCTTTCAGGTCAAAGCCATTCGAATCCGGATACCGAGCCAGCTCGGCCAGTGCCTTCATCATCGCCTGCTGCGCTGACGCCGGCAGACCGAGCGGGTTCTCGTTGGATGCCAGCTTGACGATAGTGGCTTCATCCAGCCCGAATTCGCGAGCGACTTCAGAAATGGGCTTGCCTCCCTGATAGGGAGCAATAGCGCGAACATAATCAGGACCAAAACTCATGACAGTGACATCAGATTAAAAATATTCAGGAGGCATGCGGGTAAGAACCCAGCACTTTGAAGAATGCGGCCTGCGCCTGCAACTCGGACAGCGCTTGCGCCACCTTGGCATCGCTGGCGTGACCCTCGAGATCGACATAGAAGTAATAGTCCCAGCGACCGGTGCGCGCTGGCCGTGATTCAAAACGCGTCATTGACACACCGTGTTTTGCCAACGGCGCCAGCAGTTCGTACACCGCCCCCGCCTTGTTCGGCACTGACAACACCAGCGAGGTTTGATCACGTCCTGAGGAGCCCGGCTGCAGTTGACCAATCACGACAAATCGCGTGCGGTTGTGTGGATCATCTTGTATGTGTGCGTGCACGATGGACAGTCCGTAGCGCTTTGCCGCCATCTCGCCAGCGATGGCGGCAATACCCGCGTCATCAGCCGCCATTTTTGCCGCCTCGCCGTTCGACGCCACCGCCTGCCGGGGAATGTCCGGGTAGTGCGCGTTGAGCCACACCTGGCATTGTGCGAGTGCCTGAGAGTGTGCGCAAATATGCCGGATACCTTCCATGCTGCCACTGCGCGTCATCAGGCTGTGGTGTACGGGCAAGGCCACTTCGCCACTGATGGACAGCGAAGTCTGCAGCAGCAGATCCAGCGTTCGATTGATCGTGCCCTCGGTCGAATTTTCGACAGGAACTACGCCGAATTCAGCCGTGCCGGCCTCGACCGAACGAAATACTTCATCAATTGACATGCACGGCAGCGCATTGACGGCCTGACCGAACTGCCGCCATACCGCCTGCTCACTGTAGGTGCCAACGGGTCCGAGGAAAGCGATGGTGCTGCGATTTTCCAGTGCTCGGCAGGCCGACATGACCTCGCGAAAAATAGATTGCAGATCAGATGACAGCAACGGGCCGGGGTTGGTCTCTGCAACCCGCGACAGCACCTGTGCTTCGCGCTCTGGACGGAACACGGGTGCGTTCGTCTCAGCCTTGACATGACCCACCTGCTGGGCCACCTTGGCGCGTTCGTTCAGCAGCTTGAGCAGTTGCGCATCAATGGCGTCAATCTGTTCTCGCAAGGGCTTGAGCTTGTCATCACTCATGGCGGGTTGCCTTTGTTTTTCTCATGGTTGGGCCATCTATACAGCCGCACTACTGCCGCGCGTCTGTTGCCCGATCAGCCAGCGTCGGCGTCGCCTTCTTCTGCCCCGGCGTCGTCTTCCGCATCGCCTTCGGCAATGCGCTGCAGACCGGACAATTTGGTGCCGTTCTCGACAGCGATCAGTGTGACCCCTTGTGTTGCACGACCCATCTCGCGGATCTCGGCCACACGGGTACGGATCAGCACGCCACCGGTCGTGATCATCATGATCTCATCGGCCGTATCCACCAGCGTCGCCGCGACTACCTTACCATTGCGCTCGCTGGTCTGGATCGCGATCATCCCTTTGGTGCCGCGTCCGTGGCGCGTGTACTCGGTGATCGGTGTGCGCTTGCCAAAACCATTTTCGGTGGCGGTCAGCACGGATTGCTGTTCGTTCTGAGCGACCAGCATCGCCATCACTAGCTGGCCTTCTTCCAGATTCATGCCGCGTACACCACGCGCCGTACGTCCCATGGGGCGTACATCATTTTCATCGAAGCGCACAGCCTTGCCTGCATCAGAGAACAGCATCACATCATTACTGCCATCGGTCAGCGCTGCACCGATGAGAAAATCGCCATCATCCAGATCGCAGGCAATGATGCCTGCCTTGCGAGGATTGCTGAAGTCAGACAGCGACGTCTTCTTCACTACACCGTGCGCAGTGGCCATGAACACATACCGGTCTTCGGGGAACTGACTGTTCGCGCCAAACAATGGCAGCACCACGGTGATTTTTTCACCATCTTGCAGCGGGAACATATTGACGATGGGCTTGCCACGCGAGGTACGTGATCCCTGCGGCACTTCCCACACCTTGAGCCAGTACATGCGACCGCGGTTGGAGAAGCACAGCATGTAGTCATGCGTATTGGCGATGAACAGCTGCTCGATCCAATCGTCTTCCTTGGTGGCTGCCGCCTGCTTGCCGCGTCCTCCGCGCTTCTGCGCTCGGTATTCAGATACTGGCTGCGACTTCATGTAACCGGAATGGGAGAGCGTGACTACCATGTCCTGCGGCGCGATCAGGTCTTCGGTACCGAGATCTTGTGCATTGATTTCGATCGTCGAGCGACGCTTGTCTTTGTTACCTTCGCCGTATTCGTTGCGTGCAGCGATCAGCTCGTCGCTGATGATCGTGGTCACACGCTCCGGACGGGAGAGAATATCGAGCAAATCAGCAATCTGCTCCATCACTTCTTTGTATTCGTTGACGATCTTGTCCTGCTCAAGCCCGGTCAGACGCTGCAAGCGCATCTGGAGGATTTCTTGTGCCTGATCGTCCGAGAGCTTGTACAGGCCATCGTTCTGCAAGCCATAGTGCCGCGGCAAATTCTCTGGGCGAAAAGCATCGATACCACCCGGATTGTTGGCGCCTGTGCGCGCCAGCATCTCGCGCACGAGCGACGAATCCCAGGTACGCGCCATCAACTCGGCTTTTGCCACCGGCGGCGTCGGCGCTGCCTTGATGATCGCGATGAATTCATCGATATTCGCCAGCGCCACAGCCAGACCTTCCAGCACATGACCGCGCTCGCGCGCTTTACGTAGCTCGTACACCGTGCGGCGGGTGACGACCTCGCGGCGATGCGACAGGAAGCACTCGAGCATCTGCTTGAGGTTCAGCAGCTTGGGCTGACCATCGACTAGTGCCACCATGTTCATGCCAAACGTGTCTTGCAGCTGAGTCTGTTTGTACAGATTGTTCAGTACGACTTCGGCCACTTCGCCACGCTTGAGTTCGATGACCACGCGCATGCCGGATTTATCGGATTCGTCGCGAATATCGGAGATGCCATCTAGCTTCTTGTCGCGTACTAGTTCGGCAATACGCTCCAGTAAGGATTTTTTATTCACCTGATACGGCAGCTCGTCCACGATGATGGCTGAGCGGCCGTCACGAATGTCTTCAAAGTGCGTACGCGCACGCATCACCACACGGCCACGCCCCGTGCGATAGCCATCGCGCACGCCCGCCACGCCATAGATGATGCCGGCGGTCGGGAAATCTGGCGCCGGAATGATCTCGATCAGCTCGTCCACGGTGCAGGTGGGGCTCTTGAGCACATGTAGCGCGCCGTTGATCACTTCGGTGATGTTATGCGGTGGAATATTGGTGGCCATGCCAACGGCAATACCCGATGAGCCGTTGATCAGCAGGTTAGGAATACGGGTCGGTAGTACCGAGGGTTCTTTTTCCTTGCCGTCATAGTTCGGCACAAAATCGACGGTTTCTTTGTCGATATCGGCCAGCAGCTCGCTGGCAATCTTGTCGAGCCGGCACTCGGTGTAGCGCATTGCGGCGGCATTGTCGCCATCGATGGAGCCGAAGTTACCCTGTCCATCGACCAAGGTATAGCGCAATGAAAAATCCTGGGCCATGCGCACTAGGGTGTCATAGATGGCCTGGTCACCATGCGGATGGTATTTGCCCATCACCTCGCCAACGACACGCGCGCACTTCACATACGGACGGTTCCAGACATTGTTTGTCTCATGCATGGCGAACAGCACGCGCCGGTGCACGGGCTTGAGGCCATCCCTCACGTCAGGAAGCGCGCGACCCACGATGACGCTCATCGCGTAATCGAGGTAGCTCTTGCGCATTTCCTCCTCTAGAGAAATCGGGATGGTCTCTTTGGCGAACTGATCCATTGGCAGGCTTGTAAGTAGAGGACAGCAGAAAAGGCGGCTAACACCGTTGACCTATCGCGTGACACTGAGCGATGAGCCAGCGGTAAAACCCACAGGATCTCCGGTTTTCGCGCAAGGCGAAGAACGGATAACATCCGTCGGTCTGCAAACCCGAAATTTTACCACGCAGACTCAGTCCGAACGAGCCTGTTTCACCGTCCCGGAACCTACTCACTCCGGGCGCTCGCGGGCAGTTTTGATCTCTCCCAAAGCCCTGCTCGGGGCAGCTGCCACACTGATCGATACGGGCGCACAAGGACCTGTCTTTTTCGTTAGGTGCTGACTGCGCGATTCCGGAACAGCTCAGGTCATGCAGGAGAACCCATGCGCTTGCGTTCAGAGGTCATGCTCTTGGTATTGGTATTGGTATTGGTATTGTCATCGGCCTTCTCAGAGGTCTTTGCCGCAACCGTAGCGAATGCCCCCGCCAGTGGCGCGGGTGCGTCTGGCTACGTGACGGACTCGCGCGGCATCGTCGTGCGCAGTCGCAGCGGCGACTGTTGGCGCACCAGCACTGGGACGGCCGCTCGGGCTAGCGTCGGAGGCTGCGATGGCGTGCTGGCGCTCGCCCAGCCCGTCCCCGCTGCCGCCGAGCCGGGCGAGGCCACCACCGCGCCCATGCCTTCATCTACCGAATTGGGAACGACAGCAACACCTGCCCAAGCCGCAGCGAAACTGCTATCAGAAAAAGTCACCTTCGACACCGATACATTCTTTGACTTCGATACATCGGCGCTCAAACCAGCGGGCAAAGCAAAGCTCGACACGCTCGCCGCCCGACTGGCAGATTCCTCGGTTGAGGTGATCGTGGCGGTGGGGCATGCGGACGCCACCGGGCCCGCCACCTACAACCAGCGTCTTTCCGAACGCAGGGTTCAAGCCATGGCGAACTACCTGCGCGAAAAAGGTCTGCCGTCAAACAAAATCTTCAATAAAGGGAAAGGCGAGACGCAGCCCATTGCAAGCAACACCTCGAAGGCCGGACGTGCAAAAAACCGGCGAGTCGAGGTCGAGGTCGTTGCCATCAGATCTATAAAATAGAACGATCAGGCAAGCCACGTTTTTCATTGACGACGACCCCACACAAGCGGACAAGATATGAGGCATGCGGCTCTTGCGCATGCCCGCCTCCCACCATTGCCAATCATTAAAAAATATCTTTATTAGGCCTGCATACGCTGGGAAACTAGCGTTCAGCGGTAAAAACCCGGGGCCAGGTCCTTGCCTTTTTACCAGCGGAAATAGCTGACAAAATCTGAGAACAATTGCCCTGAAGTTAATGAAACCAAGTACAATATAGGGCCTTTTGCAAGCCCTGTCGTCCCGAAGCACGACATCCCCCGCTTGCAAATTAGTACAACCACAGACCTCAGGAAAGACAATGAAACGCACGATGCGCAAACTCGCTGTTCTCATCGCGCTTGCCTCCGTAAGCGCCGCTGCCGTGGCCGCTGACAAAGCGCCCAAGAAAGGCTACTTGACCGATTCAGACAATGACGTTGTCAAGAGCGGCTTTGGCCTGTGCTGGCACACCGGCTTCTGGACCCCGGCCGACGCCATCGATGGCTGCGACGGTATGCTGCAAAAAGCGGCACCCGCTGCCTCAGGTGTGCAGC
This sequence comes from Oxalobacteraceae bacterium, assembly GCA_046090895.1. Taxonomy (GTDB): domain Bacteria; phylum Pseudomonadota; class Gammaproteobacteria; order Burkholderiales; family Burkholderiaceae_D; genus Pernthalerella. The sequence continues at coordinate 2,433 of JBJTAS010000035.1, read as the reverse complement.
TGGTAACGCCGCTGCCCGCAGGTCAGCCGGCGCCGTATGTCGAGCCCGCTGATCCTGTAGTCGCTGCCCCTGCGGCGGCGCCGGCGGCACCATCGGCACCGTCGGCAGATAAATTGACGTTCGAAACCGCTGCTTTCTTCGACTTCGACAAAGCAGTGCTCAAGCCCGCTGGCAAGGCCAAGCTGGCCGATCTGGTCTCCAAGCTGCAGGGCACTGACATTGAAGTGGTCGTAGCCACCGGACACACCGACGCGATCGGAAGCGATGCCTACAATATGAGGCTGTCGCTGCGCCGTGCCAGTGCTGTCAAGGCTTTCCTTGTCTCTAAAGGCATTCCTGGAGACCGCGTCTTCGTCGAAGGTAAAGGCGAGAATCAGCCTGTCGCCAGCAACAAGACCCGCGAAGGCCGCGCGAAAAACCGCCGCGTGGAAGTCGAAGTGGTGGGTCGTAAGCAGTAAAGTAGTCCCCGCTGGTAACCGTCAGCTGTCCTGAACAACCCCCGGAAACGGGGGTTTTTCTTTTACAGCAGCGCTTTCCGTTATTATCGGACTCATGAACGCCGATCCTCTAGAACTTCAGAAATTCAGCGAGCTCGCGCACCGCTGGTGGGACCCGACTTCCGAGTTTCGTCCCCTGCATGAAATCAATCCCCTACGCCTTGAATGGCTCAATGCGCTGGCGCCAGTGTCGGGCAGGCGCGTGCTCGATGTCGGCTGTGGCGGCGGCATACTCGCCGAATCGATGGCAAAAAAAGGCGCCACCGTTACAGGCATTGATCTCTCCGAAAAAGCACTGAAAGTCGCTGAACTGCACAGCCTGGAATCCGGCGTGCAGGTGCGCTATGAAATGATCGCTGCCGAAGATCTGGCAGCGCGCGAGCCTGGTCAATACGATGTGGTCACTTGCATGGAAATGCTAGAGCATGTGCCCGACCCATCGGCAGTTGTCGAAGCCTGTGCAACGCTGGTCAAACCGGGCGGGCAGGTATTTTTTTCGACCATCAATCGTAATCCGAAATCTTATTTGTTTGCGATCATCGGCGCGGAATATGTATTACGGCTGCTGCCCCGCGGCACACATGATTACGCAAAATTTATCAAGCCAGCTGAACTGTCGCAATTCGCCCGTCGTGCGAAACTAGACGTGACAGCCATCAAGGGCATGACGTACAACCCGATCACCAAGATCTATTCACTGAATCAAGATACCGACGTGAATTATCTGATCGCCTGCACGCGGCCTGAGTAGACCGATGGCGATGTCTCTTCCTGCGCCGCGTGCGCTGCTGTTCGATCTGGATGGCACGCTGGCCGACACGGCGCCTGATTTGGCCGCTGCGGTCAACAAAATGTGCAGCGACCGCGGCGTAGAACACACCCCTTTTGAGATACTCAGACCACTCGCTTCCGCAGGCGCTCGCGGCCTGATCGGCGCTGCATTCGGCATCGGGCCAGGAGACGCTGGCTACGACACTATGCGCGAAGAATTTCTCGACAATTATGCTGCGGCCATCGCGCAGCACACTACGCTGTTCGATGGCATTGAGTCGCTGCTTCATGAAATCAGCGCGCTCGGCTTGAGCTGGGGCATTGTCACCAACAAACCCGCGCTATATACCGATGCGCTGGTGCCGCAAATAGGTTTGGCGCATGCCGCCTGCGTCATCTCTGGCGACACCACACCGCACGCCAAGCCCCATCCCGAACCCTTGCTCGAGGCAGCACGACGACTGCAAATTGCACCGACCGATTGCTGGTATGTCGGCGATGATCTGCGCGACATCGATGCCGGCAAGGCCGCCGGCATGCCCACCATCGCCGCTGGCTGGGGCTATTGCGGCAACACCGAGCCCGCCGATTGGTTGGCCGACCTGATCGCCTCCCACCCGCTGGAATTGCTGCCACTGCTGCCCCGCCCTTGAAATCCCTCGCGCCGTCGCCAGATGGAGACTACAATAACGTTTCTGCTTAACCCGAACATGGGGACGACCTGGTTTCGACAGGGGTTACGAAGCAGCGCAGGGCATACCGAGGACTGGTCACCTCGTAAATCCAGCCGGAAATCAATACCTGCTAACGATTCTTCGTACGCAGTAGCTGCTTAATTGCGGCTTCCCTCACACCGTCTCGTCCCTGGGGCGGGCTGGCAACAGCAGTGAGGTCATTTACAGGGAATCGCGTTAGTCCGGGTTACTTGGTCTGGCGTTAAATTTAGGTAACTCGTCCTGCCGCAGCGTGTGCGTCCGCGTCGTCAGGATTAAAACCAAATGACAGCACTAAGTATGTAGAACTGTCTGTAGAGGGCTTCTGGACGCGGGTTCGATTCCCGCCGTCTCCACCATTTGTTAAAAAACCAACCCCTCTCGGTTGGTTTTTTTTCGTGCCCAAACCCCATTGTCTGCGCCATTTCAGCCAACCTCCTCGCGAGTACCTC
>JBJTAS010000034.1:0-13830 GCA_046090895.1 Oxalobacteraceae bacterium | reverse complement strand
GGCACTGACGGTCCGAATCGGACCGCGTTTGGCGCGCTCGGCAAATGAGGCGATCACGCTGGCATGCGGCACATCGGGTCGGTCAGAGCCGTCAACCGCTGGCACGTGCTGCATGGCGTCGAAGTACGATCGCCAGTTATCTGGTACTGCGCCGGGGTTCAGGAGATAGGCCTCGTACAGCTCTTCCACGTACGGGGCATTGCCTCCAAACAGATAGGAGTTGGAGAAGTATTGCTGCATCATCGCTGCTCACCTTTCTTCGCGCTTCGCGAAGTAAAAAGCGGGTTAATCAACCCTCCGCACTGCGGCCACACCGCGTTACGGTTTGCAAAAAATTGCGGGAAGGACGTTTCGAATCGCCCGCACGCTCAGCGTGCGAGCGACACCGAAGGTTAACACAATCGAATCAATTCGCAGCACGATGAGCGCGGATTTTTCATCCGTTCCAGCGCGAAAATGTCGGAAGGGACCCAAAAAAAGCGGGCCGAAGCCCGCTCTCGTGTTGACCCTAAAACCGCTGATCAGCGCTTGGCGATGGGCGGCACATCACGCTGCTCTGCGCCGACAAACAGCTGCCGTGGACGGCCAATCTTTTGCTCCGGGTCGGAGATCATTTCCTTCCACTGAGCGATCCAGCCGACGGTGCGCGCCATCGCAAAAATACCGGTAAACAGCGCAACCGGGATGCCAAGCGCAGACTGCACAATACCGGAGTAGAAATCGACGTTGGGGTACAGCTTGCGTGAGACGAAGTAATCATCTTCGAGCGCAATTTTTTCCAGCGCCATCGCCAGCTTGAACAGCGGGTCATTTTGCAGACCCAACTCATTCAGCACCTCGTGGCAGGTCTCACGCATGAGTTTGGCACGCGGGTCGTAGTTCTTGTACACGCGGTGACCAAAGCCCATCAGTTTGACGTTGGAATTTTTGTCTTTAACCTTGGCAACGAACTCGCCAATCTTTTCTACACCACCGTCGCGCTGTATGTCGCGCAGCATCTGCAGTGCGGCTTCATTGGCGCCACCGTGCGCCGGGCCCCACAAGCACGCGATGCCTGCTGCGATACAGGCAAACGGGTTAGCACCCGATGAGCCTGCCAGACGCACAGTGGAGGTTGAAGCGTTTTGCTCGTGATCGGCATGCAGAATCAGAATGCGATCCAGCGCGCGTACCAGCACATCATTAACCTTGTAATCAGCCGCCGGCGTGGCGAACATCATGCGCATGAAATTGGCGCTGTACGACAACTCATTACGCGGATAAACAAACGGCTGCCCGACAGAATATTTATACGCCATCGCCACTAGCGTCGGCATCTTGGCAATCAAGCGGATGGCAGATACATCGCGGTGCTTCGGGTCATTGATATCGAGCGAGTCATGGTAGAACGATGCCAACGCACCGACCGTACCCACCAGTACTGACATCGGATGCGCGTCGCGCCGGAAACCACGGAAGAAAAACTGCATCTGCTCATGCACCATGGTGTGATTAGTCACGGTGGTCTCGAACTGAGATTTTTGCGCCGCGTTCGGCAGCTCACCATGCAGCAGCAAGTAGCAGGTTTCAAGAAAATCACAATTCACGGCAAGCTGTTCGATCGGATAGCCGCGATACAGCAACTCCCCCTTGTCGCCGTCAATGTAGGTAATCGATGAATTACATGCCGCGGTCGACATGAAGCCCGGATCGTAAGTGAACATTCCGGTCGAGCCGTATAGCTTACGAATATCCAACACGTCCGGGCCAATCGAGCCCGAGTACACGGGGAATTCAACCGATGGTGAACCATTCGAAAAAGACAGCGTTGCTTTCACATCAGACTGTTTCATGACTTTACTTTCAACTCGAAATAATGGTTAACGGCTAACTACAATCCAACTTTACCGGCTACGCCTGGCGCAGGCGAGCCAGTAACGCATTTACATTCGGACCAGCAATTGCCTGCTCGGGTTCGGCGCGCCCCAGCAGCAGATCAAGCAAGTCGTTATCGGAGAGATCGAGCAGCTTGGTAAATGCATCGACCTCGGTATCAGTCATATCGATTTCATGCGCATCAAGAAAGCGCGTCAGAATCAGATCGTTTTCAAGCAAGCCACGCCGACTACGCCACCGCAGCCGCGCGCGCCGAGTCGGATCATCCTGATGCCGCGCCGTGGTCATCGTTACACCGCGCGACGCACCATCAATTCTTTGATCTTGCCAATCGCCTTGTTCGGGTTCAATCCTTTCGGGCAGACATCGACACAATTCATGATCGAGTGGCAACGGAACAGACGGTAAGGGTCTTCCAAATTGTCGAGACGCTCACCGGTCGCTTGGTCACGGCTATCAGCAATGAAGCGATACGCTTGCAGCAAGCCAGCCGGGCCCACGAACTTATCCGGATTCCACCAGAACGACGGGCAGGATGTTGAGCAGCACGCGCACAGAATGCATTCATACAAGCCATCGAGCTCTTCACGCTCTTCCGGCGATTGCAGCCGCTCGCGCTCAGGTGGCGGCGTGTCATTGATCAGGAACGGCTTGATCGAGTGATACTGCTTGAAGAAATTCGTCATGTCGACGATCAGGTCGCGGATGACAGGTAAGCCCGGCAAAGGACGCAGCACAATCGGTTGTGTCAGCTCATTCAGATTGGTGGTGCAGGCTAGACCGTTCTTGCCGTTGATGTTCATCGCGTCCGAGCCGCACACTCCCTCACGACAGGAACGACGCAGCGCGAGCGAGTCATCGGCATCCGCCTTAATACGCTGCAAGGCGTCGAGCAGCATCTTGTCGGTGTCTTGTAGCTCGACCGTCAGATCCTGCATATAGGGCTTGGCATCCTTGTCAGGATCGTAGCGATAGATCTGAAATTTGACAGTGCGAGTCATGATGTTTTCCGGGCTTAGAAAGTACGTGCTTTGGGCTTGAAAGTTTCCACGGTCAGCGGCTTGGTGACCACCGGCTTGTAGTCGAGGCGATTGCCTTCGGAGAACCACAGCGTGTGCTTCATCCAATGCTCGTCGTCGCGATGCTCATGGTCGCGGTGCGCATGTGCGCCGCGCGATTCTTTACGGGCGGCGGCGGAGACGATAGTCGCCTTGGCGGTCTCGATCAGGTTATCAAGCTCCAGCGCTTCGACGCGCGCGGTATTAAATACCTTGGATTTATCCTTGAATGACACTTGCTTGCGTCGTTCGTCGAGCTGCATGATCTCTCTGACACCTTGATCCAGCAGCTCTTGCGTACGGAACACGCCGCAGTAGTGCTGCATGGTCGAGCGGATATCGTTGGCGACATCCTGCACGCGCTCGGAGCCCGTCGACGCCTCGAGATGTGCCAGGCGCGAGAGCGCGCGATCAGCGCCATCGGCCGGCAGGGTCTGGTGGCTCTGCTCCTTGAGCTTGCTGGCGACAATGTGGTTACCCGCTGCGCGACCGAATACCAGCAGATCAAGCAGAGAATTGGTGCCCAGACGATTTGCGCCATGCACCGAGACGCAGGCGCATTCGCCAATCGCGTACAGTCCGCGCACGATTTCCTGAGCGCCGTTCTTGGGCGCGACTACCTGACCGTGGATATTGGTCGGTATACCACCCATCTGATAGTGAATCGTCGGCACGACGGGAATCGGTTCTTTGGTCGCATCGACGTTCGCAAATTTATGTCCGATCTCGAGAATCGATGGCAGACGCTTGCGTATGGTGTCGGCGCCGATGTGGCGCAGATCAAGCAGCACGTGGTTCTTTTTGGGACCACAACCGCGGCCTTCCTTGATTTCCTGATCCATTGATCGCGAGACAAAGTCGCGCGGCGCGAGATCTTTGAGTGTCGGCGCATAGCGCTCCATGAAGCGCTCGCCCTCGCTGTTGACCAGAATACCGCCCTCGCCGCGTACGCCCTCGGTGATCAGCACCCCCGCACCCGCTACGCCAGTCGGATGAAACTGCCAGAACTCCATGTCTTCCAGTGGCAAGCCAGCACGCGCGGCCATGCCCATGCCATCGCCGGTGTTGATGAAGGCATTGGTCGAAGCGGCCCAGATACGACCAGCACCCCCGGTAGCAAACACCGTGGTTTTCGCTTCGAGCATCATCACCTCGCCCGTTTCCATTTCAAGCGCGACCACGCCGAGGACATCACCCTCCTGATTGCGCACCAGATCGATCGCCATCCACTCGACAAAGAAATGGGTCTTCGCACGCACATTGCGCTGATACAGCGTATGCAGCATGGCGTGACCGGTGCGATCGGCGGCAGCGCACGCCCGCTGCACGGGCTTTTCGCCAAAGTTGGCCGTGTGACCACCAAACGGGCGCTGATAAATTGTGCCGTCGGGATTGCGATCGAAGGGCATGCCAAAGTGCTCGAGCTCATAGACCACTTTTGGCGCTTCGCGACACATGAATTCGATGGCGTCCTGATCACCGAGATAATCGCTGCCCTTGACGGTATCGAACATGTGCCAGTACCAATTGTCTTCAGACATATTGCCCAGCGAGGCACCGATACCACCCTGCGCTGCCACCGTGTGCGAACGCGTCGGGAAGACTTTCGACAGCACGGCCACGTTCAGACCCGCTTCGGCCAGCTGCAATGCCGCACGCATGCCCGAGCCACCGGCGCCGACGATTACCGCATCAAAACGGCGGGAGGGAACGGAGGATTTGATGGAGGCCACTTTTTATACTCTCCAGAGAATCTGTACTGTCCAGCCGGCGCAACCCACCAGCCAGAGAATTGTCAGTGCCTGCAGCAGCAGGCGAATCGCCACGGGTTTGACGTAGTCCATCCAGATATCGCGTACACCGACCCACGCGTGGTAGTACAAGGACATGAACGTCACGAAAGCGAACAGCTTGAACCATTGCTGCGCATACAGGCCAGCCCAACCCTCGTAGCTGAATTCTGACGCGCCAAAGAACAGCACCAGAACGACGATGGTAAACACCGCCATCACTATCGCCGTGATGCGCTGAGCCAGCCAGTCGCGCAAGCCATAGTGCGCACCGACGACAAGCCGCTTGGGTCCGATGTTGTTGTCCATCTCAGAAACCTCCGAACAGTTTGAACGCGACCAGCACGGCTAAGGGCACGCTGACGTACAGTACCGAGCGCGCGGATTTGGCAGCGCTCTCTTTCGACAAACCGATGTGCAGGTCCATCACCAGATGACGAACGCCGGCGCAGAAGTGATGCAGATAAGCCCATGACAGCGCAAGGATCAGCAGCTTCACCAGCCCATGGCTGGCAAACCCGGAGAGGTAGGCAAACGAGATCTCCGAAGTGATCGACAGATCGAACAGGTAAAGAATGAAAGGCAGCAGCAGGAACATCATGGCGCCGCTGATCCGGTGAAGAATGGATACGAAACCAGCGGCCGGCAAGCGGTAGCGCAGGATGTCGGTCACATGAATATTGGTAAACCGTTTTTTGTGACTAAGATTGGTGGTCGCTTCTGACATGGGTTTGTTCTCCAACGATGGGGCGTCATCGAATGTCGTCGTGCCCCGATTCTATCTGCTTGGGCTGATCCGTTCAGCTCATGCTGCGTCGCTCGTCTTCGCTATTTTCATGGCAAATTCATCGCAAATGTCAGATAAGCACGCGACGGGGAGCGATTGCGCGCCGGTCGCTGTCAAATCAGCTCATTGTGGTAGTGGTAATCGGTGGTCACATAGAGGGCGCGTCGCAATTCGACTGGTCGGTCGCCATACGTAAAGGCGACGCGCTCGACGCTCAGCAGCGGCGTTCCCAGTTGCACCTTCAGCAACTCTACCGCGAGCTCATCGGCAGCAACCGCCTTGAGTTTTTCCGAGGCCCGAATCATCTGGGTACCAAACTCAGTCTCGAACAGGCCGTACATCGGGCCTTTGTATTCCGCGAGGCGTTCCGCAGTGAGCCCTTTGAAGATGGCGCCGGGCAGCCAGATTTCTTCCATGATGGTCGGTACCGCGTCAAAGTGCTGAAGCCGGCGGATGAAGACCACGGAGTCGCCCGCCTTGATATCGAGTACCCGGGCAACCTCGGCCGGCCCGCGCAGGCGTTTGACTTCAAGGATGTGGTTTTCCGGCTGATGCGCGTCGCCCGCATCGGGCATGAGGCGCAGGAAGCGAAACTGGACGCGGGCTTCGTGATGCGTGGCGACAAACGTGCCCTTGCCCTGGCGACGTACCACCAGGTTATCGGCAGAGAGCTCATCGATGGCCTTGCGCACGGTGCCCTGGCTGACCTTGTAGCGATAGGCCAGCTCGACTTCGCTGGGGATCAACTCGCCCGGCTTCCACTCGCCCGTTTGCAGGCTTTGCATGATCAGCGCCTTGATCTGCTGGTACAACGGGCTAAACGTGGGCGAAGCCGATCCCGTGCCAACAGCAACGCTGGCCTGACCGGGAACGGCGGGCGGAGAGACGGTCTGATTCATTGCGCGCAATTTCACCACGATCCGGGCGTAAAATCCAGAAGATTGTTGGTGTAATATGTCTTATATAAGATATAAGATATGGATTGACAGGCCTGCGCGTCGCGCCTACACTCGCAAGCAAACTTTCTGGCTCTGGCGCTTGCGCCGCTCTCTGCGGCAAGGCCGCCAGATTCCCGCCCTGACGTCACGACCCAATTGGAGATTCAACATGGCTAAAGCCCCTGTGCGCGTTGCTGTGACCGGCGCCGCCGGCCAGATCGGTTATTCCCTACTCTTTCGCATCGCCAACGGCGACATGCTGGGCAAAGACCAGCCCGTGATCCTGCAACTGCTGGAGATCCCCGACGAAAAGGCACAGAAGGCGCTCAAGGGCGTGATGATGGAAATCGATGACTGCGCCTTTCCGCTGCTGGCTGGCATGACCGCACATGCCGACCCGATGACTGCCTTCAAGGATGCCGACGTCGCGCTGCTGGTCGGTGCCCGCCCCCGCGGCCCCGGCATGGAGCGCAAAGACCTGCTGGAAGCGAATGCGCAAATCTTCACCGTGCAGGGCAAGGCGCTGGACGCCGTCGCCTCGCGCAATGTGAAGGTGCTGGTGGTCGGCAATCCGGCCAACACCAATGCGTATATCGCCATGAAATCTGCCCCCAGCCTGCCCGCCAAGAATTTCACCGCCATGCTGCGTCTGGACCATAACCGCGCGTTATCGCAGATCGCTGCCAAGACGGGCAAGCCGGTCGCTGCTATTGAAAAGCTCTGCGTGTGGGGCAACCACTCGCCCACCATGTACGCTGACTACCGCTTTGCAACCATCGAGGGCAAATCGGTCAAAGACATGATCAATGACGATGCGTGGAACCGTGACACTTTCTTGCCAACCGTGGGCAAGCGTGGCGCCGCCATCATCGAGGCTCGCGGCCTGTCCTCAGCCGCCTCGGCCGCGAATGCAGCGATTGACCACGTGCGCGACTGGGTGCTGGGTACCCATGGCAAATGGACCACGATGGGTATTCCCTCGGATGGCTCCTATGGCATACCCAAGGACGTGATGTTCGGCTTCCCGGTCACCACCGAGAATGGCGAGTACCACATCGTTCAGGGACTGGAGATCGACGCATTTTCGCAGGAGCGCATCGATCTGACGCTGAAAGAACTCAGCGAAGAGCGCGACGGCGTCAAGCATCTGCTGCCGTAAGCCCCACCGAGCCATGGGCGGCCCAGCCGCCCGCTCGTGTCCCACAGACGCCGCACCCTGCCCCGCACCGCATGCATCCTTCCGAGGTTCTGTTCCAAGGCAAACACCGGCCGTTGACCCTGCCGGTGTGCGATCACTATGCCGGCTCAGAAAAACTCATGCGCAAGTCGCTGGCGTTGCAGCAAGAACTGGGGCCGGTGTTCGACATTACCTTTGACTGCGAAGATGGTGCCGCTGCTGGCGATGAACTCGCGCATGCGCGGCTGGTGGGTGAGCTGATCGCTGGCGATGAAAACCCGTTTGGCCGCATCGGTGCGCGAGTGCACGACGCCGGCAGCCCGCATTTCGAGCAGGACGTCGCCACCCTCTGTGCGCTGGCGGCGCCTCGTCTCGCCTACCTGGTCATCCCCAAGATCGACGGCCGCGCGCAGCTGGACGACGCGGTGGCGCTGGTGTCTCGCCACGCATCCGCGGCTGGCCGCCAGGATTTGCCAGTGCACGTGCTGATCGAGACCCACAGCGCATTGCACCAGGTGTGGGAGATCGCAGAGCACCCGGCCGTCGAGTGCCTCTCCTTCGGCATTATGGATTTTGTCTCTGCCCACTACGGTGCTATTCCGGGCGACGCGATGCGCAGCCCCGAACAGTTCAGTCATCCGCTGATTACTCGTGCAAAACTGGAAATTGCTGCAGCCTGTCATGCCAATGCCAAAGTACCGTCGCATAATGTCTGTACCGAGATTCGGGACGTGTCCGTCGTCGCCAGTGATGCCCGGCTAGCAAGCCGCCAGTTTGGCTATCAGCGCATGTGGAGTATTCATCCTGACCAGATCAGGCCCATACTGGGGGCATTCGCGCCCGAGGCCGGCGAGATCGAGGATGCCACCGCGATACTGTTAGCGGCGCAGGACAAGGACTGGGGACCGATACGACACAAGAGCAAGCTGCACGACCGCGCCAGTTATCGCTATTACTGGACTGTGCTGCAGCGTGCAAGGCAAACCGGGCAGATGCTGCCGAAGGAGGCGGACGGTCTGCTCTAGTCGTTCATGACAAGACGGAGGCCGTATGCGCACACTGATTTCGATAGCCATCGTGATGATCCTGGTTTCGGGGCAGGCACAGGCAGCGCGGACCGACATGGTCTGCGAACTGGGGCAGCCAATGTCGGTCACGGGAGATCACCGGCTAGACAACGTGATCGAGGTGAGCTGGCGCGGACGAGCCTACACGATGGAACGCGTGCGCACTTCAACGGGTGCGCATCGCTTTGAGGATATGCAGAGCGGACTGGTGTGGATTGGCATCCCCGCCAAAGCCATGCTGCTCGACAGCCGTCGCGGCGCGCCAGTCGTCAATGACTGCAAAGCAGCGGCTGCCACTGCGCCGAGACGCTGACAAAGCGTGCTACAGATCAGCGGGCGAGCCGTCTGCCGGAACAGAATTTTTTTGTATGTGAAAAACAAGGAGAGCACATGTCGCACAACACGCTAAACACGCTCAAGGAATTCACCGTGTCAGGCGCCAAACGGGGCAAATTCTATTCGCTGCCTGCGCTGCAAAAAGCGACCGGCGCCAAGATTGACCGGCTGCCGGTATCCATTCGCATCGTGCTTGAGTCCGTGCTGCGCAATTGCGATGGCAAGAAGGTCACCGAAGCCCATGTGCGCCAGCTGGCCAACTGGAAGCCTAACGCAGCGCGCTCGGATGAAATTCCTTTTGTGGTGGCCCGCGTCGTGTTGCAAGACTTCACCGGCGTACCTCTGCTCGCCGACCTCGCCGCGATGCGTGGCGTGGCTTCCAAGATGGGCAAGAACCCGAAGAATATCGAGCCGCTGGTGCCCGTCGACCTCGTGGTTGACCACTCGGTACAGATCGATCACTTCCGTGACAAGCATGCGCTGGATCTGAACATGAAACTGGAATTCCAGCGCAATAACGAGCGCTATCAGTTCATGAAATGGGGTATGCAGGCCTTCGATACTTTCGGTGTCGTCCCCCCGGGCTTTGGCATCGTGCACCAGGTGAACCTCGAATACCTCGCACGGGGCGTGCATGAGCGCAGTGGCGTCTACTACCCGGACACCCTGGTCGGTACCGACTCGCACACCACCATGATCAACGGGATAGGCGTCGTCGGTTGGGGCGTGGGCGGCATCGAGGCCGAAGCCGGCATGCTTGGCCAGCCGGTGTACTTCCTGACACCCGATGTCGTGGGCGTGAACCTGACCGGCGTGCTGCGCGAAGGCGTCACCGCCACGGATCTGGTACTCACCATCACCGAGATGCTGCGCAAAGAAAAGGTCGTCGGCAAGTTCGTTGAGTTTTTCGGCGAGGGCACTGAGACCCTCTCGCTCACGGATCGCGCCACCATCGCCAACATGGCACCCGAGTACGGTGCAACGATGGGTTTCTTTCCGGTCGACGAAGCGACCATCGACTACTTCCATGGCACCGGTCGCACCAAAGCAGAAATCGATGCCTTTGAATCCTATTTCAAGGCACAGGGTCTGTTCGGCATTCCAAAAGCTGGTGAGATTGACTACACCAAAGTACTCAAGCTCGATCTGTCGACGGTCGCGCCCTCGCTGGCGGGTCCCAAGCGTCCGCAAGACCGCATTGAGATCGGTCATGTGAAAAACACCTTCAAAGACTTGTTCGCCAAACCCGTCGCAGACAATGGTTTCAACAAGAAGGCGGAAGACCTCGATGCTGAGTACACCACCGCCGATGGCGTCAAGCTGCATAACGGTGATGTGCTGATTGCTGCGATCACCTCCTGCACCAATACTTCTAACCCCAGCGTGTTGCTGGCCGCCGGCCTGCTCGCCAAGAAAGCCGTCAACCTTGGTCTGTCCGTGCCCAAGCACATCAAGACCTCGCTGGCCCCCGGATCGCGCGTCGTCACCAAATACCTCGAAGCCGCGGGTCTGCTGCCCTACCTCGAAGAACTCGGCTTCGGCGTCACCGCCTACGGTTGTACCACCTGTATCGGTAATGCCGGTGACCTGACACCGGCCATGAATGATGCGATCGTCAAGAATGATGTCGTGGCCGCTGCCGTATTGTCGGGCAACCGTAACTTCGAGGCGCGTATTCACCCCAACATCCGGGCAAACTTCCTCGCCTCGCCACCGCTGGTGGTGGCCTATGCGATTGCCGGCAATGTGACCGTTGACCTCATGACCCAGCCGCTGGGCAAAGACAAAAAAGGCCGCGATGTCTACATCGGCGATATCTGGCCGAGCAGCGCCGAGATCAACAAGCTGATGAAGCACGCCATGAACGCAAAGACCTTCAAGGCCAATTACGCTGATGTCAAAGGTGCGCCCGGCAAGCTGTGGGAAGACATCCAAGGCGTCGCGCACGGTCAGGTGTACAACTGGCCGACGTCGACGTACATCGCTGAGCCACCGTTCTTTGAAGACTTTGCGATGCAACCCAAGGCAGCTGCCACCGGCATCTCGGGTGCACGTGCGCTAGGGGTATTTGGCGATTCGATCACGACGGACCACATCTCGCCCGCCGGCTCGATCAAGGAATCCAGCCCGGCAGGCAAATGGCTGCAGTCGAATGGTGTGCTGAAAGCTGACTTCAATTCCTACGGCTCACGTCGCGGTAATCACGAGATCATGATGCGCGGCACCTTCGCCAATGTCCGCATCAAGAACCTGATGATCCCGGCCAAGCCCGATGGCTCACGCGTGGAAGGTGGCATCACCCTGCATCAGCCTAGCGGTGAAGAGATGTCGATCTATGACGCCGCGATGAAATACATCGACCACAACGTGCCGACCATGATCTTCGCTGGCGAAGAATACGGCACTGGCTCGTCACGTGACTGGGCCGCCAAAGGCACGCAGCTACTGGGGGTGAAGGCTGTGGTCGCACGTTCTTTCGAGCGTATCCATCGCTCGAATTTGGTCGGTATGGGCGTGCTGCCGCTGCAGTTCATTGGCAACGATAGCGTGCAGTCGCTGAACATTACCGGTAACGAGAGCTTCGATCTGCTCGGTCTGGAGCATGACATCAAGCCGCAGCAAGAAGCCACGCTGGTGATCAAGCGTGCCAATGGCCAGAGCCAGCATGTCAAGCTCCTGCTGCGCATTGACACACCCATAGAAGTGGACTACTACCGTCACGGCGGTATTCTTCCCTTCGTGCTGCGCCAGTTGCTGGCAGCGTAACGCTGCTGACCTGATCACTGAACGACCCATTTCATCCGGAGACAACTATGTGGAAAATCCTTGTGGCATTCATCGTTTTCGCCGCGATCGCGCTGACCGTCGTTTTCAAAATGGGCGACAAGGCGGATATGGCGGGTGAGGCAGGCGGCCACTCCGAGCAGACGTCGGCCGCGCCTGCAAGCCCGGCGGTGCCGGCGGCAGACAGCGCAGCACCACCAGCGGCTGCACCAACCGCAGCACCCGCGACCGCCGAAGAAAAGAAATAAGGCTTGACCACGTTCTCATGCGCCGCAATCTTAAAAATCCGACTCGCAAGTTCACCGCCGACAGCCAGAATTTGGCGTCGCTGGCGCAGTCACTCGCACAGTCGGGTAGTCGGCTGGAGCGGCGCCATTGGGAACGTCGGCTTGATTTGTCTCTGCAAAAAATGCTGGGCCAGCATCAGCAGCAAGCGATCGACAGCGCGCTGGATCATCTGTTCCACACCGATCTTACCGGCTACGATGTGCTGCTCGATGGCGTTGAAACCGCCAGCTCCAGCTGCACTGTCGAGCATGAAGGCAAGACCTATGATGGCTTGCTGATTGCGGTACCGGTGATCGCCTGGACGCGTTTCTCGATTCCCTCCGGGCCCATCTCCGGGGAGCAACTCAACACGCTGTTCGCGCATCTGCACGGGCATGTGCTGTCGCAGCAGGCGCGCGCCGTGCTGGCACCCGCACTGCTGTCGATTGACCAGCTTCCGCGCAGCTACTGCGACACCTATCTGCTCACCCGTCGCATGGTGGATGCTGCCCTGAGTGGCAAATCGCTGCAGCTCCCCAGCGAGCTGCCCGACACCGTGCCCTTCCTTGCTGATACCCGCTACCTGCTGATGGCCGTCGCCGCAGAAACTTCACAGCCGCTGCTGCACTGGGAAGAAGAAGCATCAGGTGTGAATGCGCAAACCAGCCGGCGCGCCGCGCTCGCTCACTGGCAGGCTCAGGCTGCTCCCAATGTCCAGCCCATGCTGCCGGGGTGCGGCATCGAGCTGCTGCTGCCCGACGCCTACTACGTCGCCTGCCGCGAGGCCGACAAGGCAGTGCGTGGCGTCTCGCTGCGCGCCGCGGTGCACTACCTGACGAACAGCCTCGGGGTCGAGGCCACCGAGCTGTCGACCCTCATCGCCGCCGTTGGCGATCCTGCCAATGGCATGAGAATCGACGAGTACCGCATCAGCTTCAGCTCGGGCAGTCACGCTGATGTGTACTACGGTGTCGTCTGGCCTTTGTACGATGAAGAGAGCGCGGATGACGACCTACAAGCCGAGCTCCCCCGTCGGCCCGGCCAACCAGCGCCGCTGTCGCCCTTGCAGAACATCGTCACCGCACTTCGCGAAGCAGGCGTGACACGTATACAAAACAGCGAGAACGTTTTCTCACCCGAGTTTTGCGACGATTGCGGCTCACCACTGTTTTGTGATTCGTCGGACGACATGGTGCATGCGGAAATGCCAGAAGATTCGGGCCACAATACGGGGCATCTGCACTGACCCTACCTGCTTGAACAAGCGATTCGGTTTATCGACTTGCGGTGCACCTTGCAGAAAACTAGCAAAGACCAGGGTAAGACGGGCATCTAACTTTGCTATAATCGCAGGCTAGTCGGGGCGTAGCGCAGCCTGGTAGCGCACTTGCATGGGGTGCAAGGGGTCGCGAGTTCGAATCCCGCCGCCCCGACCAATCAATTCAAAGACTTAGCGTCGGAACTGTGAAAATACACAGCACTGTATATTAGGCGTTTACCTAATATCGGTGCTGTCGCAGTGCCCTTCAGGCAGCCTCTTCTTTCTAATGCGCCACAATTGAATGGACCGGATGGGCATACGAGCGTCTCTGGTTGAGTGCGGCAGGGGTGCTGCTTTTATTCTCCGAGTATCTTATCTCCTTTTTTACTCAGCCTAGCCTTGGTCATCCGCGCGCTTGGCCTTACGGAGATGCAGGACGCCGTCGTGGATGTGTGCGGTGCTGATCATCAGGTAATCAAGCAGATAATTC
>JBJTAS010000033.1:0-16495 GCA_046090895.1 Oxalobacteraceae bacterium | reverse complement strand
AAACAGATGCCAGCTTCAGAAAGCCGGAAAACTGTCGATTCAGCGGAGTTTTACCCTGATTTCCATTGCCTATTTGATAGGCAATACGGGTTTGTCGCCGCCCGGAGGCAAGTCCAGGACCCGGGCTTTGGCGCTGCCCCGCCGGATGGCGGCAAAGGATTGCCCGGGAGTTTGCCGCCCCGGCAGCGTTCTGCCGCGAGCCGGCAAGCTTGCCGCGTCCTACCCCGGGATAACCAGGCAAAACCCGGTAACAGCGCCCACGCGGTGACGTCAATGGGCCGTCATTCAGGAGGGAACATGGCCTGAAAATAGGCATGTTTCCTGCTTTTACACGCGCGCGATCTTCACTAATTGACGGTTATGCCGATGATCGCGCGCGCGCTAAAGATTGACGCGCTCGTGTCGATTCATTGAAAAACCAGAAGGCATCCATGGCGACCTCACCGATCAGCTCCACAAATACCGCGACCCAGACCGCCACGAATGCGACGTCGGCGCAGGCACAGGCGCAGGCCGCTAATCGGGCCAACGCTCAGGCCATACTGAGTTCGCTGTCTGCCGGTTCGGGAGTGAATGTCAATACGCTGGCGCAGAGCTTGGTGGATGCAGAAGGCAATCCACAAAAAAATCTGATCAACGCCAAGATCACCAAGAACGAAAACCGCATCAGCGGCATGTCGGCGGTCATGTTCATGATGTCCGAGCTCAAAACCAAGCTTTCGGCACTCAAAGACCGCGATAGTTTCAATACCGTTAATGCCAGCAACAGCAACACCAGTGCATTGACTGTCACCGCCTCGCCCAGCGCATCGGTGGGTTCGCATCAGATCAAGATTGACTCGATCTCTCAGCCACAGTCCAGCATCAGCGCGGGCTATGCGGCCAAAAACACATCGCTCAATGGCGGCAGCCCATTCAGCCTCAGCATCACCCAGACCAACAAGGGCGGTATTTCCGTCGGCACGCCAACGACAAACGGGTCCAGCACTGCCTCCATCAGCGGTATCCGCTTTGGTACCCGGCCTGCAGTTGATGATTTCAGCGCATTTTCGGTCACGGTGGATGGACAAAGCCTCAGCCTGACGCCCTCGCCCGCCGGTACCACGCTCGCGGAGCTGGCCGCCGATCTGCAAACTCAGCTGCGCAGTAAAGAGGGCTCGGACGATCTCTCCGTCAGCATCGACGGCAATAGTCAGCTGACCGTTAGCTCAGCGACCGGAACGCGCGTGATCAGTGCGGTATCGCTCAAGAGCGCTGCGGCCTCCATGGGCATGCCGACTTCCACGAACACCAGCTACGCCGTGATCAGTGATGTCAGCTTTGCGGCCACACCCTCGGTGACGGATTTCCGGAATTTCTCGATCACGGTGGATGGACGCTCGCTCAGCTTCGCACCCCAGCCCGCCACAGCGACAGTAGATGACTTAGCCGCCAATCTGCAGTCTCAACTGCGCACGCTGGATGGTTCGGATGATCTATCAGTGACGGTCAGTAATGGGAACCGCCTGGAGATCAGCTCGGCCAAACCAAGCCGTCAGCTGTCGGCGCCGTCGCTCTCCAATGAGACGGTGATCAGGCTCGACACCGGCGCGTTAGGCGGTACGCCCGCTGGCAGTTCGATCAGCGGGGCCAGCTTTGGCACCACACCATCGCGCAATGATTTCTCAGCTTTTGATGTGAGCATTGGCGGCAAGGCCTTTTCCATTATTCCCAACCCGGCCGCCCCCACGCTGAGCTCGCTGGCTGAAAACATCCAGAACCAGTTGCGCATCATCGATAACTCGAGTGATATCACGGTGAGCGTCAGTGGTGATGGCATGCTCCAGCTGAACTCAGCGGGCAACCGCACCATCACAGGAGCGCGACTGACACCGAAGACCTACGGCGACACGCCGGAGGGTATCGTGGCCGCGATCAACTCGTCGCAGCGCGGCTACAAGGCGCAGCTGGTGAACGATGGCAGCGCACGCCCCTTCAAGATCATGATTACCGGCGAATCGGGGTCCACCGAGAGCTTTACGGTGTCCACGACCAGCAGCACGGCGCTGAGTTTTTCGAATGTCACCAATGCCTCCGATGCAATTATCAGTGTCGACGGCATCAGCTACACGCGCAAAACCAACACCGTCACCGATGTCGTGCCCGGCGTCACACTGGACCTCAAGTCGACTACGCTGAGCGCGGCCAGCGTCATGGTGAGCCGGGACAACACAGCGATCACCACAAAACTCAGTGATCTGGTGGTCGCGTATAACGATTTCAACAATATCATCGCCGAGACCACGAATCCCAAGTCGACACTCGATACCTACGGCGCGACCCTGGTCGGTGACAATACGATACGCATGGTCAGGCAACAGGTGCGTCAGGTGATACTGGGCGCCTCCAGCACGGCGGGGACCACCGTCAAGAATCTGAGTCAGTTAGGCCTATCGATTGATCTCAAGGGTGTCATGACACTCGACAGCAGCAAGGCTGAAGCGACACTCAACGCCAACTACGATGATGTCGTCAAGATGTTCACCGGCGGCTACAACAACCTGGGCACCTACAGCTCACTGCCTGCGGGCATTGCCGGAGACTCTGTCAAGAAGCTCAATCAATTACTGGCGCAGGATGGTCCCTTGACCACCAAGACCGCCACCGCCACCACCCAGAACGAGAAATACCGCGCCGACCTGGAGAAGCTGCAAACGCGACTGGACAGTCTGCTCCAGCGCTACACCAAACAATTCTCGGTCATGGACAGCCTGGTGGGCAGCATCAATGCCCAGAAGACCAGCCTGAAATCCACCTTTGAAGGCATGATGGCCGCGTACACCAACAAATAAGCACTCCCTGCCCTGATAAAACCGGCGGCTCGCCGGTTTTTTTTCGTGTAATTCAATAGACACGACCTGGTTCATACCGCATTGGCCCCGGCGGCGATTCCGTATCCACATTTACGGTCTTTACACTAAACGGCAAAAATTTTCCGCTTTTCCTCTCAAGCTCCACAGGCCGGAGCCGATACCCCAAGTGTAGAAATGTTTTTTGAGATTCCGTCGCCTGATGCTATGCGCAGGTTCGCCGGAGTCCGGAAAGGTGTTCAACATGGAAATTCAATCGAGAGCGACGCAAACGCCTGCTGCATCTAGGCCGGTGACCGCGAAAACGCCTCCTGCTGCCTCTGCGCCGCAGGCCGGCGATGCTGCGCTCGTCGTGCCGAAAGCAGAGATCAGCGTTGATCCGGAAAAGATGAAACAAAGCCTGGACCAGGCCATCCGGCAGCTGAATGACTCGATGCGCGACGGTGGAAGAAACCTCGCCTTCGCCATGGACGAAGTGCTGGGGCGACCCGTCATCGTGGTGAAGAAGCAGGACACCGGTGAGGTGATCCGTCAGATACCCAATGAGGTCGCGGTCAAGGTGGCGCACAGACTGGACAAGCTCAAGGGATTAATTTTTAACGCTCAGGTCTGACGCCTGCGCTAAAGCTTTTTTTATCCGTACCGATTCATTAAACGTCAAGAAATGATTCGATTCTTGAGTGATTCAGGTAAATCTACATTAGGAGAAAACCATGTCAGTTATTAACACCAATCTTAAAGCACTGGTTGCTCAGGAATCGATGCGCGCTAGCGACCTCAAGCTGAGCACCGCCATGGAGCGTTTGTCGACTGGTTCGCGAATCAATTCCGCGAAAGACGACGCCGCAGGCCTGGCAATCTCGAACCGCATGACCTCGCAGATCCGCGGTATGGCCAAGGCGATCCAGAATACCAATGACGCGATCTCGATGACGCAGACTGCTGAAGGTGCGTACAAAAACATCAGCGACATCTTGCAGCGTATGCGTGAACTGTCGGTGCAGGCATCG
The DNA here is from genome assembly GCA_046090895.1 of Oxalobacteraceae bacterium. GTDB lineage: Bacteria > Pseudomonadota > Gammaproteobacteria > Burkholderiales > Burkholderiaceae_D > Pernthalerella. The sequence goes on along the minus strand of JBJTAS010000033.1, from coordinate 12,636 downwards.
ACCGGCACCATGAACGATTCCGACCGCGCTTCGATGCAGCTCGAAGTCTCGCAGCTGAAAGCTCAAATCGATGACACCGCTGTCAAGACTAACTTCAACAACATCAAGTTGCTGGACGGTTCGGCACAAAATGTCGTGATCCAGACGGGCACGAAAGCTGGCGACACCATCAAGCTGGACTTCGCCTCGGCTCGCACCAAAGATATCGGCGTCGGCACACGTGCCACCCTGGCCTCGGCCGGTGGTCAGTATGTCGCTAACACAAATTTCGAAGCCATCGGCGACAGCGACCTTTTCCTCAATGGTGTGTCCGTGGCCGCCTCACTGGCAGTCGATGACAAGGCCTCCAACGCGAATGCGAACGCCTCCGCGATCGCCAAGGCTGCGGCCATCAACAAGGTCTCGGCACAAAGTGGTGTTTACGCTAAGGCCGGCCCGAACGTCGTCAGCGGCCAAGGCAGCATGGCGGCTAGTGCCACCTCCGGCACGATCGTGATCAACGGCGTGGCAACGGATGCTTTCGCCACCAGCTCGGCCAGCACCTCGCTGAGCCGCCAGACCGTGGTCAATGCGATCAACAACAAGTCCGAGCAGACCGGTGTGCGCGCTATCGACACCGAGAGCGATGATCTGGGCGTGACCCTGGTCGCGGATGATGGCCGTAACATCGATCTGGTGTTCACGGGCGATCTGACCAACACCAGCACCGGCGTACGTGCCGCTGCCGTGGGTGCCGCTGCAAATAATGTGTATGTGGGCTCTTACGACCTCTTCACGCTGGATGGCCGCGACATCAATGTAAGCTTCAAGACGGGCACCACGACCGCCGAGTCGTTCAGCGGACTGCGCAATGGTTCCTACAAGGCCGACACGGCGCTGATGACCTCCTACAAGCGCGCCACGCTGGCAGGCGGTACCGCACCGACCGACACCAACGTTGGTACGCTGCAGGGCAACAGCATGATCATCAATGGTGTGGCCATCGGCCCAGCTCTCTTGACCGACGATGCTTCATCGGACACGACGGCCACCTCGTCGTCACGCCTGACCAGCGCGATCTCGATCGCTGCTGCGATCAACCGCAAGACTGAGCTGACCGGCGTCAGCGCCCAGGCTGCACCGAACGTGCTGCGCGGCATGAGCTTCACCGCGAACAACGCAACTCTGCAAGTCTTCCTCAACGGCGTGACGATTTCGGCTGCCGCTGGCGAGACACGGAATGGCATGATCGACGCATATAACGCTGTCGCTGACCGCACCGGCGTGACCGCCAGCGCATGGGGCGATGGTATCGAACTGCGCGCCATCGATGGCCGTAACATCTCCATCGGTACCGATGGCACCGCAGCCAACCTCGGTCTGGGTAGCCTGACGGTGGGTGCGACTGCCGATACCGCCGGTGCTGTCACCTACTACTCGCAGGTTACCTTGCAGTCGGACAACAGGTTTGAAGTCCAGGCGGGCAGCCACGGCATCCCCAACCTCGAACTGCTCGGTTTCCGTGCTGGCACCTACGGTGGCGCCGACAACGGTCTGAAGATCAACCAGGTCGACATCTCGACGGTATCCGGTGCTCAGCAGGCTATCGTGGCCATCGATGCAGCGATCGAAACGATCAGCAAGGCACAGGCAAATTCGGGTGCGTTGAACAACCGCATGGATTACATCCTGAACAACTTGGCCGAAGGCAGCCAGAACATGTCTGCATCACGCAGCCGTATCCTGGATACTGACTACGCGACCGAGACCCAGGCACTGGCCAAGCAGCAGATCATCTTGCAGGCCGCTACGGCGATGCTGGCGCAAGCCAACCAGCAACCGCAGACGGTGCTCTCGCTGCTGAAGTAATCAGTTCTTACCGGTAGTTGTCTGAGCAAGGGGAGGCGGAAACGCCTCCCCTTGTTTTTTGTTGCTGTGATTGTCAGGATGTTGATTCCACAGTCCTGCTCGCCTGGCATGATGGCACCCACCCGTGTGGTGTGAATTCCGCAAAAAATACGCTCAAAAAAAAGCGGCCACGAGGGCCGCAAAGGTCGCTTGCACTGCGGGTAAACCTATTTGATGTAATCGAAGAGATTTAGCTGGGATATCTTGGCGAAACTGCTCTGCGCGGCTTCCAGCGCGAGCATGTCTTTGTTCATTTTCGTGATGGCTTCGGTGTAATCGGTGTCTTCAGCTTGCGAGAGCATGGATTTCATGCGCAGCATATTTTCATCGGCCAGCGTTGCCTGATTGTCTGCCTTGTTGGCGGCAGCACCGATGCTGGCCAGACTATCGGACATGCCCTGCTGCAGCTGTTCCACTTCCCCTACCGCACGCTGCAGATTGACGGGCTGGTTGTTTTGCAGCGCGGCGGACAGGTCATCAATCACCTGAAAAAAGCCGACAGGCTCTTTCTTGCCAGCGGCATCGGTCCGCACCAGTTTGTCAAACGGATTGGTGCCGGCGCGGTTGATGTCGACTGTGCTCTGGTCGCCAACGCCAACGCCATTAATCGTCTGATCGCCCTGATACCCCAGCTTGCCATCTTCATTGGTGGCGAAGGCCAGCTGACCTACCCGGCTACCCGAGAAGATGTAATTGCCATTCAGATCTTGCGTATTGGCTAGTGAGAGTAATTGGTCACGCAGCTGACGCACTTCGATATCAATCGACTTGCGGTCGGCGGCATTGTAGGTATCGTTGGCCGCCTGCACGGCCAATTCCTTGAGCCGGTCAATCAGCGTGCTGGCATTGGTCGCTGCCGTCTCCTGCTGGGACAGCTTATCCTTCACCGCATTGATCGTCTTGACATACGTATCCTGACGCTGAATTGCTGACTTCAGTCGCGTGATCGTGGCCGATTGGTCCGGCGCATCGCTAGGCTTGACCACCTGCTTGGAGGTTGACAGCTGCGTCTGGGTCTTGGCCAACCTGTCCTGCGTCACTCCCATCTGGGAGATCGCCCGGTCAAAATACAAATTGGTGGACATTTCCATGAGTGAGCCTCTCTAAACAATAACTACTTCTGATCAGACCTGCAAAATTGCATCGAACAAGGTATTGGCGACCTGCATAGCCTTGGCAGAGGCCTGGTAGGCTTGCTGAAAACGGATCAGATCCGCCGCCTCTTCATCCAGCGATACGCCAGATATCTTGTCCCTGGCTTCGATGGCCTGATCATTCACCACCTGCAGCGCTTTCTGTGCAATCGTGGCCTGATTAGAAAAATTACCGACCTTGCCTACGGTTTCTTCGTACGCTTCGGCGATCGTGCGTCCGCCTGCGCCACCGATCACTCGGCGGCTTTGCAGGGCAACCAGATCGAGCATGGTCTGGTTATTACCGGTGCCATCGTGATTCCCATCGAGCAGGAAGGTATCTCCTGCGACGGGTGCCTTATTCAGTGTGAATTTCAGTCCCTGGTACTCGATACCGCGCAGCGGATCGTAATCGCGCTCGGCCAGTACGGTCACCAGGCCATTTGCAGGGTTCTTCCAGGTGATCTGGTAATGCGATCCCGACGTGAACGTTACATCGAATTTCTGGGCGCGCAGCGCCGTGATGCGGTCCATCGCCAGCGTGGCCGGGTCTTTCATGGTGGCGTCGAAGCTGCCAGCGACCGTGCCGCTGCCCTCACCCGTCACCATGACGATCAAGTCCTCGGGCACGGGTCCATCAAAGTACACGCCGGTCCGCAGCCCGAGTTTGGCCAGCTCAGCGGGATTACCCTCTGCCGCAAAACTGACGCGGATTTCTTCTTTGCTCTCGAGCTTGAGCGTCCCCTTGTAGGGGCCGTTACCGACACCGAGCACGTTGCCGCCCAGCGCAGAACCGACGACGATATCGGCACCGCTCTTGTTAGCCAGCGTGACCGTGCCGTCCGGCGTCATCTCGGCTCTCACCTTGGAGTAGGTGCCATCCACCACGCTCAGCGCATTCTTGACGCCGACCCGCGGATACGCACCCTCCGGCGTACCCAGGGCGTTATAGCTGCCGGCGGGTCCGAGGATGATGTAGGGGCCTGAGCTTTGGGCAAACATCAGACCTTCATTGTTCTGTGCAACGCTAACCCCAGTGATCGTTGCCTTGGCGTTGATCGCATCAATCAGCTCAGCTTGCGAGGCAAAGCTGCCATCCGGCTGGGTACCCGTAATAGTGGCACCATTGATCACCAGTGGCTTGGTCAGGTCAACCTGATCGGGGCGAACCTTGAGGCCGTCACCATCAGGCACGTTGGGGCCGATGACGATATCGTCACCAATATGATGCTTCAAGACGACGGCGAGTATGTGATACTCCAGATCGCCACGGTGCATCTGCTTCGCACTGACCCCGGTCTGGCCGCTCTGGGCATTGATTGCATTGATCATGTCGGTGGCCGAGGCAAAACTGCCATCGGGTCGGCTGCCGACGATTCGCACGCCATTGATGTCGAGCGGACGGCTCAGATCCAGCTTGTCGGTGGTCGTCGTGACGTCACCGGTATCGGCAGAATTGATCGCCTCCACCAGATCGGCCACGTTCGTGAAAGAGCCTGCCGGTCCGGTGCCCGTGATGTCCACGCCGTTCAGTTTGAGTGACTTGGTCGCCAGGTTGTCGCGATACTGTGCTCGCGTAATCTTGATTTCTGTGCTGGCACTGGCCGTGACGGGAGGCTCCAGCGTCTGCCCGAGATCGTTCATCCACGAGGCCATGTCCGACGCCTGCAAGGTACGCTTGAGATCCAGCTCTCCCAAGGCTTTGCCATTGAGGGTAATCGCCTCGCCCAGGATCCGATCGACATTCGAGGGCACGCGGACGCTTTCAATGATGGCCGTGGTGTCCACACGCGGCAAGATCGAGGCGTAGTAGTCGCCCACCGGTCTGCCGAGCACATCGAGGTCACCGAGCTTTCCGTCCGGTCCGTAGCCTATGGTCACGCTGCCATCATCGGGAAATTTCAACACCCCTCGGAAGGTCTGTTCATTGACCAGTTTGCCCTCGCCATCCATCTGCGCGACGCGAATGTCGCGGCCGCCGTAACCAATGGCATTGGCAAGCACCAGCTTGCCATCAACGACATCCGCTTCGACGTTGGTCAGATTACCCATGGACTGGTTGATATAACTCGCCAGTTGCGTGAGTGTGGTGCGGGAGGTATCCGGAGGAACGGCAATGCCATTGATGTAAAAGCCATCAGAGGGATTGGTCACCTCTAGCGTGGTCGTCGTCTGCGCATTGACTGACACCGTGGGCACCATGCCGAAGGTGGCGCGGTTCATCCAGTTGGCGATGTCGCTGGCTTGTATCGTGCGCGAAGGGGCCGTTGGCAACAGCTGCGGCAGTACTTTGCCATTGATCGCCAGGGTATTGGCCGCGATAGACTCTAAGGGCTTGTCCGGGGTGCTGACAATCGTTTCGCCATAATGATCGCCAATAATCCAATGACGCGCAGAGGGCAACACATCGTGCTCTCGGTTGAATTGCGTCTCGCTGTCGTAATGTTCGACAGGTTTAGCCTTGAGGCCATAGAAAACATTGCTTTGCTTGTATCCGGTGTTGCCTGATTGATTCAGGTACTGCGTGGAGTAGGTTGAGCCAGCAAAAAAACCATTTTTTTCGTTGATCAGCAGCCTGGCTTCATTATCATCCAGCAAAGGCGCGCCAATCAGTTGACGGCCATCACGGGTAAAGACTTGCAGCTGCTGATTATTGGTAGCGTTATCGAGGTACAGCGTCCAGTTGTCGCTTCCCAGGGGAATCTGACCGAGTAATTTGTCATTCGTCGCATTGATGCCCGCTGAGGGATCCGGATTGTTCTTCAGGATGGCCGACAGCGCCGGCGCCCGTTTCGTATCGGCGAAATTGGTGGCATAGCTCAGCGTCGCGTCGGCGTTCGAGAGATTCATGTCATTCTCGATCACGCGGAACAGCGCACCGGCCGCCACACGAGCCGTGTCGTCAATCGCTACCTTGATTCCTGCCGATGCCCGGTCAATCTTCATCGTCTCGCCCGAGCGCTGGTCAATACCCGTGACGGGATCGACGGAGAACAAATCCTGACCCACGTTCCCCTCGCGATCAATGCCATTCGTGTGGATGGCGTTGACTTCGTCGACCAGGGTATTGGCCAGAAAATCGAGCTGATCCATCGTCGGCTGCAGCATTTGCTCACGGAAGGCCAATAGACCGCCCAGCTCACCGCTTGCAATGCCAGCAATAAACTCCACATTCTTCTTGTCATAGGGATCGGCAACGATTGTTACACGCCCCAATTCTTTATCGTCAAAGCGAGCCTCTAAATCAATAGCCTTCTGGCCGCGTAATATGACACCAACCTTGGCTGAGTTGGTCAGGCTGATATCGACTGCACCGTTGGCTGCAGTCGATACATTGATTTTGACTAATTGCGAGAGCTCTTTGAGAAGGCGGTCACGCTGATCGAGTAACTCGGGTGACTGCCGGTCTACCGATACCTCGCGCACCATCTGTTTGTTCAGCACAGCGATCTGTTTGGTCAGCGTGTTGATCTTGTCCAGCGTATTGTTGGTCGCCTCTCGGGTTTCGGTATCCACCGTACCTAATTGGGATGACAACTCGCGAAAACGCCCGGCCACGCCATCGGCATCCCTGAGGAATTGGGCACGCAGGATATTCGATGAGGGATCAGTGGAGAGCAACCTTGCTGACTCGAAAAACTGATTCAGTGCGGGTGGTAAGCCGATACTATCGCTACCCATGATATCGACAATACGGTTGGCGAAATCGACCATGGGCTGCTGCGTATTCAGCTCACTGGTGCTGTTGCGCAGATTTTTTTCCAGGAATTCATCATACGCGCGGCGGATACCGTCCACGTAGACACCCGTGCCAACATACATGCGCGCGAGCTTGCGCGGCACCGCCTCGGCCAGCACGGTCTCTTGGCGGACATACCCATCCGTGCCTACATTGGCGATATTGTTGCTGACCGTCCCCAGCGCGCGCTGGTAGGCCATGACCGCACCACTGCTAATACCAAGCAGGTCACTCATTATTCAGCTCCCGTGCCACCCGTCGTGGTGACGGCACGCGGTTTGATGGTGAATTTGTCAGGTCGAATCACCGGCATGGCCTTGGGTCCTTCGATCGCCATGGCGGTGGGATCGGGCTTGAGCTGCATGGGCTCAGCCTTGGCCTTGAATTGTGCGCCACCGGAATTGGTGCGCTCCACTGTCTTGACGATCATGTCCGCCACACCCAGTGTGTTTCGTTTGGCGAGCTGCATCGACAGTTCGCGGTCATACATCTCTTCAAAGGTGTCCTGCTGTGACGAGCGCATCGGATCGTTCTTCTGCACCGACTCACGCATGGACTTGAGCATCATCTGGATGAACATCGCCTCGAATTGCGTCGCGGTCTCGCGCGTGGCCTTTTCCTCATGACGTTGCGCCTTGCCACGCAAGGCGCCCATGCCGGCAAAGTCCAGCGAGCTTTTGGGCAGATCGAAGTCGCTCATCTCGGTATCCCTTGTGCTTGCCTATCAGATCACGACCAGCTCGGCGCGCAAGCTGCCCGAGCTTTTCAGTGCTTCCAGAATGGCGATCAGCGCCGACGGCGATGCACCGACCTGGTTGATCGCATCGACGATCTGGCGCAGGTCCACGCCTGCCTGGAACAGGAACATCGGTTTGTTTGGCTCATTCACCGCAATATTCGCGTTCTGCACACCGGCGGCCTGACCTTGCGCGAATGCATTCGGCTGGCTGACTTCATTGGTAGCGGCAATCGCCACCGAGATCGTGCCGTGGGAAACCGCGGCCGCCGTGACCTTCACATTGCGGCTGATGACCACGGTACCAGTGCGCGAATTGACCACGACTTTGGCCGGTGCCTCTCCCGGCACGACATCGAGATTTTCGATCATGCTCATGAAGGCCACGCGCTTGGACATATCGGTCGGCGCACGCACGGCTAGCGAGACGCCATCCAATGCTTTGGCGGTGTCAGCACCAAAGGTCTTGTTGACGGCATCGACAATCGCGGTGGTCGTCGTGAAATCCTGATCGCGCACGTTCATCACGACCGTGTCGGATTTGTCAAAGGGTGTATCGACCATGCGCTCGACGGTCGCACCATTGGGAATGCGTGCCGAGGTCGGTACGCCGATGGCGACCTTGGATCCTGCAGCATTGGCATCAATACCGGTGGTGGTCACCAAGCCCTGAGCCAAGGCATAGACTTCACCATCCACACCGCGCAAGCTAGTGAGGATAAGCGTACCGCCGCGCAGGCTGCTGGCCTTGCCCAGCGTGCCCACATTGACGTCAATCCGCTGACCCGGCTTGGACATGCCGGGCAATTCAGCGGTGACCATCACCGCCGCCACGTTTTGTACATCCATACGACCGGCGGCGGCTGCAGCACGCTCAAAGTCCGATAACGGGCCATCCAGGCCAACACCCATTTTTACCAGCATCGAGCGCACTGTCTGCACCGTAAACGCGACCTGCGCGCCATCTCCCGTACCGGCCAGACCTACGACGATGCCGTAGCCCACCAGCTGATTGGTGCGTACCGCCGCCACACTGGCGAGGTCTTTTACGCGGTCGGCATGCGCCGGGCTGCAAACGCATAGCGCCAGCATGGTGATGCCAGCGAGTTGTTTCAAGAATCGTGTTGTCATGTCAGCTGTCTCCGGTATCAGAAGGGCCACCACTTCCACAGCGCGCTGGTACCCCAGCCCGCACGGGTCGCATTGGCAAGGTCACCGGCTGTCCGGTAGGCGATCTGTGCATTGGCCAGTCGACGTGACTGCACGGTGCTGATGGCGCTCACATCGTCTGGACGAATGACACCGGACACCTGGATGATCTCGCCACCTTCAGACATCGATAGCTGCTTCTCACCGCGAATGACGAGATTGCCATTCGCCTGCACTTCGATCACCGTCGCGGCCACCGAGCCGGTGAGTGAGGCTTGCTGCCCTGCGTTGCCCTTGCCTTTGTTGGTAATGGCCGCACCATCTGTCTTCAGGCCTGTCAGTGCGCCATTCAGGCCGGCGATTCGGTTCGTCAGACCCTGCGGTACAGCGTCATTGGTGGACTCGCGGCTGGTTTCATTGCTGAGCGAGCGGTTGGCCTGTGCTTTCTCTTCGAGCAGCACGGTGATGATGTCGCCGACACGATAGTCGCGGCGCTTGGCCTGCCACATATCGGTGCTGTCGGCGGCAAAAATCGCGCCGGTAGTGAGCTTCACGTTTTCGCGGGGCAGCGGCTGGACGGGTGCAAATTGGGGCGAATGCGCCACCGGCATCGGACCGGCGCAGGCGGCAAGTAATGCCGCCACCGGTAAGAGCAACGTAATAGATTTCAACTTATTCATCAGTGCTCCGATCAGATCTTGTTATTCAGGAACTGCAACATGCCATCGGCGGCTGCAATGGCCTTCGAATTGATTTCATAGGCACGCTGGGTCTCGATCATGTTGACCATCTCTTCGACGACGTTCACGTTGGAGGCTTCGAGCATGCCCTGGCGCAGGGTGCCCGCTGCCTGCGTGCCGGGGTTCAGTAACTGCGGCGGACCACTGGCCAGTGTCTCTTTGAACAGATTGCCACCCAAAGGTGTCAGGCCAGGGGGATTGATAAAACGTGCGATCTGTATCTGGCCCAGCTGCTGCGCACCACCGCCGGCATAGAGTTCGACGCTGACGATGCCATCCTCGCCAATGGTGATCGACGAGGCGTTGGCGGGAATGACAATCGCGGGCTGCAGTGGCTGGCCCGTGGAGGTCACGATCTGTCCGGTATTCGAGAGCTTGAACGAGCCGTCGCGCGTGTAGGCGATCGTGCCATCCTGCTGAACGATCTGGAAAAAACCTTCGCCATTGACGGCAATATCCAGCGCGTTCTGGGTATTGATCATGTTGCCCTGCGAGTGCAGCTTCTCGGTCGAGATAACGCGCGTACCTGTACCGAGCATCAGACCCGTCGGCGACTGCGTGGTCAGTGCGGTCTGACCGCCTGCCTGACGCACATTCTGGTAGAGCAGATCTTCGAAATTCGCGCGGTCGCGCTTGAAACCTGTCGTATTAACGTTGGCCAGGTTATTCGAGATGACATTAAGCCGCGTGTTCTGCGCGTCCAGGCCAGTCTTGGCTACCCATAATGAAGCGTCCATGTTTACCTCTCTTTTTTCGGTACCCTCATCGAGGAGGGATACTCAAGTTGAGCTTACTGCTGCCGATATCTGATCACGGGAGATGTCGGCTTTTTTCTGTTCAGTTAAAAAATTTTAAGTTTTTCATTCCCAAGCATTTATCGTGCCTTGAGCATGCTGCTGCCTGCTTCATCTAGCTGCTTAGCTTCGCTGATGGTCTTGACCTGGGTCTCGAACGACCGGGAGAAGTCGATCAGCTTCACCATGGCGGTAACGGGATTGACATTGCTGGCCTCTAGCGCACCCGGCACAATTTGCGGCGTGTTGGGGCCCGGTGCAAAGTCACCATTCGGGTTACGAAACTGAATATGCGGGGTGTAGAGCGTATCCTCACGCCGCTGCAACGTGATCTGGCTAGCGTCGCGCAGCATCATCCGGCCAATCAGCACAGGCGGCGCATCCACCGGTTGCAAGGGGTCGCGCGCAAAAATATCGCCCTCACGGGTCATCTGCACATCAAAGCCTGCCGGAATGGTGATGGGATTGCCTTCTTGCGAGAGCACCACATTGCCCGATCCTGTCTCCAGCACGCCTTGTGAATTCAGTTTCAGATCGCCTCGACGCGTAAAAGCAAGCTCGCCATTTTTCGCGCGCACGCCAAGCACGTTCTTGTCTGTCAGCGCCACGTCCAGCTTCTGGCCAGTTACCATCAAGTGACCCTGATCGAGATTCACGGCATTGAATTTTTCAATGTAGGGCTGAATCCGAGAGTCCCAGCCATCGCCAGTGGCCTTCACGGCCACCATGGCATTCTCATAGCTCTTCTTGAAACCGACTGTGGATACATTGGCTAGCTCGTTATTGAGCTGCTCGCGCAGCAGGCGTCGTTCGTTGATCGACGCCATCGAGGTAAAGGCTAAGCGGTCCATGTCGGCTTCTCATCAGAAATTAGTGGTCATTAATTACGGATATTGATAATGGCCTGAGTCAGGGTGTTGTTGGTCTCGATCGCTTTCGCATTCGCTTGGAACGCGCGCTGTGCAGTGATCAATTCCACCAGCTCATTGGTCAAGTCGACGTTGGCACGCTCGCGCGCACCGGCACGTACCGTACCGTAACCGGCCGAACCGGCTTCGCCGTAGCGCGCATTACCGGACTTGGAGGTGGCGTAGTAGCTGGCATCGCCCAACTGACGCAGTCCGGTAGGCGCGGCGAAGTTCGCCAGCACGATCTTGGCTAGGGACTTGGTGGTGCCGTTCGAATAGGTCGCATTGACCAGACCGTCATCCTGAATGTCCACACCAATCAGATCACCTTCGGGTCGACCGTTCTGATCTTGCTTACGCACTGAAAACGGCGAGGAATACTGTGTCGACGCGGTGAAATCGATCGAAAACTGCAGCGTAGAACCTGAATCGCCAAGGGTGGCGCGATCAAAAGCAATCCTATCAAAAGGAGACACCAGATCCCCCTTGTTATTGAAGGTCAGCTCACCGTTGTCGTAGTACACCGGCGTCCACAGGTCGCGGGTTTCATCTTCAGAGAACTGCCCTGGGTCGGTCGTCTCTTTGCCGTCCCGGCTCACATACAGAGGGAAACCGTCTTCGTTTCTGGCCTGCGTCGGCTCTTGCCAGGTGCTGGTCGTGCCACGCGCACTGGGCAAATTATCCAGACCCCAGATGCTGTTACCCGACACTTTCAGGAAGGAGTTGTCACCGGTGGTTCCGGTACTGATGACGAAGTATTTGTTCTTGTCACCTAGAATTTCGACCTTGACGCCGCTTACTGTGCGGCCGAAGCGGTCTGCCAAGGAATTGATACGATTTTCCAGTGTCGAACGGAACTCTTCAATGGTGTAATCGGCCTTCTTTGGCATTTGAATTAGACCGGTCACGTTATCCACTGTGACCACAAACTGATTATTAGTGGCATCGACCCGGAACTTGTTATCAAGATTGAGACCGATGGTGCCACCTTTGACCACAGCAGGGTGCGACTCAATACCTCGAAAGGGTACTGCTGAAACCTTTGTTTCTTTAGTCGCCAGGCCGAGCAGGTAGTAGGCATTTGCCGAGGCATGTACGATCTTGACTGAGGATTCATCCCCCGTGCTACCCGACGAAATCGTGAAGCGGCGAGTCACATCATCATAGGACACGACCGTACCAAAGCGCTGATCCTTGAGCGGCACCAGCAAAGTGCCATTGGGTAGCACATTTTCCTCATAGCCACCGGTCGAGGCATTCACCACCGCTTCATTAGCGGTCAGACCCATCAAGCCCTTGACGGCGAGATTGGGCGCGGTCAGGCGGATTTCGAGATTATTGTCGTTCTTGAAGGTGAAGGTCTGCAGTACGGGGTCGTAACCCACCTTGAGCGTAGAAAACTTTTTGTAGGCATCCGTAGTCTTGTCGGTGCCGGCGGCATCATCAATGATGGCCTGCATGGCTTTGACCACCTCGTCGCGTGTGACCTTGGTCAGATCGGCGAAAATGAACTCGCCATCGCTGTTAATACCCAATTTATCGTTTGTCAG
>JBJTAS010000032.1:0-23275 GCA_046090895.1 Oxalobacteraceae bacterium | reverse complement strand
AAAATGAAGAGAGTTTTAAAAAATGTAGTCCAGCAAGACAAAATCTTCTCGTGCATGCAAAGCTCATGGAAATGCTGGAGCAGAAAAAAATTTCTTGTGATTTGAAAAAACTAGAACTTTTATCTAATGAGGTCAGTAAACGTAGCGCCAATGCAGTGGTTGATGTTGAGATCGATCTGATGGAGAACCCCTACTTACCATTGTCTCGAGAATTTGAAACATTCATGCAAAAGAATTTTGGCTTGAATACGGATAGGGGTAGTGTCTATGACCGGGCGAACGATGAAGAGAAAAAAACTCTGAATTTATGTTTTGCCCCATATTTTCTCAGGGATTTTAGTGGGGGATTTGTAAAGCTAGAAAGTGAATCCGGAGATGGCGATATCAAAGAATTCGCCAATCTGGACGATTTTGCAAATTTTTTAAACGCCGGAGATGCGGAATCTGAAAAAGCGATAATCTTAGCGAGTTCTGATCTTGGAACTTCACAGGAAGTATTCACCAGGTCAAGGTATATCACGCATTTCACCTCGCAAAATCTTACAGGCTATATGGGGAAGCTGGCTTTTGGGCTGATGCCTGGCTTGCCGGTGCACGTAAAGCTTTATGACGGAACTGAAATCCTGCCCAAGGGTAGCGTGACTATCCGATATCGCTTCAAAAAGAACAGTGATGGTTGCGTCGGGGTGAAGGTTTTTTACGAAATGAAGGCAGATGCTAGCAGGGAATCGCAAACAAAAGATGGGCGATTCGTCGCTATTGACAATGATGCGAAGCTCACAGTAGGCATTGATTTAAATTTTTCAGCAGGAAGAGAGATGGAAACCTCCGCGCTCAGACTTCATGCTCAAGGCTGGAACCTGACTGTCCCTGATCGATTTGGGAAGCTGAATTAAAAAATAAAATTTCCTCGGGAGGCGGCCTAGGTTTTCCGGTTAGAACCCGCCACCATCTCGAAGCGAAATAGTCTGCATTCGATAGCGCCGTTGAAAAACGGCGTTTTTTTTGATTCTTTCAAACGCAGCATCCGTGGCAACGTCAGGTCGGCAGTACACAGGCAAACGGTCCAGCCTGCGAAGCGGCTCTTGAGCGTACTGCCAAATGCACTGAAAAATGCCACTGCCAGCTCATCCGGCGCTTGCTGGTGTTCGCCACGTACCCCGATACGCTCACCATAAGGCGGATTGGCAATCAACAGACCGGGCTGCTCAGTCGGCGGCTTGATTTCCTGCGCGTCGATTTGCTTGAGCGGTATATCAAACGGTATGCCGGCGCGCTGCAGGTTATTGCGCGTCATCACCAGCATATCGCCAGAAATGTCGCTGCCAAAAAGGCTGGTGTCGGTCGGGATGGTGGGTGCCGGTACGGCCTCGCGTATCGCTTGCCAGTCAGCCTCGCTAAAACTGTGAAATTTCTCAAAACCGAAACGGCGATTCGCGCCTGGCGGTATCCCAGCCAGCATGTGTGCTGCTTCGATCAGCAAGGTGCCGGAGCCGCACATAGGATCGAGCAAAGGTATGCCGGGCGTCCACCCTGCCGTGCGTAGCAAGCCAGCGGCCAGATTCTCGCGCAACGGGGCATCGCCAGTTTCTTGCCGCCAGCCGCGCTTGAACAGTGGTTCACCCGAGGTATCCAGATATAAGGTGGCGGTGCGCGCATCCAAAAAGCCGGAGATCCGCATATCCGGAGTGCGGGTGTTCACCGACGGCCGTTTGCCTTCGCGATCGCGGAAACGATCGCAGATCGCATCTTTGATTTTCAGCGTGATGAAGTCCAGACTTTTGAGCGGCGATTTGATGGCGGTGACATCGACGCGAATCGTGTGTTCGACACCGAACCATTGCTCCCAGGTCGAGGCCAGCGTCAGGTCGTAGATATCATTTTCGTTGGCATAGCTGCCATGCGCGATGCGCAGCAGCACGCGTGACGCGATGCGGGAATACAGGTTGATGCGCATCGCATCCGTCAATTGTCCGGAGCAATGCACACCACCGGGTACTTGATTGTGGATTTTTAGTGTGGTGCTGGTAGCGGCTATTTCTTGCAGCTCTGCTGCCAGCGCAGCCTCGAGACCGCGCGGGCAGGGGCAGAAATAGGAGAGGTTTTTTTGCACAGTGCACCTGTTGTCTGTTGAAGCCAGTCGTCAGTTCGTACTGGCCCGAGCGGGTATCTGGTTTCAGCGAGCCAGCAGTCGCTCGACAAAATCCAGCCGGTCCTGTCCCCAGAATACTTGCCCATCAATACGATACCAAGGTACGCCAAAAACGTTGATATGGAGCGCTTCTTCGGTATTTTTTGCGTAATCCGCAGCCACAGTATCGCTGGCAGCATGGGCACTGAGCGCTTTGCCATCCAGCCCGGTGCTCTCGGCAATGTCGATCAGTGTGGCCTCGTCGGCGATATTTTTTTCTTCTGACCAGACCGCGCGGCCCAATGCGAATGCCAGATCAAGCGCCTTGTCTGTGCCATTTTTTTGCAGGGCGGCGATGATCAGTTTCGTGCCGGGCTCAGCCGCAACAGGAAAAAATTTTGGATGCAAGTTCAAAGGAATATTCAGAAATTCGCTCCAACGCTGTAGCTCAGCGAGCCGGTACGCCTGACGCTGTGGCGGCCGCTGTGCGACGGGCACACCACCGGTCATACTGAATACCTTACCGATATCTGCGGGTTTGAGTTGAATGCTCGCGCCATACTTGCGGGCGATAGCCACCAAACGCTGGTGTCCCATGTACGACCAGGGAGATTGCGGTGCCATGAAATAGTCAACTGATTTGCTCATCCGGGCCTCCGTAATTTTTTAAGAGATAGTTTTATTGGAAAGGCTTGATCACGACGAGTATCACCACAGCCAGCATGCCCAAGACCGGGACTTCGTTGAACCAGCGATACCAGATATGCGAGCGGGTGTTTTCGCCTTGTTCGAACTGCTTCAGCAGTCGCTTGCAGAGATGATGATAGCCGATCAGCAGGAACACCAGCGCCACCTTCAGGTGCATCCATGCACTGTTCTGACCAATTCCGTAGCCCAGCCACAGCCACAGACCGAGTACCAGCGCGGGAATCATCAGCAGTGTCATGAAGCGATAGAGTTTGCGAGCCATCAGCAATAGCCGCGCTCTCGCGACCTCATGGTCTTCCATCGCCAGATTCACGTAAATACGCGGCAAATAAAACAGCCCGGCGAACCACGAGGCGATAAAGACGATGTGCAGTGCCTTCACCCACAACATGGTCAGACCCTCACTTCGCCGTGGCCGAGTACCAGATATTTCAGCGAGGTCAGGCCTTCGAGGCCCACCGGGCCGCGTGCATGCAGCTTGTCATTTGAAATGCCGATTTCTGCACCTAATCCGTATTCAAAACCATCGGCAAAGCGGGTCGACGCATTCACCATCACGGACGCGGAATCGACTTCGCGCAGGAATGTCATGGCGCGAGTGTAGTCCTCAGTGATGATGGAATCCGTGTGCTGCGAAGAGTAAGTATTGATATGGTCGATCGCCTCATCGACATTGGCGACGATCTTCACGGACAGGATGGCATCCAGATATTCGGTATGCCAGTCTTCTTCAGTTGCGGCTTTCAGGTGCGCATAGCCGGCCAGCAGTGTCAATGCTTCCGGATCGCAGCGTAGTTCGACCTGTTTGTCGGCATAGAGCTTGGCCAGCTCGGGCAGCACCTTCGGTGCGATCTCGCGTGCGACCAGCAAGGTTTCCATCGTGTTGCAGGTGCCGTAGCGATGGCACTTGGCATTGAAGGCAACCGGCAATGCTTTGCCGATATCGGCCTTGTCATCGATGTACACATGGCAGATGCCATCGAGATGCTTGATCATCGGCACCTTGGATTCTTTCATCAGGCGCTCGATCAGTCCTTTGCCACCGCGCGGCACGATCACGTCCACGTACTCCGGCATCGTGATCAGTGCGCCGACAGCGGCGCGGTCGGTCGTCTCGACGATCTGCACCGCCTCGGCAGGCAGACCGGCGCCAGAGAGGCCTTCTTTCACCAGCCTCGCCAGCGCCTGATTGCAGTGGATGGCTTCCGAGCCGCCACGCAGTATCGTCGCATTGCCGCTCTTGATGCAGAGCCCTGCAGCATCGACCGTGACATTCGGCCGTGCTTCATAAATGATGCCAATCACACCCAGCGGCACGCGCATCTGTCCGACCTGGATGCCGGTAGGGCGGTATTTCATATTGCTGATCTCACCAATCGGGTCGGGCAGAGAAGCGATTTGCTCAAGTCCTTCGGCCATGGTGGCGATCGCTTTTTCTGACAAGGTCAGTCGATCGACCATGGCCGCAGCCAGACCATGGGCACGTGCGGCGTCGAGATCTTTTTGGTTAGCCGCCGTCAGCAGTGCTGCATCACGCCGTATTCCGGCTGCAATCAGCGCCAGGGCACGGTTTTTTGCTGAGGTATCGGCCTTGGCCATTGCACGCGAAGCTTTGCGCGCGGCCTTGCCAACGCTGCTCATGTACTCTTGAATGTCCATCTTGGTATTCCTGTTGATACGGTGGGTGCGACGTAATGTTCGTTATGCGTGTTTGGTGATTTTCAGCGCCAGCTGCAGCAGCGCATCCCAGGGATCACCAGCAAACCGCTTGCTGCGCAAACCTTTGATCATGCGATCGACCTGTGCCGCCTCGCGCATCGCGGTTTGCAGCGTCGAGAGTTTCAGTCGGGCCACGGCTGAGGGCATCAACCGCTCGCGCGGACCCCAGATCCGGTATTCCTTCATCAGCATGGGCAGGGGCCGTCCGTCAATCGTTCCGAGCTTGAGCTTGAGCAGGATACGGATTTCTTCAGCGACAGCCCACAGCACCAAGGGTAGCGCTTCACCTTCGCCTTTCAAACCCTCCAGCATGCGCACGAGCCGTGCGACATCGCCGGCCAGCATGGCTTCGGACAGTTTGAACACATCGTAGCGGGCCACATTCAGCACCGCATCCTGTATCTGCTCGGCAGACAAGCGACCTTCAGGATACAGCAGGCCCAGCTTGCGGATTTCCTGGTGTGCGGCGAGCAGATTGCCCTCGACCCGTTCGACCATGAAATCCAGCGAGACCTTCTCCGCGCTCTGTCCCTGCGCTGCCAGACGCTGCCCTATCCAGTTCGCCAGCTGCGGTCGCTCGATTAGCGGGATGTCGACGTACACGCCAGACTGTTGCAGCGCGCCCACCCAAGCCGCTTTTTGCGTTGCCCCATCCAGCTTGGGGAGCGTGATCAGCGTCAGGGTATCGCTGGCTTCAGTGATCTGTGCACACGCCCTTGCGTAGTCCTGTAACGCCTGTCCACCTTCCTTGCCGGGCTTGCCACCGGGAATGCGCAGTTCGATCAGTTTACGATCGCCAAACAGCGACATGGCCTGACTGGATGCCAGCAACTCGCCCCATTTGAAATGACGATCCACCGTGAGCACTTCACGTTCAGAGAATCCTTGACTGCGCGCGCGATGACGTATGCGATCCGCTGCCTCGAGTGCCAGCAAATGCTCGTCACTGACGATGACATACAGGGATGCCAGCGTCTTGGTGAGGTGCGCGTCCAGCGCTTCAGCGCGCAGCTGCATAGCCTACAGCGCAGGCTTGATCTGAGACAGCCGTCGCATCACCTGGCTGACTGCGTCTGCCCGAAGATCATTGTAGATCAACCGCTCTTCGGTTTCTTTCGCGAGCGCTTGCGATTCAGAGAAACTCATGAAAGTCTGCAGCGCGAGTTCAGTTGGCTCCAGCAATACACCATTGTCCTTGCCGAGAACATCGAAGCGCAGACGATAGAGCAAGCTGTATTCACGTACCTGCCCCTGAGCGTTAATCGTCAGGACTTTCTTTTCCTGGTTTTCTTGCAGAATACGTACTGTCACATCAGCCGATTTTCGATCGGTCGCCAGCGCGGTGTTGCCCTGCGCGAGCAGGGCGGTGCGCAGCTCGCGCTCAATCGCGGTACCAGAGGTGGCTTCCAGATGCACGGAACTGAATTCCAGTTTCGCATCAGGCCGAGAACCGCGCAGCTGAAAGCCGCACGCGGCCAGCGGCAGGATCATCAGAGCGGATATCCAGAGTCTGCGCGAGATTTGCATAAGATACTCCTGCGGGGGGTTGTCTACGTGTGGTTGTCTGCGAGTGGTCGTCTGTTTTTGGGGGCTCAGGCGACGATGTTCACCAGCTTGCCCGGAACGATAACAATTTTCTTTGGCGTGCCTGCTACGTGCTTCTGCACCTGCTCATTGGCCAGCGCCGCGGCTTCGATGCTGGACTTGTCTGCGGCTTTGGGTACGGTGATGCTGCCGCGCAGCTTGCCGTTGACCTGAACCACCAGTTCGATTTCGCTCTGTTCCAGTGCGCTGCTGTCGACGCTGGGCCAGGGGGCATCGAGCATGTCGCCATGCTGTTTGGCGTACGACAGCGCCTCCCACAGGGCATGGGTGATGTGCGGCGCGATCGGGTAGAGCACGCGCAGGAAGATGCCAAAGCATTCGCTCACCACCGCGCGGCTGTCAGCGGTGTCGCTCAAGCTTGCGCCTTCGAGCAGATTCAGTATTTTCATGCAGGCAGATACCACGGTGTTGTATTGCAAGCGACGATAATCATGATCTGCCTGCTGCAAGACCTTGTGGATTTCTCGACGAAGCGTCTTTAGCTCGTCATTCAGATCAGAGGGTAATGCGGCTGCGGCATTGATCAGCGCAGCTTTTGAGTGCGCGAAAGCCCAGACACGGCGCAGGAAGCGCTGCGCGCCCTCGACACCGGCGCCCGACCATTCCAATGTCTGCTCGGGTGGCGATGCAAACATCGTAAACAACCGCGCAGTATCGGCACCGTACTGATCGATAATGGCTTGCGGATCAATACCGTTGTTCTTGGACTTCGACATTTTTTCCGTACCGCCAATGCGCACCGGTCTGCCATCCGACTTGAGTTCAGCGGACACTGGACGACCCTTGTCATCGAGCTTCAGTACGACATCTTCCGGGTTGAACCAGAGCTTTTTGCCCGATTCATCTTCACGATAATAGGTCTCATTGAGTACCATGCCTTGCGTGAGCAGGTTCACGAACGGCTCATCGAACTTCACCAGACCCAGATCGCGCATCACCTTGGTCCAGAAGCGTGCATACAACAGATGCAGCACCGCATGCTCGATGCCGCCGCGTTACTGATCCATCGGCATCCAGTAATCAGTGCGCGCATCGACCATCGCCTCTTTGCTGCCCGGCGAACAGTAGCGCATGTAATACCAGGAGGAATCGACGAAGGTATCCATCGTGTCGGTCTCGCGACGCGCGGGCTTGCCGCAGCCCGGGCAATCAACTGTCAGGAATTTCTCGTGCTTGTTCAGCGGATTGCCGCTGCCATCGGGGACGCAGTCTTCCGGCAGCACGACGGGCAGATCTTTTTCCGGCACCGGCACATCACCGCAGGAGGGGCAATGAATGATAGGGATCGGCGTGCCCCAGTAACGCTGGCGCGAGATGCCCCAGTCGCGCAGACGGTAAGTGATTTTTTTCTCGCCGACGGCTTTGGCGGCCAGATCGGCAGCGACGGCGTCGACCGCTGCCTGATATCCCAGGCCATCGTATTTTCCACTATGGATGCAACGACCGTTCTCCTTGTCGGCATACCATTCCTGCCAGGCGTCAGTGCTGTAGCTGTGGCCTTCGATAGCGATGACTTGCTGAATCGGCAGCTGATATTTTTTCGCGAACGCGAAATCGCGTTCGTCATGCGCCGGCACACCCATCACCGCGCCATCGCCATAGCTCATCAGTACGTAGTTACCGACCCAGACATCGACGGCCTCGCCGGTCAGCGGATGCGTGACGGTCAGGCCGGTGGGCATGCCTTTCTTCTCCATCGTCGCCATATCGGCTTCGATCACGCTGCCTTGTTTACACTCAGCGATAAAAGCGGCGAGCTCAGCATCGCCGGCTGCGGCATGGGTGGCCAGAGGATGCTCGGGCGCGACCGCGCAGAAGGTCACGCCCATGATGGTGTCGGCACGGGTGGTGAACACCCACATCTTGCCGTCATTGATCAACTGACCGTCATTGCCTTTGATGTCGTGCGTGAAGGCAAAGCGCACACCGGTAGATTTGCCTATCCAGTTCGCCTGCATGATGCGCACGCGCTCCGGCCAGCCGGGCAGCTTGTGCTCAACATGGTCTAGCAGCTCTTCGGCATAGTCGGTAATGCGCGCGTAGTACATCGGTATCTCGCGCTTTTCGATCAAGGCGCCGGAGCGCCAGCCGCGGCCATCGATCACTTGCTCATTGGCCAGCACGGTCTGGTCGATCGGATCCCAGTTCACCGTGCCAGTCTTTTTGTAGATGATGCCTTTTTCCAGCATCTTCAGGAACATCCACTGATTCCACTGGTAGTAGTCAGGGCTGCAGGCGGCCATCTCGCGCGACCAGTCGATGGCCAGTCCCATCGCCTGCATCTGCTGCTTCATGTAGTCGATGTTTGCGTAAGTCCACTGCGCGGGCGGTACGCCATGGGCCATCGCGGCATTCTCGGCGGGCATGCCAAACGCATCCCAGCCCATGGGCATCAACACGTTGTAGCCGGCCATGCGCAGCTGGCGCGCCATGACGTCATTGATCGTGTAATTGCGCACATGCCCCATGTGCAGCTTACCCGACGGGTAGGGCAGCATTGAGCACGCATAGAACTTCTTTTTTTCGCGCCCTTGCGCATCGCGCGCATGTTCCACGACCTGGTAGGCGTTGGTCTTGTTCCAGTGTTCCTGTGCGGCGCGTTCAACGTCGGCCGGGCTGTATTTGTCTTGCATCTTGGGTGAGCGATGAGGATGTCGGTGTAGCTAAGCATTATACCGGCTGGGGGTGGGAAGAATGGACGTGCGCGAGAGGGTGGGAAGGCCGTCGCGGTGGTCGACTAGGTGGGCACCGGAGGCCTTGATTATCCGGATTCAGTAAAAAACGTCGTCCTGGCGCAGGCCGGGACTGATTATCGTGTGCAGCAGGCTTTATTGAACCTTAGGATCCGTCACAAAGCCGATTTTGTTCATGCCGCCATTCTGCGCGGCAGACATGACCTGAGCGATCACTTCATAGCGGGTCGATTTGTCAGCGCGTAGCTGAAGTTCGGGCTGAGGTTTTTTCTGCGACGCGTTGGCAATACGCTGGGACAGTTCTTCACGAGTGATCGCAGCGTTATTCCAGAACAGCTTGCCCTCGGCATTGATCGCCAGCGTGATGGTCTCAGGCTTTTCAGGCGCTGCCTGTGATTGCGCGTTCGGCAGTTCCAGCTTGATCGCATGCGTGAACAGCGGCGCGGTGATAATGAAGATCACCAGGAGCACCAGCATCACGTCCACCATCGGCGTGACATTGATATCTGCCATCGGTGCCTGATGCTGATTGTCATTGAATCCGCCGAAGGCCATCTTGCGCTCCCTGTACTGTGAATAATCAGGCCGGCTTGCGCGTGGTCACGCGAGTACCGGTGGTGAGGTGGGCGTGCAGGTCATGCGCAAAGGCATCCAGCTCGGCCAGCGTGATGCGATTGACGCGCGTGAATGCGTTGTAGCCGAGTACCGCGGGAATCGCGACGACGAGGCCGATGGCAGTCATGATCAGCGCTTCGCCCACCGGACCGGCGACTTTGTCGATCTGGATTGTGCCAGCCGCCGAGACGGCCGCGAGCGCATGGTAGATGCCCCAGACGGTACCAAACAGACCAATGAAAGGCGCGGTTGATCCGACCGAGGCCAGCAGGGTCAGCCCGCTCTCAAGTCGGGAGGAGACGCGATTGATCTGCTGACGCAGGGTGCGGGTGACCAGCTCACCGAGATCGACGCTGGCATTCAGCGATTGCCCCTTCGATTTGATGCTGACGGCCTCGACCGCATGCGTGGCCAGCGGCGAATACACCTGCTCGGTATCTTCATGGTTGAGCAGGGAGATCGCATCGTCCAGATTGGGCGCATCCCAAAAGCGCTCCAGGGCGATAGCACTCTGGCGTATGCGCCATGAAGTCCAGGCCTTGGACAGGATGTAATACCAGCTGATGACCGACATCAGCAGCAACAGGTAGGCCACGCTGTGGGTGACGGCATCGCCTTGCGCCCAGTAGTGCGCAAATCCGAGGTTCTGGTTGATGGTGTCGTTCATTCGTTTATGCCGTATAGAGTTCAGTTCTGCAGTTTAAAGGGAATGGGCACTTGATACCACTCATCGACCGCTTTGCCATCGAGTGTCGCAGGATTGAACCGCCATGATTTCACCGCCTCGACTGCCGACTGATCAAGCCGCGGAAAACCGCTGGAGGATTTTACTTCCACGTTACCCGCACTACCGTCGCTCTTGACCAGCACGCGCAGCACCACCGTACCCTGTTCACCCATGCGCTTGGACATGGTTGGGTACACCGGTTTGGCATTGCTGGCGCTGTAGCTCGCCGAGATGCTGACATCGGTTCTCGCCGACGGCGCGGGCGGTGCCGGCGGTGGGGCCGCTTTGGGCGCGGGTGCCGGCTCGGGCGGCACCGGTTTGGTCTCGGGCACAGTAACTGCCGGCGCAGGCGCAGGCGCAGGCGCAGGCGCAGGCGCAGGCGCAGGCGCAGGCGCAGGCGCAGGTGTTTGCACTGGGGTCGGCACTGGGGTCGGCACTGGCGCGGGAGGCACGGGCCGTGGCGGCTCGGGCTTCAGGGGCTCAGGCTTGGGCGGTTTGGGTTTCGGTGGCTCGGGCTTCGGCGGTTCCGGTTTTGGCGGCGGTGGCGGTGGTTCCAGCTTGGGGCGCACGAGTTCGACGATGACCGGTGGCTTGTCGATATCGTCATGAGAGTGCTTCAGCAAGCCCATGGACACCATGAGGACCAACGCAACATGAATCGCCACCGACACGGCGGCGGAAAGACTGGAATGCCGGTTGAGCATGATCACAGCAGCAGGCGCAGGCAGCGTCGACCGGCGACCTAGCGCAGGCCAAGCACATCCTGCATGTCAAACAGGCCGCTGGCGTGCTCTCGCAGAAAGCGTGCGGCGCGCAAGCTGCCATGCGCATAGGTCACGCGGCTGGACGATTTGTGGGTAATTTCGATTCGTTCGCCAATGCCGGCAAACAGCACGGTATGGTCGCCGACGATATCGCCGCCACGTATGGTCGCAAAGCCGATGGACGAGGGATCGCGCTCGCCGGTCACACCTTCGCGCGCGAACACGCCAACGTGTTTCAGATCGCGGCCCAGCGCATCGGCGATCACTTCACCCATTTTGAGCGCGGTGCCGGACGGCGCATCGACCTTGTGTCGATGATGCGCTTCGACGATCTCGATGTCATAGCCATGCGAGAAGCTTTTTGCTGCCAGCTCGAGCAACTTCATCGTGACGTTGACGCCGACGCTCATATTGGGGGCGAACACGATGGCGGTTTTTTTGGCAGCCTCGGTGATGGCGGCTTTGCCGGCATCATCAAAACCTGTGGTGCCGATGATCATCTTGATGCCATGTGCGGCACAGTAGTCAAGATGCTTCAGCGTGCCCTCTGGACGAGTGAAATCAATCAGGAATTCCGACTGCGCCAAACCTTTGGCGAGGTCGGATTCGATCGTCACCCCAGCCGGCTGGCCTGAAAAAGCAGCAGCATCGCTGCCTATGCCCGGTGCGCCGGGCATGTCGAGCGCACCCGCGAGCATGGCCTCAGGATCGGCGGTGATGGCTTCGATCAGCATGTGGCCCATGCGGCCAGAGGCGCCAGCAACGGCAATCTTCAACGGTTTCATGAATCGGGGGTTCCGGAGTGGTGCCAGTGGTTGTCAGCGTGGTGCGGCGAGCCGCTTAAGGTAGTCTTTTTCCTCTGGCAGGTCGCCGCCTTCAAAGCGCTCGACGCGACCTTCCTTGAAAAACACGGAGACGTGGCTGGTGGTGATCTGGCCACCGCCGTCACGCATGCGGAAAGGATAATCCCAGCGCTCGCCATGGAAAATATCGGAGACCAGCGGTGTGCCGAGCACAAAACGTACTTGCTCAGCACTCATCCCCACTTTCAGTTGGGCGACCATCTCTTTTGAGACGAAATTACCCTGTTGCACGTCGGGCCGGTAAACGGGTATGACCCCGAACAGCTTTTTCTTTTGCACCGTTTGCACCACACCATCTGCTGCGGGTATGGCCTCGCTGGCCGTCGGGGATGTTGCGCTGAAAGGATTCAGTGCACAGCCGCTAACCAGTAACGACGAGGCGGTGATGATCGCCGCGAGCGGGAAAGTGATGCCAACCAAGGATGCGTGCCGCGATAACGTCATGAGAGTGCTTTCATTGAGCGCACAAGCTAAACGCTATATGATAAAGCAGTTCAAGTTAAAGAAGCGAAAACATGGCTACCAACCCCGCCAATCTGAAATCCAGCGGCCTCAAAGCCACCTTGCCCCGCTTGAAAATCCTTGAGATCTTCCAGGGCAGCAGCGTGCGCCACTTGTCGGCGGAAGATGTCTACAAACTGCTGCTGGCAGAAAATCTCGATGTTGGATTGGCAACGGTCTATCGCGTGCTGACCCAGTTCGAGCAGGCGGGCATTTTGAGCCGGAATCACTTCGAATCGGGCAAAGCGGTGTTCGAGCTTGATCAGGGTACGCATCATGATCATCTGGTGTGCCTAGATTGCGGTCGCGTCGAAGAATTCTTCGATGAGGAAATCGAGCATCGGCAGCACAAGATCGCCGAAGCGCGAGGTTTTCAGCTGACCGAGCATGCGCTCTCCCTGTACGGTAACTGCACCAAGCAAAACTGCCAGCACCGCTCGGGCGGCTGACGCCTGCGATCAGCGCAGAGGCTACTAGGTTCAGGAATGCGATAGCGCGTTTGACAGCAGGCGCGCAGTGATATCGACGATGGGAATCACGCGCTCGTAGGCCATGCGGGTTGGTCCGATCACACCCAGCGTACCAACGATACGGCCATTGGCTTCATAGGGCGCGGTCACCACACTCATTTCTTCCAGAGGCAATAGCTGCGATTCCCCGCCGATGAAGATCTGCACGCCGCTGGCCTTGCTGGAACTGTCCAGCAGCAGTGCGAGACTGGTTTTTTGCTCGAAGATGTCGAACAACTTTCGCAATGAGCTCATGTTTGAGGACAGATCCGTCACTGACAGCAGGTTGCGCTCGCCCGAGATCACGACATCTTCGCTGTCCTCAGTCATGGCATCGCTGCCCGCAGCGACCGCCGCCTGCATCAGCTGCATCATGTCGTCACGCAGCTGCTTGAGTTCGTCATTGAGCTTGATCTTGACTTCGTCGAATGACAGCCCGGCGTAGTGCTGATTGATGTAATTCGCTGCCTGAATCAGCTGGGACGGCGTGAAATCGGTCTCGGTGAGCAGCAATCGGTTCTGCACATCGCCATTGGGGGCGACGATCACTACGAGGATGCGCTTGGCAGAGAGGCGCACAAATTCAATCTGCTGGAAGGTGGTCTCACGACGCGGCGCCAGCACCACGCCAGCGAATTGCGACAGCGAAGACAGCACTTGGGCCGCACTGGCGATGATTTTTTGCGGAGAGGTGCTGGCCTGCAGGCGGGACTCGACCGTGCTCTCGTCGATGGTCTGCACCGTCAGCAAGCTGTCAACAAACAAGCGATAGCCGCGCGGCGTCGGTACGCGGCCCGCTGACGTGTGCGGGCTGGCGACCAGCCCCAGTTCCTCCAGATCCGACATGATGTTTCTGATGGTCGCTGGCGAGAGTTCGAGCCCGGAGATTTTCGACAGCGCGCGTGAACCCACTGGCTGACCGTCGGCAATGTAGCGTTCGACCAGAGCTTTCAACAGCGTTTGCGCGCGAATATCGAGTTGCATGCTTGTATTCTAACGAGGCTGTTGCTTGCGCGCCAGCGACTTCAGGCCAATCAGTCGCGCAGGTTCAGCCAGTCCCACAGATCATGGAGCGAAAAAAGATGATGATCAGGCTGGATATGCGTCAGCGCTGCCGGTATTGCCGCGCGCGAGCGGTTCATCCAGAGGGCGGTCAGCCCCGCTTTTTGGGCGCCCTCGACATCCAGCTGCAGGTCATCCCCCACATAGGCAACCTGGGCAGGCGCCAGTCTCAGCGCCTGGCAGGCTGCGTGAAAGATTGCCGGATCAGGTTTGGTCGTACCCAACTGGTGCGCCGCGACAGTTACCTCGAAATGCTCAGCCAGTCCAATGTCCTCCAGGTTGGCTGCGCCATTGGTAAGTGAGCCGATACGGATACGTTGTGACAATCGCGGGAGACACTCGCTGACGTCAGAAAACAAGGTCACCTGGTTGCGCGCCCGAGTGAATACGCGCATCGCGTCATCAACGCCGGACAGCGCGACGCCGCAGGCGGCGAAGGCCTCGGACAGGCACTGATGTCGCAGTGCCACCAGATCGGCGCGCAAGGCAGGATGCGCGCGCATCAGCTCGGATCGGCGCGCCCGCATGGATTCGATGCTGTACTGTTCGGCGACTGGCGCCGCATGCGTGCGAATCCAGTCGAACAAGTCTTGCTCTGCCTTGGCGATGACTGGCGCGATCGGCCACAGCGTATCGTCCAGATCAAACAGAATGGCCTCGACCGGCGTACGCTCGGTCGGGAGTGGGGCGTGTGCTGGCACCGTGGCGTCGTCAAGTTTTATGGGAACGGCCAATTATGGTCTAATTTGACGCATGTCCAGAGCAGCACCTTCCCCATCCCGACGTTTTGATACCGTCGCCATCATCGGCAAGCACGGTGATTCCGTCGCGGGTGCTGCTTTGCTCGAACTGGCCGCCTTTCTTGAGAGACGTGGCCACCGGCTCGTGGCCGATAGCGTGACCGCACAAGATCTCAGCATGGCGCATGTGGTGGCGATGACGACCGCCGAGATCGGCGCCATCGCCGATGTGGCGATAGTGCTGGGGGGTGATGGCACGATGCTGGGCATTGCGCGGCAGTTGGCTCCCTTCAATGTACCGCTGATCGGCGTGAATCAGGGACGGCTGGGTTTCATGACCGATATCCCTCAGGAACGCATGCTGCCTGCGCTCAGTGAAGTCCTCGACGGCAAGCTGGTGTCTGAGTCGCGCTCGCTGCTGGAGGGAATTGTCGAACGAGAAGGACGGGAGATCTTTCGCGCGGCGGCGTTTAACGATGTCGTGGTCGCGCGTGGCGCCGGTGCGGGCATGGTGGAGCTGTGCGTTGAGGTCGATGGTCACTTCATGTACAACCAGCGTTCCGATGGGCTGATCATCTCCACGCCAACCGGGTCGACCGCTTACGCCCTGTCTGCTGGCGGGCCAATACTGCATCCTGAGCTAGGGGGCATCGTGCTGGTGCCGATTGCGCCGCATGCCTTGTCTAATCGCCCGATCGTGCTGTCTGACAGCTGTGAGATTCGTATCGAACTGGCCAGCGGCCGTGATTGCAGCGTCAATTTCGACATGCAGTCGCTGACCAGCTTGCAACACCACGATCGTGTGATGGTTCGTCGCGCCGAGCACAAGGTGCATTTCTTGCACCCGGAAGGCTGGAGCTATTACCACACGCTGCGTGAAAAGCTGCACTGGAATGAGTATCCTTCGGCGCTCGGCCAGCTAAAATAGCGACTTGCTCTGCAACGTCTCAGTCGATTTTCCGGCCGCCTCAGCTCATGCTTCGTACCCTCATCATTCGCGACTTTGTCATTGTTGATGCGATCGAGATTGATCTCGCGGCAGGCTTTACGGTGTTTACCGGCGAGACCGGTGCCGGCAAGTCCATTCTGATCGATGCTCTGACGCTCGCACTCGGCGGACGCGGCGACGCTAGCGTGGTCCGTGAGGGCGCGGCGCGCGCGGACATTGCCGCCGAGTTCGCTGGCCAATTCGATGCCACGCTGCTGCAATGGCTAGACGAGCATGAGTTCCGCAGCGAGGATGGCCAGCTGCTGCTGCGCCGAGTGATCGACAATGGCGGCCGCTCGAAAGCCTTCATCAATGGCATTACCGCCACCATCACGCAGTTGCGCGAAGTCGGCGAGATGCTGGTCGACATCCATGGCCAGCATGCGCATCAGTCACTGATCAAAACCGACGCGCAGCGTATGCTGCTCGACGCGCACGCTGGTTTGCAAGACGATGCCAAGGTCGTTGCGGCCGCCTACAAGCGTTGGCGTGCGTTAGCCCGGCAACGCGAAGAATTCGAGCGCGATGCGAGGAACGTGCTGCTCGAGCGCGAGCGCCTTGAATGGCAGGTCGGCGAACTGGAAAAGCTTGCGGTACGTCACGGCGAATGGGCCGAGGTGAGTAATGAGCACAGCCGCCTGTCACATGCAGCCAGCCTGATCGAAGGGGCGCAGCAAGCGCTCGACATGCTCTCCGAGGCGGAGTCCAGCCCGATCTTGTCGCAACTGACCGCCATTGGCCTCAAGCTCGACAAACTGGCCGATATCGACGATAAGCTCAAACCCGTGCTCGACGCTCTTGAACCTGCACGCATTCAGTTGCAAGAAGCGGTCTATGCACTCAATGATTACCTGGGCCGGATCGAGCTTGACCCCGAGCGCTTGCGAACGGTCGAGGCGCGGCTGGAAGCCATCCACTCTGCATCGCGCAAGTTCCATGTCGCACCGGATGACTTGCCAGCTCAATTCCAGACCTTATCCGAGCGGCTCTCGCAGCTAGCCGATGCCAGCGATCTCGATGCGCTCCGCGCACAAGAAGAAAAACTGGCGCAGGACTATCACTCGCTTGCACAGGAACTCTCCAAAAAACGTTCCAAGGCGGCCAAGACCTTATCATCCGCAGTGACCGCGGCGATGCAAGATCTGTCCATGTCAGGCGGCCGTTTTGAGATTGCATTACATGCGGCCGAGCCTGCGGCGTTTGGTCTTGAGCAGGCAGAATTCATGGTCGCTGGTCATGCAGGCACGACACCTCGCCCGATAGCCAAAGTGGCATCGGGCGGAGAGCTGGCGCGCATTGCCCTGGCGATCTCGGTGATCGCTTCCAGCGCCACTGCGACACCGACACTAATTTTTGATGAGGTCGACAGCGGCATCGGCGGCGGTGTGGCCGAAGTCGTTGGCCGTCTGCTCAAGCGCCTGGGACAGGACAGGCAGGTGCTGTGCGTAACGCATCTTCCCCAGGTGGCCAGTCAGGCTGCCCAGCATTTCCAGGTCAGTAAAGGCACGGTGGCCGACGGTCGCACAGTCTCTCGCATCCTCGCTTTGTCGGCTGCCGAGCGCGTCGAGGAAATTGCGCGTATGCTCGGCGGCCTGGAAATTACGGCAACCACCCGAAAGCACGCCAGGGAGCTGCTGGCTTCCTGAGATCGGAGGCGCTTTGCACAGCGCTCCGGCACCCGCGGCTCATACAATCATGATTTGACAGAAAGGTAGTTTTCGATGGGCTTCAACCCCGAACCTTCGCACCGGCACGGCAACGTGAGCAAGACTGCCGTTGTGCTGGCAAATCTCGGCACGCCCGATGCGCCCACGGCGGCGGCGGTGAAGGTCTACCTCAAACAATTCCTTTCCGATCCGCGCGTGGTCGAAATTCCCCGGCTGATCTGGTGGATCATCCTCAACGGCATCATCCTGCCTTTTCGTTCTCGGCAGTCAGCAGAAAAATACGCGTCTATCTGGACTGAACACGGATCTCCGCTGAAAGTGCACACCGAACGCCAGGCGGCCCTACTGCAATCGGTGCTGAGTACGCGCGGTCATGATCTGCGCGTCGTGGCCGCCATGAGATACGGGAACCCGGCACTGCCCCAGGTGCTGGATCAGCTCAAGACCGAGGGCTGTGATCGCATTCTCGTGTTACCGGCGTATCCGCAATATTCGGCAACGACCACGGCGTCGATTTTCGATACGGTGTTCTCACATTACACGCAGGTTCGCAATGCGCCCGAGCTTAGGCTGATCAAGCACTATCATGACGACAGTGGGTATATCCAGTCGCTGGCCGCGACCGTGCGCGCGCACTGGGAACAGCACGGCCGACCAGACAAGCTGGTGATGAGTTTTCACGGTGTGCCCAAGCGTACTTTGCTGCTGGGTGATCCCTATCATTGCGAGTGCTACAAGACTGCTCGCCTGGTGGGTGAGTCATTGGGACTGGCAAAAGATGATTACCTGGTGACGTTTCAGTCGCGCTTCGGCAAGGCGGAGTGGCTGCAGCCGTATACTGCGCCGACTTTGCAGGCGCTCGGTCAGCAAGCTGTTGGACGTGTCGATGTCATGTGCCCGGGTTTCGTTGGCGACTGTCTGGAAACCCTGGAAGAAATTGCCATGGAAGCGAAAGAAGATTTCCTGCACGCTGGTGGCAAAGAATTTCATTACATTCCCTGCCTCAATGAGCTTCCGCAATGGATAGACGCGATGGCCGATCTGGTCGAAAAACATAGCGGAGGCTGGCCCACCACTGAGGATCCCGCGGTGCGGGAGCGCCATCGGGCGGATGCTCAAGTGGGTCGTCAACGTGCGTTGGCGCTTGGCGCCACCGACTAGTCCAGCCATCTGCCCAAGGATTCGGGGGCTGCGGGCCCCCGATTTTTTTGCAGCAGCGACGTTTCCGCGCTTGAAAAGTTCTCGCTGATCCCCATATGACATCCAGTGTTTTTTTAAGCCATTGATTTTGTTGGAGATTTTATGACGCAGGGTGAACAGCCGAATGCTCAGCAAGGCGCTCAACCGACCCCTTCAACTGAACAGCATCCCCCCGAGTTGCCCGGCCACGAGGCCGAGCATGCGACCAAGGAGGCTGAGCAGCTGGCCGAGCAGGCGTTGGGGAGCGGGCTGGATCTGGGGCAGCGTCTTGCCGAGGCCGAGGCCAAGGCCAGCGAAATGCAAGACGCTTTCTTGCGGGCCAAGGCTGAAATGGAAAACATCCGGCGCCGCGCACAGGAGGACATCGCCAAAGCTCACAAATTTGCGGTCGAGGGGTTTGCCGAGGCATTGCTTCCCGCGAAGGACAGTCTCGAGATGGCGCTGAATATTGAGACGCCTACGCTGGAGTCATTGAAAGAAGGCGTTGAGATGACGCTCAAGCAGCTTTCTGCTGCGTTTGAAAAGCACCGTCTAGTCGAAGTGAATCCTCAGCCCGGTGACAAGCTGGATCCGATGAAGCATCAGGCGATCTCGATGGTGGCCGCCGATCAGGAGGCCAACACGATTGTCACCGTGCTGCAAAAGGGCTACATGATCGCCGACCGTTTATTGCGGCCCGCGCTGGTCACGGTATCCCAATGAGTAGGGTGATGAACCGGGTGGCGAATTAAATCCGCAGCCGTGCTTGAAACCCCGGTGCGGCACCGCATATCAGAACCAACAGGACAACAAGCATCTACAGAATTGAATTAGAGACAGTTTTTAAAGGAAATCATCATGGGCAAGATTATCGGCATTGACCTGGGAACGACAAATTCCTGCGTCGCCATCATGGAGGGCGGTCAGCCCAAGGTCATTGAAAACTCCGAGGGCGCTCGAACCACACCTTCCATCATCGCTTATCAAGAAGATGGCGAGATCCTGGTGGGCGCGCCGGCCAAGCGTCAGGCAGTCACCAACCCAACCAATACCTTATTCGCAGTCAAGCGACTCATAGGCCGCAAGTATGACGAGAAAGAGGTCCAGAAAGACATCGGACTGATGCCGTACGAAATCACCAAGGCTGAAAACGGTGATGCCTGGGTCGAGGCGCGCGGCAAGAAACTTGCACCGCCGCAGATCTCCGCCGAGGTACTGCGCAAGATGAAGAAAACCGCCGAAGATTATCTCGGTGAGGAAATTACCGAGGCCGTGATCACAGTACCGGCCTATTTCAATGATTCGCAGCGCCAGGCAACCAAAGACGCCGGGCGTATCGCCGGGCTGGATGTCAAGCGCATCATTAATGAACCAACAGCCGCCGCCTTAGCCTTCGGTCTGGACAAGAGTGGTAAAGGTGATCGAAAGATCGCGGTGTATGACCTGGGCGGTGGTACTTTCGACATCTCGATCATCGAAATTGCCGATGTCGATGGCGAGATGCAGTTCGAAGTACTGTCTACCAACGGCGATACCTTCCTCGGTGGCGAAGATTTCGATCAGCGTCTGATCGACTACATCATCGACGAATTCAAGAAGATCAATGGCGTCGATCTGGCGAAAGATCCCATAGCTCTGCAGCGTATCAAGGCTTCCGCCGAGCGCGCAAAGATCGAGCTGTCCTCTTCACAGCAGACTGAGATCAATGAGCCGTATATCGCGATGGCGAACGGTGCGCCCATGCACCTGAATCTGAAAATCACACGTGCCAAGCTCGAAGCACTGGTCGAAGAGTTGATCTCCAAGACCATCGAGCCTTGCCGTACCGCGATCCAGGATGCTGGTGTGAAAGTGTCCGAGATCGATGACATCATCCTCGTCGGCGGCATGACTCGTATGCCCAAGGTGCAGGAAAAGGTAAAAGAATTTTTTGGCAAGGAACCCCGCAAAGACGTCAACTCGGATGAGGCCGTGGCGGTGGGTGCAGCGATTCAAGGCTCGGTGCTCTCAGGCGATCGCAAAGATCTGCTGCTGCTCGATGTCACACCGCTGTCGCTCGGCATCGAGACCTTGGGTGGCGTCATGACCAAGATGATCAAAAAGAACACCACCATCCCCACCAAGTTCAGTCAGGTGTTCTCCACAGCGGAGGACAACCAGCCTGCGGTGACGATCAAGGTGTACCAGGGTGAGCGAGAAATGGCATCGGGTAACAAGAGCCTGGGTGAATTTAATCTCGAAGGCATTCCACCGTCGTCCCGTGGCACGCCGCAAATCGAAGTGACCTTCGATATCGATGCTAACGGTATCCTCCACGTTGGCGCGAAAGATAAGGCGACTGGCAAGGAAAACAAGATCACCATCAAGGCCAACTCCGGCCTGAATGAAGAAGAAATCCAGCGCATGGTGCGCGACGCCGAGGCGAATGCCGAAGAAGACAAGCGCCTGAAGGAACTCGCTGAAGCGCATAATCAGGGCGACGCGCTGGTACATTCGACGCGCAAGGCGCTAGGCGAGCACGGTGACAAGCTAGAGGCGGGCGAGAAGGAAAAAATCGAGGCAGCCATCAAGGATCTCGAAGAGGCACTGAAAGGCAGCGACAAGACAGCAATCGATGCGAAAGTGGCTGCGTTGTCCGAGGCCGCGCAAAAGCTGGGCGAGAAAATGTATGCAGACATGCAGGCCCAGCAGGCGGGTGCTGCCGCAGGTGCAGCCGCCGGCGCCGCCGGCGCCGCCGGTTCTGGCGCCGGTGGTCAGGCTGGTGCCAAGCCCGCAGAAGATGATGTTGTCGATGCTGACTTCAAGGAAGTAAAAGACAAATAATTTTTCCCCCGTCGCACGGCATGACCGTGCCGACGCCGCCGGGCCGGAGCGCGAGTTTGCCTCCTGCCCGGTTTTTTGCTTGGATACCTGAAGATGGCCAAACGCGATTTTTACGAAATACTTGGCGTAGCAAAGAATGCCTCTGATGATGAGATCAAGAAGGCCTATCGCAAGCTTGCGATGAAATACCATCCTGATCGTAACCCTGACAGCAAGGGTGCTGAAGAAAAATTCAAAGAGGCCAAAGAAGCCTACGAAATGCTGTCCGACTCACAGAAGCGCGAGGCTTACGATCGTTTTGGTCATGCGGGTGTGGATCCCAACGTGGGGGGCGGCGGTGCCGGCGGGTTCGGCGCGGGAGGTTTCTCCGATGCATTCGGTGACATCTTTGGCGATATCTTTGGCGCCGGTGCGCGTTCACGCGGCGGCCCCCAGGTCTACCGTGGCGCCGACCTTCGCTATAACCTCGACATTAGCCTTGAGCAGGCCGCCCATGGTTTCGACACTACCATCCGAGTGCCCTCGTGGAGTGAGTGCGATACCTGTCATGGCTCCGGCGCCAAACCTGGGACCTCACCCGCGACTTGCGGTACCTGCGGTGGGCATGGCCAGGTTCGCATGCAGCAGGGCTTTTTCAGTATTCAGCAGACCTGTCCCAAATGCCATGGTACGGGCAAGGTGATCCCCGATCCCTGCACGACTTGTGCTGGTTCGGGTCGAATGAAACGCAACAAGACGCTGGAAGTGAAGATACCTGCGGGCATAGACGATGGCATGCGCATACGCTCAACCGGTAATGGCGAGCCCGGCATGAACGGCGGCCCCCCCGGTGATCTGTACGTCGAAATCCATATCAAGCAGCATGCCGTATTCCAGCGCGACGGTGACGATCTGCACTGTGAAATGCCGATCTCGTTTGCCAAGGCCACACTGGGTGGAGATATCGAGGTGCCTACTTTGTCAGGCAAAGTGTCATTCAACGTTCCTGAAGGCACGCAGACCGGTAAGACTTTCCGCTTGCGCGGCAAGGGAATCAAAGGCGTGCGGTCAGGATTTCCAGGCGATCTCTTTTGCCATGTATTGGTCGAGACGCCGATCAAGCTCACCGATAAGCAACGAGAGTTGCTGCGCGAATTTGATCAGCTGACCCAGGCAGGTGGTGCGAAACATAGCCCGCAAAGCAAGTCGTGGAGGGATAAGGTGAAAGAGTTTTTCGAATAAAGCGATCTCATTAATCATCCGTAGTGTTTTACCGAACGCCCGCACTTTTGCGGGCGTTGTGTTTTTCGGTATCCGAACATTGGTACACCGGCATGATAGGGGTGACATTTTTTTCATAATGCGATGTTAAATTTGCTTGATGCTTTGATTCATCACGCAAACGCAGTAAGTTTTCTGGTCAGGGATTATTCAAGGGCTTGAGGTAGGTCTCAAGCCTTTCATGAAAATTATCGGCGAGAAAACCATGCAGACCAGCGTCCCTTTCTGGCAAAAGGCAGAGTCAATGCTTCGCGCTGTCATCGGCGAACGTGACAGCGAAATGGAGCAGGCAAGTATTCGCGTGCTGATCGGGCTTGCCGCACTGGTTTATTTTTCCAGAACGCTGTTCCCGGGAAACCTCGATAGTCTGGGCTTTCATCTGGATCCTGTCTGTGTGCTTCTTGGCTTTGTGGTCGCGGCCGCAGCATTGATGATCTGTGTATTGTTGTGGCCGGGCGAGAAGCCTATCCGGCGCGTCGCGGGCATCCTTCTGGACGCCGGCACCTTGACCTATTTATTCATCATCTCAGAGAGCAAGGCAGCCCCTCTGTTCTTCCTCTATCAATGGATCATCATCGGCTACGGATTCCGGTTCGGTACAAAATACTTGTTCATCGCGCTTGGCATGTCCTTGATGGGCTTCGGACTGGTGATTATTCTGGTGCCCTACTGGTACGATGAACTGGGACTATCCCTGGGTCTGTGGTGCGGTACCTTGCTG
>JBJTAS010000031.1:0-14868 GCA_046090895.1 Oxalobacteraceae bacterium | reverse complement strand
AGCTTATGGTGTTCGTCGTTTGAGCTTTTGAGATTTGACTTGCAAGTAGATGCAGCTCTTTGCAGGCGGAGTGATCGTAGATCTGCTTTGCGCTGGGGAATGTGGACTGGTCTTAATCCAATATTGTGGAGGCTAAAACTTGATTTTTTGCGTCACTGAATTGCAGGAGCAGGATGTCGGTGACGAATTATTAGGCTGGGTTGAAATGCTGTTTTTTCCAAAAGATTTTGGTAGATTTCGTCTATGACAGTACGGTCCTAGCAGCGGGCAATTGAGCGCATAGCCCTGACGCGCGGTGTAAGACGTGCGCATACCTGCAAGACCTCCCTGATGAAGCTAGCCGACTATTAAGAAAAGTTTTTTTATGCGTTGAGCAATTCGGCAATGGTATTTCCAAGATCCGCAGGGGCCACCGTTGGCGCGTGCCGCGAATGAATATTGCCCTCACTATCCACAAGAAATTTCGTGAAATTCCATTTGATCCCCTCGGTTCCCAGAATGCCGGGCGCTTCGGCTTTGAGCTTCATGAAGAGCGGATGCGCGTTCGCCCCGTTGACGTCGATCTTCGCGAACATGGGAAAACTCACGCCGTAATTCTTTTCGCAAAAGCTCGCGATCTCTGCTTCGCTTCCAGGTTCTTGGGCGCCGAACTGATTACAGGGAAAGCCAAGCACGGCAAAGCCACGGTCTTTGTATTTGCGGTACAAGTCCTCGAGACCCGCATATTGTGGCGTAAAGCCGCACTGGCTGGCGGTATTCACGATCAGTAGTACTTTACCTCGATAGGCAGAGAGGTCGGTCGACTCGCCAGCCAGCGTGGTGACGGGAAGATCGTAGAGGCTGCTCATGAAATCTCCTTATGCTCCTTGTGCGTCGGGGATCGGGTCAGCGTGCGGCGGGCCGGTAGCTGGTATCTGTCGATAGGTGATAATGCCGGATCATGAGAATTTCTGCACAGCTTGCGCAAGTCAGAGAAAGCAGCGCTGAAGCGGCGCGCGGGGCGGGGCGCGCGCCTGAATCGGTCACCCTGCTCGCAGTCTCCAAGACCTTCGGTCCGGAGGCGGTGATCGAGGCGGCTGATGCCGGTCAGCGCGAATTCGGTGAAAACTATGTTCAGGAGGCGCTGGACAAGATCGCAGCAGTGAAGGCTCGCAGACCAGATCTCGATCTGATCTGGCATTTCATCGGGCCGCTCCAGAGCAACAAGACCCGGCCAGTGGCTGAGCAGGTCGACTGGGTACATTCAGTTGACAGGCTGAAGATCGCCCAGAGGCTGTCCGATCAGAGACCTGATAGCCTTCCGCCGCTGAACATTTGCCTGCAAGTGAATGTGAGTGGCGAGGCCAGCAAGAGCGGCGTGGCTCCTGAGGAGCTTCCCGCGCTGGCGTCTGCGGTGACTGGCCTCCCCCGCCTTCGGTTGCGCGGGCTGATGGCGATTCCCGAGCCCGAGGATGATCCCGTCTTGCAGCGTCGTCCATTCGCCCTGCTGTGGGATCTTCAGCAACAGCTGAGTGCCGACGGTATTTTGACCGATACGCTCTCCATGGGTATGTCGGCTGACATGGCGGCAGCTATCGCGGAAGGCGCAACGGTCGTACGTATTGGTACCGCGATTTTTGGACAACGAGATTATGCAAAATAAGCTGAAGATTTGTTTTATTGGTGGCGGCAACATGGCTCAGGCGCTGATTGGCGGTTTAGCAGACACACTGACTGCCGCTTCGAATATCCATGTGGTTGATATCAATCCGGAGGCTCTTGGAGCATTGTCGCAACGGTTTGGCGTAACCACCTCGGCCAGCACGGATGACGTGGTTGAAAGTGCTGATGTCGTGGTGCTAGCGGTAAAGCCTCAGCAGATGCGCGAAGTCGTTCGTGGTATCGCCGCTCAAATCAAAGGTCAGCTAGTGCTGTCTATTGCCGCGGGTATCCGTGCAGCCGATTTGTCGCGCTGGCTGGGCGGGCATGCGGCCATTGTGCGCACGATGCCGAACACGCCAGCGCTCGTCGGCAAAGGCATCACGGGCATGGTGGCGCTGACAGGTGTGTCGCCGCAACAGCGGGCAACCGCAGATGCCATCCTGCGCGCCGTTGGCGAAACCGTCTGGCTGGACGAGGAAACGCAAATCGATGCAGTGACCGCGATCTCCGGCAGCGGTCCCGCCTATGTATTTTATTTTCTGGAGGCGATGGAGCAGGCGGCCGTCGAGCTGGGGTTATCCTCAGAGCAGGGCCGGAAACTGGCGCAGGCAACGTTTGCAGGCGCTTCGGCACTGGCATCGCAATCGGATGAGCCCTTGTCCCTCTTGAGGGAGCGTGTGACTTCCAAGGGTGGGACGACTTATGCGGCGCTGACCAGCATGGAGAACGCCGGTGTCAGGCAATCGATTGTGAAGGCGCTGCACGCGGCAGCCCTGCGCGGCGCAGAGCTGGGTGACGAGTTTGGCAAGAACTGATCGTTGGCGTCTCAGAGAATATCCAGACCGGCCGTCGCGACGCTGAAATCCTGAGATTGCGCCGCGCGACCATTGATTTTCAGTGCGAGCCGCAGATCATTGACGGAATCGGCATGGCGCAGTGCTTCTTCGTGGGAGATCTTGTCAGCGTCGACCAGATCGAACAATGCCTGATCAAAGGTCTGCATGCCCAGTTCGCGTGATTTTTTCATGACTTCTTTGATCTCGTGAACCTCACCTTTGAAGATCAGCTCGGAGACCAGCGGGGAGTTCAACAGGATTTCCACGGCGGCGCAGCGCCCCAAGCCTGATTTGCGAGGCACCAGCCGTTGCGAGATCAGTGCGCGCAGATTTAGTGATAAATCCATCAATACTTGCGCGCGTCTTTCTTCGGGAAAGAAATTCACGATACGGTCGAGCGCCTGATTTGCATTGTTTGCATGCAGCGTGGCTAGGCATAGATGACCGGTCTCGGAAAAGGCAATGGCATGATCCATGGTCTCGCGATCGCGTATCTCTCCAATCATTATGACGTCCGGTGCTTGCCGCAAAGTGTTCTTCAGTGCGACCTGCCAGTCTTCGGTATCGGTACCCACCTCGCGCTGAGTGACGATACAGTTGACATGAGGGTGGACAAATTCGATTGGATCTTCAATCGTGATGATGTGGCCATGACTGTTCGTGTTCCGGTGACCGATCATCGCGGCCAGGGTTGTCGATTTACCGGAGCCGGTTGCGCCCACCATTATCAGCAAGCCACGCTTACTCATCACTATCTCTTTTAGTTGCTGCGGCACCTCCAGCTTATCGATCTCAGGAATATCGGTGTTGATGGTTCGTATGACCATACCAGCCTTGGCTTGCTGGATGAAGGCAGACACACGAAAGCGACCCACGCCGTCGATACTCATAGCAAAATTACACTCTCGTGACGTACTGAAGTCATCACGCTGGCGCTTGTCCATCAGTGATTGCACCAGAGCCATGCTCTCTTCGGCGGAAAGTGGTTTGCGCGTGATCGGTGTCATCGCACCGTTCAGTTTGATGGCGGGCCCGAAGCCGGCCGTAATAAACATATCTGATCCACCTTGTAGCTTCATACATGTCAGCAAATGCTTCATGAGCTGCGCGGGTTGACTGATATCCATGTGGTCAGCCTGCAAAATTTTCTGGTATTTTTGCTGCAGCGCGCGCTGCGCCTGGTGTGATGCGTTGGCGTCGCACTAGATCAGCAAGACAAGCATCAAGCGTTTGCATACCGTGCGCGCCACCGGTCTGTATCGCAGAATACATTTGCGCTACCTTACCCTCACGGATCAGATTACGTATCGCTGGTGTGCCTAGCATGATTTCATGCGCGGCTACCCGTCCGTTGCCATCGCGGTTTTTAATCAAGGTCTGCGAGATCACAGCCTGCAGTGATTCGGACAGCATTGCACGCACCATGTCTTTCTCTTCGCCGGGGAAGACATCAATGATTCGATCGACTGTTTTGGCCGCAGAGACGGTGTGCAGGGTGCCAAATACCAGATGACCTGTTTCGGCGGCGGTTAGTGCCAGACGGATGGTTTCCAGGTCACGCAGCTCACCGACGAGTACGACGTCCGGATCTTCCCGGAGTGCCGAACGCAGCGCGGCGGCAAAAGACCGCGTGTGTGGTCCCACTTCCCGCTGGTTGATCAGGCCCTTTTTGGACTCATGCACGAATTCGATCGGATCTTCGATCGTTAGTACATGCGAGTATTCATTTTCGTTGACATGATTAATCATTGCCGCCAGCGTTGTCGATTTACCTGAGCCGGTCGGGCCGGTCACCAGCACTAGTCCGCGCGGTTTGAGCGACAGCTCAGCGAAGATCGTCGGCGCGCTCAGTGCTTCCAGTGACAAGATATGGGAGGGGATGGTACGCATCACGGCGGCCGCACCCCGGCCCTGGTTAAAGGCATTGACGCGAAAGCGTGCAACGTGTGGTAGTTCGAAGGAAAAATCGACTTCCAGTGACTCTTCGTAATGCTTGCGCAAACTATCATTCATGACCTCGTAGATCATCGCATGCACTTCTTTATGCGACATTGGCGGCAGATTGATACGGCGAACGTCACCATGAACGCGAATCATCGGCGGTAGACCTGCAGACAAATGCAGATCAGAGGCCTTGTTCTGCACCGAGAAAGCCAGTAATTCAGTGATATCCATGGACCCGAGAAAAAACCAAATGAACGCAGGGAGTAGTGCGCGCTGCGATTATCTGTAGCGATCTATCTGGATAACAAGGGCGAAAAAAAGATTTCAGGCCACTGTTGTTGAGATGCGGCGCGTTGCGAGGAAAAAGACGCTGGATACCAATGGATCAACCGAGGGCAATACCAGCGAACACGGCCGCACCCAGCCAGTTGTTGTGCCTGAATGCTGCAAAGCAGCGCATGCGGTCGCGGTCACGTATCAAAAACCAGTGATAAACGGCGATGCCGGCGGCGATCAGCATGCCCAGCAGAAAGCCATGGCCTAACCCGCGGTGCAGACCAACAGTGGTTATCAGCACCAGACTGATCGTGTAGCAGAGCATCACGGCTAGCACGTCATGGTGACCAAACGTGATGGCTGATGTACGGATACCGATTTTCAGATCGTCGTCACGGTCGACCATCGCATATTCCGTGTCATAGGCCAGCGCCCAGAAAATATTCGCCATCAGCAGCACCCAGGCTTCAGCGGGCACCTGATCCAGCACGGCGGCATAGGCCATCGGAATGCCGAATCCAAATGCAATCCCCAGATAGGCTTGAGGCAATGCGAAGAACCGCTTGAAATAAGGGTAGCTTGTGGCGACTAGCACGGCCACGACCGACAGCTGCTTGGTCAGCAGGTTCAGTGGCAGTATCAGCAAAAACGAGAGCAGCGCGAGCACGGCAGCGACGACCACCGCTTCCCATGCACGAATCTGCCCCGAGCTTAGCGGGCGATCGGCAGTACGGCTGACGTGTTGATCGAAATCCCTGTCAGCAAAATCGTTGATTGCACAACCGGCCGATCGCATGAGCACAGTACCCAGAACGAAGATCAGCACCAGCAGTACATCGGGCTTGCCATTCGATGCCAGCCACAGCGCGGACAGTGTTGGCCACAGCAGCAGCAGGCTGCCAATAGGCTTGTCGAGCCTTACCAGACGTGCATAGAGCCTCAGTCGGTGAGGCGGGTTGTCGACAGGGGTATCCATACGCAGGGGTATTAACAGACCGGTACGATCCACACCGCATTGTAGTGGCAGGCAGCGGAAACTGGGTGAGTGATTCGATGAGCTTACGTGATCAGCCCTCAGCTGGCGCCGCATCCGGCAGCATGCGCACCCCATTCAATTTACAGGACAGCACCGCCTGCCGAACAGCCTCGATCGCTTCGACGCGTGTGAAGCTCTTGCGCCATGCGATGACGACCAGGCGCGAAGGCTGGGGATCATCGAAGGGCAGGTAGCGCAGCATCGTGTCGGAACCTGCAGTGGACGGCACGGAGGCCTGGGGGAGCACCGTGATGCCAATGCCGGAGGCGACCATGTGGCGTATGGTCTCCAGTGAAGAACCTTCGAAAGTGCGCGCGATGCCACCACCACTGGTGGAGAAACGTGACATCTCCGGGCAGACCTCGAGCACTTGATCGCGGAAGCAATGACCAGTACCCAACAACAGCATGGTCTCGCTCTTGAGTTCCTCGCTGCTGATTTTTTTTCGATCGGCCCAGTGATGATGACGTGGCAGCGCAACCATGAAGGGCTCTTCGTACAGCGGTCGGACCATCAGCCCCTGTTCATTGAACGGTAGGGCCATGATCGCCGCATCCAATTCACCGGCGCGCAGCATTTCTATCAGCCTGACGGTAAAATTTTCTTGCAGGACCAGCGGCATTTGTGGCACGCGGTCGATGAGCGTGGGTACCAGCTGGGGTAGCAGGTACGGGGCAATGGTGTAGATTACGCCGAGACGCAATGGGCCGACCAGCGGATCTTTGTTCTGCTTGGCGATGTTCTTGATGAAGGCAGTTTGCTCGAGCACATGTTCTGCTTGGGCGATGATCTGCGCGCCGATGGGCGTCACTGAAATTTCCGAGCCGCCGCGCTCGAAGATGGCGACGCCCAACTCATCTTCCAGTTTTTTGATGGCGACGGACAGCGTGGGCTGCGCGACGAAGCAGGCCTCGGCTGCACGCCCAAAATGCTTTTCGCGTGCAACTGCAACGATATATTTCAGTTCTGTCAAGGTCATGCCACTCAGTTTCGCACAGATGATGATGGCAGGTGAATTGTCTGCTGACGATCAAACGCGCAGATAGTCTTCCTTCGCACCCAGCCAGCGCGCGAGGTGGGCGTCGGCGATGTTCGGCGCCTCTTTCAGTAGCTGTTGCGACAGGTCGCGCGCCCTCTCGACTAGCCACTGGTCTCTTTCAAGATCAGCAAACCGCAGCATGGCCTGCCCAGACTGGCGAGCCCCGAGGAATTCGCCGGGACCGCGTATCTCCAGATCGCGCCGGGCGATCTCAAAGCCGTCGGTAGTCCCGCGCATGATGGCCAGCCGCTCCTTGGCGACTGTGCCGAGCGGTCCCTGATACATCAGTAAGCAGGCGCTGGCCGCTGATCCGCGCCCGACCCGGCCGCGCAGCTGATGCAGCTGCGACAGTCCAAATCGCTCGGCGTGCTCGATGACCATCAGCGAGGCATTCGGCACATCGACGCCAACCTCGATAACGGTCGTCGCGACCAGTAGCTGTAGCTCGCCATGCACGAAGGCATCCATGACCTGCTGTTTGTCTGCAGTTTTTAGACGACCATGGACCAGGCCGATCTTCAGGTCGGGCAGCGCTGCCGACAGTAGCTCAAAGGTCTCTTTGGCAGTTTGCAGTTGCAGTACCTCGGATTCCTCGATCAGCGGGCACACCCAGTAGACCTGACGTCCTTCGCGAACGGCGGCATGGACACGCTCTATTACTTCATCGCGCCGCTCCTGACTGACCAGCCGTGTCACGACCGGCATTCGTCCGGGCGGCAGCTCG
Organism: Oxalobacteraceae bacterium; assembly: GCA_046090895.1. Taxonomy (GTDB): domain Bacteria; phylum Pseudomonadota; class Gammaproteobacteria; order Burkholderiales; family Burkholderiaceae_D; genus Pernthalerella. Next base: position 7,372 of record JBJTAS010000031.1, on the reverse strand, counting down.
TCGATCACCGACACTTCCAGATCGGCGAAATACGTCATTGCCAGGGTGCGTGGTATCGGCGTGGCTGACATCATGAGCTGATGCGGCACGCTATCCACCCCTTTGTTGCGCAATGTCAGGCGTTGTGCGACACCGAAGCGGTGCTGCTCATCGACAATCACTAACCCCAGCTTGGAGAATTCGACGTCTTGCTGTATCAGCGCATGGGTGCCAATGATCAGCCGGGCTTCGCCGGATTGGATGCGTGCGCGTGCGCCTTCTTTGTCGCGTTTTTTCAGGCTGCCGGTCAGCCACGCGACCGTCACTCCCAGCGGCTCCATCCAAGCCGCAATCTTGCGGAAGTGCTGCTCGGCGAGTATTTCAGTCGGCGCCATCAGCGCAGCCTGATAGCCGCAGTCGATTGCCTGCGCGGCAGCCATGGCGGCAACGATGGTTTTGCCACTGCCAACATCGCCCTGAAGCAGACGTTGCATCGGAAACGAAGCTTTCAGGTCGGCGCGTATCTCATCCAGCACACGTCGCTGGGCCCCGGTGAGTGAAAATGGTAAGGCATGGAGAAAGGCCGCGGTCAGCGTACCGGCTTGTGCCAGCACGGGTGCGCCTTGCTGCCTGCGCGCGGCCTGCGCGCGTTTCATCGATAATTGTTGTGCGAGTAGTTCATCAAACTTTACGCGTATCCAGGCAGGATGAGTGCGCTCAAATAGTGCGGTGGCATCGACCTCCGGCGGTGGATTGTGCAGTAGGCGGACCGCAGGCTCGAAAGGCATCAGAGCGAGCGATTCGCGCACGCTGGCCGGCAAGCTATCGTCCCAGCCGATGCGGGTCATGGCAGTGGCGATTGCCTTGCGTAGCAGCGGTTGCGACAGGCCCTCGCCACTTGGATAGACCGGCGTCAGTACATCGGGTAACGGCGCGCCCTGATCGACGCTTTTTACGGCAGGATGCACCATCTCATCGCCAAAGAAACCATGTCGCAGTTCACCGCGGACGCGAAGCCGTTTGCCTACCGCCATTTGGGTTGCCTGACTGCCGTAAAAATTCAGAAAGCGCAGTGTCAGCAGGCCAGTGTCATCACTGACCTTGACCACCAGCTGCCGGCGTGGTCGGTATTGCACATCGCACTCACTGACGACTCCCTCGACCTGAACGATCAGCCCGGGTTTGGCAGAGGCTTCCTGAATGGTCAGCAATTGCGTCTCGTCCTCATAGCGCATCGGCAGGTGCAGTACCAACGCGACATCGCTAGATAAGCCAAGCCGGGCCAGTTTGTCGCTGGTCCGCAGGCTTTTCGGGGGCGTTGATTTTTTTCGGGAAGTGGACATGGCAGGCTGAGATGGCTGACGCGACGTAGAATACCGGCTTTTGTAGTTAGCCAGCCGGCGCACCAGCGCAGGCAGGCGATCACTCAGGAGCCTATGCGCTGATACGCCGTCCCCTCATGTACGCACTCTCAGACTTTGATTTTGAATTGCCATCCGACCTCGTGGCGCAGGCACCTCTGCCGCAGCGGAGTGCTTCCCGGCTACTGGAAGTCGCGTCCGACGGTTTGCATGACCGGGTATTCACCGACATTCTGGAATTGCTTAAGCCTGGAGATGTGATGGTGTTCAATGACACCCGGGTTCTGAATGCGCGGTTTTTCGGTGTCAAGGATACCGGCGGCAGAGTCGAGGTGCTGGTCGAGCGCATCCTTGATATTTCAACGGTACTGGCGCAGGTGCGCGCATCCAAATCGCCGCCCCCGGGAACGCTGATCCGGCTGGCCGACGCCTTTGAGGTCATCGTGGGCGAGCGCGAAGGGGAATTCTTCCGGCTGCACTTCCCTGGTGAAGCCATTACGCTCATCGAGGCTTATGGCAGGCTGCCACTGCCACCTTACATTGTCCACGAAGCCAGTGACCAAGACGAGCGCCGTTATCAGACAGTGTTCGCGCGCTCGCCCGGCGCGGTCGCCGCCCCCACTGCTGGGCTGCATTTCGATCAGCCTTTGCTGGACAAACTCCAAATCAAAGGGGTTCGTCTGGCCTGGCTAACGCTGCATGTCGGCGCTGGCACCTTCCAACCGGTGCGCACGGAGAACATCACCGAGCACAAGATGCATAGCGAGTGGTTCCATTTGCCGGTAGAGACAGCAGCGCTGGTCCGTGAAGCTCAGCAGGGCGGCCATGAGGTTATTGCCGTTGGTACCACGAGCATGCGCGCTTTGGAATCTGCGTCGCAGACGGGCGCGCTGCAGGCAGGCAGCGGTGATACCCAGATATTTATCACGCCGGGCTATCAATTCAAAACTGTAACGCGACTAGTGACGAATTTTCATTTACCAAAGTCAACGTTGATGATGCTGGTGTCGGCTTTCGCGGGTTACGAACGTATTCGGACTGCATATGCCCATGCAATCAGACAGCGCTATCGATTTTTCAGCTATGGCGATGCCATGCTTCTGAATCTTGATCCGGTCTGGGCGGAGCGACGATGAAATACACCTTGCTGAAAGAAGATGGACTTGCGCGACGCGGTCGGCTTGAGCTGACGCACGGTTCGGTGCAGACGCCGATCTTCATGCCAGTCGGGACGTATGGTTCGGTCAAAGCCATGTCGCCGCTGGAGCTGGAAAAGATTGGAGCCCAGATCATTCTGGGTAATACCTTCCATTTGTGGCTACGTCCGGGACTGGAGATTGTCAGGCAATTCAGCGGTTTGCACCGATTTATGGGGTGGGACAAGCCAATATTGACGGATTCCGGCGGCTTTCAAGTGTTCTCTCTTGGAGAGATGCGGAAAATTACTGAGGAAGGGGTGACATTCGCATCGCCGATCAATGGTGACCGCCTGTTCTTGTCGCCCGAGGTATCAATGCAGATTCAGCGTGTGTTGAACTCTGACATCGTGATGCAATTTGATGAGTGCACGCCGTATGAGATTGACGGACGTCCCGCCACCCACGAGGAGGCTGAACATTCGATGCGCATGTCGCTGCGCTGGGCGAAGCGATCTATCGCTGAATTCCATCGTGAATCGAATCCGAATGCTTTATTTGGCATCGTGCAAGGGGGTATGTTCGAAGATTTGCGGGATGAGTCGCTCGCGGGTCTGAACGAACTGAATTTTCATGGCATGGCCATTGGCGGATTATCGGTCGGCGAGCCCAAGGAAGACATGCAGCGTATTCTGGCGCATACGGCGCCGCAGCTGCCCCCTGAAAAGCCCCGCTACCTGATGGGCGTGGGCACGCCGGAAGATCTGGTTGACGGTGTGTCGAATGGTATTGACATGTTTGATTGTGTGATGCCGACACGAAATGCTCGCAATGGTTGGTTATTCACACGTTTTGGTGATGTAAAAATCAAAAATGCGCGTTATAAAAACGAAGACCAACCATTGGATGAAAGTTGTACTTGTTATACCTGCCAGAATTTTTCACGTGCTTATCTACATCATTTACATCGATGCGGAGAAATACTAGGTGCGCAACTGAATACGATCCATAACCTCCACTATTACCTGCAATTGATGCAGGAGATGCGCGATGCGATCGAATCGGAGTCCTTTTCTGGATTCAAAATCCAGTTTTATCACGATCGAGCGCGGCAGATGTCATAGTCCTTGGTGTTGCCGGATCACTCGATTACGCCGTTTCAATTCAAAAGGAGATCATTGGTATCCCTCGAGGTGGGCGGCTATGGCGCCGTAGCACGTGACGTAGCACTGATCGCCGGAATGATAGAATGCGGCGTCTCGAAGCAAACGATCTGGAGTACTCAATGTTCATATCCAACGCCTATGCACAGGCAGCGGCACCCGCAGGCGCGGGGGGCGGCCTGATGAGCTTTTTGCCCATCATCTTGATGTTCGTGGTGTTGTATTTTCTGATGATCCGGCCTCAGATGAAGCGGCAGAAGGAACAAAAAGCGATGATTGATGCGCTTGCCCGGGGCGACGAGGTCGTCACCGCCGGCGGTCTGGTGGGCAAGGTCAGCAAGGTGGGCGATGCCTACATTCACGTTGATGTGGCCAATGGCACCGAGGTCATTATGCAGAAGGCCGCTGTGACCATGCTGCTCCCGAAGGGCACGGTCAAGGACCTTTGATTACCGACAGCCCAACCTGTCCGGCTCTTTGGGCCGGACATTTCTTTTTCAAGGCGTGATGCGATGAATCGCTACCCACTCTGGAAATACGTGATGATCGCGCTGGTGCTGACGCTCGGCGTGATCTACACCATACCGAATTTCTTTGGCGAGTCACCGGCTGTGCAGATCAGCAGCGCGAAGGCGACCATCAAGCTGGGTCCGCAGGCCGTTGCGATGGCCACCGAAGCACTCAACAAGGCTGGTCTGCGAGCTGAAAATGTCTTTTATGAAGACCTTGGCAACAATGGCACCGTGCGCGCACGTTTCGCTGACACCGATCGTCAGTTCAAGGCCAAGACCGTGCTGGAGCAGGCGTTGAACCGTGATCCTTCCGATCCCAGCTATCTGGTGGCTTTCAATCTTTTACCGAACACGCCGGCGTGGCTGCAGAGCCTTCACGCCCTGCCGATGTATCTGGGCCTTGATTTGCGTGGTGGTGTGCATTTCCTGATGCAGGTGGACACCCGCGCTGTGGTAACCAAACGCATGCAGGGTTTGCAAACAAGCGTACGTGCGCTGCTGGTCGAGAAGCGCGTGCGCTTTGCTGGTATGTCGCGAGATGGTGATGCGATCGATATCCGTTTCCGCGATCAGGAAACCCGTGAAGCGGCGCGCAACACGCTGATATCGCAGATGCCAGATCTGATGCTCACCGATGGTACTGACGCCGAAGGACAGAAGTTGCGCGCCACGCTCAGCGCGGTGGCACTCAAGCGCACGCTGGAAGAAGCAGTACAGCAGAATATTTCGACGCTGTCCAAGCGAGTCAATGAACTTGGTGTGGCCGAGCCCGTCATTCAGCGCCAGGGTGCAGATCGCATCGTTGTGCAATTGCCAGGCGTACAGGATGTGTCGCGAGCGAAAGACATTATCGGACGCACCGCCACGTTAGAAGTGCGTATGGTCGATGAGTCCGTGCGCCGGGGCACAGAGGATAGTGCTGCCGTGCCGCTGGGTTCCGAACTATTCAAGGTAGGTAAGGGAACTCCGGCCATCTTGTACAAAGATCCGGTGATTACTGGTGACTACATCTCAAATGCAGGCGCCAGCTTTGATCAGAACCAGCAGCCCGCGGTCAGCATTGACTTAAATGGCGATGGCGGACGCAAAATGCGTGAAGCCACCCGCAGCAAGATCGGTAAGTTGATGGCGATTGTGCTTTTTGAAAAAGGCAAGGGTGAAGTGCTGACCGTCGCTACTATCCGCGATGAACTCGGCTCGCGCTTTCAGATCACGGGTATGGAATCGCCGGCCGCGGCTACCGATCTGGCCCTGCTACTGCGTGCTGGATCGCTGGCAGCACCGATGGAGATCATTGAAGAGCGAACGATAGGCCCGCAATTGGGTGCGGAAAATATCGCCAAAGGCTTCAACTCGACGCTCTATGGCTTTGCCGCGATCGCTACCTTCATGATGATCTACTATCTGCTGTTCGGTGCATTCAGCGTGATCGCTCTGGCGGTTAATGTGATGCTGCTGATCGCGGTGCTCTCGCTGTTACAGGCGACGTTGACGTTGCCCGGTATCGCTGCGATTGCGCTTACCCTGGGTATGGCGATTGACGCCAACGTACTCATCAATGAGCGTGTACGAGAGGAGCTTCGTCTGGGGAACACGCCGCAGGCGGCTATCGCCGCTGGTTTTGAGCGTGCGTGGGCGACGATCCTTGACTCTAACGTAACGACACTGATTGCCGGTCTGGCGCTGCTGATATTCGGCTCCGGACCGATTCGCGGTTTTGCGGTCGTACACTGCTTGGGTATCCTGACGTCCATGTTCTCGGCGGTGGTGGTGGCGCGAGCACTGACTAATCTCTGGTACGGTCGTCGCAAAAAACTCAACAGCGTCTCCATCGGACAGGTATGGAGGCCCGAGAGCTAATTCAAGCAACAAGAGGCTGACCAAGAGGCACATCATGGAATTTTTCCGCATCAAAAAAGATATCCCGTTCATGCGGCATGCGCTGGTATTTAATGCCATCTCGGCGCTGACCTTCGCTGCGGCCGTTTTTTTTCTGCTTGCCAAGGGCTTGCACCTGTCGATCGAATTTACCGGTGGTACGGTGATGGAGGTGGCATATACCAAGCCAGCGGATCTCGAGGGAATACGTAAAGTAATCAATCAATTGGGTTATACCGACAGCCAGGTGCAAAGTTTCGGGACTGCGCAAGATGTGCTGATCCGTCTACCAGTGCAAAAAGGTAATAACAGCGCACAAGTCAGCACTCAGGTGATCGATGCGCTGAAGGCGCAGGATGCGACAGTGAATCTGAAGCGTGTGGAGTTCGTCGGCCCTCAGGTTGGCGAAGAGCTCGCTCACGATGGCCTGACTGCGCTAGCTTTTGTCGTGGTGGGGATCATGATTTATCTGGCATTTCGCTTTGAATGGAAGTTTGCCGTTGCTGCCATCATTGCGAACTTGCATGATGTGGTGATCATCCTTGGTTTTTTTGCATTCTTTCAATGGGAATTTTCGCTGACCGTGTTGGCTGCGGTGCTAGCCGTGCTGGGATATTCAGTGAATGAATCTGTCGTCGTCTTCGATCGTGTACGCGAGACGTTTCGCGATCGTCGTTTTGGAAAGCTGGAAACGCCGGATGTGTTGAACCATGCGATCACCAGCACTATCTCGCGCACCATTATTACTCATGGATGCACGCAATTGATGGTGCTATCCATGCTGCTGTTTGGCGGTCCGACCTTGCATTACTTTGCGGTGGCACTGACCATTGGTATTCTGTTCGGAATCTATTCGTCCGTGTTTGTTGCTGCAGCAGTCGCGATGTGGCTGGGTGTGAAGCGTGAGGATCTGATCAAACCGGTAAAACCCAAAGACGAGACGGATGGTGCTGTGGTCTGAGGGAGAGACGCCGTTTAACGCGCTTGAGACAGTGATGTTTTGATTACCTCGTAGGTATCGTGCTACGCCAAAAGAGTCTTGCCAATGACGCAGACTCTTTTTTTATTGGTTGGCCATAGAGCTTATCGATCGATCGTTTTTCGTGATCTTTTGACATAGACGCGACATTAGCAATCTAATGAACTGCGATATATCTAGGCGATAGGCTTATCCGTGCCAGAATCATAATCACTCTTTGTAATTCATTCATCCTTCGGGCATCTGCAACAGGTGGAGCGCGCCGTGCCGGATGACTACGACAGTCCATGGAAAGAAGCGATCGAGCGGTATTTCCCTGACTTCATGCATTTTTACTTTCCTGCTGCGCATGCGCGCATCGACT
>JBJTAS010000030.1:0-55474 GCA_046090895.1 Oxalobacteraceae bacterium | reverse complement strand
AATCGATCGCAAGATTGCATATGATGCAGTTAAAAAAGCGAACCGCACAGATGGACAGCTAAATGCTAATGATCTACAGCAGTTGCCAGCTAATAGGCAATCTGCCGAAAATCAAGATGCTGCATACGTTGATACGGATATGATTCTGTCCGTGGGGGAGCCTTTGAAAGCTACGCAATGGGACAGAGTTCATCTTTTAAACACCGAATCGCCCGCCTATGTGACAGCTGATCGATCAATTCTCAGCTTGAGTAGCCTTGCAAATACAAAGCGGCCAGACGGTACTGCTGCTCCGATTGCTGCACTCGTTAGAGGAGTGCAGGAGAGTGCTGATCATTTTCAATGGAATAAGGATGCCCAAAAATCCGCATTCAAAACGATCGATCTGCCTGTGGATGGGTTGCCGGTATCAGGGTTGATTGGGCTTGTTGACAACCTTGAAGACAATGGTTCTGGATATCAAGAGATCCCGGAGAGTAAATATCGGGACTTTTATAAAAATTTTCTGAAAGCTTCACAAGGAACGGTTGTAATCGAATGTCCCGAAACAACTCAAGCCTACGGAGGTTTGAAAATGGCGTTGGACGAATTGAAGCGTGAGAATTCGCTGCCTAAAAGAGTAGTACTGGTAACATCGGGCGCAAACTTTCCCATTGCGATTGACAAGCTGGGAAAGAGCGATTCAAGCTCGGAAAAAGTTTAGCCGGTTTGGAGTTTGGTGAGGATGCCACCTAATAATTCCAGCATCTGATCAATCTCAGCCGTCGTCACAGTCAACGCCGGCATAAACCGCAACAACTCCGGGCGCGGTGAATTCAGCAGCAGCCCGGCGGGTTCCAGATCGCGCGCGATCTCGACAATCTTCGCGCCAATCGGCGAACCCAGCTTCAACGCACGCAGCAGTCCCTCGCCACGCTCGCCTTCCAGACCATGCTGCTCGCTGAGCCTCAGCAAGCCTTGCTTCAGATACTCACCCTTGTCGATCACCGATTGCAGGAATCCCGGCTTCAGTAGTTCTTCCAGGACTGCGATGCCGACAGCGGTCATCAGCGGATTGCCGTTATAGGTGCCGCCCTGATCGCCCGGCTCGAATACGGCCACGGCTTCCGTACACAGCAGCGCTGCCAGCGGCACGCCGCCGCCGATGCCTTTGCCCAAGGTCATGATGTCCGGCTCGATATCGGACAGCTGATAGGCAAACAATTGGCCGGTGCGGCCCATGCCCGCCTGCACTTCATCAACGATCAGCAAAAGACCATGTTTTTTGGTCAGCGCACGGAGCCCCTGCATGAATTCGCGCGATGCTGGTATCACGCCGCCCTCGCCTTGTACGGGTTCCAGCATCACGGCAACGGTCTTGTCCGAGATCAGCGCTTCGACACTGGCCAGATCATTCAACTCGGCCTTCGGAAAACCTGGCACCTGCGGCGCGAACATCGTGTCCCAGCCGGGCTTACCCGAGGCGGACATGGTGGCGAGTGTACGGCCATGGAAGCTGTGATCGAAGGTGATGATCTCGTAGCGGTTTTCACCAGCCGGGTTCTTGTGCATCTTGCCCCATTTGCGCGCGAGCTTGATGGCACCTTCATTAGCCTCTGCACCACTGTTCGCAAAGAACACGCGATCAAAGCAGGAGTGATGCGTGAGCATCGAGGCCAATTGTATTGATGGCTCGTTATAGAACGCCGGTGAGGGATTAATGACTTTTTTGGCCTGCGCAGTCAGCGCATCCTGTATGCACTGTGGCGAATGACCGAGACAATTGACGGCCCAGCCTTGCAGCCAGTCCAGGTAGCGCTTGCCATGATGGTCGGTGAGCCACATGCCATCGCCCTGCGTGAACACCAGCGGTGGGCGGTTGGTGATGTAGAGCAGTGCGTTGGTGTCGTACTGTTCAAACGTCTTGGCAAGGGCTTCGGGCTTGTTCATGGATCAGGCAGTCGCAGTGGCGAGGTCAGCTTCGGAGGTAAAGGAGTCGGCGAAGAATTCTTCTTCGGGCAGCTTGCAGTCAGCAACGAAATCACGCTGCGCAGCCTCGACCATCAGTGGCGCGCCGCAGGCATAGACCTGATACCCCGACAGGTCGGGCAGGTCGTGCATCACGGCCTTATGCACGAAACCCGTGCGGCCACGCCAGACATCTTCAGGCAGGGCATCAGAGATGACAGGCACATAGCGGAAGTTAGGGAGCGTGGCAGCCCATTCTTCGCATAACGTGTGCATGTACAGATCTTTTGGTCGGCGGCCGCCCCAGTACAGCATGATAGGTCGGGTAGATTTCAGGTGCGCCCAGTGTTCGACCAAGGCCTTGATCGGCGCAAAGCCGGTACCCGAGGCGAGCATGACAATAGGCTTGTCAGACTCTTCGCGCAGGAAGAAGGTACCCATCGGCCCTTCAAAGCGCAAGATGTCTTTTTCTTTCAGCGTGCCGAATACCTGATCCGTGAATAGCCCACCGGGCATGTGGCGAATATGCAGACTTAACAGCTCGTCGGAATGCGGTGCGTTTGCCATGCTGTAGCTGCGGCGTTTGCCATCCTTGAGCATGAACTCGATATACTGGCCGGCTTTGTATTGCATGCGCTCAGTCGCGGGCAGTTGCAGTGACATGATGATCACGTCATCGGTCACGCGCGCCAGTGTGGCGATGCGCGAAGGCAGTTTCTTGATCGGGAAATCGCCCACGCCCAGCACTTCGCGTGCCTCAATCACAATGTCTGAGGTCGGCATTGCGCAGCAGAACAGCGTATGTCCGGTCGTCTGGTCGGCGGAGGACAGGGCGCGTTCCTGATGCGGGCCCAGGTCGACTTCACCGGATAACAGCTTGCCTTTGCAGCTGCCACAGGCGCCGTTCTTGCAGCCATAGGGCAGGCCGACACCGGCACGGATAGCGGCGGCGAGCACGGATTCACCGACCTCGCAACTGAACTGCCGGCCGCTGGGAGTAACGCTTACCTGGAAAGTCATACAATCTCGCGGATGAAAAATAATGTGTTGAATGCGGCGTCACCCATGGCATCGCGCAGACCCCGACTGTTGGTCATCGGCTGCGGCGATGTGGGCATGCGGCTCTTGCCTTTGCTGCGCGGCCGGTTTCAGATCATTGCTGTTACCAGCCAAGCGTCACGCGTACCCGAACTCAGGGCAGCGGGCGCGTTGCCGGTGATCGCCAATCTGGATGATCGGGACAGTCTGCAGCGCCTGAAAGGTCTGGCAAGAACAGTCGTGCATCTTGCACCGCCGCCATCCGAGGGCGAGCAGGATAGCCGCACGCGGCATCTGGCCACTATTTTACCCCGACAGGCGAGCATCGTTTATGTCAGTACCACCGGCGTGTATGGCGATTGTCAGGGAAGACACTTCGACGAGACCCGACCCCTTGCGCCGGTGAACGCCCGTGCGAAGCGGCGTGTGGATGCGGAGCGCGTGCTGCGTCGCTGGGCCGTGCGCAATGCGGGCAAGCTCTCGATTTTACGGGTGCCGGGTATTTACGCCGCCGACCGTTTGCCGCTGGACCGGCTCAGGCAGGGCACGCCAGCGCTAGTCACCGAAGATGACGTCTACACCAATCACATTCACGCCGATGATCTGGCGCAGATCATTGCGCTATCGCTGTTCAGAGCGGCGCCCCAGCGGGTGTATCACACGGTGGACGATTCAGACCTGAAGATGGGTGAGTATTTCGATCAGGTGGCCGCAGCCTTTGGCTTGCCATTGCCACCGCGCCTGCCGCGCGCCGAACTGGCGAAAAGCGTGTCGCCGATGCTGCTGTCCTTCATGTCAGAGTCGCGCCGGCTCTCGAACAGCCGGATGAAATCTGAACTGGGTGTGCGGCTGCGCTGGCCGACGGTCAGCGATTGTCTGGCGTGCCTGCGCTGACGGCAGATTTGATGCCATCGACCCAGGATTTTGCGGGCAGTTTGGTGATGTCGCGGATGACGGTAGCGCGCGCATACAGATCCGCAAAGTCCAGCATGGGTGCTTTGCGAAAGGCAAGGACGACGATATTCCCCTGATGGACTTCGGGCAGCGAGATCACGGCATCGAAGGCGCTGCAGATGGCGCGCAGATTGCGCTGATAGCTTGGATGGTCGCCGAAGAGGTTGATGGTCGCCATGCCCTCGCGGCTCAGGCAGCGCGCGCATGCGCGATAAAACTCGGGCGACTCCAGTACCGGTCCGCGCGCGGTGGCGTCGTACAAATCGATCTGCAGTGCACCTACGGTCCCATGGTTGGCCCGATCTTCCACGAAATCCAGTGCATCACCTTCGATGATGTCGAGTTGCTCATCCGCTGTCGGCAGCTTGAACATCGAATGACAGATATCGATCACCGAGGGATTGAGCTCGACCACCGTGACGGGCGATGTCGGGTACCAGCGACGGCAGAACTTAGTCAATGCAGCCGCCCCAAGCCCAAGCTGCACAATACGCGAGGGCTTATCGATGAACAGCATCCAGGCCATCATCTGCTGCGCGTATTCGAGCTCTATCCAGTCTGGCTTGCGCAGGCGCATCGCGCCCTGTATCCACTCGGTGCCAAAATGCAGGTAGCGCACTCCCTCCTGTTCTGACAAGGTAACCGGCGCATAGCGTGGCTTGCGTGAAGCCGTTTTTTTTTGCGGCGAGGTAGCGTTCTTGCGCATGAGTTTCAGATGAAAAAGCAGGCCAGCAGGGGTGAGAATGATTCAGACATTTGCCTATTGTAGGGCGATTGTTCGAACGCGCTAGAATCTGCCAAGGGTGTCAGACTCATTGATAAAAATAACCAGGAGACCACACATGACGCATCCCATCGTTCTCGTCACCGGCGGCAGCCGGGGCATAGGCGCCGCCGTCGCCATCATGGCCGCGCAGCGCGGCTATGACGTCGCCTTCAGCTATCAGAGCAATGCAAAAGCTGCTGAGGCAGTGGCAGGGACCATCCGTGCGACCGGCCGCAAGGTACTGGCGATGCAGGCCGATGTGTCAGTCGAGGCCGATGTACTGCGCCTGTTCAAGACCGTGGATCAGCAGATGGGTCGGCTCGATGCGCTGGTCAATAACGCCGGCATGCTAGAAAAACAGACACGGCTGGATCAGATGGATGTGGGCCGCTGGAATCGTGTGCTGGGTGCCAATGTGATTGGCACCTTCTTGTGCGCCAAAGAAGCGGTACTGCGCATGTCGACCCAACACGGCGGCCAGGGCGGCGCCATCGTGAATATCTCATCGGCGGCATCGCGGCTGGGTTCACCGAATGAATTCATCGATTATGCAGCAGCGAAAGGCGCGGTCGATTCCATGACCATTGGTCTTGCCAAGGAAGTCGCGACCGAAGGCATACGCGTGAATGCGATCCGCCCCGGACTGATCTATACCGATATTCACGCCAGTGCCGGCGAACCGGGTCGCGTCGATCGCGCGAAGGCGGGTGTGCCTATGCAGCGCGGTGGTACTGCCGATGAAGTGGCGGAAGCAGTGCTGTGGCTGATGTCGGCGCAGTCGTCGTATGTGACCGGGACGATGCTGGATGTGGCGGGGGGGCGGTAGGTCACTCACTGCCGTTTACTTACCAGGTTCAGACTCCGGTTTTTACTGCGATGCTGCCAGAGCCCAAGGATTAATGACGGCTATCCCGCATCCGCCAAAATCATCCGTGTTTCGGGTGGCGACGGCGGCCTGATTGGCTCGGGCGATAGCAGCAATCTGGCAGTCGAATTGACTTATCGGTTTTCCTGCAGCACGCCGCTCTGAGGCAATAACAGCGTAAGCACTTGCCGCTGCGCGGTTGAAAGAGAGTATTCGATCGTGGAAATCTTCATTGAGAATGTCCTCGATCGCTTTAGAGAGTGAGCTGCGTCGTTTTCCTTCAGGCAGTAGCGCGACACCGTGGCGTAGCTCGGCCTCTCCTACTGTGGTGAAGTACACCTTTGCACTCTCTTGATTAGACAGCCATGTTTCGACTTCCGGTGCGGGCTCAGGGCGGAGCAACTCGGAGATGACGTTGGTATCGAGGACGATCATGGCGTGCGTCAGGCGATGTTGGGCGGTTCCCTCATCGCCTCCCGTGCGGGCAGATCGAGGTCAACCCGATCGGTCGGCGCGAGGCGTCCGCGTATCGCTTTGGCGAGGTCGCGTGGCGGTGCATTCTCAGTCGTCACTCGGCGCAGAATGTCGCGCGCTTCCTCTTCCATTGAACGGCCATGCATCGCAGCGCGCAGCCTCAGGCGCTGCTTGATGTCGTCGTCCAGGTTTCGAATAGTGATGCTGGCCATAAAAAATCCCTCTTGATCGCCGACCTGCCAGCATTGTAATCAATGATTGCATTGAAATCAATTTAAGTGTCTGGTGTTAGCATTCACTTATTTTTATGGCCCTGTGAATCAATCACCACCTCCCCATCCTCTTTCGTGAAAGGTCCACGCTGTGGTTGGGGCAGGATATCCAGCACCAGCTCTGAAGGCCGGCAAAACCGGGCGCCTAATGCCGTAATGACAATAGGCCGGTTGATCAGCACTGGATCCGTGAGCATGGCATCGAGCAGCTGTTCGTCCGACTTGCTGGTGTCGTCCAGACCCAGTTCCTGATACTGCGGCTCTTTGCTGCGAATGAGATCGCGCAGCGGTGCGCCAGTCGCGTGCGCGATCGCCTGCAGGGTCTCTCTCGACGGTGGTGTTGCCAGATACTCGATGACTTCGGGCTCTATGCCCGCATTGCGAATCATCGCCAGCGTGTTGCGGGACGTGCCGCATTGTGGGTTGTGATAAATCGTGACCTTGCTCATGCGGCGACTTCCCTAGTTGAGCGAATGTTTTATTTAAGCGCCATGCCCAGCAGCAAGTCGTTGAGCTTCTTCACGAAACCGGCCGGGTCAGTCAGCTGACCGCCTTCGGCCAGCATGGCCTGATCGAACAGCAGGCTGCTCCAGTCGTCGAATTTCGCTTCCTCATATTTCAGTCGCTGCACCAGCGGGTGGTGAGGATTGATTTCAAGGGTGGGCTTGGTCTCCGGCGCGGCTTGCCCGGCGGCTTTCAGCATGCGCAGCAGGTTGCCGGATAGCTCATGCTCACCCGCCACCAGACAGGCGGGTGAATCGGTCAGACGGAAGGTGATGCGTACTTCCTTCGCCTTGTCCTTCAGCGAAGCCTGCATCTTTTCGACCAGTGCCTTGTACTCGGTCTCGGTTTCTTCTTTCTGTTTCTTCTCGGCCTCATCTTCCAGCTTGCCGAGATCGAGGTCGCCTTTGGCGACGGAGACCAGTTGCTTACCATCGAATTCGGTCAGAAAGGACAGCATCCATTCATCGACACGATCCGTCAGCAGCAGTACCTCGACGCCTTTTTTGCGGAAGATTTCCAGATGCGGACTGTTCTTGGCTGCTGCCCAGCTGTCGGCAGTGACATAGTAAATCTTGTCCTGCCCATCCTTCATCCGGGATACATAGTCGGCGAAGGATACGCTCTGCATATCGCTGTCATGATGCGTGCTCGCAAAGCGCAGCAGCTTGGCGATACGCTCCTTGTTGGCGCTGTCTTCACCGATGCCTTCCTTCAGCACCTGACCAAACTCCTTCCAGAAGCTGGCGTAGTGGTCTTTTTTCTCCTGCTCGTCGGCATTGGCGAGTTCTTCGAGCATGCCTAACACGCGTTTGGTCGAGCCTTCTCGGATGACTTTCACATCGCGCGATTCCTGGAGGATCTCTCGCGAGACATTCAGCGGCAGATCGGCGGAATCGATCACACCTTTCACAAAGCGCAGATAAATCGGCATCAGCTGTTCCGCATCATCCATGATGAACACTCGCTTCACATACAGTTTGATGCCGCCGCGCTTGTTGCGGTCCCAGAGGTCAAACGGCGCATGCGCGGGGATATAGAGCAGTTGCGTGTATTCGCTGCGGCCTTCCACACGGTTGTGTGTCCAGGTCAGCGGTTCCTGAAAATCATGTGACACATGCTTGTAAAACTCGGTGTACTGCTCGTCCGTGATATCGGACTTGCTGCGGGTCCAGAGCGCGCTGGCCTGATTGACCGTTTCCAGCTCGTCGCGCACGACCATGGCTTTCTTTTCTTCGTCCCATTCTTCCTTGCGCATGGTGATGGGCAAGGAGATATGGTCGGAATACTTGCGAATGATGGAGCGCAGCTGCCACGCCGACAGGAACTCATCTTCGCCTTCGCGCAGGTGCAGCGTGATGCGCGTGCCACGCTCAGGCTGATTGATCGCCTCGACGCTGAACTCGCCTTCGCCGGCCGATTCCCATCGGACGCCCTGATCGGCAGGCAGACCGGCGCGGCGTGATTCCACGGTGATTTTGTCGGCGACGATAAATCCGGAATAGAAGCCGACGCCAAATTGTCCGATCAGTGCGGCATCCTTCTGTTGATCGCCCGAGAGCTTGGAAAAGAATTCCTTGGTGCCAGACTTCGCAATTGTGCCCAGATGCTCGACGGCTTCCTGCTGCGACAGGCCGATGCCATTGTCAGTAATGCTGATGGTGCGCGCGTCCTTGTCAAAATCCACTTGTATCTTCAGCTCGCTGTCATTCTCGAATAGCGATGCATTGTTGATGGCCTCGAAGCGCAGCTTGTCGGCGGCATCCGAAGCGTTCGAGATCAGCTCGCGCAGAAAAATTTCCTTGTTCGAGTACAGCGAATGAATCATCAGCTGCAGCAGTTGCTTGACCTCGGCTTGAAAGCCCATCACTTGTTTGTCGGAAGCGCCCATGATGTCCTCTGTTAACAAAATAAAACGATATGATGTGGCGATATGTGGCAATCATTTCCGGGTTTTCAAGGGGTCTCGGGTAGAATTTCCGGCTTGTTGACTAACGGAGCCTTTTCATCATGACCATCAGTATTGCCCAACGATTGCTTGCGCTGAATATCACGCTGCCGAAAGCGGCATCGCCTGCGGCGGCCTATGTCATGTCGGTGCGCAGTGGTCACACACTGTATGTTTCTGGCCATATTGCGAAAAAGGCGGGCCAGCCCTGGGTGGGAAAGCTCGGCAAGGATATGACGACCGAACAGGGGCGGGAGGCTGCCCGCGCGGTGGCCATCGATCTGATTGCGACGCTGAGTGCCGCTTGCGACGGCGACCTGACTCGCGTCAAGCGCATCGTCAAACTGGTGAGTCTGGTGAATTCGACGCCGGATTTCATCGAGCATCATCTGGTGACTAATGGCGCCTCGGAGCTGCTGGTTGAGGTATTTGGTGATGCAGGCAAGCATGCGCGCTCGGCATTCGGTGTGGCAGCGATTCCGCTGGGTGCCTGCGTGGAAATCGAAATGGTCGCTGAGCTTGCCTGATAGTCCGTGCTACGGGTGGGGATCAGCGGTCCTTGAACCGATGCGTGAAAGACGGTGCAACCGGCGGTACCTCATCCTGCTCCAGCGCAAGCGTCTGGGCGATATGCCGGTCAGCGTCTTTTTCCAGCGCCAGATAGAGCGAGCGACACAGCGCTTGCGCCTGTTTGCCGGGCCAGTCCTCACCCAGCAGCGAGGCGGGTAGCTGAGGGTCGCCTAGCAGCGCGCGCCTGTATTCGTGAATCAGCAGCGTCCTGAGTGTGAACGCACTCGCGCTGTCGAGTCGCGTTGGCGGGGGCAGCCACTGTCTCAATGCGTCGAAGCGCGCGATGAATTTTTTGTAATGACGCGCAGTCTCCTTCAGTGGCCACGCCTCGGGCGTGATTTCTTCCAACGGACGCGAACCGGTGATGCCTGCGTCGGTCGCTGACATCACGATCGCTTTGCCATTCATGCGCGTGCGTACCAGTATCTCTGCCAGCGCCTCCCGTTTGTCGCCGGGGTAGCCAAACTGACCCGGCGCCAGCAGCGCGAATCCCTCCCATAGCAGCTCTTTTTTGAGCAGGGATTTTTGCGTAGCACTGGCAGTAGCCTGTGCGTTGACTAGCAACCATTGCCCATCCCAGCGAGGCACACCGTTGGCATACACACGCTGATGCGCGCGCAAGAAACGCTTTTCTCCCTCAGGGCTCAGCCGGTACTGACTGCGCCGGCCTGAGCGACTGGCTTCCAGCCAGCCTTCTTCTGTCAGACGGAAGACACTGGTGCGAACCAGCCTCTCGCTGATCCCTAGCGGATCCAGTAGTGAGATCAGGCTACCCAGCCATACTGAGCCGCCGCGTGGCGCGATGGCGTCGCCGAATACCGTCATCACCAGCGATTTGGCGCGCAGCGTAGGTTGCCGCCGCTGCTTGGCGATCCAGGTATCGAGAGATTGACGGGTCATGGCTCGGGAAGAAATAACAAACTGTTAAATGATACAGTTTTGTTTAAAAATCTTAATTTAGCGTATCATAACGCGATGCCAGCCAGCTGCGTGGCGTAATCAAAGGAGATCGTCTCATGTATGCGCAAATGGTCGATACCGGTGCCGCCCGCCTGCGTGCCGCCGAGGAACTCAGTCCCCAAGAGCAGGGCTTCCAGGCGCGGGTCGATGCCGAGGTGAAGATCGAGCCCAAGGACTGGATGCCTGACGGTTACCGCAAGACGCTGATTCGCCAGATCTCGCAGCACGCGCACTCCGAGATCGTGGGTCAACTCCCCGAGGGTAACTGGGTGACGCGCGCACCTACGCTCAAACGCAAGTCGATTTTGCTGGCGAAAATTCAGGATGAAGCGGGGCACGGTCTTTATTTGTACAGTGCGGCGGAAACCCTGGGCGTGTCGCGCGACCAGATGACCGAGGATCTGCTCTCCGGCAAGGCGAAGTACTCCAGTATTTTCAATTACCCCACACTGAGCTGGGCTGATGTCGGCATGATTGGCTGGCTGGTCGATGGCGCAGCCATCATCAATCAGATTCCCTTGTGTCGATGCTCTTACGGGCCGTACGCCAGAGCCATGGTGCGCGTTTGCAAGGAAGAAGCCTTTCATGCAA
Source organism: Oxalobacteraceae bacterium (assembly GCA_046090895.1). GTDB lineage: Bacteria > Pseudomonadota > Gammaproteobacteria > Burkholderiales > Burkholderiaceae_D > Pernthalerella. Next base: position 44,588 of record JBJTAS010000030.1, on the reverse strand, counting down.
GACAAGGTTTTGATGTATTGATGTCGCTGTGCAAAGGCACGCCCGAGCAAAAACAGATGGCGCAGGAAGCCCTTAACCGCTGGTGGTGGCCGATGTTGATGATGTTCGGCCCGCCGGATGCAGAGTCAGTCAACAGTCAGCAATCAATGCAGTGGAAGATCAAGCTGCACTCGAATGATGAGCTCCGGCAGCGCATGATCGATCAGACTGTGCCACAGGCCGAGTATCTCGGGCTCACCATACCCGATCCAGATCTGACATGGAACGAGGCGCGCGGTCATTATGACTACGGCGCGATCAACTGGCCGGAGTTTTACAACGTCGTCAAGGGTAACGGCCCGTGCAATCGCGATCGTCTGGCGACCCGACGCCAGGCCTGGGACGAGGGCGCGTGGTTTCGCGAGGGTTTGCAGGCACATGCCGAGAAGCGCAGCGCGCGCCGTGCGCTCAAGGCGGCCTGAGCACGGAGGTCGATATGACGAAGAGCAAAGAATGGCCGTTGTGGGAAATTTTCATACGCAGCCAGCATGGTCTCGCGCATAAGCATGTCGGCAGCCTGCATGCACCGGATGCGGAGATGGCGATCAACAACGCGCGCGATGTCTACACTCGGCGGAACGAGGGCGTATCGATCTGGGTCGTGCCGGCGAGCGAGATCGTCGCCAGCAGTCCCGGCGAACGCGGCGAACTGTTTGAGCCGTCGAACAGCAAGGTCTATCGTCATCCGACCTTTTTCAAAATACCGCCGGAAGTCGGCCATCTCTGATGGATGCAGATAAATTTCACTGGTTGCTCAGAGCTGGCGATAATGCGCTTGTACTGTCGCAGCGACTCTCCGAGTGGTGCGGCAAAGGGCCCGTGCTGGAAGAAGACATGGCGCTGACGAATATCTCGCTCGATCTGATCGGCCAGGCGACGCTGTGGCTGTCACTGGCTGGCAAGGTGGAGGGTAGAGGTCGCGACGAAGACGCGCTGGCTTTCCTGCGCGACGTGCAGGACTTTCATAATCTGTTGCTGGTCGAGCAGCCCAATGGTGATTATGCCCACACCCTGATGCGCCAGTTTTACTTTGATCTCTGGCACTGCCTTTGGCTGGAATCCTTGCAGCAGTCTTGCGACGCCGAGATTACCCAGATCGCAGAAAAATCCCTCAAGGAAGTGGTTTATCACTTGCGACGCAGCACGGATCTGGTGATTCGTCTTGGCGACGGCAGCCAGGAGAGCCATGCGCGCCTGCAACGCGCAGCCGATGCCCTGTGGATGTTTGCAGGTGAAGCATTCATTGATGATGAACTTGATCATCGCCTCGCCTCGCGTGGTATCGCGCCTTTGCCGGGCAGCGCGCGCGAACGCTGGCTCGTGCAGATAGCGCAGATTTTCAGCGAGGCGACGCTGACCATGCCGCCGGCCGATGCGTGGATGCAAACCGGTGGTAAGCAGGGACGACATACCGAACATCTCGGTTATCTGCTGGCGGAAATGCAGTTTCTGCAACGGGCTTATCCCGGCGCGCAATGGTAGGTCTGTCGGACAGAGCGCTCTGGGAGTGCCTGTCTCAGGTCTGCGACCCTGAGATACCAGCGATCTCTATTGTCGATCTTGGTATCGTGCGCGCCGTGAAGGCTAGCGCTGGAGGTGGTTGCGAGATCGTGATCACGCCGACGTATTCGGGCTGCCCCGCCATGCACGTCATCGAAGAAAACATCCGACAGGTGCTGCAGGCCGATGGTGTGGCGCCGGTACAGGTGCATACGCAGCTATCACCTGCCTGGACGACGGATTGGATGACCGAGGCGGGCAAGGAGAAGTTGCGCGCTTTCGGTATCGCACCGCCAGCACGGTGCGCGATGAGTACGACGGGTACGATTGATATTTCTGCGCTCTCCGTGGTAGATGACGCAGAGATCGCTTGTCCGCAATGCGGATCGCTGGCGACCCGGTTGATCAGCCAGTTCGGCTCGACGGCCTGCAAGGCTCTGTACCGCTGCGGCGATTGTCTGGAACCTTTCGATTATTTCAAACCGCACTGATGGCCCATTTTCATTCACTTAAAATCAGCAAGCTCGTACCGGATACGCGGGATGCGATGACGGTCAGCTTCAATGTGCCGACAGAGCTGCGCCAGAGCTTTCATTATCAGCCCGGGCAACACCTGACCCTGCGCGCGATGATCGATGGCGAAGAACAGCGACGTTCCTATTCGATCTGTGCCGCTGTCCAGGATGACGAGCTGAAGATCGCCATCAAGAAAGTCCCAGGGGGGCTGTTCTCGAGCTGGGCGCACGAAAATTTGGCGACGGGCATGGCGCTGGAGGTGATGCCGCCGACCGGCAGCTTTCATCTGCCGCTCTCGCCAGAGCATCAGCGCCACTATCTGGCTTTTGCCGCAGGTAGTGGCATTACGCCCGTGTTTTCAGTCATCAAAAGCACGTTGCTGGCTGAGCCACAAAGCCGCTTCACCCTGGTGTACGGTAATCGGGCCTCCTCCACGGTGATGATGCGCGATGCGCTCGCCGACCTGAAAGACCAATGTCTTGACCGGCTCTCCGTCATCCACATCATGAGCCGCGAGAAGCAGGATATCGAGCTCTTCAACGGACGCATTGATGCCGACAAATGCCGGGCCTTGCTCGCGCAATGGATACGACTGGACGATATCGATCATGTATTCATCTGCGGGCCGCAGCAGATGATGGAACAGGTATCCGCTACCCTGGTCACGCTGGGCTTGGATACCTCACGCATTCACGCAGAACGGTTTGGTGTTGCTGCCCCGATAACGCGTGTGCGTGCCGCTGCAGCAGCAACCGATGCGCAGTGTGACGTCACGCTGGTGATCGATGGTCGTCATTATCTGTTTTCCATGCCTCGGGATACGATGTCCGTCCTGGAAGCCGGACTGGCGCAAGGCATTGAGATACCCTATGCGTGCAAGGGTGGGATTTGCGCGACTTGCCGTTGCAAGGTCACTGAAGGTAAGGCTGATATGGATGCCAATCATGCGCTCGAAGATTACGAGGTGGCCAGTGATTTTGTGCTGAGCTGTCAGGCCTTTCCGGCGACAGACACGCTAGTGCTGGATTTTGATCAGGATGCCTGAACACCTCAAGGATTTGCCAAATGAGCGAAGCACTTCACCTAGATCCCGCCGCGCTGGCGCGTGCCACCGGCACACAGATGTATGCGCGCGATCGCGCCACGCAAGGCCTGGGCATACAGCTGCTGGAGATCCGGCCGGGTTATGCGCGCATGCAGATGACAGTGCGCACTGACATGCTGAACGGTCATGCGATGTGCCATGGCGGATTTATTTTCACGCTGGCAGATTCCACGTTTGCGTTTGCCTGTAATAGCTACAACGTACAGACCGTCGCTGCCGGCTGCGCGATCGAATTTCTCGCACCTGCACTCGAGGGTGAGCTGTTACAGGCCGAGGCAGTCGAACAATCGCGCAGCGGTAAGACCGGCGTCTACGATATCGTGGTCACGAATCCAGCGGGCCGCAAGATTGCGCTGATGCGGGGAAAATCGCATCAACTGAAAGGCGCTGTCGTCGAATAAAAAATAATGCGTCGTCGACACGACACCCGGAAAAACTATCACCCCCGCCGGGCACCCTGCTTACTCGAGGAGACCACCGATGGCCCCCACGCCCGCCAAGCCTGCTGATCTTGAACCCATCGAGACAGCCAGTCAGGATGAGCTGCGTTCGCTGCAGTTGCATAGGCTGCAGGCGACGCTGCGCCATGCCTATGATCATGTGCCGCATTATCGACAGCGCTTCGATGAACAAGGGGTGCATCCGGACGATCTGAAGTCCTTGTCCGATCTGTCAAAGTTCCCGTTCACGACCAAGGAAGACCTGCGCAAAAATTATCCGTTCGGGATGTTTGCGGTGCCACGTGAACAGGTCGTGCGTATTCACGCTTCCTCGGGCACGACGGGCAAGCCGACGGTGGTTGGCTATACCCGGAAGGATATCGATACCTGGGCGCAGCTAGTGGCGCGCTCGATCCGCGCCGCAGGGGGTCGCGCTGGCGATATCGTGCATGTCTCGTATGGCTATGGCTTGTTCACCGGGGGTCTGGGCGCGCACTATGGCGCAGAGCGGCTGGGCTGCACGGTGATTCCGATGTCCGGCGGTCAGACTGAAAAGCAGGTGCAACTGATCAACGACTTCAGGCCGGACATCATCATGGTCACGCCATCGTACATGCTCAACCTGATCGAGGAATTCGAGCGGCAGGGGATGGATCCAGCAGCGTCTTCGCTGCGTACCGGTATTTTCGGTGCAGAACCCTGGACAGAATCCATGCGCGAAGAGATCGAGCGTCGCGCCGGACTGGATGCGGTTGATATTTATGGTCTATCGGAAGTCATGGGTCCCGGTGTGGCGAACGAGTGCATCGAGACCAAGGATGGCCCGGTCATCTGGGAAGATCATTTCTACCCCGAGATCATTCATCCGGTCACGGGTGAAGTGATGCCCGATGGCGAGGCCGGCGAACTGGTATTTACCTCGATGACAAAAGAAGCGATGCCGGTGATTCGCTATCGCACGCGCGATCTGACGCGCTTACTGCCTCCCACAGCGCGCAGTATGCGGCGCATGGACAAAATCGTGGGCCGTTCAGATGACATGCTGATCATTCGGGGCGTGAATGTATTCCCCTCTCAGATCGAAGAGCTGCTGTTGGCACAGCCCGCCCTGGCGCCGCATTATCAGCTGGTGCTGACGCGCGACATGCATCTCGATCAGCTTGAGGTGCTGGTCGAAACGCGCGAGGACATACGCCATGGTGAAGGGCTGCGCGGCGGGACAGCGCTGGAGCACATGATCAAGTCCCTGATTGGCATTTCCTGCACGGTGACTGTGCTGCCTCCGAATGGGGTCGAGCGGACGCAGACAGGCAAGGCGAAGCGTATCGTCGATCGACGTCAATAACAGCACGAAGCAGAGCGAGTAAGCCCGCGGGCAGGGGAGCATGGATTCGAACCACGCTGGCCGGATTGGACACCGGTCTGTCCCCCCTGGACACTCCCCTGTTGATGGCCGAGACAGGCGAGAATCCCGGCTGACCACGCGGCTATTTTCTTTGGTTGGAGAGGCCTGAGTTTGACGCCAGTCAGCGCGTGATGGGGCGTGCTTGGCGATGCTCAAGCGATGCGTGATCTGTCGCGGTGAGAATGTCAGTTCCACCACTGAGAACTGGCGCATGGCGCAGTACACCGGATCATCGCCGACAGGATTCGCACCCCCGGCCGAGGACCTTCTTCTTGCACAGGCGGATGATCCGCTGGTCAGCATTGTCGGCCAGATCGTCGAGCATCAGGTACCGCTGCATGCGATGGACGGATTAGACCGTTTATACGGCAGCTTGTACGCCAGCTGGCGCTTCCTGCGCTTGTGCGACCCCCTGCCTCCGCATACCTGGATCGGCTATCAACGCGGACACATCGTGGGTGTGCTGCTCTTCAGAATCAACGCTGGCTTGATCCGCGTGCAAACGGAGATGTTTGTTCTTGATGAAACCATTGCCCGTGCGTTCGCGCGTGATGTGTTCAGCCATTACTGTGACGCTAGCCACATCGAGTTCAACGCCATCGGCCTGAATTCTCCCTTTACGCGTTTGGCCTGTCAGTATTACGCGTTTTCTGAAAACTATGTGCTTGCGCTGCCGGATTCTGTGGAGCGTTACCAGCAGGCGCTCGGCAAATCGACGCGCAAGACGCTGCGAGGTTACGGCAATCGGCTGCTGCGTGATCATCCAAGTTTCGCGTGGCACTATCGGCTGTCTGACACCTTGCCGCGTCATGTGCAGCGCGCACTCGTGCAACAGCTTCAGGAATTCAAGCGAGCCAGCATGGCGGCGCGCGGCAAGCAGGTAAAGATTGATGCGGGCGAAACTGCACAGCTGCTGAGGATGACCGCAGAGTGTGGGATGTTTGGGTTGGGGAGTATCCATGGAAAACTCTGCGCGGGTTCGCTCGCGCTAAAAATTGGTGATAGCTACGTGATGATGCTATGTGCCGCTGATCCCGCCTTCTCCCGTTACCGGCTTGGGCTACTGGCCTGCTATTGGTCGCTCTGCGACTGCATCAGGCAGGGCGCACGTCAGTGTCATTTGCTCTGGGGACGCTATCGCTACAAAGAGCAATTGCTGGCGGTCCCCGTCGTCTTGCATCGCTTGAGGATTTATCGTTCCCTGTGGCACAGGTGGTGTCACCCGATAGGTACCGTGTGCATGACTGCCCAGGGATGGTCTCAGCGGTGTCGCACCTGGCTTCGAAGCGAGATGGCAGAACGGCAGCGTCTGATGATACGAGGCTTACTCGATGCGCTCAGGCGGCGCGCCCTCATTCATCGAGGCAGGTCACACCGAAAACCAGTCGGCTAATTGCTGGCGCAGCACGCGTCGGCAAGATTCCGCTGGCAAGATCGTGCCAAGACCATGGGCGATGCAGACTTCTGCGGGGCTGGGTTACCATTCGGATTCATTACCGATACCTCACGTTTCATGGCAGAGACAGATTTGCGTCCTGGACAATCGATCGAGCTGCTCAAGGCGCTGCACATCCTGACGCGCGATGGCAAGATGAATCAGGACAGCCGCCGTAAGCTCAAGCAGGTCTATCACCTGTTTCAGTTTATTGAACCCTTGCTTGAGCAGCTGGCATCGGAGGGCGGTCCGATCACGCTGGTAGATCATGGCGCAGGAAAATCTTATCTGGGTTTTATTCTCTACGATCTCTTTTTCAAGGATCGTGATGATGGATCGCATATCTACAGCATAGAGACACGCGCTGAGCTCGTGGATAAAGCACGTGATCTCGCCGACCGCGCAGACTTTTCACGCATGTCATTTCTTGCGTTGTCCGTGGCTGAATCAACGCAGTCCTCCTTGATGCCTGACACAGTGAACATGGTGACTGCGCTGCATGCCTGTGACACCGCTACGGATGATGCGATCAGCTTTGCGCTGAGAAAGCAAGCACGTTTTATTGTGCTAGTGCCTTGCTGTCAGGCGGAAGTCGCCGCGACGCTGCGTCGTCTGAAAGCTCAGTCCCTCGCGCGTGATGTGCTTACCGAGATCTGGCGCCATCCCATTCACACCCGCGAGTTCGGCAGTCACCTGACGAATGTGCTGCGATGTCTGCAGCTGGAAGCGCACGGTTATCAAGTGAATGTGACGGAGCTGGTTGGCTGGGAACATTCAATGAAGAATGAATTGATCATCGCCAGTCAGCATCGTGATGCGCCGCGTCAGCGCGCTGCAAAACGTCTGCAGCAGGTACTGGGCGAGCTTGGGCTGCAAGAGATGTCGGAGCGCTTCTGGTTGCCGCACTGAGGTTCAGGCGGCTCTGACCCATTTACTGGCTGGGTTGCTCCTGCGTCAGTGGACGCAACAGCGTGGTGGCCGGCAGCGAATGACTGGCGACGAAGATTTCATGCAGCAGCAGACTGAAACTTCCCACCAGCATGGTCATGGTGGCGACGAACATGAAGGCGATCAGCGAATCAAGTTTCAAGTTCAGGGAGTCGTCGATGAACAGCACCACGACCACCATGCAGACCAAGATCATGCAGCAGGCGGACAAACCGACCGCGCGATGAATTGCCGTTGCCCGGCGGCGCAGTACCGAAAGTTCGTGCACCAGCACCGGGCGCAGTCCTAGTCCACCGGAGAGTTTTTCTTCCAGCGTTTCTTGGCGGTCGCTGATTCTATCCAGCCGGTTCGTCAGGACGCGCATCTGAATCATTACGCCAAGCATCAGCAGTGCGGGCGTGATCGCCACACTGATCAGGTTGCCGATGTCGCCAAACAGGGAGTTCATCTCGGGTCGGTACAGAGGTATTGATGCTCTCCATTGTAACTGCTTCCTGCAGTGGCGTTGGATCAGCGCGGGGCTCGTGCGTCTGCTAAGGGACACGCGGGTTCGGCCATGGGCAAGCGGCGCTGGTGCGGGTGTTTTTCGGCTGTCCGGCGTTCGGCTGTCCGGCGTTCGGCTGTGCGGCGTTCGGCTGTCCTTCTCTCGTCGGTCTCGGCTGACACCGCTAGGGGTTGCCTGCGGTCTCGTTTTGTGCGCCGCAAAGTCTGCCGGTACTCCCAGCGCCGGACTCGATGGCTCGGTTTCAGCGGCGGATTCGTTTGCTGCAACGCGATCCGCAAAGATGGTATTTTGTGTTTTTCCAGAAATAGAATAAGTTCTCGGATCGGCGCGAAGACCGATGTGTTGCAACGAAGATCGATAAAATTAGTAAAAAATACATATTTCGGAGACAGGCAGGATGGAATTCACTCTACCGGCTCAGCAGATCCCGGCCCAGCACACCCACCGGCAAGTCAGCACCCCGGCGCAACTCAGCGCGGACGCCCGGCCGGGCAGTCGCTGATTAGTTCGCCCCTCGTCAAAACTTCAAGGAGCCACCATGTCGGACATCATCCTGGAGACCCGGGATCTGACGCGCGAGTTCAAAGGATTCGTGGCTGTCAATCAGGTGAACCTGCGGGTGCAGCGCGGCCATATCCATGCACTGATTGGCCCCAACGGCGCAGGCAAGACCACGTGTTTCAATCTGCTGACGAAATTTCTCGCGCCATCATCAGGACAGATCCTGTTCACTGGTCGCGACATCACGATGCAACAACCCGCACAGGTCGCCCGCATGGGGATCATACGTTCATTTCAGATTTCGGCGGTTTTTCCGCATCTGACCGTGCTGGAGAATGTACGCATTGGCTTGCAGCGCAATCTGGGCACCTCCTTTCATTTCTGGAAGCGCGAGAGCACGCTGAATCAGTTGAATGACCGCGCGATGCAGTTGCTCGGTGAAGTTGGTCTGTCCGATTTTGCGGATAGCGTGACGGTAGATCTACCGTATGGTCGCAAGCGCGCACTCGAGATTGCCACCACGCTGGCGATGGAACCCGAGCTCATGCTGCTCGATGAGCCCACCCAAGGCATGGGCCATGAAGATGTGAAGCGCGTGACCGACCTGATCAAGAAGGTGTCGAAGGGTCGCACCATCTTGATGGTTGAGCACAACATGAATGTGGTCTCCGGTATCAGCGACCGTATCTCCGTACTGCAGCGCGGCGCGATCCTGGCCGAGGGTGATTACCAGACCGTGTCCCAGAACCCGCAGGTGCTGGAAGCCTACATGGGAAGTACCACCGTGCTGGAAGGAGCGCACTGATGAACAAGGCATTGGAGATCAGTCACCTGCAGGCCTGGTACGGAGAATCGCACATCTTGCATGATGTGAATTTCTCGATCGAGCAGGGGGAGGTTGTTACGCTGCTGGGTCGCAATGGTGCGGGCCGTACGACGACGCTGCGCGCGATCATGGGCTTGACCGGTCGTCGCGAAGGTTCGGTAAAAATCAATGGCGTGGAATGCATCGCGATGCCCACACATCGCATCGCACATCTCGGTGTCGGTTACTGCCCTGAAGAGCGCGCGATCTTCTCTTCACTGTCTGCAGAAGAAAACCTGATGCTGCCACCGACGCTGATGCCAGGCGGGATGTCGGTGGATGAGATTTACCAGATGTTTCCGAATCTGGCCGAGCGCCGTCATAGTCAAGGCACGCGGTTGTCAGGCGGTGAGCAGCAGATGCTGGCCGTGGCGCGCATTCTGCGAACCGGCGCCAAGCTCTTGCTGCTGGATGAAATTTCCGAAGGCCTCGCGCCCGTGATCGTGCAGTCGCTGGCGCGCATGATCACCACGCTCAAAAACCAAGGTTACACCATCGTGATGGTCGAGCAGAACTTCCGTTTCGCGGCACCACTGGCCGATCGTTTCTATGTGATGGAGCACGGCCAAATTGTCGAGCAGTTTGCCTCGCGTGAGCTCGAGACCAAGGCTGCTGTGCTGAACGAATTGCTGGGAGTCTGAGATGGATATATTGGGTATTCCCATGGCGGCGATGATGGGGCAGCTGCTGCTGGGCTTGGTGAACGGCTCGTTCTACGCCATGCTGTCGCTGGGACTGGCGGTGATATTTGGTCTGCTGAATGTGATTAATTTTGCACACGGTGCGCTCTACATGATGGGTGCCTTTCTGGCGTGGATGGGTCTGAATTATTTTGGCATCAACTACTGGGTGATGCTGGTGGCGGCACCCTTCTTGGTCGCGATCTTCGGCATCGTGATCGAAAGGACCATGCTGCGCTGGCTGTACAAGCTGGATCATTTGTATGGACTGCTGCTGACTTTTGGCATCACGCTGATGATCGAAGGTGTATTCCGTTCTTTCTATGGTGTCTCTGGCCAGCCCTACTCGGTGCCGTCGCAACTGACGGGCGCGACCGATCTCGGTTTCATGATGCTGCCGAACTATCGTGCTTGGGTGGTGCTGGCCTCGCTGGTGGTGTGTCTCGCGACCTGGTTCGTGATCGAGAAGACACGCCTTGGCGCTTATCTGCGCGCGGGCACTGAAAATCCCAAGATGGTGGAAGCCTTCGGTATCAATGTGCCGCTGATGGTGACGCTGACCTATGGTTTCGGGGTGGCGCTCGCAGGTTTCGCCGGTGTGCTGGCCGCGCCGGTATTGCAAGTGTCGCCGCTGATGGGCTCGAACCTGATCGTCGTGGTGTTTGCTGTGGTGGTGATTGGCGGCATGGGATCGATTCTCGGATCGATTGTCACCGGACTCGGGCTGGGGGTGCTGGAAGGATTGACCAAAGTGTTTTATCCGGAGCTCTCGGCGACCGTTGTGTTTATCATCATGGCGATCGTGCTGCTGATTCGCCCCGCCGGTCTGTTCGGTCGTGAGAAATAAGGAGTCGCTGCGATGCTGAGAAAACTGGGTTATGCCGTCGTTCTGCTGGGCGCGCTCGTCGCACCGTTCTTCCTGTATCCGGTGCTGCTGATGAAGATCTTGTGCTTTGCCTTGTTCGCCTGCGCGTTCAATCTGCTGATCGGTTTCACGGGCTTGCTCTCCTTCGGCCATGCTGCGTTTTTCGGTGGCGCTGCCTACATCGCGGGTCACACATTGAAAGCCTGGGGCGTGCCGACTGAGATAGGTATCGTTCTGGGCGTCGTGTATGCGGCCCTCATGGGTTTTGTGGTCGGCAAGCTGGCCATTCGCCGTCAAGGTATTTATTTCACGATGATCACCATGGCGCTATCGCAGATGGTGTTCTTTGTGTTCCTGCAGGCGCCGTTCACGGGGGGTGAGGATGGATTGCAGTCGATACCGCGCGGTACGCTGCTCGGTAGTATCGATCTGAAGAACGATCTCACCATGTATTACGTGGTGCTGGGTATTGTGGTCCTGTCTTTCATGCTGGTCGTACGCATTATTCATTCGCCATTCGGACAGGTACTCAAGGCCGTGCGCGAAAATGAACCCCGCGCGATCTCGCTTGGTTACGACGCCGATCGTTACAAGCTGCTAGCGTTTGTGCTGTCGGCGGCATTGGCCGGACTGGCGGGTTCGACCAAGGCGGTCGTGTTGGGCTTTGGTACGCTCACTGATGTGCACTGGTCGATGTCGGGTCTGGTGGTGCTGATGACGCTGGTGGGTGGTATGGGCACGCTGTTTGGTCCCGTCGTGGGCGCGATCATCATCATCGCCTTGGAAAACAAGCTCGGCGATCTGGGTACCTGGTTGGCGAAGATCTCGCACGTCGAGTGGTTCAATACAATCGGTGAGTCGGTCACCATGGTGACGGGCCTGATCTTCGTGATCTGTGTGCTCGCTTTCCGGCGCGGCATCATTGGTGAACTCGCTGCTCGCTTGCGTTAAGAATTATCCTGGGATTGATCTGGAGAGTTAGTCATGAGTGTCGCCAAGTTTCACTGGGAAGATCCGCTGCTGCTGGATCAGCAGTTGACCGAAGAAGAGCGCATGGTGCGTGATGCTGCGCGGGCCTATGCACAGAACAAGCTGATGCCGCGCGTGCTCGAATCTTTCCGTCACGAGACGACTGATCCGGCGATCTTTCGTGAAATGGGCGAGCTGGGATTGATGGGGCCGACCATTCCGACGGAATACGGTGGCGCCGGTTTGAATTACGTCAGCTATGGCCTGATCGCGCGCGAGATCGAGCGGGTGGATTCTGGCTTCCGCTCGATGATGAGTGTGCAAAGCTCGCTGGTGATGGTGCCCATCCATGAATTCGGCACCGAAGATCAGCGACAGAAATATCTGCCCAAACTGGCGAGCGGTGAATGGATAGGCTGCTTTGGCCTGACTGAACCGAATCATGGTTCCGACCCCGGCGGCATGGAGACTCGCGCGAAGAAGGTCGATGGCGGCTATAGCCTGACAGGCTCGAAAATGTGGATCAGCAACAGTCCGATTGCGGATGTATTCGTGGTGTGGGCGAAGGATGATGAAGGCAAGATCCGCGGCTTCATTCTTGAAAAAGGCTGGAAGGGTCTGTCCGCGCCCGCGATCCACGGCAAGATGGGTTTGCGCGCGTCGACCACCGGCGAGATCGTGATGGATCAGGTGTTTGTGCCGGAAGAGAATGCTTTTCCCGAAATACGTGGCCTGAAAGGGCCGTTTACCTGTCTCGATTCGGCGCGCTTCGGCATCTCCTGGGGATCGCTTGGTGCGGCAGAGTTTTGCTGGCATACCGCGCGCCAGTACACGCTGGATCGCAAACAGTTCGGCAAGCCGCTGGCATCGAATCAGCTGATCCAGAAAAAACTCGCCGATATGCAGACCGAGATCACGCTCGCGCTGCAGGGCTGCCTGCGGCTGGGCCGCATGCGCGACGAAGGCACGGCAGCGGTGGAGATCACGTCGATCATGAAGCGCAATTCCTGCGGCAAGGCATTGGAGATCGCGCGTGTTGCGCGCGACATGTTAGGTGGCAATGGCATCAGCGATGAATATGGCGTGGTACGACATATGCTGAATCTGGAGGTGGTAAACACCTACGAGGGAACTCACGATATTCATGCGCTGATTCTCGGCCGCGCGCAGACGGGCATACAAGCTTTTTTCTAAGATATCCATGACCTCTGCGCTTGCCGGTATTCGGGTCGTTGATCTTTCCCGCGTGCTGGCCGGGCCCTGGTCCACGCAAAACCTCGCCGATCTCGGCGCCGACGTGATTAAAATCGAGCGTCCCGGTGTCGGGGACGATACCCGCAGCTGGGGCCCGCCTTTCGTCAATCGCATCGATGCCGAAGGACGCGACGCCGCCTACTTCTTTTGCGCGAACCGTAATAAGCGTTCGCTGACGCTGGACTTCACGCTGCCCGAGGGCCGTGACATCCTGATCTCGCTGATCAAACAAGCCGATGTGCTGGTCGAAAATTATAAGGTGGGTGGACTGAAGAAATATGATCTCGACTATGCGTCGGTTGCAGCGATCAATCCCCGCCTGATTTATTGCTCCATCACTGGGTTTGGGCAAGATGGCCCGTATGCCGAGCGCCCGGGCTACGACGCACTGATTCAGGCCATGGGTGGTTTGATGAGCGTTACCGGCGAGCCGGATGAGATACCCGGTGGTGGTCCTCAGAAAGTCGGTGTGGCGGTCGTGGACTTGATGACAGGCTTGTATGCGACGAATGCGATACTTGCCGCTTTGTTTCATCGTGAAAGAACCAGTGAGGGACAGCAGATCGATATCGCCTTGCTCGACGTACAGGTAGCGACACTGGCGAATCAGGCCGGCACTTATCTGTTGAGTGGCAAGGTGCCCCAGCGCATGGGCAGTGCACATCCTTCTATCGTGCCGTATCAGCCGGTCGCTTGCGCTGATGGTTATCTGATGATTGCGATCGGCAATGACGCGCAATTTGCCAGTCTGTGTCGCGCAGCAGGCGATCCGGATGTCGCGAAAGATGAGCGTTTTGCGACCAATGCGGCAAGGGTGCAGCATCGTCAGTCCTTGCTCGACTGGCTGACGAAGGTCATGCGAACCAAGACCATCGATACCTGGTGTGCACTGGCTGAGAAGGAAAATTTTCCCTGCGGACCGATCAATACGATAGACCGTGTATTCCGCGATCCTCAGGTGCAGTCGCGTGGCATGCAGCTGCGGCTGCATTCGGCGGTGCATGGCGATCTCAATTTAGTCGCTTCACCGATCAGGTTGTCGAAAACGCCGGTCAGCTACCGCAGTGTGCCGCCTGCGCTCGGGCAAGACAATGCCAGACTCTTGCGCGAGCTGGGCTATACCGATGAGCAGCTCGACGATTTGAAGAACAAGAAGGTAATCTGAATCGCTTGACTGTGATGGCAAGAGCGCGGGATCGATCAGCCATTGGCGCAAGCCAGAAAGGCCTGATGCGTGCTCAGATAGATCCGGTCTTTCATCTGCTCGCCCAGCGGCGTGCCGCGCAGCCGGTCCAGTACCGGGCCTTTGATTTCTGCGAAATGCAAACGAATGTGTCGCTCGGCAAGACTCCGCTCAAGCTCGGTCAGCATCACCAGCGCCGTCGTGTCGAGCTGATTGACCGCTGAGAGGATCAGCAGCAGATGTCGCGTGTTGGATTGCTGCAGCAGCAGGCTTTCGATTTTTTCTTCCAGTAGCTGTGCATTTGCGAAGTAAATGCTCTCATCTACGCGCAATGCAATCAGACCGGGCAAGGTCTCGACCTGATGACGTTCAATATTGCGGAAGTGTTCGGTGCCCGGAACCCGGCCGACGATCGCCATGTGGGGGTGACTGCTGCGCCAGACCAGTACGGCCAGCGACAGCGCTACGCCTATGATAATGCCTTCTTCGACACCCAAGATGATCACACCGAAAAACGTGAGCAGCAGCGCTGTTGCGTCGGCTTTGTCGTAATGCCAGGCCTCTTTCAAAGTGCCCGTATCGATCAGACCGAGCACAGCCACGATGATGGTCGCAGACAGCACGGCATGCGGCAGGTAGTGGAACCACGAGGTCAATCCAATCAGTACCATGCTGATCATCAGTGCCGATATCACGCCAGCCGCAGGGGTGTTTGCGCCTGCAGAAAAATTCACTACCGAGCGGGCGAAGCCGCCCGCGACTGGGAAACCTCCTGAGAGTGCGCTGGCGATGTTGGCAGCGCCGACACCCAGGAGTTCGCGATCAGCTTGAATGCGCTGTCCGCGTTTTATCGCCAGCGATTGCGCCACCGAGACACTTTCGACGAAACCCACCAGTGAGATCAGCATAGCCGGTACCCACAGCGCATGCAGCGCTCCCCAGCCGGGCAGTGACAGGCTCAGCACGGGCAAGCCTGTCGGGACGCTACCCACAATAGCAACTTGCGCCGTCTCATGCAGGTGGAGACCGGCGACCACCACCGTCGAGACGATCACGGCCGACATGGGAGCGAGTTTGCTGACAAGCTCGGCCGACTTGGGGGAAAGCCCCGCTTTGCTCAGCAGCCTGGTGAGTTGCGAGCGCGCGAAGAACAAGAAGACCAACGTTGTAATGCCTATGCCTGCAGTGACGGTATTTGTTTTGGTCAGGTGTCTGATCAAACCCTCCAGGGTTGACAGCACGCCACTCGACGAGAAGGTGATGCCAAGCAGGTATTTGATTTGTCCGATCGCGATCAGCACCGCAGAACCGGAGATGAAACCGCTGATGACGGGATGGCTAAGGAACCAGGCAAGAAAACCCAGCCGCAGCAAGCCCGCAGTGATGAGCATCACGCCCGATAGCAGCGCCAGAAGGACGGCCATGGCCAGATACTCGGGCGTGCCTTGTGCAGCCAGTGGCGCGAGTGAACTGGCTGTCATCAGTGAGGCTACCGCGACCGGACCGACTGCAAGCGTCCTGCTGCTGCCGAGCAGCGCATAAGCGACCAAGGGCAGGATGCTGGCATACAGACCGATCTCAGGACGCAAGCCCGCCAGCATGGCATACGCGAGGCTTTGCGGTATCAGCATGACCGTGACGATCAGACCCGCGATGACGTCACCGCTCAGCCACTCGCGACGGTAATGTTGTAACCAGTCTGGCAGCAGAGCCCGAACTTGCATCGATTAACTTCCCTCAGGTCTGGCCAACCATTCATGGCCCTTGAGCATCAGGTTCCAGTAAACGCCAGGCAGAATATTTTTTTTCAGTACCCAGGCCGCCTTGCGCGGCACAGTGGGATCGAGCGGGAAGGTCGGCAGCAGTTTGCCGCCAAAGCCAAATTCAGCCAGTACGATCTTGCCTTTTTCGACAGTGAGCGGGCAGGAGCCATAGCCATCGTACTTCGTCGGCAATTCGCGCCCACTGCGCAGTGCGAGCAGATTTTCGGCGACGACGACGATCTGCTTGCGGGCAGCTGCGGCGGTCTTGGCATTGGGCGATGAGCAGGCATCACCTAGGCTAAAGATGTTCGGATAGCGATGGTGCTGCAGTGTCACCTGATTCACATCGACCCAGCCTTCAGCATTCGCTAGCGGGCTTTCTTTGACAAAATCAGGGGCAGTTTGTGGCGGCGTGACATGAATGAGATCGAAACTCTTTTCAACCTGGACTGTGTTGCCGCTCGCGTCTTTTTCTTCGAACCAAGCGCGCTTGGCCGGACCATCAATAGCAACCAGTTTTGAATTGAAATGCAGATGGGCGTTATAGCGCTTCACATAGTCCATCAGCGGCGGCACGAAATCCGCGACGCCAAATAGCACCGCGCCCGCAACATGAAAATCGACTTGAATGTTTTTCAGCACGTGTTGATGCTCCCACTCGGAGCAAGACAGATACATGGCTTTCTGCGGTGCACCCGCGCACTTGATCGGCATCGGCGGCTGAGTAAAGATCGCCTTACCGGATTTCATGTTGCGTACCAGCTCCCAGGTATAGGGCGCGAGATCGACGCGGTAATTCGAGGTCACGCCATGCTTGCCCAGCGTCTCTTCCAGACCAGGGATACCTGCCCAGTTCAGTTTCAGGCCGGGCGCGACAATCAGGTTCTGGTAACTGACCGTGCTGCCGTTATCCAGCATCACGCGGCGATGATCAGGATCAAAGCCGGTGACGGCAGCGCGGATCCAGGTGACGCCGGCCGGCATCACCTCGGCCATGTCGCGCACGCTGTCGCGCACATCGAATTCGCCAGCACCCACCAGCGTCCACGAGGGCTGGTAGTAGTGTTTGTCGCTGGGCTCGATGATGGCGATCTGCAGATTGGACTGGCGTTTCTTCAGGCTGGCGGCTAGTCCGATGCCGGCGCTGCCGCCACCGACAATCAGGATGTCCTCACTGTCGCTCCAGTTGCAAGCGGCGGCGGCTGCGCTGCCCGAAGTGGCCGCGGGCGCTGACTGGCCGCTGGCCATCCGGTAAAGATTTTGCGAGCGTGCGCCGCTACGGCAGAACGCTAGCACCGGGCCGGGTCGGGTAGCCAGTAGCTCGGCGAATTTTCTGGCCTGGAGTTCGGTAATCTGCCCACTGATCACGGGCAGGTACTCGTAATTCAGGCCGGCAGCTTTGGCGGCCGCTTCAATGTCAGCGTTGCTCGGCTGCTCCGCGCCACCCTCGCCATCCGGCCGGTTGTTAATCACGGTCTGAAAGCCCATGGCAGCAATCTCGGACAGGTCCGACGGGCTGATCTGGGGTGCAGTGCCGAACTTGTCGGTATGCCGGGTGACGTTGGCAGCCATGCTTATCTCCTGTGGTGAGGGCCTGTCGCGCTTTGGGATGCGAGTGCCACACTATCTTGATTTCAACGATTACATTATATTGACATATAAATTGTTAGTCAATATAATGTAATAACTTTAAATATACTAGCGGAGCCCGGTTATGACTGATCCACTGACGCCCCAAGTCCACGGAATTTTCGATCCCGTCACTTGGACAGTGACCTATGTGGTCTACGAAAAAGTGGGCACGGCCTGCGCCATTATCGACTCTGTGCTCGACTATGACCCGAAATCCGGCCGCACCAGCACTGAATCCGCGGACAAAGTGATTGATTTCGTCAAACAGCAGCAATTAAAGGTGGAATGGATACTCGAGACGCACGCGCATGCGGATCACCTCACGGCGGCGCCTTATCTCAAGCAAAAACTTGGCGGCAAGACAGCCATTGGCGACCACATCACGACAGTGCAGCAGGTGTTCAAGGGGATTTTCAATCTGGAGCCGGGTTTTTCGACAAATGGTTCGCAGTTCGATTACCTGCTCAAAGATGGCGAGGTGTTTCACTTCGGTGCGCTGTCGGGATCAACGATGTATGTGCCCGGACATACCCCGGCGTGCGTTGCATTCCATATCGGCGATGCAGTGTTCGTCGGTGACACGATGTTCATGCCGGACGTGGGTACCGCGCGCTGCGATTTTCCCGGTGGTGATGCGAGGACACTGTACGCCTCCGTCAAGAAAATCCTCAGCCTGCCGGAGGCGACGAGGCTGTTCATGTGCCACGACTATCCGCCAAGTGAGAGGCCGGTGGCGTTCGAGACGACGGTAGGCGAGCAGCGGCGCAAGAATATCCATGTCCATGACGGCGTCAGCGAGGCGCAGTTCGTCGAGATGCGCACCCGGCGCGATGCCACACTGGAGATGCCGGTGCTGATTTTGCCGGCGGTGCAAATCAATATTCGCGCTGGCGATATGCCACCGAAAGATGCCAATGGCGTCGCTTATCTGAAAATACCGGTGAATGCGCTCTGAGCCAGCAGCGCAGCCGCGATACGACAGACGAAAAAAAGCCCGCACATGCTGCGGGCTTTGTATGGGTGCTGGCGGATGATTACAGGCCAGCGTTTTGTTGCGCCACCATCATGTACAGCATCGGGATGGAGAGCATGGTATTGAAGCGCGACGTCAGCATGGCCATGCGGGCCGCCGCGGCTTTTTCTTCCGCTTCTACGGTCACGATACCCAGTGCTTTTTTCTGGTTCGGCCAGATGATGAACCAGACATTGAAGGCCATGACCAGTGCAAGCCACATGCCGATACCGATGGCGTGGACAGGCTGCTGCAGGCCCAGTGCGGGCACGAGGTAGCCATTCATCCAGGCGACCAGGAGGCCGGTGACGACAGTGGAGAGCGCTGCGTAGCGGAACCAGAACAAGGCGGTAGGCGCAATCACTTTGCCGATCGCCGGTTTTTGTTCGTCGGGGATTTTCGGCATCGAAGGAATCTGCACGAAGTTGAAGTACCAGAGCAGACCGATCCACATCACGCCCGAGACGACATGCAGCCATCGCATGAAAAACGCGCCCCATGCATGGCCGAATTGC
This sequence comes from Oxalobacteraceae bacterium, assembly GCA_046090895.1. GTDB lineage: Bacteria > Pseudomonadota > Gammaproteobacteria > Burkholderiales > Burkholderiaceae_D > Pernthalerella. The sequence continues at coordinate 25,456 of JBJTAS010000030.1, read as the reverse complement.
GGGCCCGTGCCAGAGACGCCTGCAGAGATCAGCACCAGCAGAATCAATATGACGACGCCGGCGATGAGGGTACGCCCCAAAGATTGCAGAACTGCGGCCATAAAACCTCCCTAAATGAACTTTACCTGTTGTTATCGGGGCCAAGCGTGCCGGCGCAGAGCATGGCGTGTCGCAGCGCGCGGCGTTGCCCCTGTGACAAACACGCGCCGAAGTATAGCCCAACCGGCCATTTTCGATGGGCGGGCGCCCTGCCTGCTTGGGGGCGCTCAATCCTCGGGCGTGGCGGCGCTGATATCAACCGCGGCTTTCCCCTCGGCGAGTGTCAGCACCAGTCGTTGCGGCGCGCGAAGCTCAGACGGTCGCCTCAGGATCTTGCCGGCACCATCGGACACAATGGCGTAGCCGCGCTCGAGTGTGCGCTGCGGCGCCAGCAGCTCGAGCTGTTCGCGCGCCGAGACCAGCGTGTGCTGACGAGCCATCGCTCTGAGGCTAAAAGCCGCGTGCAAGTGCGTCGCCGCGGCCGTCACGCGCGCGCGGGCCATGCGGGTATCCGGCATGGCATGCCGCAAGCGGTTCGTGACGTGCCCCAGACGATAACGTGCTGCGTTGACTGGGGTTGATGTCGCGTGACTGAGTCGTATCGCGAGCCCGCTCAGCGCGAGTTTGTGATGATGGATCGCGGTGGAGGGGCTGTGCAGTCGGCGCGCCAGCCAGTCCAGCGTCTGGGCGCGCTCGCCTAGCTGCCGTTGCAGTTCATGGCCCAGGCCTAGCGCGAATTCTTCCAGCTCGGCCAGCCAGTCAGCCGTCGGTGCCGCAGCCAGTTCTGCTGCTGCCGTTGGGGTGGGCGCACGCAGATCAGCAACAAAATCCGCGATGCTCACGTCGGTCTCATGACCCACGCCGGAAATCACTGGCACACGACAAGCGGCGATGGCGCGTGCGACCTGTTCATCATTAAAAGACCACAAGTCTTCCAGGCTTCCGCCGCCCCGGCAGACGATCAGCAGATCGCACTCGGCGCGACGCGATGCATGATGGATTGCCTCAGCGATTTTTTCTGCCGAGCCTTCGCCTTGCACTGCGGTCGGATACAGCACGAGTGCAATATGCGGCGCACGCCGGCGGAAGGTGGTGAGCACATCGCGCAAAGCGGCGGCCTGCGGGCTAGTGACAATACCAATCGTGCGCGGGAAGTCGGGTAACTCGCGCTTGCGCCCCTCGTCGAATAGTCCTTCGGCGGCTAGCTTGGCTTTGAGTCTCAGGAAGGCTTCGTATAAATGGCCCACGCCGGCCTTGCGCATGGTTTCGACATTGAGCTGAAAGTCGCCGCGTGCAGCATACAGGCCCACGGTCGCTCTGACCTCGACCTTATCGCCCTCGCGCGGATTGAAGTCGACATACTGGGCGCGGCCGCGGAACATGACGGCCCGCACCTGGGCATGCGCATCCTTGAGCGTGAAGTACCAGTGGCCGGACGCTGCTCGTGTGACATTGGAGAGTTCGCCGCTGACCCAGGTCAGTGCAAAGTTTTTTTCGAGCAGCCGGCCTACGGCCTGATTCAGCTGGCTCACCGTCAGAATCTGAGCCCCGGTGGTGCCGGTGGACGGGTGGTCTTCAAACATCAGAGGCGGTCCGTAAAAGCTGTGGTCAGTCGCATTGTGGCGGGTTCACCGCTGCCCGTACACTGGCCGGGAATCCTTGACGCGGTGGTCGGCAGGGTGCGCGGCAGGCGGGCAGTGCAGAAATTTTCAGATAAATCATGGGCTTCCGCGTTTTCCATGCCACTTGCGCACATGCTTGTCCACAGCGCCTGTGAACAAGCCTGCGTCAAAAAAATATCCAAAAATTTATTGCATACAACCGCAGTGAGTACATGCACACACGCAGGATCAACGCCTGGCTTGCCGGGGGGTGCTGAAGCGGTTACAGTCAGCCTCCATTATTTCCCCCGTGTAGGAGTAGCGACTTGCTTGCGATTATTCACGCCGCCGGATGGCCGATCTGGTTCTTGCTGGCCGCGTCGGTCATCGCCCTGACCATCATTATCGAGAGGCTGATGTACTTGCGAACAGCGCGCATTCTTCCGAACGCGCTGCTGCCCGAGGTGATTGCGCTGGCCCGCGCGGGCGGCGTTGATGCCGAGACGCTCAGTCAGCTGGAGCAGAATTCGCCGCTGGGCAGGGTGCTGGCCGCTGGTGTGCGCAATCTCGGCGCATCGCGCGCGGCGATGAAAGAAGCGATCGAAGAAGCGGGCCGAGCCGCTACGCACCAGCTTGAGCGCTATCTGACCACGCTGGGCACCGTGGCGACGCTGGCGCCGCTGATGGGTTTGTTCGGTACCGTGATCGGCATGATCGAGCTGTTTGGCGCCACCGGCGGCGTGGGGGCAGATCCCCTTCAGGTCGCCCACGGGATTTCCGTCGCGCTTTACAACACGGGTTTCGGACTCGCCGTGGCGATGCCAGCGCTGGTGTTTCATCGTCACTTTCATGCGCTGGTTGATGGCTTCGTGATCGACATGGAGCAGCAGGCAGTGCGCTTTGTCGACACCATGACAGGCGAGCGGAACGGCGCATGAATTTTCGCAAGGGTCAGCGTCGTGCGGCGCCCGAGATCAACCTGATCGCCTTCATTGATGTGCTGCTGGTGATACTGATTTTTCTGATGGTGAGTACCACCTTTAGTAAATACACCAGCTTGCAGGTCAGCCTGCCCGCAGCGAATGGCGACATCGCTGATTTACCCAAATCTCTGACGGTGGCGATCGATGCTCAGGGGCGCTATGCAGTTCAGCAGCAGCGCATCACCGCAGGTGACCCGACGGCGCTCTCGGCGGCGCTGCGCGACGCGGCGCAGGGTAATCCGGATATCACGGTCGAGATTCACGCCGATGCCATGGCAAGCCATCAATCTGTGGTGCAACTCATGGAGGCCGCGCGCAACGCCGGCCTCGCACGGCTGGTGTTTGCTGCCCACACGTCGTCGTCGCGCTAGTACGGGCATGAGCTTGCGCACTTTTTTTGAAACGCTCTTCTCGCGCGAGTGGCAGCGTCGTGGCTGGCTGGCTTGGTCCTTGCTGCCGCTCTCGTGGCTGTTCGGTGGGGTGACTTTCTGCCGGCGCTGGCTTTACGATGCGGGACTGTTCAGGTCGCACGCCATCGCCGTTCCCGTGATCGTGGTCGGCAATGTCTATGTGGGTGGCACTGGCAAGACGCCCTTGGTCATCTGGCTAGTGCAGCAGTTACGAGAACATGGTTTTGTACCCGGCGTGATTTCGAGAGGTCATGGCAGGGATGCCGAGCAGGTGCAGCAGGTGAGGGAAGATACGCCAGTGAGCATCGCCGGTGACGAGCCCTGGTTGATTCGTCAGCGCAGTGGCGCACCGGTGTTTGTAGGACGGCGGCGGGCAGCGGCAGCAGACGCGCTGCTCGCTGCTTACCCGAACGTGACGGTCCTGATTGCGGATGATGGGTTGCAGCATTACGCGCTGCAGCGCGATATTGAGATCCTGTTGTCCGATGAGCGTGGCGTTGGTAACGGGTGGTTGCTGCCAGCCGGGCCGCTACGCGAGTCAGCCTCGCGGCGTTTCGATTTTCGTGTGGTCAATGGCGGGGTGGAGGGCGCTGCAGCAGCGGAGCAGCACACATTTTCCATGCGTCTGCAGGCCACCCACGCATGGCAACTGAGCGATCACCAGCAGCGCTTGTCCTGGTCCGAATTTTCAGCCAACTCGCGCGTGGCTGCTGCTGCGGGCATGGGTCATCCCGAGCGGTTTTTTCTGATGTTGAGAAAGCTGGGCTTGAACCTGTCGCAGACGCTGCCGCTGCCGGACCATTTCGATTTTTCTACCAACCCGCTGGCCGATCTTGATGCCCACATCATTCTGATCACGGAAAAGGATGCAGTAAAATGCGCGCACATAGAGGCAATTGCCTCCGACTCGCGGGTGTGGGTCGTTCCGGTGCAGGCGGCCATCGATGGTCCGCTATCAACCCACTTGGTGGAGAAATTGCGTGGATACCCGACTGCTTGACATCCTTGTCTGCCCTTTGTGCAAAGGGCCACTGAAGTACGACAAGCAGGCGCAGGAATTGATCTGTCATCCTGATCATCTGGCCTATCCGATACGCGATGGCATTCCGGTCCTGTGGGCGGAAGAAGCCCGCGATCTTTCTTCCGCAGCGGGCGACGGTCCCGGGTCGTCGTCGTGATGCGGTCTCCCGCGTTGTGTCGTCGTGTTTGCGCATGAGTTTTACCATTATCATTCCCGCGCGGCTGGCTTCCACGCGTTTGCCTAACAAACCGCTCGCTGACCTCGGTGGCAAGCCTATGGTCGTTCGCGTTGCAGAGCGTGCGGCCTTGTCTGGTGCGAGTCGCATCGTGGTAGCGACGGATCACGCGACTATTCAATCGGTGTGTCAGCAGTATCAGATCGACGTGCGAATGACGCGCGCTGATCATCCCTCAGGGACGGATCGCATCGCAGAAGTCGCCGAGATGCTGGACCTGCCTGATGATGCGGTCGTCGTCAACGTACAAGGAGATGAACCGCTGATTGATCCGGCGCTGATCGATGCCTGTGCAGCGCTGATCACGCCTGAGGTACCCATGGCGACTGCGGCACACCCCATCGATTCGATGTCGGATGTGCTCAATCCAAATGTGGTCAAAGTCGTGCTTGACGCATCGGGTTGCGCACTCTTGTTTTCGCGCGCGCCCTTACCCTGGCATCGTGATGCTTTCGGCAGTGGCAAGCCGCTTGAGAATCTGCACACACTGCCTGCTGGCTACGAGCCGCTCAGACATATTGGCTTGTATGCGTACCGTCGCGATTTTTTGCGACGCTATCCTGTGCTGCCCGTGTCACCGATTGAAAATATCGAGGCACTCGAGCAATTGCGCGTGCTGTGGAATGGCTATCGTATTGCAGTGCACCGTGTCGCGCGAGCACCGCATGCGGGCGTCGATACGCCCGAAGATCTTGAGCGAGTGCGCTCTTATTTTGCTCTTTGAGCAAGCTTTTCACTCGCCCTTGTGGTCGTGCCCCCGCGAATTTGTGGTAAGTTTCGGGCAAGCCATACAAGGGAACATGCTGAGTTGGAAAGCAAGATCGCGGTGTCCCGTGTCGAAAAACGCGTAAGGAAAAAGTAATGCGGCTGATTTTATTGGGGGCGCCGGGTGCGGGCAAAGGAACGCAAGCGGCGTATATCAAAGAGCGATACAACATACCGCAAATTTCGACGGGCGACATGCTACGCGCTGCGGTGAAGGAAGGTACGCCGCTGGGTCTCGCGGCAAAAAAAGTGATGGATGCCGGTGGGCTCGTGTCAGATGACATCATCATTGGTTTGGTGAAAGACAGGCTCAAGCAGCCGGACTGCGCCAATGGTTATCTGTTTGACGGCTTTCCGCGCACGATCCCGCAAGCTGACGCAATGAAAGACGCTGGTGTCGCGATCGATTATGTGCTCGAGATCGATGTGCCCGATGAAGCAATCATCGAGCGCATGAGTGGGCGGCGTGTGCATCCGGCGTCGGGCCGCACGTATCATGTCAAATACAATCCGCCCAAGGTTCCTGGCAAGGATGATCCGACAGGCGACGAATTGATCCAGCGCGACGACGACCGCGAAGAAACCGTGCGCAAGCGACTTTCGGTCTATCACGAGCAGACCAAGGTGCTGGTCGGCTACTACAATGATTGGGCACAATCGGGCCATTCGGGCGCGCCTAAGTACCGCAAGATTGCCGGTGTTGGTCCTGTCGAGGATATTCGCGATCTTGCTTTTGCGGCGCTGGAGAAATAATCACCGAATATGAAAAAAGCGGACCAACGGTCCGCTTTTTTCATATTCGGAGTTTGCAGCAGATCGCAGCACCGTTCCAAAGAGTCCGGGCTGCAGAGGAAGTCAACCAGTGTAGGAACTTTTGGAGGAGAGATATGGCAACACAGGGCTTGTGGTTCGCTGTGGTGTGCGGCTTGATCGCCGTCATCTACGGTTTGGTCTCCCGAAGCTGGATTCTTGGCCAGGATGCGGGTAACGCTCGCATGCAAGAAATCGCCGCAGCAATTCAGGCTGGCGCCGCCGCTTACCTCGCTCGTCAGTATCGGACGATTGCGATCGTGGGCGTTGTGCTGGCGATTTTGATTGGGCTTTTCCTTGACGGTCTCACAGCGATCGGTTTCGTGATCGGTGCTGTGCTGTCCGGTGCGTGCGGCTTCATCGGCATGAATGTGTCGGTACGCGCCAATGTGCGTACTGCGCAGGCGGCTACGCATGGCATCGGCCCAGCGCTGGATGTGGCTTTCCGTGGCGGCGCGATCACCGGCATGCTGGTGGTCGGTCTCGGCCTGATCGGCGTGTCGCTCTTCTATTACTTCATCGGTGGTCTGGAACATCCGGATTCGGCGACGCTCAAGCCGCTGCTGGGCCTGGCGTTTGGCTCCTCGCTGATCTCGCTCTTTGCGCGTCTGGGTGGCTGCATCTTCACCCAGGGGGCGGACGTGGGCGCCGACCTCGTGGGCAAGGTCGAGGCAGGCATACCCGAGGATGATCCCCGCAATCCTGCGGTCATCGCTGATAACGTCGGTGACAATGTCGGTGATTGTGCAGGTATGGCCGCTGACTTGTTCGAGACCTATGCGGTGACGCTGATTGCCACGATGGCGCTGGGCGCACTGATGGTGGTGTCGGCACCGGGCGCGGCCGTGATTTATCCGCTGATTCTCGGTGGCGTATCGATCATTGCATCGATCATTGGTGTGATGTTCGTCAAGGCTCAACCCGATATGCGCAACGTGATGCCTGCGCTGTACCGAGGCCTGATCGTGTCTGGGGTGCTGTCGCTGATCGCCTTTTATTTCGTGACCACGACGCTGTTCCCCGAGCCAGTGTTGATGTCAGGTGAACGCACCGCGAGTGCGATGGCCTTGTTCGGCTCCTGCGTGGTTGGTCTCGTGCTGACGGCAGCCATGGTCTGGATCACCGAGTACTACACCGGCACGGATTTTCATCCAGTGAAGCACATCGCACAGGCGTCGACCACCGGTCATGCGACCAACATCATTGCGGGTATCGGTATCTCGATGAAATCGACCGCCTGGCCCGTGTTGTTCGTCTGCGCCGGTATCGTGGTCTCGTATGCCTTGGCCGGTCTGTACGGTATTGCGGTTGCCGCGACCGCCATGCTGTCTATGGCGGGCATCATCGTTGCACTCGATGCCTACGGTCCGATCACTGACAATGCCGGCGGTATTGCCGAAATGGCCGAGTTGCCTGACAGCGTGCGCGACATCACGGATCCGCTGGATGCCGTGGGCAACACTACCAAGGCCGTGACCAAGGGCTATGCGATCGGCTCGGCGGGACTGGCAGCGCTGGTGCTGTTCGCCGATTACACGCATGCGCTGCATGCGCGCGGCATCGAGGTGAATTTCGATCTGTCCGATCCGATGGTGATCATTGGCCTCTTCATTGGTGGTCTGATTCCTTACCTGTTCGGTGCCATGGCGATGGAAGCGGTGGGCCGTGCCGCCGGTTCGGTGGTGGAAGAGGTGCGTCGTCAGTTCCGCGAAATCCCCGGCATCATGCAGGGTACGGCCAAGCCGGAGTACGGCAGAGCAGTTGACATGCTGACTGCGGCAGCAATCAAGGAAATGATGATCCCTTCGCTGCTGCCGGTGGTGGTTCCCATCGTTGTGGGCCTGGTGCTCGGTCCTAAGGCGCTGGGTGGTCTGCTGATGGGCACCATCGTGACCGGACTCTTCGTGGCGATCTCGATGTGTACCGGTGGTGGTGCATGGGACAACGCCAAGAAATACATCGAAGATGGCCATCATGGCGGCAAGGGCAGCGAAGCCCACAAAGCGGCGGTGACCGGTGACACCGTCGGCGATCCCTACAAGGACACCGCCGGCCCTGCAGTCAACCCGTTGATCAAGATCATCAACATCGTCGCGTTGCTGATCGTCCCTCTGCTGGCGTCGTCCGGCATGATCGGTTAAGCACCAACGACATCGCAAAGCCTAGCTTTGCGAACCGATAAAGGCAGCTTCGGCTGCCTTTATCATTAGCGGCGGTATGATGACGGTTTGGTTTTTCGCGGCCACGTAAGCGGCGGACGAACACCTTAGTATTTTTCTACTTTCACTCTGGAGCAAGCATGGAATTCAAGAACAATGTCTTCATCATCACCGGTGGCGCCTCAGGGCTTGGTGCGGCCACCGCGCACATGATCGTCGAGAATGGCGGCAAGGTCGTGCTGGCGGACGTGCAGGTAGAGGCCGGTGAAAAGCTTGCCGCAGAGCTGAAAGGCAAGTTCGTTAAATGCGATGTGACGTCTGAAGCCGATGGCCTTGCCGTTGTCGCGGCGGCCGAAGCGATGGGCAAGCTGGTCGGCCTGATCAACTGCGCTGGTGTGGCGCCTGCAGTCAAGACGGTGGGCAAGGATGGCGCGCATCCGCTGGATGTTTTCCAGCGCGTGGTCAATATCAATCTGGTGGGTACCTTCAACGTGTCGCGTCTCGCGGCGGCTGCCATGAGCCAACATGAACCGAACGCAGCCGGGGAGCGCGGCGTGATTATTCACACGGCGTCGGTCGCCGCCTACGATGGTCAGATTGGTCAGGCGGCGTATGGCGCATCCAAAGCCGGTGTCGTCGGACTGACCTTGCCCATGGCGCGCGACTTGTCGCGTAGTGGCATCCGTGTCATGACTATCGCTCCCGGAATTTTCGAGACGCCGATGCTCTTGGGCATGCCGCAGGAAGTTCAGGATGCGCTCGGTCGCATGGTGCCCTTCCCCCCGCGTCTGGGCAAGCCAGCCGAGTACGCCCATCTCGCCAAGACCATCATTGAAAACACGATGATGAACGGTGAGACGATTCGTCTGGATGGTGCGATCCGCATGCAGCCCAAGTAAGGCCTAGCGCGAGATCGCCACCTGCCGCGCAGGGTGGGTGAGGCGGGGGACTGTGGCAGAGATGCCATAGTAGCGAGCGAGGCTGTGCCCGTAGGCGATTCTGGGTTTACCCTGCGCTCATGTCCGAGCCACCCAAAATCGCCTTGTTTCTCGCCGGGGGTGGCGCGCGCGCGGCCTACCAGATTGGCGTACTGCAGGCGATCTTTTCTCTACTCAGCGACGCTGGGTGGCCTACCGCTGAACTGCCTTTCAAGATCATTTGTGGCACCTCGGCGGGCGCGCTCAATGCAGCCGCGCTGGCAAGCCGTGCGGATGATTTTGAAGAGAGCATCACGGTACTACTGCGAATCTGGCGCGAGTTGGAAGTCGAGCAAGTCTATCGCGCGGATTCGATCGGCGTGATTCGATCCGGTGCACGCTGGCTGTCGTTGCTGTCTTTCGGCTGGCTATTGCGACAGTGGCGCACACAGCCGCCAAATTCTCTGCTGGATAATTCGCCGCTGGTCGGTTTGTTGCATCGTATGCTGGACCTGCCTCGGCTCGATCAGGTGATCCATCGCGGCGTGCTCGATGCGCTGGCAGTATCCGCGTCGTCCTACACCGCTGGCCGGCATGTGATTTTTTTTCAGTCGCGAGAGACGATTGCACCCTGGAGTCGTGCACTGCGTTCGTCGGTGCCACAGCAGATCAGTGTCGATCACTTGCTGGCCTCGTCGGCCATACCGTTGATCTTTCCCGCCGTACCTTTGTACTGCCATGATCGCTGCGAATACTTCGGTGATGGTTCGATGAGGGATGTCGCTCCCATTTCGCCGGCGATTCATCTCGGCGCAAGCAAAGTGCTGGTGATCGGTGCTGGCAACATCGGTGGCCCGCAGCGCGAGTTTTCGCAATTTGCCGGTTATCCCAGTCTCGCGCAAATCGCAGGTCATGCGATGTCGAGTATTTTTCTCGATGGTTTGTCGTCGGATATTGAACGGCTCAACCGTATCAATGCGACGCTGTCCTTGCTGACACCTGATCAGCGCCGGCTCACCTCGCTGCGCCCCGTCGAGATGCTGGCAATGACACCGTCGCAGCCGCTGGATTCCATCGCCAGTCGTCACGTCGGCAGCCTGCCGTTGCCGATACGTACCTTGCTCTCTGCCATTGGTGCGACCGAGCGTCGGGGTGCCGCGCTGGCCTCGTATCTTCTGTTCGAGTCGGCATACACCCGCTCCCTCATCGAGCTGGGTCAGATTGATACTCTCCTGCGTAAAGACGAGATATTGCATTTTTTTGAAGCTTCTGCGACCGAGAAAAGTTATCAAAAAAAGAAATATCTGGCCTCAGCAGAGCCGAGTCAGCGGCATTGAACAAATTTCAGCGCTGATTGACTAAGTGTCTTCATCGAAGATGATTCGGCGAAGATGTGCGCAATAGCAGGGTTTTCCGTATTTTTATTGAGAATTTATTATCAAATTCTTTATCCCATTATCCGACCGGGGGTTTTTCCGGAACCAAAGGGCGGGTATCATCTGTAGTTACCGATGACCAATCTGCTTTAGTGGTTTGGTTTTGCTGAACGAGAACCCGAGCACGGTCGCAGTCGTTTCAAATTTAAAAATACGTTGATTCTGCGTCCGTCATTTGATGTTTCAACATTACCGTGAATATTTACATGCTCAGCGCGCCGCTGCTACAGCGCGAGGAAGAGAGCCAGGATTTTGCCCCGGCCAGCAGTCTGCTTCGTGCCGTACCTGCCAATGTCGTACAGTCCATCCGTGCATTTCGGGTCACTGAACTGCAGGAGGAAACTGTTCGCCTTGGCCAGCATTTTCTCTATGCGCACTGCGCACACGCACTCACGCGACAGCAGGTGCTGGGTGCGATCGCTGAATCATTCCATCTCCCCAAGCAATTCGCCAAGAATTATGACGCGCTGACGGAGTGCCTGACCAAGGTGATTCATGAAGCAGGCGAGCAGCCGGGATTCCTCGTTGTACTTGAGCAATTACCCAGCACGCAGAAGTTCGACAAAGAAGCTCGCGAGAATCTGCTCGACGTCTTCCGTGATGCGGCAGACTTCTGGAGCGAGAGAAAAATCCCGTTTCGCGTCTTCTTCTCGTTCCAGTAATTTCACGCCTGTTCCTGTTTTTTTCATGCTGCGATGGCAGTGGTGTCGTTCTGCGGCGCTGTTAAAATCCATCGGATGAAACGCATCGTCATTTTGATCTCAGGGCGCGGCAGTAACATGGAAGCGATCATGCGTACCGCTGCCGCTGAACGCTGGACTGCGCAGATCGCTGCCGTTATTAGCAACCAGCCCGACGCTGCCGGCCTGGACATCGCTCGTGCCGCTGACATTCCCACGGCGGTAGTGAATCATCGCGATTATAGTAACAGGGAGCAATTCGATGTGGCGCTGGCTGCCGCGATCGACCCGTACCAACCCGATCTGGTCGTGCTTGCGGGTTTCATGCGCCTACTGACAGATAATTTCGTCCATCACTTTGCGGGCCGGCTGATTAATATTCACCCTTCTTTGCTGCCCAGTTTCATTGGGTTGGATACGCATCAGCGCGCGATCGACGCCGGCGTCAAATTTCATGGCGCTACGGTACATTTCGTGACATCCGAGCTGGACTGTGGTCCCATCGTTGCACAGGCGGTAGTGCCGGTGCACGTGAATGATGATGCAGCGGCACTCGCTGCCCGGGTGCTAGAGAAAGAGCATCAGATATACCCCCGTGCCGTGCACGATCTGCTCGAAGGCCGATTGGTGCTCAGAGAGGGTCGCGTGGTCAGTGCCGAGGTTGGTTGAATCTGGCGATTGAATTTGGCAATTCAATTCGGCCATGCTCCGCGCAGTTGCTGATACCCGCATTTTTCCCAGAAAGTCGATCATGAGATTGCCGCCCGCGATCATCGCCAGCACGGAAGCCGCCCTGCGTGAGGTGCTTCGCTTCACTGGCCCCGCCGATGTCGTGTTGTCGCGGTATTTTCGCGATCATCCCCGGCTGGGTGGACGCGAGCGCGGCATGATTGCCGAGGCGACCTATGCGTTGTTACGTTGCCGTGATCTGTACCAACATCTCTCCCAATCCGGTAGCGGGTCTCAGATGCGCAGACTCGCGCTGCTGGGTCTGTCCGAGGCGGCAGGCATCGATGCGCTGTCGGGGCTTGGCGATGCCGAGCGCGCGTGGCTGGAAGCGGTGATGGCGATCGATCGCCGCAGTTTGCCAGTGGCGCTGCGCGCCAGCATGCCGGACTGGATCATGAGCCGGCTGATTCACCAGTTCGGCGAAGAGGAAGCCATGCAGCTCACGGATGCGCTAAACCAGCCGGCCCCGCTGGACCTGCGGGTCAACACCGTGAAATGCGATCGAGAGACGGCCGAGGCGGCGCTCAGAGAGGCGGGTATCGTGTGTACACCGACGCCGTTCTCTTCACTGGGCCTGCGCGTGCGCAAAAAGCCCGCGTTACAAAACATGAGGATCTTCAAAGAAGGTCATGTGGAGGTTCAGGATGAGGGGAGCCAGCTGCTGGCCCAGCTACTGGGCGCAAAGCGCGGCGACATGGTCGCTGATTTCTGTGCCGGTGCGGGTGGCAAGACGCTCGCGCTGGGTGCCTGGATGCGAAACACCGGACGTTTGTATGCGTTCGATGTCTCCGAAAAGCGCCTGGCAAAGCTCAAGCCCCGTCTGGCACGCAGTGGTCTGTCGAACGTCCATCCCGTACTGATTGCCCACGAAAATGATGCCAAGGTGAAGCGCCTTGCAGGCAAGCTTGATCGGGTGCTGGTCGATGCGCCCTGCAGTGGCCTTGGCACCTTGCGCCGTAATCCGGACATGAAATGGCGGCAGCAAGAGCAAGACATCGTCGAGCTGCATGCAAAGCAGCGATCGATACTGATCAGCGCCGCCCGACTGGTAAAGCCGGGAGGGCGAGTCGTCTACGCCACCTGCAGTTTGCTTGACGAAGAGAACCAGTCGGTGGTCAATGGATTCATGGCCGAGCATCCCGAATTCAGTCTGCGGCCCATGGGCGAGCTCATGGCAGAGCAAAAGCTGTCGCTGCCCATGGGCGATTTTCTTCAATTACTGCCGCATCGTCATCATACGGATGGCTTTTTCGCTGCTGTGCTCGAAAGGCAGCGCTGAATCATGCGCTCGGGCCTGAGAATTCTGGCCTGGCTTGCACTCGTCGGCTCGCCGCTGCCTGCGGCAGCCGCAGACAGGCCCGATCCGGAGCACCAGGCTGCAAGCCGAGCAGGAATCGAAGTTGCCTTTGCGCCATGGGACGATGCAGAGGCGCTGCTGAATGACACCATCGCCAGCGCTCGGCACCAGATACTGGTTCAAGCTTTTTTGTTGACCAGTAAAACTTTTGCATTTAGCCTCATCGACGCCCGATCGCGTGGCGTGGACGTACTGGTGCTGGCAGATGGTCGTCAGCACGCGGATACGCCAGCATCGCTATTGGGCCTGCTGCAACAACATGGGATTAAGGTCTGGCTCGAGACGAGGTATCGTCATGCTCACAACAAAATTGTGGTGATCGATGCCGATGATCGGCAAGGAAGATCCGGTGGCAGGCCTGTGGTGATCAGTGGCAGTTACAACTTCACTTGGGGCGCGCAGCATCTGAATGCAGAGAACCTGATCGTGATCCGGAATCAGGTGATGCTGGCCCGCCGCTTTGCCAAGAACTGGTGGCGTCATCAGCGACAGGCGACACCGCTGCAAACTCTTATCGCGGAGTGATCTTGAACACTGATGCTGCTCCTGTGTTTTTTTCGGGACTGATGACCGAATTTCAGAGCCCGGCCTTGCTATTCCAGTTGCTGGTACTGGCCGGCTGTCTTCTTGTTGGCTGGTGGTTGTCTCGCTGGCTGGTGAGATGCTTTACGACGCCGGAATCCTGGGCGGGTGGCAGCGCGCCGGTCGACAGTTTTCACCGCGTGCTCGCGCCCTTGCTCTCAGCGGTGCTGCTCGCAGTGTCTGTCGCTGGGCTGAACCGCTGGCAGAACGTCGGTACATTACGCCTTGCTTTGCCACTGTTGCTGGCATTTCTGCTGATACGCGTGTTGTTCTTCATGCTGCGCAAGGCCTTCGTGAAAGAGGGTCATGTCGGACGCGTGCTGCAATCTGTCGAGCAAATCATTGCAGTGATTGTCTGGCTGGGGCTGGCGTTGTATGTCACCGGCCTCTGGCCGGAACTGGTGCTCTTGCTCGAACAGACCACCTTGCCCCTGGGCCGACATCGGGAATCCTTGCTGGTGATTCTGCAGGCGCTGATGTCGGTCGCTGTCACCGTAATGATCGCGCTCTGGGCTTCAGCCGTGCTTGAGCGGCGATTGATGCAATTTGATGCAGTACATTCCTCGATACGCGTGGTGCTGGCGCGCACGGGCCGCGCGTTGTTCTTGCTGGTGGCGGTGCTGATCAGTTTGTCGCTGGTGGGTATTGACCTGACGGTGTTGTCGGTATTCGGCGGCGCGCTCGGCGTTGGCTTGGGCCTGGGCCTGCAAAAACTTGTCAGTAGCTATGTGTCCGGCATGGTGATCCTGATCGAGCGCAGTCTTGCGTTGGGTGACATCGTCAGTGTCGATAAATATCGTGGCGAAGTGGTGCAGATCAATGCGCGCTGCACGATATTGCGCGCTAGCGATGGGTCCGAGGCGATGATTCCGAATGAAATGATGGTGTCCTCGCCGGTGCAGAATTTTTCGCGGTCAGACCAGCAGGTTCGGCTCAGCAGCCAGCTTTTCGTTGGCTATCAGACGGACATTAATGAGTTTGCAACTTTAGCGCGGCGCGCCATCGAGGCATTGCCCGGGGTGCTCGCGGAACCCGCGCCAGACGTGCTCATCCTGAGACTGGCGCAAGAGGGTGTCGTGCTGGAAGTCGGGCTGTGGATCGCCGATCCCGTGCAGGGCAGCGGGGCACTGCTCTCCGAGGTCAACCGTCGGCTGCTGGACCTGATACGCAGTCGGAATGTGCTCATCCCCCAAGCCAGTGAAAAAGACTCATCAGTGTAGACAAAACTGACAAGTCTTTGATTCATAAACCTTCTTTGGATGGGTTACCTGACTAAGTTGCTTCTGAAGAAGCCCGATTCCCACTAAAAACACGTACAATCCGGGTGTCCGCGAACGAATACGTACTCTGTAGAGACATCCCCGGCGCGGCTTTGTTTCACCCTCTGGAGAAAAAATGAGCCTGACCTCTGGCCTCGATCCCGTATTGGACTTCCTACTCAACGGCCTCACCCATGCTTCGGGCTGGGAGATTTTCGCCTACACGCTGGCCGTTACTCACATCACCATCGCTGCAGTCACGATTTTCCTGCATCGCTGCCAAGCGCATCGCGCGCTGGATTTGCATGCCATACCCAGCCATTTCTTCCGTTTCTGGTTATGGATGACGACCGGCATGGTCACCAAGGAATGGGCTGCGATTCACCGCAAGCATCACGCCAAGTGCGAGACTGAAGAAGATCCGCACAGCCCCATCACGCGCGGCATCGAGACCGTGGTGTTCGAAGGCGCGGAACTGTACCGGGTGGAAGCTCGCAATCGCGAGACTATAGAAAAATACGGTCACGGCACCCCCGATGACTGGATCGAGCGGAATGTCTATGCCAAGCACTCGGCACTGGGCGTGTCGCTTATGCTGATTGTCAATGTGCTGCTGTTTGGCGTGCTTGGACTAACGGTCTGGGCAATCCAGATGATGTGGATTCCCGTCACCGCCGCTGGCGTGATCAATGGCATCGGCCATTATTGGGGCTACCGTAACTTCGATTGCAAGGATGCATCAACCAACATTCTTCCGTGGGGGATCATCATCGGTGGCGAGGAGCTCCACAACAATCACCACACCTATGGCACCTCGGCCAAGCTGTCGTCAAAGTGGTATGAGTTCGATATCGGCTGGATGTACATTTCTATCCTGTCGTTCTTCGGCCTGGCCAAGGTGAAGAAGATCGCTCCGGCACCGCGATTTGATCGCGAGAAGCTGGTAGCCGACCTGGACACGCTGCACTCCGTGGTCGCCAACCGCTATGACGTCATGGCGAAGTATGCGCGCTCATTGCGCCAGGCCTGGGCGGAAGAGATCGCCCATATTCGCGAAAAATCCTCGCTTGAGGCCAGCATGTTGAGATCTTCCAAGCTGCTATTGCAACGCGAGCCAGCCAGCTTGCAGACGTCGCAGGTTCAGCAGTTGTCCGAGATTTTCAAGCACAGCGCGGCACTCAAGACGATGCACGAGATGCGTGTCGAGTTAGCGGCCATTTGGGAGCGTTCGCACCACAGCAGCGACCAGTTGCTGGCTCAACTGCGCGACTGGTGCGCACGTGCGGAGGCTTCTGGCATCAGCTCGCTGCAGCAGTTCTCTTTGCGCCTCAGAAGTTACGCCTGATCGGTTACGCCTGCTTGCGATGCCTGCTGGTAGTCGCTGGCAGGCACAAAAAAGCCCGCGACGTTCGCGGGCTTTTTGTTGTGCAGCGACCGAAGATTATTTGATCTTCGTTTCCTTGTAGATGACGTGCTTGCGTGCTTTGGGATCAAATTTCATGATCTCCATTTTCTCTGGCATCGTGCGCTTGTTCTTGGACGTCGTGTAGAAGTGACCCGTGCCTGCAGTCGATTCCAGCTTGATCTTGTCGCGGCCTTTGGAAGTAGCCATGGTAGTGATCCTTTCTGATTAGAGTGGCCAGATCAGTCAAACTTTCTGGCCGCGAGCGCGCATGTCTGCCAACACGGCATCGATGCCCAGCTTGTCGATCAGGCGCTGACCTGCAGTCGAGATGCGCAGGCGAACCCAGCGGTTCTCGGACTCGACCCAGTAGCGGCGGTTCTGCAGGTTGGGCAGGAAGCGACGCTTGGTCTTGTTATTGGCGTGGGAAACATTGTTGCCGACCATCGGCTTCTTCCCGGTTACTTGGCATTCACGTGCCACGGCAGGCTCCTTGTTGTTCCAGAATCTAGCAAAGACCGGCATTATACAGAAAAAATCAGGATATTCAACGACTTGCAGAAAAAAATTGTGTCATAAGATTGGTATTTTTATTTGACAATTAGCCGCGCAGACAGTGGGTTTTGCTGGTGCCGGCCAGTAGGGGTGAGCCGCACCGGGATCGGCTCAGGTAGGAATCAGCACAGTCCGTGCTCATGAAAAGACCAGCAGTGGTGACCGGCCACGATGAGGTGATCGAGCACCTTGACCTCCAGCCCGTGCAGTACTTTCTTCAGTTCGTTGGTGAGTTTCTTGTCGCTGAGGCTGGGGCTGGCCTCTCCATCGGGATGGTTGTGCGCGAAAATCACTGCGGCGGCATTGTGCGCCAGCGCACGTCGTGCCACCTCTCGCGGATACACCGCAGTGCGTGTGAGGGTCCCCTGAGACAAGGTTTCGCTGGCGATCAGACGGTGCCCGACATCCAGAAACAGCACGATAAAGCGCTCATTGCGTTGCCCGGCAAATTGCGTCAAAAGAAAATGTTTGAGTGACTGCGGTGATTCGAATACCGGTTGATCCCGCAGCGCGCTCGCATAAGTTCGCCGGGCCAGTTCCAGCACGGCCAGTAGCTGAGACCGCTTTGCCGGCCCCAGACCTTTGATGCCCTGGAGTGCGCCAGCGGGCGCCGTCATCAGACGGGCCAGCGAGCCGGATCGATCGATGATGCTTTGCGCCAGCTCGATCACACTCAAGCCCAAGGTGCCCGTGTGCAGCAGAATGGCCAGCAGCTCCGCATCGGTGAGTGACTCAACTCCGTGGGCGAGCAGGCGCTCTCGCGGCCTTGCGGCGGTCGGCATATCCGTGATTTTCATTGATGGCCTCACTAAGGGACTGTTCATCGTCAGCCTAACCGCGAGTCGTGGCAATGACCGAGAATCCGATGCTTGGTGCTGTCATACAATAGGCGCAATACCGTCGACGACTTCGTTTTTATGCCTGCCACGCCACAGCCGGTTGTTACTGAAGGCTCTTTTCTGACATTGCACTACCGGTTGTCGTCTGCTGATGGCAAGGATATCGTCAGCACCTTCGGTGACAGCCCGGCGACCTTGCAGATGGGCGCCGGTCAACTTGCGCCATTTCTTGAGCAGTGCCTGCTCGGCATGGCCGAGGGTACCCACCGGCGGTTTGAGCTAACGCCGCAACAGGCATTCGGGCCGCGTAATGCTGATCTTTTGCAGCGAGTATCGCTCGCTACGCTGCGCGAGCATTCGGATGCCGACACGGACTACCACGTGGGTGATCTGGTTGATTTCAATGCGCCAGGTGGCGGCAGTTTCGCCGGTGTGTTGCTTGAGCTTGACGATCAGGATGCGTTATTCGATTTCAATCACCCTCTGGCCGGACAACACGTAAAATTCGAGGTCAGCCTCATTGGGGTGCTCTGATCACCATCACTCGGCGGTTGTCAGCATGCTGCCGAAATAGTAATACCGTGCAGTGCCCGAACCGCGCCGCAGAGCCCAGGAGAAAACCATGGACAATGAAATTTTGCTGGCCCAGCCTCGGGGCTTTTGCGCCGGCGTGGATCGCGCGATTGAAATCGTTGAGCGGGCGCTGGCGCAGTTCGGCGCGCCAGTCTACGTTCGTCACGAGATTGTGCACAACGCCTATGTCGTGAGTGACTTGCGTGAGAAGGGTGCGATTTTCATCGAGGATCTCGCCGATGTACCCTCGGGCAGCCACCTGGTCTTTTCTGCGCATGGGGTGTCGCGCGCGATCAAGGCCGAGGCAGAGTCGCGCGGCCTGAAAGTGTTCGATGCCACGTGCCCGCTGGTGACTAAGGTCCATGTCGAGGTTGGCAAAATGCGTGATGAAGGTCGCGAGATCATCATGATTGGTCATTACGGCCACCCCGAGGTCGAGGGCACGATGGGCCAGAGCGAGGGCGGTATGTATCTAGTCGAGACCGTGGCAGACGTACAGACGCTGCAGGTGAGTCAACCTGAGCGCTTGGCCTACGTATCGCAGACCACGCTGTCCATTGATGATACGGAAGAGATCATTGCGGCGCTCAAGGCGCGCTTTCCTTCGATCGCCGAGCCCAAGAAAGGGGATATCTGCTATGCGACCACCAATCGTCAGCATGCGGTCAAATTCATGGCGCCCCAGGTGGATCTGGTGATCGTGGTCGGTAGCCCCAGCAGTTCGAATTCCAACCGTTTGCGCGAAGTGGCGCAGAAGAACGGCGTAAGCTCTTACATGGTCGATCACGCTGATCAGATTGATCCGCGTTGGATCGAGGGTAAGCGTCGCATCGGTGTAACCGCTGGTGCATCGGCGCCCGAAATACTCGTCGAACGAGTGGTTGCTCGGCTCAAGTCAATCGGTGCGTTCAGCGTGCGCGAGCTTGATGGCGTCGAAGAGCATGTCACCTTTCCTTTACCCAAGGGGCTCCATCCCCGCCCGGCCGAGGTGTGAATTCCCGAACTCATGAACCCCACCTATCGCCGCGCGACCCCTAAGCGACCCACAAGAGACCCCTAACGACCCCCATGGAGATACTGGTACAGCAGTTGCTAAATGGCCTCGTGTTGGGCAGCATGTATTCGTTGATCGCATTGGGTTACACCATGGTGTACGGCGTGCTCAACCTGATCAATTTTGCGCATGGCGATGTGCTGATGATCGGCGCGATGGTCGGATGGACTCTGCTGCAAATCATTTCAACACTGGCGCCCGATATGCCTGGCCTATTGCAGCTGGCAATAGCCATCGCTGGTGCGGTGCCAGTCTGCGCGGGTATCAGTATCTTGATCGAGCGCGTCGCCTATCGCCGCTTGCGCAACGCGCCGCGACTCGCGCCGCTGATTACTGCGATCGGTGTTTCCATCCTGCTGCAGACCTTGGCGATGATGCTCTGGGGGCGCAACCCGCTGCCTTTTCCGCAGGTGCTCTCGGCAGAGCCTATGCACGTCTTCGGCGCACTGATCACCTCGACCCAAGTGCTGCTCTTGTTGCTGGCGGTGCTATCCATGGTCTTGCTGGTGGTGCTGGTTGAGCGCACGCGCATGGGCCGGGCGATGCGCGCAGTGGCAGAAAATCCTCGTGTCGCGGCACTGATGGGTGTGGATGCCAATCGTGTGATTGTGTTCACCTTTGCGATTGGCGCTGCGCTGGCCGCGGTTGCGGGCGTGATGTGGGGCGCAAATTACGCATCGGTGCAATTCGCCATGGGATTCACGCCGGGCCTTAAAGCGTTTTCTGCTGCCGTGCTGGGAGGTATCGGCAACATTTACGGCGCGATGATAGGCGGCATCTTGCTCGGCCTGATCGAAAGTCTGGGCGCCGGTTACATCGGTGATCTGACCGCAGGCGTGCTGGGTAGCCATTATCAGGACATTTTTGCTTTCATTGTGCTGATCCTCGTGCTCACGGTGCGTCCGTCGGGAATCATGGGCGAGCGCGTCGCGGACCGTTCATAGGGGATGTCGTGGAGAGTTCAATGATGTCGACCGCACGCGCCTTCCGCCTGCACGACTCTCGTCTGATGCAGTTGGCCTTCGTCGCTGTGTTGATCGCATTTCCTTTCGTGGCTTCGCAGTTTGGTAATTCATGGGTGCGTATTATCGATGTGGCGCTGCTGTACATCATGCTGGCACTGGGCTTGAATATCGTCGTTGGTTTCGCTGGCCTGCTGGATCTGGGTTACATCGCATTTTTTGCCATTGGCGCTTATTTGGCGGGATTACTCGCTTCGCCGCAATTTGGCATCGTGCTCGAGTCGCTGCAGATGGAATTTCCTGCAGCGGCGACCTATCTGGTGAGCGCGCTGCCGCCCGATGTGGTCACGCAAGGATTGCACTTATCGGTCTGGCTAATTGTGCCTCTGGCTGCCTTGGTCGCGGCCATCGCTGGTGCCGTGCTGGGTGCGCCAACACTGAAATTACGAGGTGACTATCTGGCGATCGTGACACTGGGTTTTGGTGAAATCATTCGTATTTTCATGAATAACCTCAACGGTCCGGTCAATATCACCAATGGGCCGCAAGGGATCAACCTGATTGATCCCGTTCGCATAGGCGCCGTATCTTTTGCCGGCCAGTCTGGCATGGTGTCTCTGGGCGGGTTCTCTATGCCATCGGTCAACGCCTATTATTTTCTGTTCCTTCTGCTGTGCGTGCTGACCGTATTTGTTGCTCAGCGATTGCAGCACTCGAGACTGGGACGTGCCTGGGTTGCGATACGCGAAGATGAAATTGCTGCCAAGGCGATGGGCATTCATGTACGTAATGTGAAATTACTCGCGTTTGCCATGGGCGCATCGTTTGGTGGTGTTGCGGGCGCCATGTTCGGCGCGTTTCAGGGATTCATTTCACCTGAGTCATTCACGCTCACGGAATCTATCGCTGTGCTCGCTATGGTGGTGCTGGGAGGCATTGGTCATGTGCCCGGCGTGATACTGGGCGCCGTGCTGCTGGCAGCACTGCCCGAAATTCTCAGACATACCGTGGAGCCGGTGCAGATGGCGCTGTTCGGCCATGTCTGGATCGAGGCTGAGGTGCTCAGACAATTGTTGTATGGCCTTGCGCTCGTGTTGATCATGCTGATGCGACCCGCCGGACTATGGCCCTCGCCGCGTCATGAAGACCGTCTGCTGCCTCAAGCCGACGCCCCGTCAGGAGGTGCATCGTGACGCAGCCTTTGCTGGAGATCTCGGGTGCGTCAAAACGCTTCGGCGGCCTGCAAGCCTTACACGATGTGCATTTGCGCATTGTGCGCGGACAGATCTATGGGCTGATTGGCCCTAACGGCGCTGGCAAAACCACGATGTTTAACGTGATTACCGGCTTGTATCAGGCCGACTCGGGGCGCTTTGCGCTTGAGGGCAAACCCTATCCCCATGACGCCCCGCATGAAGTCGCTCGCGCGGGCATTGCGCGCACATTTCAAAATATTCGTCTTTTTGCTGACATGAGCGCGATAGAAAATGTGATGGTCGGTCGTCATATGCGTTCGCACCAGGGGGTGCTGGGCGCGATATTGCGGCATCGTGCGGCGCGCGAGGAAGAAGCCGCGATTACCCGGCGCGCAACCGAGCTGCTGGAATTCGTGGGCATTGCGCACCTGGCAGCGCGCACTGCGCGACACTTGTCGTACGGTGATCAGCGACGCGTAGAGATCGCGCGCGCGCTGGCGACCGAACCCTTGTTGCTCGCACTGGATGAACCTGCCGCGGGCATGAATGCGACCGAAAAATCCGCACTCCGTGATCTGTTGCTGAAGATACGCGCACAGGGCATCACCCTTCTTTTGATCGAGCATGACGTGAAGCTGATGATGGGCTTGTGCGACCGGCTGACGGTGCTTGATTATGGCAAAGTCATCGCTGAGGGAACACCCGCTGAAGTGCAGAAAGATCCGGCAGTGATCGCCGCATATCTCGGAGGTGAGGCTGCATGACGTCGCTCGACAATCGCTTGTTGAGCCTGCGCGGGCTCTCGGTATCTTTCGGTGGCATTGAAGCCGTGAAGCAGATCGATCTCGATGTGAACACGGGCGAGTTGGTGACTCTGGTTGGTGCCAATGGCGCAGGAAAGACGACGACTCTCAAAGCGATCACCGGCACGTTGCCTGCTGCTCGGATGACGGGTCAGATCAGTTATCAAGATGAGCGCATCGATCATCAGCCAGCGCATGCTCTGCTGACTCAGGGCTTGGCCATGGTGCCGGAGGGCCGGGGCGTGTTTAGTCGCATGACGATACGTGAAAACCTGCTGATGGGCGCCTACGTGCGAAGTGATCTCGAGCGGATCGAGGCAGATATCGAGCATTGGTTCGGCATTTTTCCTCGCCTGCGAGAGCGCGAATTCCAGCTGGCTGGCACGCTCTCCGGCGGTGAACAGCAGATGCTGGCTATTGCCCGCGCGCTGATGTCCAAACCACGGTTATTGCTGCTGGATGAACCGTCGATGGGGCTCGCGCCCATCATGGTCGAGAAAATCTTTGAAGTGATTCAGCAGATTGCCTCAGAGGGAGTGACGATTCTGCTGGTTGAGCAGAATGTCCGGCAGGCTTTGTCGGTTGCAACGCGCGCGTATGTGATGGAAAGCGGCCGTATCGTGTTGTGCGATACGGCCGCCAATCTGATGCAGGATGCGCGGGTGGCCGAAGCTTACCTCGGGGGCTGAGGTGCTTACTTCGCCTTTTTGTAGCGCAAGACTTTCTGATGTTGTTCACCTAGCCCTTGAATGCCGAGAGTGATTTCATCGCCGGGTGCCAGGAAGCGCTGAGGCTTCATGCCCATGCCCACGCCGGGCGGGGTGCCGGTGGCGATGACGTCGCCCGGCATCAGTGTCATGAAGCGGCTGAGGTAGCTGACAATTTTAGCCACCGAGAAAATCATCGTCTTTGTATTGCCAGTCTGCATGCGCTCGCCATTGATGTTGAGCCACATGTCGAGCTTTTGCACATTCGGAATCTCGTCGCGAGTCACTAGCCAGGGACCGACTGGGCCGAAGGTGTCGCATCCTTTACCTTTGTCCCATTGCGGTCCGTGTTCCAATTGGAATTCACGCTCAGACAAATCATTAACCACGGCATAACCGGCGACATGATCGAGCGCTTGACGCTCGCTGACGTACTGCGCCTTGCTGCCGATGATGATGCCTAGTTCTACCTCCCAGTCTGATTTGACTGAGTCTTTGGGCAACATCACTTCGTCGTTCGGGCCATTCAATGCAGTGATGGCTTTCATGAACACAATGGGCTCCGCCGGTATCGGCATGTTCGATTCCGCCGCATGATCCGAGTAGTTGAGACCGATACAGATGAATTTGCCGATACCGGTGATCGGCACACCAAAACGTGGCTTGCCACGCACCAGCGGCAGACGATCGGCCTTGATTTTCGACAGCTTGTGCAGAAACTTTGGGGACAATTCATGGGGTCCAATGTCTTCCACGACGTCGGACAGGTCGCGCAGCTTACCTTCGGCATCGATCATTCCGGGTTTTTCGCGGCCAGGGCGGCCATAACGTACCAGCTTCATATTTTTCCTTTTTTGTTGGCATGCCGGTCGGCAAAGTTGGCTTGGAGTGATTCAGCCCAAGATTATGCCTTGGTTCTGCCCGGCGTCGCCATGCTGCACTGCGGGTCTAAGGATACCGATGGTGTGCACGATGAACTATGATATGTTGTCGTAAAGAAATTTCCCGCAACCCACCAAGAGCTCAACTATGTCTTTCAAGACCCGTCTTATCATGCCCGCGCTGGGCGTCGCCGCGATGCTGGCGGTAGCCCCCAGCCTGTCCGCCCAGAGCGACAAAGATTTTCAGATCACTCTGCCCGAGAACATCGTCTGGAAAGAGGCGGGCCAAGGGGTGAAGATCGCCGTGGTGTACGGCGACCCGTCCAAGCCCGGTCAGTATGTGATTCGCGCGCACTTTCCGCCGGGCGTGATGAGCTCGCCGCATTTTCACGGCGAGGATCGTCATATCACGGTGATTCAGGGTACATGGAATGCAGGCAAGGATGACAGTTGGGATCCTGCTGCCACGGTGCCGCTGAAGACCGGTAGTTACATGTTCCATCCGGCAGGCGGCGTTCATTACGATGGTTCGGCGGGCGCAGAGGGTACGATCGTACAAATCGTAGGCATGGGCCCCAGCAAGACGACCTTCCTTTACCCCAAAGAGGGCAGCTTTGGCGCGCCGAGGAAGCTGAACTGATGAAAGCGCGTCTTCTCGGGTGCGTGATGCTGACATGCTACCTGCCAGCGCATGCCGATTGGGTCTCTTATCAGCGCCATACTGACCATGAGGAGTTCTACGATAACCAGTTCCTCAGCCGGCAGGGCGATGTGATCAAGCTGTGGACGCTGACGGAGCACAAACAACCGATCACCAGCCTGGAAGGTCAGGAACTGTTATCCGAAAAATTTTTGACCGCAGTCGATTGCGCGGTGCGAAAAACGGGTTCGGAAAAAGTCATGAAGTACACCGGCCGGCGTGCCGAGGGAACGCTGGTCAGCACGATGGATACGACGCTGAGGATGGCCTCGGTGCGCAAGGGTAGCGCCGACGAGGAACTCCTCAATCGCGTGTGCCAGTGACCACCGGCCGCTCTTCCCTGGGCCGTACGCGCTCAGGAGGTCTCGCCAACACGCCAGCAAAACGGATACCACCACAAGGGTCTGCTTGGTTCTGGTTGGCTGCGAGTCTCGGGCTGGCGCTAGTTCGCGCGGGTAGTATCGATGCTGCATGTCAGACGGTGGACCTTGTGGCCGTCTTTGCCGTCATGGTCGCCGCGTTTGGTCCCGCCGACAGGAATCGAACCTGTATCTAGCGCTTAGGAGGCACTCGTTCTATCCATTGAACTACGGCGAGACGCGCTCGTAACACGCGACTGCGTGTGCGGCGCAAAATTATAGCCCAGAGGTTTACGTGCCTTAGGCTCAGGTTGTGACAGTCCTCTGCTCGTGTAGGCCGGCGCTCTGCGCAGGGGTCTGGCTACAATAGCGCTCTGGTGTTTTCTGACCCTCGCCACCGCATCCTTGCGCGTTGGCTTTTTCAGGTACCTCATGTCAGTCA
>JBJTAS010000029.1:0-14935 GCA_046090895.1 Oxalobacteraceae bacterium | reverse complement strand
CTTTACGAGGCGCGGCGCCAACGGCTCGCCCCTCCCGCGGTCTGACTCAGCTAGTTATCAGGGCGGGCGCAAACAAATCCCCTAAACTTGCAGCTTCACCACCAACCCGTGTTCAGATCATGTTCAGCCGTTTGAGGGAAGATATCGCCAGCATCAGGGAGCGCGACCCTGCCGCCCGCAGTACCTGGGAGGTGCTCACCTGCTACCCGGGTCTGCATGCAATCGTCATGCATCGCTGGGCGAGTGCCTGCTGGCGCGGCGGCTTTCCTTGGCTGGGTCGCTTCATCTCGCATATTGCTCGCGGTCTTACCGGTATCGAGATTCACCCTGGCGCCACCATCGGGCAGCGCGTGTTCATCGATCACGGCTTCGGTGTGGTGATTGGCGAGACCGCCGAGGTCGGCGACGATTGCACCATCTATCAGGGCGTGACGCTGGGCGGTACCTCACTGTCCAAGGGTGCGAAGCGTCATCCTACGCTGGGTCGCGGCGCGATCATTGGCGCTGGCGCGAAAGTGCTGGGTGCGTTCACCGTGGGCGAGGGCGCCAAAGTGGGCTCGAATGCCGTCGTGGTGAGAGAAGTCCCGGCAGGGGCAACGGCGATCGGTAATCCTGCGCGAGTGATTGAAAAAGACAGCGAACAGTCCAAGGACGATGCGGCCGCACGCATGTTCTCGGCCTATGGAATTACACCGAACGGCGATGATCCGCTCTCAAAGGCATTGCATGGCCTGATCGACAATGCCGCCTCTCAGGAACTGCAGCTGGTGAAGATCGTCAACGCGCTCACGGCGGCAGGGATTGCCTGCGAGGTGGTGCCGGAGCTGGACAAATTCAACAAGGATCAGTTGAACAAGCTGGTGGAGTGATTGGGGCGGTGTCAGCGTGATGATGGATCCCAGCCTGCGCCGGGATGACGGTTCTGGCGGGATTGGCTTTCAAAGTCCTCATTGCGGCGCAGGCCGGAATCCAGTGTCGTTAACCGGCAGCTGACTACCCCTGCAGGGTGACGCTGCGAATCTGGCCTTCGCTACTCATCGCAAGCCATCCGCCCCGCACGACCTCACCCTCGCAATCCCAATCCGGCAGCACATACCGCACGCCCCCGGCGGTCTCATGCACCCCTGGCCGGTGCGTGTGTCCGTGAATGATCTGCTTCACATCGTAGGCACTGAACAAGCGCTCGATCTCGGGCAGGTTCACATCCATGATTTCCATGGATTTTTCTTGTTGCGCTGCCCGGCTGCCTTCCCGCATGCCTTCAATGAGTGTCTTGCGCTCGGCAAGCGGTTTTGTGAGAAAGGACTGCTGCCACTCAGGATGGCGTACCTGTGCGCGAAAGCTCATGTAAGCAGTATCGTCAATACATTGCGCATCGCCATGCACTAGCAGGACATTCTGCCCAGCGATGTCGATGATCTGCGGTTCCTGCAGAAGCGTCAGACCGGCCTCTGCCGCGAAGGTAGAGCCGACGAGAAAATCGCGGTTGCCGGCGATCCAGTACAGTCTCACGCCAGCCTCCGACAGCGTTCGCAAGGCATCACACACGCTGCGATTGAACGGTGTCTGAAGATCGTCGTCGCCCGCCCAGTACTCAAAGATGTCACCCAGCAGATACAAGCAAGACGTCTGAGTCGCTTCGGTCCGCAAAAAGCGGAAGAAGGCTTCAGTCGTGCGCGGCATGCTGGCTTGCAGATGCAGGTCCGAAACGAAAAGCGCAACCGTTTCGGGTTGCGCTTTTGCAGTCGTTGACTTGGCCTCGCTCATGCGTTGCTTAGATGGAGTCAGACGACTTCTGCTTTTTCGATGATGACATCGTCGACTGGTACATCGGAGAACATGCTGCGACGGCCTGTCTTGACTGCCCGGATCTCATCGACCACATCCCTACCTTCAGTGACTTTGCCAAATACGGCATAACCCCAGCCATCGGAGCCGGGATAATTGAGAAAATCATTATCGCTGACATTAATGAAAAACTGTGCAGTGGCCGAGTGCGGATCCGAGGTGCGGGCCATGGCAATGGTATAGCGATCATTGGTCAGACCATTGTCAGCTTCGTTGTCGATCGGGTCTTCGGTAGAGCGCTGCTTCATGTCGGGATCGAAGCCACCACCCTGTGTCATGAAGCCATCGATCACACGGTGAAAGATGGTGCCGTCATAATGGCCGGACTTCACATAGCTAATAAAATTTTCCACGGATTTTGGCGCTTTCTCTGCGTCGAGTTCGAGGGTGATCTTGCCGTGGTTGGTAGTGAGGACGACGGTCATGGTAGGGGACTCCTGCGGCGGGATTAACACGTCATTCAATGAGGGCGGCGGACTCGATCACGACATTGGCTTTTGGTTTATCCCGACGGTCTGTCTCGACCGCCTTGATCTTGTCCACCGTTTCCATGCCGCTGATGACTTTGCCGAACACTGCGTAGCCCCAGCCGTCTTGTCCCGGGTAGTCGAGAAAGGCATTGTCATTCACATTGATGAAGAACTGCGCACTGGCTGAGTGCGGATCAGCCGTGCGTGCCATCGCGATGGTATAGGTACGGTTCTTCAGGCCATTCTTGGCTTCATTCGGTATCGGTGCGCGAGTGGGCTTTTCGCGCAGGTTGGTGTCGTAGCCGCCACCTTGAACCATGAACCCATTGATCACGCGGTGAAATACAGTGCCGTTGTAAAAGCCTGATTTGACATAGGCCAGAAAATTCTCTGCTGTCTTGGGTGCCTTGTCAGGGTACACCTCGATCACGAGATCACCCAGACTGGTTTTCATCGCGATTTTGGGTGCGGCTTGGGCGCTGGCCACGCCGGTGATGGCTGTCAGCAGTGCGACAGAAAAAAGCGTTAGTAACTGACGGCGAATCAGCATGATGGTTTCCTTGTGTGTGACAAGATGAGGCAAGGCTTGTCGGGCGGTGCTTCGGCGCTTGTCGTGCCTGCAAGAGACACATACTTCAATGTTATACTTCGACCCAGCGTGCATTTTAGCAAAATCCTGCCACGCCAATTTCTGGCATCTTCGTCGCTTGCGGCAGCTCGCGTGCCGCGCCCGCTCCGAATTTGTACTGCCGCCAATCCTCGCAACCACCCATGAGTGCACTGAAGATCTATAACACGCTGACCCGTGACAAAGTGGCTTTTGTTCCCATCGAGCCGGGCAGGGTGAAGATGTATGTGTGCGGAATGACCGTCTACGATTTCTGCCACCTCGGGCATGCGCGGGTGATGGTGGTATTTGACATGGTGCAGCGCTGGCTGCGATCACTGGGATATGAGGTCACGTATGTGCGCAATATCACCGACATCGATGACAAGATCATCCGCCGCGCAGTCGAGAATGGCGAGCGTATTTCTCAGCTGACCGACCGTTACATCGCAGCGATGAATGAAGATGCTGATGCACTCGGTGTGCAGCGACCGGATCATGAACCTCGGGCCACCGCGTATGTACCGCAGATGCTCGCGCTGATCGGCAAGCTCGAGGCTGAAGGGCTTGCCTATCAGGCCAGCGATGGCGATGTGAATTTCTCGGTGCGTGATTTTGAGGGATACGGCAAGCTCTCTGGCAAGTCGCTGGACGATCTGCGAGCGGGCGAACGCGTTGATGTCGCTACCACCAAACGCGATCCGCTCGATTTCGTGCTCTGGAAGTCCTCGCGCGAGAACGAACCCGATGAAGTCAAATGGCCCTCCCCTTGGGGTAGTGGTCGTCCGGGCTGGCATATTGAATGCTCGGCGATGTCGTGCGAGCTGCTCGGCGAGCAGTTCGATCTGCATGGCGGCGGACAGGACTTGCAATTTCCGCATCATGAAAACGAAATCGCGCAATCCGAGGGGGCGCATGGTCACCGTTTCGTCAACTACTGGATGCACAATGGCTTTGTGCGCGTCGATGATGAGAAAATGTCCAAGTCCCTGGGCAATTTCTTCACCATACGCGAAGTGCTGAAGAAGTTCGATCCCGAAGTGATCCGCTTTTTTATCTTGCGCGCCCACTACCGCAGCCCGCTGAATTATTCCGATGTACATCTGGACGACGCTCGCACGGCACTCGCCCGTTTGTACACTGCACTCAAGGACACCGAAGCCGATCAGCATCCGCTGGATTGGGAAGAACCGCATGCCAAGCGCTTTGCCGAGGCGATGAACGATGATTTCAACACGCCCATCGCTATCGCTTGCCTTTTTGACCTCGTCACTGCGGTGAATCGCGACAAATCACCCGCGCTGGCGCGGCAGCTCAAGGCATTAGGTGGCGTGATCGGCTTGCTGGGCCGGCAGCCACAAGCTTTTCTGCAGGGACGCTCTGCTGTGGGCGGCGTCTCGGATGAACAGGTCAGTGCGCAGATTGCTGCCCGCACGCAGGCCAAGCAAGACAAACAATTTGCCGAGGCCGACCGAATCCGTGCCGAACTGCTGGCTCAGGGTATTGTGCTCGAAGACAAACCGGGTGGCTTGACCGAATGGCGCAGAGCCTGAGATGAACCATCCACATGAGTCATCGATATGAATAAGACCCCCGAAATCCTGCTGGTGCCGCATTACTGGGAGCAGGCCAAGGCCGAACTGATGAAGCGCGACCGCATCATGAAAAAGCTCATCCCGCGCTTTGGCGATCTGCGGCTGGTGCGGCGTGGCGATCCTTTCATGACGCTCGCGCGTTCCATCGTCGGCCAGCAGATCTCGGTCAAGGCGGCGCAGGCGGTCTGGGAGCGTGTGATGGTCGCGTGCCCCAAGATGACGCCCGCACAGGTGAAGCGGCAGGGGCAGGTCAAGCTGGCGGCCTGCGGGCTATCCAAGCGCAAGGCGGAGTACCTGCTCGATCTGGCTGTCCATTTCACCGATGGCAGCGTCCACGAGAAAGACTGGAGCTCGATGGACGACGAGGACGTCATCGCCGAGTTGATACAAATCCGGGGCATCGGCCGTTGGACGGCTGAGATGTTTTTGATTTTCAATTTATTAAGACCCAACATTTTTCCGCTGGATGACCTTGGCCTATTAAAAGGTATCAGCGTGAATTACTTTTCTGGGGAGCCTGTCTCTCGCAGCGACGCCCGCGAAGTCGCTGCTAACTGGGAGCCGTGGCGCACCGTCGCCACCTGGTATTTATGGCGCAGCCTGGACCCGATCCCGGTAGAATACTGATTGTGTAAATGCCATATTGGCATTATCCTTGCGCCGGGCTGCGTGAGTTACCCGCACCGGGTCACGGATAAAAGGAGCTTATGTGAGCAAAACCACTTTCCTCGGCTTTGAGCAGCCTATCGCTGAGCTGGAATCCAAGATCGAAGAACTGCGCTTCGTGCAGGAAGACTCGGCGGTTGATATCTCAGAAGAGATCGATCGTCTGTCCCAGAAAAGCCAGCAGCTGACCAAAGACCTGTACGGCAAGCTCACTCCCTGGCAGGTATCCCAGATCGCGCGTCACCCGCAGCGTCCCTACACCATGGACTACGTGAACGAGATCTTCACTGATTTCCACGAACTGCATGGCGACCGTTCCTATGCGGATGACCTCTCCATCGTGGGTGGTCTCGCACGCTTCAATGGTCAGGCCTGCATGGTGATCGGCCACCAGAAAGGCCGCGATACCAAAGAGCGCACGCTGCGCAACTTTGGTATGCCTAAACCCGAAGGCTATCGCAAGGCCATGCGCCTGATGAAGCTTGCAGAAAAATTCGGCCTGCCCGTATTCACCTTCGTCGATACGCCCGGCGCCTTTCCCGGCATTGACGCCGAAGAGCGCGGGCAATCGGAAGCCATCGGCCACAATCTGTATGCCATGGCTGAACTGAAGGTACCCCTGATTGCGACGATCATCGGTGAAGGCGGTTCGGGCGGCGCTTTGGCAATTGCCGTGGGTGATGCCGTGCTGATGCTGCAATACGCCACCTACTCGGTGATTTCGCCAGAAGGCTGTGCATCGATTTTGTGGAAGACCGCCGAGCGTGCCTCGGATGCCGCCGAGGCGCTTGGTCTGACCGCGCACCGTCTGAAGGCGCTGAACCTGATCGACAAGATCGTCAATGAGCCGCTGGGCGGCGCGCATCGCGACCCGAAACAAATGGCGGTGCTCTTGAAGCGCGCCTTAGCGGATACGCTGCGCCAGTTTCAGGGCGTGAAGACCAAGGATCTGCTCGCAGCCCGCCATGAGAAGCTGATGAGCTATGGCAAATTCAAGGAAATCAACGCGTCTGAATAAGCCCAGATTTCGTACTGCCGAAGAGGCCTTTGAACGCGCGCTGGAAGCAATTCTGGCGCGCGTTGTGCTTTCTGGTGATGGCGCCATCGCCGTTGCCTTTAGCGGCGGTCTCGATTCGTCCGTGCTGCTTCACTTGACACTGCAGGTCTGCAAGGCACGTGGTCTGACAACTCACGCGTTTCATGTGCATCATGGGCTGAGCCCGAACGCGGATGACTGGCTCGCGCACGCGCGCGATCAGTGTGAGGCTTTGCAGGTGCCGTTCGATTCGCGCAAAATGCAGGTGTCGAAGGTCAGTGAGCATGGCACCGAACATGCCGCGCGGCTGGCACGTTATGCGGCGCTGGGCGAGATGTGCGGAGCGCATGGCGTGCGTCTGCTGCTCACAGCGCATCATGAAGACGATCAGGCCGAGACCGTCATGCTGCAATCGCTGCGCGGTGCTGGGCTACCGGGGGCTTCGGGAATGGCGAGCTATCAGCCCTCACATGCGCTACTGCCCGATACCGTGGCCCTGGGTCGGCCACTGCTTGACGTGTCACGCAAGCAGCTGGAGCAGATGGCGGCAGAGTTTTCGATCACTTCCATCGTGGACGAGTCGAACTCGGACACTCGCTATCGTCGCAACCGCCTGCGCCATGAGGTTTTTCCAGTCATTGAGCGCCATTTTCCTGGTTTCTCGCAAACGCTATCCCGAGGCGCGCGACACTATCAGCAAGCGCAGCGCTTGCTTGAAGGCTTGGCTGAACAGGATTTTGCGCAATGCAGGGTTGGTGGTGACTTGTTGCTGCAGGCGCTGCTGCTATTGTCATCCGACCGGCGGGACAATCTGTTCAGATACTGGGTAAGGGCATGTACAGGCCACTACCCGAGTGAGGCGCAATTGCAGCAGATGCATGAGCAGTTATTGCACTCATCCACTGATGCGCAGCCGTCAGTGCACCTAGCGCAATGGGTGATCGAAAGACAGCGTCACAAACTCTGCATACGGCCAGTGCATTTTCAGCAGCCTCCGACCGAGGCGATAGCGCTGACCTGGCGGGAAGAGAAAAGCCTGCCGCTGCCTGAGTGGCGGGGAAGACTCGTATTTACGACCGATGAGGGCACGGGAGTCGATCCCGATTTGCTGCGATCTGGTCCGCTGAGCGTGCGCGCGCGCAACGGGGGTGAGCGTTTGCAGCTACATCCGAAACGTCCGTCGCGAACATTGAAAAATCTGTTTCAGGAGTCGGACATTCCGGCCGTGCAGCGACCCTGGCTGCCACTGCTGTATGCGGGGAAGCAGCTCATTTTCGCAGCGGGTCTGGGCATGGATGTGCGCTCAGGGCTGACCGAGGGCGGGGTCGCGTTACGTTGGGAGCTTGTGATCTCTGCCTGATGTTTGTCGCAGGCGATAAAACCTGCGTATTTGTGGCGAAACTGCTTGTATGTGTACGCTGTTAGTGGCAGACTTTATCATCCGTTGATACTCTGCCGTATGCGCAGAGACTACGGACTCGACACTCTTCTTGATCTGGATGGACAGGTCATCGATCAGGGTGGAGGTTACTGGATAAAGATTGATGCACGATCCGTGCGCGCTTCTGAGGAGGTGCCTCACGGTATCCGCTATTCGCTTACTCTGCACGAACCTAGCGGTAGGCGTGTGCTTGGTTATGACAATGCACATCCTGTCAGACGCTCAGGTAAGTTCAAATTCGCGGGTAAGCGTCGAGCGGCTGATCATGTTCA
Source organism: Oxalobacteraceae bacterium (assembly GCA_046090895.1). GTDB lineage: Bacteria > Pseudomonadota > Gammaproteobacteria > Burkholderiales > Burkholderiaceae_D > Pernthalerella. The sequence continues at coordinate 7,000 of JBJTAS010000029.1, read as the reverse complement.
TCAACAGGGACGTGAAGATGTCCAGCAATATGAATTCCAAACTGCAGAGCAACTTCTCTCGGATTTTTTCAGAGATGCAGACAAGCTCCTCAATCGATTGAGAAAGTCATGAAAACCATCAGGATAGGCATTCTGCCGCAGCAGGAGATCAGAAAGCGCATGCTCTCCATTGCCAGAGGAGACTACAAACCTCGTCCCTCTGAACCGAAGATATGGTTCACTTCGATGCGTTCCCTGGCAGAAGTGCTGAGTGACGAGAATCGTGCCTTGCTACAGGTCATCGTCGAGTCAGAGCCAGAATCGATTTCTAACTTGGCCGAACTCACAGGGCGGCAGCCGGGCAACTTGTCCCGCACCCTGAAAACTATGTCCAATTATGGTTTGGTGGAGATGCGGCGACAGAAAAATCAGGTCAAGCCCATAGCCCGGGCTACCCGTTTCAAGATCTGCCTGTAAGGGTCCTGCGAGTTCTGCATTCACTTTGGCCGCTGACTACGAAGCAGGGCTTCTTCCTGTTTTGGGATAATTGTCATTCTGCATTGCAACATGTAAAATCACAGGCTTTACCGCGATTTTTCACCGATTTGCACCGATCCTTTTTCTTAAATGGCATTAATCGTTCACAAATACGGCGGCACTTCGATGGGCTCGACCGAGCGCATCAAGAACGTCGCCCGGCGCGTCGCCAAGTGGCATGACGCTGGTTATCAGATCGTGGTCGTCCCCTCGGCCATGTCCGGCGAGACCAACCGACTGCTGGGTCTGGCCAAGGAGCTCAGCGGGCAGCCCGATCCGCGCGAACTCGACATGCTCGCCTCCACCGGCGAGCAAGCCTCGGTGGCGCTCTTGGCCATTGCACTGCAATCGATAGGCAAAGCAGCGGTGTCGTACACCGGCTGGCAGGTGCCCATCATCACTGACAGCGCTTACACCAAAGCGCGGATTCAGTCGATTGATGATGCGAGGGTAAAGAAAGATCTCAACGCGGGACGCATCGTGATCATCACCGGCTTTCAGGGCAAGGATGATGCAGGAAATATCACCACGCTGGGTCGTGGTGGCTCGGATACCTCAGCCGTCGCCGTGGCGGCGGCGCTCAAGGCGGATGAATGCCTGATCTACACCGATGTCGATGGTGTCTACACCACGGACCCGCGCGTGGTTTCCGATGCGCGCCGTCTGAAGACCGTTACGTTCGAAGAAATGCTGGAGATGGCCTCGCTGGGCTCGAAGGTCTTGCAGATACGCTCAGTTGAATTCGCCGGTAACTACCGCATGCCGACTCGCGTGCTTTCATCACTGACAGACCCGATGATCCCGCTGGAAGAAGAAGCCCATTCCGGTACCCTGATATCGTTTGAGGAAGACACTCACATGGAACAAGCCACCATCACCGGCATCGCGTTTAGCCGCGATGAGGCCAAGATCACCATTCGCGGCGTGCCAGACAAGCCCGGCATCGCCTTCCAGATTCTCGGCCCGGTGGCCGATGCGAATGTGGAAGTCGACATGATCATCCAGAACATCTCTGTCGATGGTAAAACCGATTTCACCTTCACCGTGCCGCGCGGCGACTATGACAAGTCAATGAAGATCATCGATGACGGCGTCAAACCCTCCTTGGGAGCGATCGACGTCGTGGGTGACAACAAGGTCTCCAAGGTTTCAGTGGTTGGCGTGGGCATGCGCAGCCATGTGGGCATTGCATCGCAGATGTTCCGCACGCTCTCGGAAGAGGGTATCAACATCCAGATGATTTCGACCTCGGAGATCAAGATCTCGGTGCTGATTGATGAGAAATACATGGAGCTGGCCGTGCGTGCGCTGCACAAGGCCTTTGGTCTGGAAAAGGACTGATCCGCCCCTTGGGGTGTCCCGAAACGCCTCAGCCGGTGGGCAGGCACTCGAAGGTTTCCGAAGGCAGTGCGGCTCACCGCGGTGCGCCGTGCCAGCGATGGTCCATCCAGCATGCAAAAAAGAGTACAGATGCCGAACTCAGGAGCCCCGCCACACGGGGTTCTTGTCGCTGCCAAAAACCCCGCCTCAATGTATTCTGAAGATTAAATCGCACAGCCGTGCAATAATCGACAGATAACGTAAATAAAGCACGATTCCTGCGGAAATCCCGGGAACACGTGACCTCCATCCGGGCATTTCTATGTGGCTTGTCGATATCGCGCTGCGGCGTCCGTACACCTATCTGGTGATGGCGCTGATGATCTTGCTGGCGACGCCGTTCGTGCTTCGCTCTACGCCGACCGATATCCTCCCCGACATCAAAATCCCCGTCGTCAGCGTCGTCTGGAGCTACACCGGCATGGCGCCCAAGGACATGCGCGAGCGCATCGTCAGCCCCTATGAAAAAGCACTGACCACCACGGTCAATGATGTCGAGCATATCGAATCGCAGTCCATGGCCGGTCTGGCGGTGGTGAAGGTGTATTTCCATCCCAATGTGAACTTGCCGTCCGCGATCTCGCAGATCACCTCCATCAGTCAGTTCATGTTACGCACGCTGCCACCGGGCACGGTGCCGCCGCTGATCATCAATTACTCGGCCTCGAGTGTGCCGGTGGTGCAGGTGGGTTTGTCTAGCCCCCTGATGTCCGAGCAGCAGCTCAACGATATTGCGATCAATCAGGTGCGCACGCAGCTGATCACGATTCCGGGTGTCGCGGTGCCGTATCCGTACGGCGGTAAATTCCGCGTGGTCTCCATCGACCTCGACACCCAGGCCTTGCTCGCCAAGGGCCTCACACCTGCCGATGTAGTCAACGCGGTCAATGCGCAGAACCTGATTCTTCCCACCGGCACGGTAAAGCTCAACGAGCTTGAGCATTCCGTGCGGCTGAATGGCTCGCCCGATTCCATTGAAGGCATGAACCAGATCCCGGTCAAGACGGTGAATGGCTCCACGACCTATTTGCGCGAAGTCGCGCACGTGCGTGACGGCTTCCAGCCGCAACAGAACATCGTCAAGAAGAACGGCGAGCGAGGTGTGCTGCTGACCGTGATGAAGAATGGCTCGGAATCCACGCTGAACATTGTCGACAATGTCAGAGCCAAGGTTGCCGAGATCATGAAAGGCGCGCCAGAGGGCTTGAATATCACGACCATGTTCGATCAGTCCATCTTCGTGCGCGCCGCCATCGACAGCGTGCTGCACGAGGCCATCATTGCGTCGCTGCTGACGGCGGTATTGATCCTTCTGTTCCTGGGTAACTGGCGCAGCACCTGCATTATTGCCGTCTCGATACCGCTGTCGATACTCAGCTCCATTATCGTGCTGCATGCATTGGGTGAAACGATCAATCTCATGACGCTGGGCGGACTGACGCTGGCCATCGGTATTCTGGTCGATGATGCCACGGTAACGATAGAGAACATCGAGCGCCACCTGCATCTCGGCAAAGACTTGTATAACGCCATCTTCGACGGGGCCAGCGAGATTGCGGTGCCGGCGCTGGTATCGACGCTGTGTATCTGCATCGTGTTTTTACCCATGTTCTTCCTGACGGGTGTCGCGCGCTATCTGTTCGTGCCGCTGGCTGAGGCGGTGGTGTTTGCGATGCTGGCCTCCTACTTCCTCTCTCGGACGCTGGTGCCGACCATGGCGCTGATGATGATGAAGCATCAGGCCCATGCCAGCAGCGCAAAGCCGAGCGCGCTCAAACGCGTGCACCTGGCGTTTGATCGCGGCTTTGAGCGTATGCGGGCGACCTATTTGTCCGCGCTCTCGGCCCTGCTGACACGACGCAAGGCCTTCGTGACGATGTTCCTGAGTTTTTGTGTGGCTTCCTGCGGCTTGTTCTTCCTGTTGGGTCAGGACTTTTTCCCCGAAGTCGACGCAGGGCAAATCCGTTTACACATGCGCGCCGCATCGGGCACACGCATTGAAGAAACGGCGCGTCTTGCTGATCAGGTCGAGCGCGAGATACGGCAGCTGGTGCCGCCGGACGAGCTCGACACCGTGCTGGCCAATATCGGCGTGACGATCAGCAGCATGAACATGTCATACAACAATGCGGGCACCTTTGGGGCTATTGACACTGAGTTGCTGATCTCGCTAAAGCAGGGACACAAGCCCACGCAGTCGCACATCGCGCGATTGCGACATGAATTGCCGCGGCGTTACCCGGGAACCGAGTTTTATTTTCAGCCGCCCGACATCATTTCGCAGATTCTGAATTTCGGCTCGCAGGCGCCGATTGATGTGCAGTTCTCCGGCAAGGATATCAACGCCAATTACGAGCTGGCCAAGCAGCTGCTGCGCAAGCTCGAGAAAATTCCCGGCACGGTCGATGTGCACATACACCAGCGTCTGGATCAGCCGACGCTGGCGCTGGAAACTGATCGCACCGCGCTGCAGGCCCTGAATCTGTCAGCGGCCAACGTTGCGCAGAACGTGCTGGTATCGCTGGCGGGCAGCTTTCAGACGCAGCCCGCGTTCTGGGTCAATCCCAGTAATAGCGTGGTGTACAACGTCCTCGTGCAGTCGCCACAGCACAAGGTCGATACGCTCGATGAGCTGATGCGCACCCCCGTCTCACCGACTGGTGGCGGCAGTCCCCAGCTGCTGGGCAATCTGGTGACAGCCAAGCCGATGGCCACGCCTGCGGTGGTGTCCGAGTATGACATCGGACCCGTGGTCGATATTTACGTAAGCGTGCACGGCCGCGATTTTGGTGGCGTGGTCAAAGACATCAGCAAGGAAGTCGAGGCAATGCAGCCCCAGCTGAAAAAAGGTCACAAGCTACAGATGCGCGGGCAGGTCAACACCATGAAATCGTCCTACACCGGCCTGCTGCTCGGGCTCGCCGGTGCAATCATTCTGGTGTATCTGCTGATCGTTGTGAACTTCCAGAGCTGGCTCGACCCGCTAATCATCATCAGTGCCCTGCCGGCCGCACTGGCCGGCATCGCCTGGATGCTCTTTTTGTCTGGCACGCACTTGTCGGTGCCCGCGCTGACCGGCGCCATCATGACCATGGGCGTTGCCACCGCCAACAGTATTCTGGTGGTGTCGTTTGCCTTGCAGCGATTGCGCGCTGGCGTGCCGCCATTGTCAGCCGCGCTCGAGGCGGGCTCGACCCGTATACGGCCGGTGCTGATGACGGCCTCGGCAATGATCATCGGCATGCTGCCCATGGCGTTGGGATTGGGCGAAGGCGGCGAGCAGAACGCGCCACTGGGACGCGCTGTCATCGGCGGGCTGCTGTTCGCCACCGTGTCGACCTTGTTCTTCGTACCGATCGTGTTCGCCATGGCGCATCGTTTTATTGCAAGGCGTGAGCGCGCGCGGCTCATTGCCCAGCCAGTCTGAAGGAAAGAATCATGAGCAAAGAACGTCACGCTTATCTAGCCATGCAAGGCGAGGGTTCGCGTTCGCGAGAGATTCGTCGTGTGCGCACCTGGCGGATGATGCGCTTGGGCTTTTTCAGTCTGCTGGTGCTGCTCCTGATTGCCGGCAGCATGACTTTCATGCGCCAGCGCGCAGAGGCTACCGCACTGGCTGCGGATGCCAAGAGCCGCGGCAAATTGTACGCCTCAGTGGTGCATGCTGAACCGGGTAATGCCGATCAAACCATCTCGTTGCCGGGCACTCTGCTGGGCTTGGTTGAATCACCGATCTCTTCGCGTGCCAGTGGGTACCTCGTTCGCTGGACCAAGGATATCGGCGGTCAGGCAAAACGCGGCGAGTTGCTCGCTGAGGTCAGTAGCCCGGAAACCGAGCAGCAGTTGGCACAGGCGATGGCTGCCAGACAGCAGTCACTGTCGGCGCTGAATCTGGCCAAGGTGACCATGGATCGTTGGAAGGGTTTGCTTGATCAGCGCGCGGTGTCGCAGCAAGAATTCGATGAGCGCCGCAGCGCCTATGAACAGGCCTTGGCTAATTTGGGTGCGGTCGATGCCAACATACAGCGCCTGAAAGAATTACTGTCTTTTACCCGCATCGTTGCGCCTTTTGATGGAGTCATTACCAAGCGTAATGTCAACGTCGGCGACCTGATCGATGCCGGTGCCACCGCCACTAAGCCGCTCTTCATGCTGGTACAGATGCAAACGCTGCGTGCCTACGTGAATGTGCCGCAAGCCTATGCGGCAGGTATTAAGGTGGGCGAGACGGTCATGCTGCGTCAGCCTGAGATGCCGAACCAAAAGTTTGAGGCAAAGATCGTACGCACCGCACGCGCGATCGACCCGGTGAGCCGCAGTCTGCAAGTGGAAGTCAACATCGACAACCGTCAAGGCCGTTTGATGCCCGGCGCCTATGTGGATGTGTCCGTACCCGCCGGACACAATGCAGCGATGGTCATCCCAGTCAATACCTTGCTGCTGCGAGGTGAGGGCGCGCGTGTCGCGGTGGTGGACGAGAAGGGCGTTGTCACGCTGCACAAGGTTGAGCTAGGCAAGGATTTCGGGCAGAAGATTGAAGTGCTCTCGGGTGTCACCGTCGCCGATCGGCTGGTGCTCAACCCGCCCGACAGCTTGTCAGACGGCGACCAGATCACCATCGTCGAAAAGAAAGACAAGGATAAAACCGACAAGGCGGAGAAGAAGTCCTGAGCCTGATCAACAAGCGCAAGCCCTTGAATTTACAAGGGGTTAGCGCGCATGATTGACCGTAGGTCATGCAAAAGTTATTATTATGTGCTTTGCCGAGCGGGAGGCACATCCCCGTTAGGCACTGGAGACCTGGCCGAGTGGTCGAAGGCACTTCCCTGCTAAGGAAGCATACGGGCTTAAACCTGTATCGAGGGTTCGAATCCCTCGGTCTCCGCCAAGTGATAAAAATGCTCTTAAATCCCAATAAAATCAAGGGATTACGCAAGTTGCACTAAGAGCATTCACCACATGTTTTCACCACATGTGTTGAAACGCAGAGGTGTGGTTCCAGTGTCATTTCACAGTAGTGCTTTCCCTTAAATCGAGAGCATCATTGGAGATGACCAATGACCAAACGTATCGCACGCTACGCCCGTGTCTCGACAGACCAACA
>JBJTAS010000028.1:0-10426 GCA_046090895.1 Oxalobacteraceae bacterium | reverse complement strand
AGTTTTTTGGAACAACCGAAGGTCAAGAACTGGAAAGATATCTATCCATCTCCGGTCAGAGCGGCATTTCCATTCGGCTCGATCAGTTGAGTGGGCATAACAAGGAAGAAAAAATCACTCACCTGAAAACATTGGTCACGCAGTTAAAAAAAGAAGGATATATTAATTCTGATACGGAAATCTATATCACTCCCCACGGGAGTGAGAACGCTGGCAACTTAGAGATCTGCACAACAGGAGATGAGTTTGATATCGATGCCGTCGAACTACCTGAGATTCTCGGGCGAGGAAAACATGATCCCCCAGCAATGGCGCAGTACATTTTGCAGTCTGTGAGTCAAAGCCCTTGCACAAGGCGGTGAAGCATTATCCCCATCACTTCTTGTTTTACAGTGAAGGGCGTTCTATCTGGACGGACTCCACAACCGAGGTATTGAAACTTCAGCTGGATTTTTCATCTCGTCAGCATGACCATGCAAGCTCTGCTGAATCCCTTTTAAAAAACGCCAGAAAACACGCTGGCTGCAATCTCACCTTGTCGGGCAAGGCAACGTTCACTCGTGCACGCATCAGCCCGGAAATCAGCCTCGCAAATGAGGCACGAATCGCCCAAATGGGCCGCCATATCCGATACAAGTTTGCCCATGGCAGCTTTCAAGCGGTATTGAGACTATTCAAACGCTTCGGCATCGAGAATTTGAAAAAATTTGTTCCTGAAATGAATAGCATCGTTATCGATGCTTACATGTCAGAAAAAGAAAATCATTACAAACTAGCATTGCTTCTACTTCTGGGATTTGATCCTGATACGGCTGATTCGGAAGGGCAGACAGCACTGCATAAGGCATGCCATTTTGGTGACGATACGGGCGTCAAATTTTTGCTCATGAATGGCGTTACTCCAGACATCAGAGACAAGAAGGGAAAGACAGCGTATGACCTTGCTGTCTTGCGTGGTTTTACTGAAATAGCGGATATTATTGACGATAGCGTGTCTGGGAAAAATTTTCCCATGCTTGATAAAGCGTATGTCTTGTTTCACTTATGTGATATCGGTGAGCAGGCAATAGCGAGCCTGGCTGCCTCTCGATGCACGACATTCGAGATATCAGATCACAGAAAAAATACCTTGCTGATGTACGCAATCAAAAAAAGGCAAGGAGATCTGGCAAAGACGCTGATCTGTGCCGGTGCGTCGATTGATGCTATCAATGCGCTTGGGAATTCTCCCCTGCACCTGATCTGTGCTGCCAGTGCACCCGCAGAATTGATCCGCGAGATCAGACTACGGCACGGCGACAGTGCAAATATGAACGCCGAAAACCGCCGGGGCTTCACACCATTGATGTACGCCGCCCGACGCGGCCTGCTCAATCATGCCAACAGGCTTATCCACTATCAAGCGCACGTCAATGCTCAAAGTCACAAAGGAAACACGGCCTTGCACATGGCGGTCTTTCGGCGCGATGTGGCCATGGTCACGATGCTGCTCGAGCGGGGGGCAGACCGTAAGCTCCAAAATCACCAGCGTCACACGCCGCTAGACGTCGCGACGTCACGGGGCCTGACTGACATCATTCAATTTCTGAAACATGACTCGCCGGGCCAGGTCAATGACTCACGTCACTGACGGCAAACCACGCGGTCGGACCGGCGACCCGTCAGTGTACTGAGTTTGCACTATTGAATCGTTGTCCACCTCAAGAACGCCCTCCCGCTGCCGTTAATGCTTACAAGACACGCTCACAGGCCCGCACCCAACCGGGCCGGCACCAGGAAAAGCCATGAAAATCAATGAATCGACGAGCAGTTTGCCGCCCGTCGCCACCATCAGTCAGCTGACTACGCCGGGAGACACCGGTGGCGCTGACGCAGGCGTCGGGTTAGGCGCCCAGCCCGGTGGCCCATCCGGCCCGGCATGCACGCTGTTACATCCTGAGGGACAACCGGGGGATGCCGGCAGAGTAATCCACTTGCGCCAGCAAATTGCCGACGGCAGCTACCACATTGATGCGGCAGAAATCGCAGGTCGGCTGATCACCGCCGCGCGCGAGTTATTCACCCGCCGCCATTGACCACCGAGACCGAGGCTGGCTACGGTTTCATTCGGCGGTGGCAATCGCTCACCCAGCGCGGCCCTATCATCCCGTCATAGCTCATAACTGTCTCGCTCGCCAGCCAGGGCCTGCTCCACCATCTTGCGGCTCAAGTTCGGCGACAGCAATTCAACGAAGGTATACACGTAGCCGCGCAGGTAAGCGCCTTCTTTGAGCGCAATGCGCGACAAATTCATGCCGAATAAGTGGCCGGCAGGGATTGCACGTAGATTAGGATCGCGCGCCGCATTGAAGGCGAGCCCGGCAATGATGCCGACGCCCATACCGAGCTCAACGTAGGTTTTGATCACGTCTGCGTCGATAGCCTCAAGCACGACATCGGGTTTGAGATGACGACGTGCGAAGGCCTGATCGATCTTGTTTCGTCCCGCAAACGCGGCATCATAGGTCACGAGCGGGAAAGCGACGATCTCTTCCAGTGTGATGCTCTTTGACTTCAGTAGTGGATGCTCGGCGGGCACCACCACCATATGCTCCCACTGAAAACACGGCAGTGAGACGAGGCCGTCGATGTCAGCAATCGCCTCGGTAGCAATCGCCAGATCAGCCTGATTGTTGAGCACCATCTCCGCTACTTGCTTGGGATTGCCTTGCAACAGCGAGAGCCGCACTTTCGGGAATTTCTGCGAAAACTGCTGCACCACGGCGGGCAAAGAGTAGCGTGCCTGCGTGTGGGTGGTGGCGATCGTAAAGCTGCCGGAGTCCTGGGCGGCGAACTCTTTGCCAATGCGCTTGAGACCCTCGACCTCTTGCAGGATGACCTCCACCGACTTCAGCACTTGCCGACCTGGTTCAGTGAGTCCACGGATGCGCTTGCCATGGCGACTGAAGATATCGATGCCCAGCTCCTCTTCCAGCTCGATGATGGCTTTGGAGACCCCAGGTTGCGAGGTAAACAAGGCTTTAGCGGCCTCGGTCAGGTTGAATTTCTGGCGGACGGCCTCGCGCACGAAGCGAAATTGATGAAGATTCATCGTGACTCCCCGGAACCCCAGCTCAGCAATCACGGGCTAAGGTATTGAATAAAATAGATTTTTTATTAAATATTTCTTTTTTTAAAACTTTGCAACCGATTCGCTTATATCTGGTGAGCATATAAGCAAATAAATTCTCTGTCGTTTGGAATATAGACGAAGTTTATTAGCATTTCGGCTTCTTCGCGCGAGGCTTTACGGCCTTGTTTTTCGTCATTGCCGGATTAGCGGCGGGCTTGCGCGTTGGCCTGTCCGGCGGCGGTTCGCTAGCCGCTCGCTCGGTGCCGGAAAAATTCTTGCGCGGTTTGCTTGCGACCACGTTCACCGGCGTTGCTGCCAAGCTGGTGCTGTAAACAAGGCCACATACGACGCTATATACGTCGCAATAGACGTCGCAATAGACGTCGCGATTAACGGATTCATCAAGGACTACGCCTATGTATCGCTACGATCAATACGACCACCAGATCGTCAAGGAACGTGTTGCACAATTCAAGGGTCAGGTCGAACGCCGCTTGTCAGACGAGTTGACCGAAGATGAATTCCGTCCGCTGCGTCTGCAGAATGGTCTGTACCTGCAGCGTCATGCCTACATGCTGCGCGTGGCGATTCCCTACGGCCTGCTGTCATCGACCCAGCTGCGCAAGCTCGCGCACATCGCGCGTCACTATGATCACGCTTATGGTCATTTCACGACGCGTCAGAATATTCAGTACAACTGGATCAAGCTCGAAGAAACCCCGGAGATTCTCGCTGAGCTGGCGTCTGTCGAAATGCACGCGATACAAACGTCCGGCAACTGCATCCGCAACATCACGTCCGACCAATTTTGCGGTGTGGCCGCCGATGAGCTGGCCGATCCGCGTCCGTATATTGAAGTCCTGCGTCAGTGGAGCACCTTCCACCCTGAGTTTGCTTTCCTGCCGCGCAAATTCAAGATTGCCGTGAATGCCGCCGCAGAAGACCGCGCAGCGGTGCAGGCGCATGACATCGGCCTGAATCTGGTGAAGAACGCTGCGGGCGAACTGGGCTTTCAGGTACTGGTCGGTGGTGGTCTGGGCCGCACACCCGTCATCGGCAGCGTGATCCGCGACTTCCTGCCGTGGGAACATCTGCTCACCTACATCGAAGCGATCATGCGCGTATATAACCAGTATGGCCGCCGCGATAACAAATACAAGGCGCGCATCAAGATTCTGGTCAAGGCGCTGGGCGTGGAAGAATTCACCCGTCAGGTCGAAGCCGAATGGGTCGATCTGAAAGACAGCCCGAGCACGATCACACTGGAAGAACTGAACCGTGTCGCCACCTATTTCACGCCACCAGCCTACGAAAACCTGCCGAGCGATGAAAGCGCGCTGCAGAACCTGCGTCACGAGAACAAGGCGTTCTCCAACTGGGTCGGCCGCAATGTGCGTCCGCACAAGGTCAATGGCTATTCCATCGTCACCGTCTCGCTGAAAAAAACCGGCATTCCACCGGGCGATGCGACCGATGCACAAATGGATTTCGTGGCCGATCTGGCTGACCGCTACAGCTTTGGCGAGCTGCGCGTCACGCACGAGCAAAATCTGGTGCTGGCCGATGTGAAGCAATCCGATCTGTTTGACCTCTGGCAGTCACTCAAATCCCAAGGTCTGGCAACCCCGAACATCGGTCTGCTGACCGACATGATCTGCTGCCCGGGCGGCGATTTCTGCTCGCTGGCGAACGCAAAATCGATTCCGATTGCGCAGGCGATTGCGCAGCGTTTTGATGACCTCGATTTCCAGCACGATATCGGCGAGATCGAGCTGAATATCTCTGGCTGCATCAATGCCTGCGGCCATCATCATGTGGGCAATATCGGCATTCTCGGCGTTGATAAAGATGGATCGGAGTGGTATCAGGTCTCGATCGGTGGCGCGCAGGGCAATGACACCGCCATTGGCAAGATCATCGGCCCGTCGTTCGCTGCCGGGCAAATGCCGGAAGTAATTGGACGTCTGCTGGAAGTCTATGTGCGCGAGCGCATCGAAGAAGAACGCTTCATCGACACCGTGAATCGTGTCGGTATCGATCCATTCAAAGCTCATGTCTATGCAACCCCCATCGACGAAGTCGCTGACGCCGCAGGAGAAACTGTCTATGCCTAAGATCATCAGAGACAAGGCCATCGTCACCGACGACTGGAACCTGCTGAAACTGGCCGAAGATGAATCACCGGCGTCGGTGACTATCCCTGCCGGCAAACAGATCGTGTCGCTCGCCGTATGGCTTGCACAAAAACCGACGCTGGCTGCACGCAACGATATCGGCGTCTGGCTGGCACCCGATGAGCGCGCCGAATCGCTGAAGGACGATGCCGCCAGCCTGCCGCTGATCGCCGTGGATTTCCCCAGCTTTGCGGATGGCCGTGGCTACTCGACCGCGTTCAATCTGCGCACGCGCCTCGGCTTCACCGGCGAGCTGCGCGCCATCGGCGATGTGCTGCGCGACCAGCTGTTCTACCTGCAGCGCGTGGGCTTCAATGCCTTTGCGACCCGCCCCGACCGCAGCATCGAAGACGCCCTCAAAGGCCTGACCGATTTCTCTGATGTCTATCAGACCTCGTGGGATCAGAAGACGCCGCTGTTTCGTCGCGCGACCCGACCCACCGCTGAGGAAGTGCAGTGAGCGCCAAGCCTGACAACGACTTTGACCGCAAGCTCGCCGCCACGCGCGCGACGCTGGAACGTATTGCTGCGGAGTTCTCTCCGGCGGTATTCGCGTCCAGCCTTGCGGCCGAAGACATGGTGCTGACTGATCTGATCCTGCGCGCGGCGCTGCCGATCAAGGTATTCACGCTGGAGACTGGCCGTCTGCACAAGGAAACGCTGGACATGATCGACCGCATCCGTGAGGTATACGGCTACGAGGTCGCGCTGTACCAGCCCGAAGCTGCTGCCGTCGATGCGTATGTGAAGACCCATGGCCTGAATGCGTTTTATGACAGCGTTGAGATGCGCAAGGAATGCTGCCGCATCCGCAAGGTCGAGCCACTGAACCGTGCGCTCGCCGGTAACACCGCATGGATTACCGGCCAACGCCGTGCGCAATCGACGACGCGCAGCGAACTCGCGGTGCAGCAAGACGACCCAGCGCACGGCATGCGAAAGTTCAACCCGCTCGCCGACTGGTCGGAGGAAGATGTCTGGCACTACCTCCGCAGCCATGACGTGCCGTATAACCCGCTGCACGACCAGGGCTATCCGTCCATCGGCTGCGAGCCCTGCACCCGTGCGATCCAGCCCGGCGAAGATGTGCGCGCCGGCCGCTGGTGGTGGGAGCAGCCGGACTCAAAAGAATGCGGATTGCATGTCGTGGATGGCAAACTGGTCCGAATCAAAGCCGCTCAGGAAGCGTAAGACGGAAACGCAAGAGCGAAACCCAAGAGGTATAAGCAAGATGAACACCCCGGTAGACAAAATTTTTATCGATGCGGCCAGCAACCGCCATCTCGACTGGCTGGAATCTGAAGCGATTCACATCATGCGTGAAGTCGCAGCCGAGTGCGGCAATCCGGCGCTGCTGTTCTCGGGCGGCAAGGATTCGGTTGTATTGCTGCGCATCGCCGAGAAGGCTTTCCGTCCCGGTAAATTTCCTTTCCCGCTGGTGCACATCGATACCGGCCACAACTTCGAGGAAGTGATCACCTTTCGCGACCAGCGTGTGGCGGAACTCGGTGAGCGCCTGATCGTGGGCTCGGTCGAAGATTCGATCAAGCGTGGCACGGTACGTCTGCGTAATCCGGATACCGATTCACGCAATGCCGCGCAAGCCGTGACGCTGCTGGAAACCATCGCCGAGCACAAGTTCGATGCCTGCATCGGCGGCGCGCGGCGCGATGAAGAAAAAGCCCGCGCGAAAGAGCGTATCTTTTCCTTCCGCGATGACTTCGGCCAGTGGAACCCGAAAGCCCAGCGCCCGGAACTGTGGGACTTGTATAACACCCGCGTCCATCCCGGCGAGAACATGCGCGTGTTCCCGATCTCGAACTGGACCGAGCTGGATGTCTGGCAGTACATCGCGCGCGAGAAACTCGCCCTGCCCCCCATCTATTTCGCGCATCAGCGTCAGGTGATACCGCGTAACGGCTTGCTGGTGCCGCTGACGCCGCTGACTCCTGCCAAAGACGGCGAAACTGTCGAGACCCGCACGGTGCGCTTCCGCACCGTGGGCGATATTTCGTGTACCTGCCCGGTCGCGTCCACTGCAGGCACAGTCAGCGAGATCATTGCCGAGACGGCAGTCACCCAGATTACCGAGCGTGGCGCCACGAGGATGGATGACCAGACCTCGGAAGCCTCGATGGAAAAACGCAAGAAAGAAGGATATTTCTGATGAACGCCGTACTCGATAAGCACAACGCCACGGCAGACGCCAGCGCACACGAGCGCGGCTTGCTGCGTTTTATTACCGCAGGCTCGGTCGATGACGGCAAGAGCACGCTGATCGGGCGGCTGCTGTTCGACAGCAAGGGCATCTTCGCTGACCAGCTCGATGCGATCTCCCGCGCGCGCCACAAGCGTACCGTAGGCGACATGGTCGATCTGTCGCTGCTGACCGATGGCCTGGAAGCCGAGCGCGAGCAAGGCATCACCATCGATGTCGCCTACCGTTACTTTGCAACACCGAAGCGCAAGTTCATCATCGCGGACGCGCCCGGCCATGAGCAATACACCCGCAATATGGTCACCGGTGCGTCGACGGCAGATGCCGTGATCATTCTGGTGGACGTCTCGAAGGTAAAGACCGATGCCAATGGCAAGGCCGAATTGCTGATCCAGACCAAGCGTCATTCGACCATCGCCAAGCTGCTGCAGATCGAGCATGTGATCGTCGCAGTGAACAAGATGGATCTGGTCGACTATGATCAGGCGGTTTACGATCGCATCATCGCCGCATACCGCGAATTTGCCGAGCAGCTGGGCCTGAAAGATATTCACCCCATTCCGCTGTCTGCGCTGGCCGGCGACAATGTCGTCACCCGCAGCGGGAAGATGGGCTGGTATCAGGGCCCGACGCTGATCGAGCTGTTGGAATCACTCTCCGTCTATGACGACGAGCATGCAGCCGCGCTGCGCTTTCCCGTGCAGCTGGTCGCGCGCCACAATGGTCATGAAGCGAATGACTTCCGTGGCTATATGGGTCGCATCGAGGCTGGCACCGTCAGCAAGGGTGACAAGATCACCGTGCAGCCGTCCGGCCAGACTGCGACCGTTAAAGACATCCTCACGCTGGACGGCTCACTCGAGTCCGCCTCTGCCGGCAAATCGATCACTCTGCTGCTGGAGGAATATCTCGACATCTCGCGCGGCGACATGCTGAGCGCGGCTGATGCACCCGCGACGGTCGTCAAGAACTTCAGCGCCGATGTCTGCTGGCTATCGGAAGAGCCACTCGACCTGCGCCGTAAATCCTGGCTCAAGCACACCACGCGTCAGGTAGCAGCCAAGGTGACCGCGATTGATTCTCTGCTGGACATCAATACCCAGCAGCGTCAGGAAGGTGACGCGCTGAAGCTGAACGGCATCGCCCGCATTCAGCTGACCGTACAGCAGCCGCTTGCGGCCGATGCCTATGAAGACAGTCGTGCCACTGGCAGCTTCATACTCATTGATGAGATCTCGCATCAGACGGTGGCCGCGGGGATGATTCGTCTGGGCTGATACTGCCGGGGTGCCCGTCAACACCTACATCCCCGATGTCACGGTAGCAGCGCCTACAATAGTGCCGTGACCTGTATTCTCGGACAGATCGTTCATGCAAGACCCGCTTTCCCGTCCCCTGCTACCCCAACCCGGCACAGTCTGGCTGATCGGGGCCGGACCCGGCGCCGCAGACCTGATCACGCTGCGCGGCGCCGCCCTGCTGCGTGACGCTGACATCGTGTTGCACGACGCGCTGGTGACGCCAGAGATACTTGCGCACTGCCCTCAGGCGCTATTGATCTCCGTGGGTAAACGCAGCGGCCAACGATCCACTGCGCAACCCCTTATCAATAACAAGCTCATCGAATGTGCACGGCGCTTCGCAAAAGTCGTGCGCCTCAAAGGTGGCGACCCCATGCTGTTCGGTCGTGCTGACGAAGAATTAAGCGCACTGGAGGCAGCAAGCATCTCCTACGAGATCGTTCCCGGCGTCACGACGGCCTTTGCTGCCGCCGCGTCAATCCGACAGCCGCTGACCAAGCGCGGAATCGCCCGTCATGTAGCGTTCTTTACCTCCACCACCGCAGCCGGTGAAACCAACGAGGCCGCGCTGCCAAGCTGCGACACGCTGGTGCAGTACATGGGTGGACAAGAGGCCATAGCCACTGCCAAACGCTTGCTCACTGCCGGCAAGCCGTCAACGACGCCGGTGATCGCCATTGAAAACGTCAGCCGCAGCAATGAGCGCGTGATGCGCATGACGCTGACTCAGATGGCCGAGGGCCTTCCAGCGTGCCACGGGCCAGTGCTGGTGATGATTGGCGAAGCCTTGCGCGAGCGCGATTGATTAAAAGAAACAGTGGGTATGCGAGACACTGGCTTTGAGCAACATCGATTACCTACCAACTTATAAACTCTGACAGCATTAAATTCCCAAAGCTCAACACACGACCGGTCGATACTCCGCGCTTTCTTCACAGGAGTACATCGTGTTTACCTACAAAACATCCCGCATCCTCTCGTTTGGTTCTGTCATCCTTGTCTGCCTGCTCAGCTTGCTCACCGGGTGTGCTTCTATCACTGGCAGCAAGAACCAGCCTGTTTCTGTGAGCGCGACCTGTGACGGACAGCCCGTCACAGAAGCCAGCTGTACGCTGATGAATGACAAGGGCAGCTGGTACGTAAAAACCCCCGGCTCGGTCATGATCCAGAAAGCCTACGGCGATCTGGCGGTGGACTGCAAAAAAGGCGACTCCGTCGCATCCACCAAATTCAAATCAAGCAGCAATGGCGGCGTCTGGGGGAACATCCTCGCGGGCGGCATCATCGGCTATGCCGTCGATGCCAGTAGCGGCGCTGGCTTCGACTATCCGTCAACGATGACAGTGACCCTACCTCCTCCCTGCGGAACCTCTGCACCAAAGACTGCCGCAGCGGATTGAGCATCTCCATGTAATGCAAGCCTTTGCGCACTCTGCACACCCCTCAGTGCGCAGGGCTACTGATGACAAGATGGAGAATTTCATGAAGCAATTAGCATTCATCGCGATAGCTGCGGCATGCGTGTTTTGCACTGTAGCGAATTCAGAAGAGTCCTTCAGCGATCTGGAAGGCAGCGCAGCCTCGAAAGAATTTACGCAAGCGGAGCGGAGGTACTCTACTG
>JBJTAS010000027.1:0-42687 GCA_046090895.1 Oxalobacteraceae bacterium | reverse complement strand
GCGCGCTCGTCGAGTGCCTTCATCAGCGGTGGCCACACATACTTCATGGTGAACAGCGCCAAGATAAAGAAAACAACGAGCTGCGCGAACAGCGTTGCGTTCAGGTTCACGTGATCTTCTCTCTAACGGTGGTTACCGGAGAGGCGCACCGCGCCTCCCGAGTGTGATGATCCAATGCTCCGCAAATCAGCCCGAGAACGGGTTTGCGAAAGTGAACATCATCGCCAAGCCGACGCCGATCAGGAACGCTGCGTCAATCAGACCAGCCAGCAAGAACATCTTGGTCTGCAGGCTGTTCATGAGCTCAGGCTGGCGTGCTGCCGCCTCGATGAACTTGCCACCCATGATACCGATGCCAATACAAGCGCCGTTCGCGCCCAAGCCGATGATCAGTCCACAGGCAATTGCAACCAGACCGACGTTACTCATGAAGACTCCTTTAGATAGTCAATGTTGAAAAGTGAATGAAGCGACCAGATCAATCAGTGTCCTTCATGCGCTTGCCCGATATACACGAGCGTGAGCATCATGAAAATGAACGCCTGAAGAACAACAATCAGTATGTGGAAAATGGCCCATACAGACCCCGCCAGCACATGCAGACCAAAGCCCCACCAAGTCGCCGTAGAGCCCAGCAAAGCGATCAAAAGGAATAGCAACTCGCCGGCGTACATATTGCCGAACAGTCGCATACCCAGCGACACGGTTTTCGCAACGAACTCGATCAAGTTCAAACCAAAGTTGGCCAGCCACAGCGCCGGATGCGAGCCAAAAGGTGCGCAGAATAATTCGTGAATAAACCCGCCAAGGCCTTTGATCTTGAGGTTGTAATAAAGCATGAGACAGAACACGCCGATCGCCATACCGAGCGAGCAGTTGAGGTCGGCGGTTGGGACGATTCGGAAATGCGGCTCCACATCAAATAAGCGGAAGATGGCAGCGAACAGATCGACCGGTAAAAAGTCGAGCGAGTTCATTAGCAACACCCAAACAAATACGGTCAAGGCGAGCGGGGCAATGAAAGTACGATCACCATGCACGATGTTTTTGGCTTGGTCATTGACCATTTCAAACACCATTTCAAACGCCGCCTGGAAACGGCCTGGCACGCCGGAAGTAGCGCGGAGCGCAGCAGCAACCATGATCGCCAGCGAAACTCCACCCATAAGCACTGACCAAAACACCGTGTCGATATTGAGCACGGTGAGATCAATGATGTTCTCTTGATGCTTGGTCGACAGGTGCCCGAGGTGGTGCAGTATGTACTCTGCAGGTGTCGGTGCGTGGTTGACGCCCTCAGTGATCATGTCCTTTGCCATTTCAGTGTCTGCACAACATAACTGCGTAACTCTTGATCGCGACGAAGAATGCCAACAACATCGCCAACCAATGTAGATCGCGGTACCAATAAGCGATAGCACCCAACAAAGCTACCGTCAGCGCGATTTTCGCAAACTCGCCGAAAAAAAATGTTCTCGGCGACATCGACTCAATATTCTTCGCGCGATAATTCAAGTACATCGCAAACAGGCCGTTTGGTACCACGCAACACAATCCACCCAGTAACGCGGAACTGAACGCATTAATTCCACTCAAGACGCCCGCCAGCAACGCGACCGCAATTGTGGCGGTGATCTGAATCGCGACTAGGCGCAGCATAATGGGAGACTGTGAGAGGGAATCCCGCAAACGCACAAATTGCCGGGCGCCTGCTTTTGCATTCCCACGTCCAAAATCAGCGATTATAGGAGCTATCGAAGATTTCCGTCAAACCACCTTGGGATTTGCAATCGCTAGCGGCGGGGTTTATCTATTTGCATGATGCTGCCCTTGTTGGCCTTGGATGCGATTGTTTTTGATTTGGCAAGCGTGAGTTGGCCATCTGACTTAATTGGTCCTGTGATGCAGCAGGCCGGTAATCTGATCGAGCTGGTCCAGACTGGAGAAGCTGATCACAACCTCGCCGCTTTGACGCGCGCCAAGCTTGATGCTGACCGTGGTCGCCAGCGCATCCGAGAGAGACTCTTCCAATCTCAGTAAATCGCGAGATTTACCGGATTTTGCAAGAGTTTTACCATCTTTTCGGCTCATGCTGGCGCGAGTGACCAATTTTTCGGCTTCTCGTACAGAGAGCTTTTTCGCGGTAATCTGGTTAGCCAGCACGATCTGGGTGGCCGCATCCACGGCCAACAGCGCGCGTGCATGGCCCATGTCGATATCGCCCGCCATCAGCATAGCTTGCACGGGCTTGGCCAGATTCAGCAGGCGCAGCAGGTTCGAGACCGCACTGCGAGACCGGCCCACGGCGTCGGCCGCTTGTTCATGCGTGAAGCTGAATTCCTGAATCAAGCGCTGTATGCCTTGGGATTCTTCCAGCGGATTGAGGTCTTCGCGCTGCATGTTTTCAATCAGCGCCATGGCCGCGGCGGCTTGATCATCGACCTCCTTGATCATCACGGGCACCTCGGTGAGCCCGGCTAGTTGCGCCGCGCGAAAGCGCCGCTCGCCAGCGATGATTTCATGGGTCACGCCATGGGTGCCCTGCGCGATGGGGCGCACCAGCAAGGCTTGCAGCAGACCCTGGGCACGAATCGAATCAGCCAGCTCATTGAGGGCGCCCTCATCCATGCGCGTGCGTGGCTGATATTTGCCCGCCTGAAGCGCCTTGACCGGTAGGGTGGCTGTCGATACGGTGACTGCGGTGGCCTCGGCGCTGAAGTCGGCGACGCTGCCGCCGAGCAGGGCTTCTAATCCTCTGCCCAGGCCTTTGGGTTTTTTGCTGACCATGAGTTGATTGCTTCCTTTGGTGTCTGATGCGGTGTACAGAAGTTTTTTCCGTGCGTTGTTCTGTTGTTCCGTTCGTCGCCGGGATGCCGGCGCGGGACTCTGACAGAGCGCGGTTAGCCTATGCGTTCCACCAGTTCCTGGCCAAACGCGATGTAGGCTTGCGCGCCCTTTGCGGCAGCATCGAAGATGACACCGGGCACGCCATAGGATGGCGCCTCGGCCAGCCTGACGTTGCGCGGGATGATGGTTTTAAACACCTTGTCGCCGAAGTGTTGTTCGAGCTGGGCGGATACCTGCTGGGACAGCATCATGCGTGGATCAAACATCACTCGCAACAGACCGATGACTTGCAAATCAGGATTAAGTTTCGCGTGAACGATTTTGATGGTGTTCACCAGATCGGATAAACCTTCCAGCGCGTAGTACTCGCATTGCATGGGGATGATCACGCCGTGCGCTGCGCACAGTCCGTTTAGTGTGAGCATGGACAAGGCGGGCGGGCAATCGATCAGAATGACATCGTAGTCTGCTTGCACTGGCGCGAGCGCCTGTTTCAATCGTAGCTCGCGCTGCTCTAGCTCGACCATCTCGACTTCGGCACCGGCGAGTTCGCGATTAGCCGGCAGCACATCAAAATGTCCGGTCTCTGAGGTCTTGGTCGCCGCTCTCACCTGGCCCATACCCAGCAAGACCTGATAGATCGAGCTTCCCAGTCCGGCTTTATCGATGCCCGCGCCCATGGTGGCATTGCCCTGCGGGTCGAGGTCGATCAGCAGCACTCGCTTTTTCAGGTTCGCGAGTCCGGCAGCGAGATTGACGGCGGTGGTGGTTTTGCCGACGCCGCCTTTCTGGTTCGCGATGCAGAATATCTTGGCCATGGTGATTGTCGTGGTTGGTTTTTATGATGCTGCGTGTCGTGATGCGTGGGTCCGGTGCGGCGTTCTTACGCGCTCTGTCGTTTCAGGTACACCAGATGCCGCTGCGCTGTCATGCCCGGCACCTGCAAACGTTCAAGGTGTTGCAGACGCCATCCGGCAGGCAGTGCGGCGAGTTCGGTATCACTCACCTCGGCCTGTCCTTTCAGCGCGATCATCTGGCCCTGCTCGGCCAGCAAGTGGCCGGACCCGTCGACAAAATCTTTCAGCTCGGCGAATGCGCGGGAAGTGATCACGTCAAATTTTTTTTCATCCTGTAGCTGCTCCACGCGACCGGTATGTATCTGCACATGATTCAGCGCAAGCTCGGCTTTGACTTGCGTGAGAAAAGCGGTCTTCTTGTGAACGGTATCGATCAAGTGCACTTGCATGTGGGGCGCTGCCTGCTGCGCCCAGATCGCCAGCACGATACCCGGCAAGCCGCCGCCTGATCCCACATCGAGCACGCGGGTCGCACCCACATACGCATGCAGCGCGGCCATGCAATCGAGCAGGTGCTGTGTGAGCATCTGCCGCGGATCGCGCACGGCGGTCAGGTTGTAAACCGCATTCCACTTGGCGAGCAGCGCAAGGTAGGCGAGCAGCTGCTCGATCTGCGACGCGTTCAGCGCCAGCGATAAATCGTTTGCACCGGAGCGCAGCGGTTCTCGCAAAGCCTCGATATCGATCGCCATTCAAGCGGCATCCGGATTGTCGTTGGCTGCGTCAAACTGCCGGAATCCGCCCTTCTTCAAATGCACCAGCAATAAGGAAATCGCGGCCGGGGTGACGCCGGCGATGCGCGAGGCTTGGCCCAAGGTGTCGGGGCGATGTTGCTGCAGTTTCTGACGTACTTCCATCGACAAGGCACGCACGCTCAGATAGTCCAGTTCGTCGGGCAGCCTGAGGTTTTCGTAGTGTTCGTGACGCTCGACTTCTCTGGCCTGCCGGTCGATGTAGCCGGCGTACTTGACCTGGATCTCGACTTGCTCGGCCACCGCCGGATCCAGCCCGGGATGATGGAAACGGCGGCCGTCGATGGTGGTCAGGCTCATGAGCTGCTCATATCGGACGTTTGGACGGCGCAGCAAGTCTGTGAGCGCATACTCTCGCTCCATGGCCTTTCCCAGAACGCGCTCTGCCTCGGCATCGGCAATCATCTTGGGATTGACCCAGGTCGATTTCAGCCGCTCGAGCTCGCGCGCGATGGCCTCACGGCGGCGTTCAAACGCGGCCCATTGCGCATCGCCAACACAACCCAGCTGTCGGCCGATCTCGGTCAGGCGAAGATCGGCATTGTCTTCGCGCAAACTCAGCCGGTATTCGGCGCGGCTGGTGAACATTCGGTAAGGCTCCTGAACACCCTGAGTGACAAGGTCATCGACCAGCACGCCAAGGTAGGCCTGGTCACGACGCGGCAACCAGGGCTCGCGATCCTGCGTCTGCAACGCGGCATTCAGCCCGGCCAGCAAGCCTTGTGCGGCCGCTTCTTCATAACCTGTGGTGCCATTGATCTGGCCGGCGAAGAACAGGCCGCGGATGAGCTTGGTCTCCAGCGATGCCTTCAGGCCGCGAGGATCGAAGTAGTCATACTCAATCGCGTAGCCAGGCCGGAGAATATGGGCGTTTTCCAAGCCGCGCATAGAGCGCATGAGGGCCAGCTGCGCATCAAACGGAAGGCTGGTCGAAATGCCGTTCGGATAGAACTCGTGCGTCGTCAGCCCTTCTGGCTCAAGAAAAATCTGATGGGAATCTTTGTCCGCAAAACGATGAATCTTGTCCTCGATGGACGGGCAATAGCGCGGGCCAACGCCTTCAATCACCCCGGTAAACATGGGACTGCGATCAAGCGCGCCGCGAATGATGTCATGCGTCTGCTGGTTGGTATGGGTAATCCAGCAAGGCAGCTGTTGCGGGTGCATCTGCGGATTGCCCATCACCGAAAACACGGGCACGGGATCGCTGTCGCCCGGCTGCTCGGTCATGACCGAAAAATCGATGCTACGGCCGTCAATACGGGGCGGCGTACCGGTTTTCAGCCGACCCTGGGGCAAGCTCAACTCTTTGAGACGCGCGGAGAGGGACATCGCGGGCGGATCCCCTGCCCTGCCCGCGGCATACTGGTTGAGGCCGATATGAATTTTCCCGTCGAGAAAAGTGCCCGCCGTCAATACCACGGCACGCGAGCGGAAACGTATGCCCGCCTGGGTTATCGCACCCGTAACGCGGTCGCCTTCGACGATCAGGTCGTCGACAGCCTGTTGAAACAGCCAGAGATTCGACTGGTTTTCTAGCCTCGACCGTATCGCCTGCTTGTAGAGCAAGCGATCGGCCTGTGCCCGGGTGGCGCGCACGGCCGGTCCTTTGGAAGAATTCAGGATGCGGAACTGGATACCGGCTTCGTCGGTGGCAATCGCCATCGCGCCACCCATGGCATCGACTTCGCGCACCAGATGCCCTTTGCCGATGCCGCCAATCGAGGGGTTGCAGGACATTTGCCCCAAAGTCTCGATGTTATGCGTCAGCAGCAGGGTTGTTTGCCCGGTACGCGCCGCCGCCAGCGCGGCCTCGGTACCCGCATGGCCGCCACCAACGACAATGACATCAAATTCTGAGGGAAATTCCATGAGGTCCAGCGACGCAAGAGGGACATGCGGAGGCTGGATTATACGGGCATTTATCCGAGCCAAACCCGGCGTGTGCCAGGGCGAGCCAAATTCTGCTGAAGAAGCGCCCCCACCTGGGGATAGCCTGTGGATTTTCTGTGAGTTTGTTGTGGATGAGCTGTGGATCGGCTGTGTACAAGTAAGCTCAGGCAATTGTTTCACGTGAAACCTGACCGCCCTCGCCTTCCATCGTGGTTCGCCAGATGTTTCACGTGGAACGGTCAGCCCCTGAAAAATCCATCGTAGCCTGTCTTGATGATCAACAAGCCGACCACCACCAGGAATAGCTGACGAACAAATTGGGTCCCGCCTTTCAAGGCCAGTCGGGTACCGATCAGGGATCCAAAAATATTGCAGCACGCCATGAATAAGCCCAATGGCCAGATCACGTATCCCGCCGCCGCAAACCAGGACAGCGCTGCGAAGTTGCACGCCACATTGACAACTTTGGCGATGGCTGAGGCTTGCAAAAAATCGAGATGGAAAAAACGAACGAACATGAAGATGAGAAAGCTGCCTGTGCCCGGACCAAACAAACCGTCATAAAAACCGATCACGGCCCCAGTCAACAAAGCCAGACCCAGGCGATTCTCTGACGCCCCTTCTGCCATGGACTCGCTGCCGAAGGATTTACGGCGGAAAACATACACGGCCACCGCCAGCAAGATGAACGGCAATGCTTGGCGCAACAAGGCTTGAGGAAAAAGTGATACCGCGCGCGCGCCGAGAAAGGCAAACACCAACGCTGCCGCCGCCGCGGGACGCGCAATAGGCCAGAGCAAGCTCAGACGCATCGCATAGCTGCGCGCGGCAAATGCCGTACCCCAGATCGCCGCCAGCTTGTTGGTACCGAACAGCGTCGCCGGCGCAGCGTGCGGGAATACACTCAACAAAGCCGGAAGTTGAATCAAGCCACCGCCGCCGACTACCGAGTCAATCAGCCCGGCCAGTATCGCCGCGAGCCCAAGCAGCACATAGTCGCTGGTCAGGATATCCAAAGAAAGCGCCCCAGAGTGGCATGCAGCTTGCCACAGAGATGACCATACCTATCGCGATGGTTAGTGATCACTACCGCGAATCTCTTTTGTTAATTTATTATGCGCGTGCCGTAGCGGGCGGCGCCGTGCGGTACGCCTCACGTTGCGCCCGTATCGATGCCGCCGCCTTGTCAGCAATCATGATCGTCGGCGAATTGGGATTGCCCGAGGTAATCACGGGCATCACCGACGCGTCCACCACGCGCAGCCCCGCCACGCCGCGCACGCGCAAGTCGGAATCGACAACGGCCATCGGGTCATCATCGCGGCCCATCTTGCACGTGCCGACCGGATGAAAAATGGTGGTGCCGATATTGCCAGCGGCAAAGGCCAATTCTTCATCGGTACGAAACTGCGGCCCCGGCATAAACTCTTCCGGGGCATAGCGCTGCAGGGCCGGTGCGCGAACAATGCGGCGCGTGAGCGACAAGGAATCGGCGGCCACTTGTCTGTCCTCGGGCGTGCTCAGGTAGTGCGGTGCGATCACTGGCGCCGTGTGCGGATCGCCGCTGGCAATGCGCACATAGCCGCGCGCTGTTGGCCGCAAGTTGCAGACGCTCGCCGTGAATGCAGGAAAATCATGCAGGGGCTCGCCGAATTTATTCAGCGACAGCGGCTGCACATGATATTGAATATTCGCTGAGGTTTGCGATGGGTCGGATTTGGTGAAGGCGCCCAGCTGCGATGGCGCCATCGACATTGGGCCGCTGCGATTCAATGCATACTCCACACCGATGTGCAATTTGCCCCACCAGCGGTTAGCGATCGTGTTCAGGGTCTTCACGCCGTGTACCTTGAACGCCATTCTTAATTGCAGATGATCTTGCAGGTTTTCTCCCACGCCGGGTGCATGCACGACCACGGGAATCTGATACTGCGACAACCATGCCGCATCACCCACACCCGATAACTGCAGTATCTGCGGTGAGCCTATCGCACCAGCACTGAGCAGCGTTTCATGCGCTGCCTCGGCAAGCCAATGCTGACCGCCACCCGTGAACTCCACGCCACGACAGACCGCGCCATGGGCTGTTGTTTCAATGCGCAGCTTGTGTACATGGCAGCCGGTCATGATGTCGAGATTCCCGTGACGGCGCTGTGCTGAACGTAAAAACGCCTTGGCCGTATTCCAGCGCAAGCCACTACGCTGATTGACGTCGAAGTAACCGCAGCCTTCGTTATCGCCACAATTGAAATCGTCGGTGTTCGGAATACCGGTTTGCGCCGCCGCTTCACGAAACGCATCCAGAATGTCCCAGCGTAAGCGTTGACGCTCAACGCGCCATTCGCCACCGGCGCCATGAAAAGCGCTGGCGCCCGCGTAGTGGTCTTCCGTCTGTTTGAACATCGGCAGCACATGCTGCCAGCGCCAGCTGTCGTCGCCGGTCAATTCAGCCCAGGTGTCGTAGTCGCGCGTTTGCCCGCGCATATAAATCATGCCGTTAATCGATGAGCAGCCGCCCAACACTTTGCCACGCGGGTAGATCAGACTGCGCCCGTTCAGGCCAGGGTCATGCGCCGTGCGATAGCGCCAGTCGGTACGGGGATTATCGATGCAATACAAATAGCCGACGGGGATATGTATCCACACATAGTCATCTTTACCGCCCGCTTCGATCAACAACACCGACACGCCGGGATCTTGCGTCAGCCGGTTGGCCAACACACAGCCTGCGGTGCCTGCCCCGATAATGATGTAGTCATAGGTTCCCGCCGACTGCGGCGCTGACGATCCTGGCATGGCGATCCCCCGAGCTTATTTCGCGACTGGCATGGTGAATTCTGCGCCCTTGCCTATGGACTCCGGCCAGCGCTGCATGATGGACTTATAGCGGGTGTAGAAGCGCACGCCCTCTTCGCCGTAAATATGGGCGTCCCCAAACCAGGAGCGCTTCCATCCACCAAAAGAATGCCACGCCATCGGCACTGGGATAGGCACGTTCACTCCCACCATGCCGGCCTCAATGCGACGCGAGAATTCGCGCGCGGTATTGCCATCCGATGTGAACAGCGACACACCGTTGCCGAATTCATGGCGGTTGATCAGATCAATCGCCGCGCCGAGGTCGGCGACACGCACCACACACAGTACCGGGCCAAAGATCTCTTCCTGATAAATCGACATCTCGGTCGACACCTGATCGAACAACGAACCACCCAGGAAAAAGCCCTGTTCGTGACCAGGCACCTGCAGCCCGCGACCGTCGACCAGTAGTTTGGCGCCTGCTGTCACGCCCTGCTCGATATACGATTCAATTTTCGCCTTATGCGCTGCAGTGACGACAGGGCCCATGTCGGCATCAGGCGCCATACCCTCCTTGATGGTCAGTGACTTCACACGCGGCACCAGCGCTTCAATTAATTTGTCGGCGACATTGCCCACCGCGACAGCCACAGAAATTGCCATGCAGCGTTCGCCGGCTGAGCCATAGGCTGCACCCATCAATGCATCGACAGCCTGTTCCAGATCGGCATCGGGCATCACCACCAAATGATTTTTTGCCCCGCCCAGGGCTTGCACGCGCAGCGGATAGGCACCTTGTCGACGGCTGCTCTCGTTATAGATGTATTCAGCAATTGGGGTCGAACCCACAAACGACACGGCTTTAACCTCCGGATGCTGAATCAAGGTGTCTACGGCAAGCTTGTCACCCTGAACCACGTTGAACACGCCATCCGGTAAACCCGCTTCTTGAAATAATGATGCCAACATCAGTGATGGTGACGGGTCGCGCTCTGAGGGCTTCAGCACAAAGGTATTCCCGCAACCGATGGCCACGGGTGCCATCCATAACGGCACCATCACGGGAAAATTGAACGGCGTAATGCCCACCGTGACACCCAGTGGCTGACGCAGTTGCCAGTTGTCGATGCCACCGCCTATGTTATCGGTGAATTGTGTCTTGAGTAGTTGCGGCATGCCGCAGGCAAATTCAACAATCTCCAAACCACGTATCACCTCGCCCTTGGCATCGCTAAACACCTTGCCATGCTCACGAGTGATCAACGCCGCAAGCTCATCATGATGCTTCTCGATGAGCTCCTTAAATTTGAACAAGATGCGCGCCCGCTTCAGCGGGGCTGTCTCAGCCCAGCCGGGTGCGGCGGCTTGAGCAGCCGCGACGGCCGCATGCACCTCGGCTTCGCTGGCTAAAGCGACATCGGCAATCTCGGCACCGGTGGCTGGATTAAACACCGCCTGGGTACGCCCGCTTGTCGACGCCACGGTGCGGCCTTGTATGAAATGCGATACCGTCAAGCGCTTGCTTGTCATGATGATTCCTTTTTTATGGTGCTGACTCGTTGCATTATAAAGTGGCTACTGCTCAGCAAGATTCGCTGATGGCGCACACGCTCAGTGCAGAACGGTCGCAGGTGCTGTGGACAAGACTTGGGACAACGATGCTCGAAAAAGTGAACAACTGCGGGTTTTCAAGCCACGCGCATTTTTGTACAAAAGCTGTACGACGAATACAGACCCTCTATTCAGCGTTTATTTTTTCGCTAATCGCTTGACCTGACAGGGAAAAGGCCAGTTATCCACAGAAAACGACCTAGCTTATCTATTACTACTAAACTTATATACAAGCTTTAACAAACAACATGGAAAACATCGCTATGCTGATGCCCCTAAGCGTTGCCAAGCGCTTGTGGGCAAAGCTTTGGATAAACCGTGAATACTTTGTTGATAGATCGCCTGATTCAACCTGCCATTTAGCGATGACGAGGAAACGGTGCGAGTAAACCTGAATGGCGTAATTGTTCACGCAACCATTGATGGCCTGGGCTTCTGGCATCGCGCTCGTGCCACAGCATATCGATATGCACCTCAGGCATGGCAAAGGGTAATTCCTTGGCGACTAGTGCATTCGTCATGCCTGTCGCTTCAATCAAGTGGTGCGGCAATACCATGATGAGGTCAGAGTTGGCGACGACTTTGCCGGCTGTAAAAAATTGATTCACGGTCAGCAGGATTCGCCGCTCTTTATTCAGCGATAACAAGGCATCATCGACCAAGCCTCGAGCTCGGCCCGAAAAACTCACTAGCAGGTGATTTGCCTGACAATACGCCTCCAGCGACAATTCTTGGTTTGCCAGAGGATGGTCTTTGCGCATCACACACACGTATTGACTGGTATACAAACGCTCATGCCGGATCGGTGTTTCCGTAGCGCTTTGCAATTGGGCGACAACGCCCGGGAAAAAACCGATCGCCAAGTCAATATCGCCTCGCAAGAGCAGTGGCCTTGGCTCACGTGTTGTCAGCGGCATCATGCGGATATCAATACCCGGCGCTTCGTTTTCAATGACACGCACCAGTGGCGGTAGCAGCAAGCCGGCCGTCGCGTCGGCCATCGCCATCCTGAAGGTGACATGCGCGTTGGCCAATTCAAAGCTGCGTGGGGCCACCGCCTCCTCTAGATCTGCCAAGGCACGCCTGACGGCGGGCCACAAAGATTCTGCGCGCGCCGTCGGTTTGACGCCATGAGCTGTCCGGATCAGTAATTCGTCGCCCAGGGCGTCTCTCAGGCGTTTGACGGCGTTTGACACGGCAGGCTGGGTCATGGCGAGCCGGCTGGCGGCTCGGGTCAGGTTTTGCTCGGTCATCACGGCATCGAAAACCCGCAGCAAGTTCAAATCTAATGTCAAAAAGCTCATGGTGAAATCCGGAGGGAAAGGGCCGCAAAGACTGGGATGGTCTATGCCTAGTCTTCTGCGCTGCGTGTTATGCGCGAAAAATATTGCCGACGCTAAAAATGTAATTATATTTATATCTTAGCGTGGCCGCAGCTCATTGCGCACAAAAATTGTCACGATCGCCGCTGATCTGAGCGATGTGCCTGATGACTCAAGGACCACCTACGCTTGTCGGCGTCTGGCGCGCCCAAACCGCAGACCGATCAGTACGACCGAGATACCGCACACAGCAAGCACGCCCCGGCTACCCATCGTAGACAATGCAGCGCCGCCCACCGCGACGCCGATCGCTTGTCCGAGAAAAAAACATGAGGCGAATGCGGCCACGGCGGCACCTCGTCGCTCGGGCGCCATTTGGGTCGCGTTAATTTGCAAGGTGTTGTGGAGCATGTAAAAGCCCAAACCAAAACCCGCACAGGCTGGGAATGCCATCCACCAGAACGGCATGAAAGCCAGTAGCAGCAATGAGGCCCCCGCCAGCAACGCACCCGCATTGATCAAACCCACCTCGCCCAGACGATGAACCCACTCGCGCGAGCGCCAGGCGAAGATCAAACCCCCTGCGCCGAACAGCATGACCAGTGATCCCGCTGACGCGAGCGAGAGTCCATACACTGCATGCAAATGCGCCGGAATAAACGCTAACGCGCCAAAGACCACAGCCCCTTCGAGCGACACGGTCAGCAATACTTGCTGAGCCCAAGCGAGTCGCCCCACCTGACTGAACTCGCTGGCCATACGACGAAATCCAGACACTGGAACGACGTGCAGCACCCGTGCATGTAAGGGTAATGAGCGATGAATGAGGTGCAAACCAAGGCTGATCGCAGCAAACCATGCCGAGATCAGAAAGAACGGAAACCGCCAACTGAGATAATCTGCGCTCAGGCCGCCCACCAGCACGCCAGCGGACAAGCCCAAAATCTGGCCAATCAAAAATTTTGCGAGCACCGTCTGGCGGTGTTCATACGCGACCACATCACCTATCCATGCCATCGATAGTGGGATGACAGAAGCTGCCATCGCACCCGCCAACGCGCGTGCCACCAGCAAGCCAGTGAAATCGGGCATGAGCGCGCAGAGCAAAGCCGTTACGCTGCACGCCGCACAACCATAAGCAACGACCCGTACTTTCCCGTAGCGGTCGCCCAGCGGGCCGAACCCTAATTGCGACATGCCGTAGGCGAAGCCAAATACGGTCACCACCCAAGACGCCATCGCTATCCCGATATCGAATTCATCCGCGAGTCGGATCAGCATCGGATCGGCCACCCGCATCGACATGCCACTACCAAACGCCGCCACAGAGAGTGCAACGATGGCCCGTCGTATGACTGGCGGCAATGTGTGCTCAGGCGCCGCCTGCTGCATCGCTATCAAAGACGTTGCTCGCTTTCGAAATAGCGTTGCTCACCACTCAGCGGATCTGCAAAGCTCAGGGATTTGGCCAACAGCTTCAGCGGCTTGCTAAAGTCATCCGCACCCGCTGGCCGAGCCACGGGATAAAAACCATCATTCAGCAAAGGCAGACCTAGGGCATTCATGTGGACTCTGAGCTGATGCATTTTGCCGGTGAATGGCAAAAGCTGGTACAGGGCGTGATCGCCCCGGCGTGCAAGCCATTCGATACGGGTGTGGGCATTCGGCTCACCAGCTATCTCGCACATTCGGAAGAATTGCGCATCGCGCACCAGGCGACTCCGTCTCTCGACCGGAAAAGACAAGGCCAGCGTCGCTGGCACGGCGGCCAGGGCTTCATAGCGTTTTTCCACCGCGCGCTGCCGAAACAGCGATTGCCACAGACTCCTTGTGTCGGGATTCACCGACAACATCATCACACCGGCAGTTTCTCTATCGAGCCGATGAATCGGGGTCAGCGTTGCTATGCCGGTCGATTTTTTGAGACGAACCAGCAGCGTCTCGCGCAAAAACCTTCCCCCTGGCGTGACGGGGAGAAAATGCGGCTTATCGACCACGAGCAGCTCGTCATTCAGAAACAGGATTTTTTCATCGAACGGAATAGGCGCTTCCACCGCGCGCTCGCGATAATAATAGATCGCCGCACCGCCGCGATACGGACTCTCAGGTGACAGGCAGTGGCCACGCTCATCCACCACCTCGCCACGTGCTGCCCGTTCATGCCAGCGATGCGCGGGGACGTCGGGGAAGCGAATGGCAAAGAATTCGCCCAGCGTCTTCCAGCGACCATGGGGCAGCCCCACCCGGCTGGCGGACACGCCATCGCGCATAGGTAGCGGTGGATTCAGACGAGGCATTGGACAAAAAGACGCTAAGCACAGCGGGCCAACCCGGACGGCGGATTGTACTCAATCCGGCGCAGCGTTACGCCTGGGCGTAGTAGCATCAACGGAGTGACCCAGGAGGAGTCGCCACAAATTAGTAGCCTCGTAAGATAGATTACGGCGCTAGCTCGACCGCAGATGCGTTAGGGTGGGGCTTGGTACCGCGCTTGATGTCATGCACCAGGGCTTACAGATGAAAATCGCCATACTTGATGATTACCAGGACAGTGTTCGTCGCCTTCCCTGCTTCCGTTTGCTTGACGGGATGGATGTCAAGGTGTTCAACCACAGCGCCAAAGGACTAGGACAGCTGGCCATACGCCTTGCCGACCGAGAGGCGATCGTGCTCATCCGCGAGCGCACGACGATCAGCCGCGCGCTGATCGACAAGCTGCCCAAGCTCAGACTGATTGCCCAGACCGGGCGCATCGGACCGCATGTCGATCTGGCTGCGGCAGCAGCGCGCGGCATCGTCGTGGTTGAGGGCAGTGGTGATCCGGTGGCGCCTGCCGAGCTGACTTGGGCATTGATACTGGCCGCGCGACGCAAGATCCCGCAATATGCCGCGTTGCTCAAGCAAGGCTTGTGGCAATCGAGTGCCATTGAGCCTGCGCGCAGCACGCTGGGGTCGACCGTGCAGGGACGCGTGATGGGGATCTGGGGCTATGGACGCATCGGGCAGCTGATAGCGCGTTATGCGCACAGCTTCGGCATGCGGGTGCTGGTGTGGGGCAGTGACGCGAGCCGAGACAAAGCGGTCGCCGACGGTCACGACGCCGCAGTGAGCAAAAAAGCCTTATTCATGCAGTCCGATGTGCTGAGTCTGCATCTGCGGCTTTCCGAGTCTACGCGGTATGCGGTCGACTATGACGATTTATCGGTGATGAAACCCGAGGCCCTGATCGTCAATACCAGCCGCGCCGAGTTGATTGCACCGGGCGCTCTCGAAGCCGCTTTGCGAGATGGCCGACCCGGCGGCGCGGCACTCGATGTGTTCGAGATCGAACCCTTGCCGCTCAATGTGTCCCTGCTTCAGTTGGATAATGTGCTGGCGACTCCGCACATCGGTTTTGTCGAGACAGACAGCTATGAGCGCTATTTTCGCCCGGCGTTTGAAGCCATCGTCGATCTTGCTCAGAGCAAGCCGGTGAACAACATCGCCAGCTGAGCATCGCGCAGATCAACGATCGGCGTCTGAGGGGGCGTCAGCGGGATTTGTTTTCATCCGATGCGACGCATCGTTGGCGCGCGGCAGATGACGCCAGAGCTTGCTCCACCCCGGCGGCCATGGCAACGCCGGGCCAGCATACGGTGCGACCTGACTGCGCAGCGGGATGACGGGCAAATGCTGTGGTGTCGCGCCATCGCGCAGATCCTAGCCCAGCGAATAGGTGTAATTGGGCAGTAGCGCCTCGCAGACATCAGCAAACCATTGCGAGTGATCTTCATCGCGACCCAGCGCGCGTGACAGACCCTGTGGGTCAAAGCGCGCCAGCGAGGACACCAGTTCATGGCTTGTCGCACCTGGCGCATCACCCCAGCCCAGCACAGGATTCAGGTTGTACTCCGCGCCCGACCCGTACCAGCCCTCGCGCCAGCTTCGCTGCATCCATTGACGCGGACCGGTAAACAAGTGCCAGCGCCAGTGTAAGCCCGACGGCTTGGGCCAGCTGTGCAGATACAGGCGCTGGTACCCGGCCTTGTGCAGCTCACGCATCATCGCCATGAGCCGACCGTGCGGCATACGATCGGGTGAGGAGCGGCGAAACTGTATCGGCTCGCCATCCGCGTGCTGCACCTGATCGCAAGAGAGATTCAGGTCCAGTGTTCTTCCCTCGCTGGCAAAGCGCGCCGAGATCCATCCCGTCATCAGATTGATCGACGTCACCACGCCGTAACCGCGGTAGCGATGGAAAATCACGGTGCCGGGTGCGACGGGTTTCATGAATGAAGGCGAGTGCTAGGACAAGAGCCCACAGTGTATCCGACATTGTTTACCCACGATGGCACGCGGGCTCTTGGTCGTTTATCGAGCGATCGTTTCGGTGATTGGTACACGCCGTCGGCGCATTCTGATGAATGAACTTCCTTTACTTCCCATGCTGCACATCATGCATAAGATCATGCCAACATAGCATTGGATGAAAGCGCATCAATGCTTTTACTATGCAGGTCCATCTTGTCTCGGATGGCGGGCAACCGAGGCGCGCTTCGCCCTGCTTGCCCCGCATTGTTGGAGTGGGTTCCCTCGGACCCACTCCTTTTTTTTGCAGTACGGTGCTGTGACAACCGTAGCAAGCACGCGAGTTGAAGCGCAAGGGCTGGTGTGGGAGGGCTTCAGGCTATGATGTGTCTCTCTACACTATCGCCGCGATTCAACCGAGACATCATGAGCTTGCGCATCATTGCCACCGGCGGCACCTTTGACAAACATTACGATCCCTTGGCGGGCGCGCTCGTATTTGGCGAGAGCGTCGTGCCGGCGGCGGTGAAACGCGCCCGGCTTACCGAGGCTTGTGCGATCGAGCCACTGATGGCCATCGATTCACTGGACATGCAAGACGTGCATCGCGAGCAGATACGGGCCGCCTGCCAGCGCGCTCCCGAGAGCAGGATCGTGATTGTGCACGGCACTGACACGATGGGCGAGACGGCCGCCGTCATTGCCGCTGCCCAGCTGCCCAAGACCATCGTGCTGACGGGCGCGATGGTTCCGTATGAGCTTGCCGGTTCTGACGCCATGTTCAATCTGGGCGCTGCAATCACGGCGGCACGCGTGTCGTTGCCGGGTGTCTGGATTGCGATGCACGCGCAGATATTCCCCTGGCATGCGGTGCGCAAGAATCGCGCAGCCGGCGTTTTCGAGTGGGTGGATGTCAGCCGGCCAGAAAATGCTGGATAATCTGGGCGATTTTTTTATCCGCCGACGAGATCTCATGAACAAGCCACACCGCCTGCTCGCTTGGGTACTAGCCAGTGCCATCGTCACTCTCCCGGGGTTCGCACAGGCGACCGCATCGACCTTCCCTTTGCAAGCGCTGGCAGAGAAGCCGGGACGTCTGTCCATTCACGGTCTGGGCAAGGTCTTCTATGTCCCCTCGACACTCAACACGATTCAGTGGGGATATTTGCCGAACGCGACCACCGCAGCGGTGCTCACGGTGCCCTCGGGCGCCACCGTCGTGTTTGATACGGTGTCTCACGAAGGCCTGCTGGAAGATCAGGGGCGCGATCCCATCGCCTATTTTGGCAAGCACGGCGTCCCGGCGCACCTGGTGTTGAAGGACGCGATGGCCATCACCCGCTCCTCTCTTGCGCATGATTTTGCGAAAGACGGACCTCACATTGTGACCGGACCCGTGGCGATTCAGGGTGCCGAGCCGGGGGATGTGCTGAAGGTCGATGTACTCGCGGTCACCCCGCGTGTGCCCTATGGCGTGATCTCGAATCGTCACGGCAAGGGTGCGTTACCGGGAGAGTTTCCCGAAGGCGCCAAGCCTGAATCGGACGCGAGCGCGGCCGAGCCAGAAAAATTTCACAATGTCTCGATCTTTACGCCCATTAGCAAAAACGCGCGTGGCCAGTGGGTGGGCATGATGAAGAATGCGCGCGGTGAGTCGGTCAGCTTTCCTACCGCGCCATTCATTGGTGTGATGGGTGTCGCCGCTGACACCACGGAACCCGTGCACTCCGTGCCGCCGGGCGCCTATGGCGGCAACATGGACGTGAAAGATCTGGGCGCGGGAACGACGGTCTATTTGCCGGTGTTTGTGCCCGGCGCGAATTTCTATGCGGGCGATCCTCACATGGCGCAAGGTCATGGCGAAGTGGCGCTCACGGCGCTAGAGCATTCGATGCGCGCGACGTTTCGTTTCACCTTATTGAAAAAAGGCGATCCGCGCATTCCCTCTGCGTCCGGCACACTGACCCAACCGTTGGGTGAGACACGTGATCACTGGATCACGATAGGTCTGCATCCGGATCTGAATGAAGCGATGAAAGAAGCGGTGCGTGAATCCGTGCGCTTCCTGAATGAGGTGCTGGGCATGGACCGCGCCGTGGCGTATGCCTACCTGTCAGCGGCGACGGATTTCAATGTCTCGCAAGTGGTCGACCGAACCAAGGGTATTCATGGCCGGATACGCAAGGCGGATTTCCGCAAAGTGAAGCACGCAAGAATCTCCGCCCTACCCAAACCCTGATCGCTGCGCTGGGGCGAGCTCAGCAACCGCTGTCGTTGACGCTACCGTCGGGCATGACGGTGTTGCAGATTTTTGCTTCCTCCAGTTTGACGCCATCGATCTTGGCACCCTTGAGATTGGCGCCCTTGAGATTGGCGGAGGTAAAGCTGGCGCCGGTCAGATCGGCGCCTTCCAGGTTGGTGTCGCGCAGGAAGGCATTGAGAAAATTCGCTCCGTTCAGTTTGGCGCCGGCGAAGTTGGCTTTCTTCAGATTGGCACTCTCGAAATTAGTCGACAGCGTGCGCTTTTCCATGGGGCGCT
The DNA here is from genome assembly GCA_046090895.1 of Oxalobacteraceae bacterium. Taxonomy (GTDB): domain Bacteria; phylum Pseudomonadota; class Gammaproteobacteria; order Burkholderiales; family Burkholderiaceae_D; genus Pernthalerella. The sequence goes on along the minus strand of JBJTAS010000027.1, from coordinate 23,780 downwards.
GTGAGAGATCGGCCTTGGACAGATTGGCACCGGAGAGATTGGCGTTTTGAAAGTCGGCGCCGCGCAGGTCCATGCCGGATAATCCGGCGTCGCTCAGATCGCAGTATTTGCAGGCGTTGGTCACGCGCAGGTTGTCCACTTTCGCTGCATCGGCCGCCGCTGCGCCTAGCCCCAGGCTGCCGGTGGTGAGCGCTGCGCATAGCTGCAGCAGGGTCAGTGTTGTAGAGTGCTTTGACACGATGGTTTTCTCCAGAATAGTCAGCGCGCGCGCCATGCGCTGGCCACATGATACTGGAGATGCTGAAAGTATTGGCTGACGGGCTAGGCGTGGTCGCTCAGCATACGCGCTGGTCGGCGACTTGATCAGATGCCGTGCCGTGCTTATTTGCCGATGCAGAAGCGACTGAAAATCACGCCCAGCAAATCGTCCGAGGTAAACGCCCCGGTGATGCTGCTCAGTCTACCTTGCGCTAGTCGCAGTTCTTCTGCGAGCAGATCCAGTGCCGGGTCGCGCTGGCTGGCAAGGTCCGTTGCGGTCTGCACATGCGTGTAAGCCGCTTTCAGCGCCAGCAGATGACGCTCGCGCGCCAGATAAATCGATTCACCCGTTTGCTGCCATCCTGCGATGCGCAGTAGCGCCTGGCGTAACAAATCCATGCCGAGTTTTTCTGATGCGGACAGATAAATATGCGTGACTTCTGCCTCGATATCGACCGAGGGCTTGTGCCCTGACAAATCGATCTTGTTCCAGATGCGCAGCAGCGGTACGTGCAGCGGCAGGCGGTTGAGTATCTCTTCATCGGCGCGTGTGGGTCCCCGGCTGGCATCGAGGATATGCAGCACGACATCGGCCTGTTCTACCGCAGCCCAGGTGCGAGAGATACCGATACGCTCGACCTCGCCATCGGCCTCGGCCTCATTGCGTATGCCGGCCGTATCGATGATGTTGATGGGTATGCCCTCTACCTGAATGGTCTCGGCGATCTTGTCGCGTGTGGTGCCAGCGATAGGCGTCACGATGGCGACCTCGGTGCCCGCCAATGCGTTGAGCAATGAACTTTTGCCGACATTGGGCTGACCGGCGAGCACGACTTTCAGGCCATCGCGCAGCAGCGCACCCTGCGCTGCCTGAGCGATCACACTCTCGAGGGTCTCGCTCAGGGTGTGCAGTTTGCCGCGCGCATCGGATTTTTCAAGGAATTCGATCTCTTCTTCGGGGAAGTCCAGCGTGGCCTCGACCAGCATGCGGAGTTGGATCAGCTGTTCGACTAGTTGATGAATGATCTGGGAAAACGCCCCCGACAGCGATTGTGATGCCAGCTTGGCTGCGGCCTCGGTGGAGGCTTCGATCAGATCGGATACGGCCTCGGCCTGCGCGAGATCCATTTTGTCGTTCAGGAAAGCGCGGTAAGTGAACTCGCCGGGCTCGGCCAGTCGAAGTCCTATGGACTGACCCGCGTCAAGACAGCGCTTGAGCAGCATCTGCATCACCACGGGACCGCCATGCCCCTGCAGCTCCAGTACCTCTTCTCCGGTGTAGGAGTGGGGGGCGGGAAACCAGATCACCAGCCCGGAATCAATCACGCTGCCATCCGCATCCATGAAGTCCAGATAATGTGCGTGTCGCGGCTGTAGTGATTGTGCATCGTCGAGTCGGCAGACAGCGCGTGCGACGGACATGAGCGCTTTGCCCGACAGCCGGACCACACCGATGCCTCCCCGGCCGGGCGCAGTGGCAATCGCTGCAATAGGTGAGGCATCAGCAGGCATACAGCGATTTTAGCCGCAATAAAAAAAGTCCGAGGCCAGTGGCCACGGACTTTGGTGTGTGCAGCGCCTTCAGACGCGGGTGCCCGGGTCGTTTACGCCTTGCCCTCTGTGGACTGTTTGGTGATGACCCATTGCTGCGCAATCGACAGCAGGTTGTTCACCACCCAGTACAGCACCAGCCCGGCAGGGAAGAAAAAGAACATGACTGAAAAAGCGATGGGCATGAACATCATGACCTTGGCTTGGATGGGATCCGGCGGTGTCGGATTGAGCTTGGTCTGAACAAACATCGACACGGCCATCACGACGGGCAAGATGTACCAGGGATCGGGCGCGGCCAAATCCTGAATCCAGCCCAGCCATGGCGCGTGGCGCATCTCGACGCTGGCCAGCAGCACCCAATAGAGCGCGATGAAGACGGGAATCTGAACGAGGATGGGCAAACAGCCGCCGAGTGGATTGATCTTCTCGGTTTTGTAAAGCTCCATCATGGCGGAATTCATTTGCTGAGGGTCGCTCTTGTAGCGCTCGCGAATGGCGGTCATCTTCGGTGTCACCAGCTTCATCTTGGCCATACTGCGGTAGCTGGCGGCCGATAGCGGAAAGAACGCAAGCTTGATCAGGATGGTCAGGACGATGATGGTCCAGCCCCAGTTACTGAGCAGCTTCTGAATCTGCGTCATCAGCCAGAAGATGGGCTTCGCAATCAGGGTCAGCCAGCCGTAGTCTTTGACGAGGTCGAAGTCGGGCGCGAAAAGTTCCAGCTTCGCCGACTCTTGAGGGCCAGCGTACAGTTTGCCGTCGAGCTTGGCCGATGCACCGGGGTCGATGTTGTTCATCTTGCTGATGACGCCCACCGCATACAGGCCATTGCCTATCTTGCGCGTAAAGAGTTCATGCTGGGTTTTATCGAGGGGCTGGTAGGCAGACACGAAGTAATGCTGCACCATCGCGACCCAGCCATCCGGCGTTTGTGTGGCCGCAGGATGTTTACCCTTGTCGATGTCTTCGAAAGAGACTTTGCGGAATTTTTCGGCATCGGTGTAGATGGCCGGGCCGGTGAACGTGCTGTAGAAATGCGAGTCGCCTTCAAGCTTGCTCGCATCACGCACAAGTTGCGTGTAGACCGACGGCGCAATGGGCGAGGCGCTGCCGTTAGTCACCTGATGCGTGAGGCCAATCTCGTACTCGCCACGCGTGAAGGTGTAGGTCTTGGTCAGCTTGACGCCGTCTTGTTCGGCATCCAGCACCAGTTGCACCGAGTTGCCGGCTTCCAGCGAGCGTGCGCCGGGGCGGGCGGTGAACATCGAGCGATGATTGGGAAAGTTGCCGCCGATGAGTCCGCTCTGACCGACATAGGTTCTGCCGGCGCCGGATTCAAGCAGCACGACATGCTTGCTCTGATCAGTGCCATCTTTGTGCTTGAGCAGCTCGACGCGGGTCAGTTCGCCGCCTGCCGTACTGATCTCGGCCTTGAGCAGATCGGTCGTGAGGGTGATGCGCTCGCCGGGCGCTGCTGCCGCGTTATCGCCCGGGACATCGGCATTGCTTGCCGCGGTCGCGGCGGGAGCACTGGCCTGCGGCACCGAGGCCTCTGCTTGTGTATCGGTGGTGGCTTTGGTGATGGCCACGCTTGATTCGGGGGCGAACATCGAGGGTCCGCCGTTGTACAGATTCCAGTTATCCCACAGCATGAGCAAGGATAGCGAGAAGGTCACCAGCAGTACGGTACGTTTGATATCCATGGAAGGTGTGAGTCAGGGCTTGTGTTCGTAAAGGTGAACCGGCGCGTCAGGTTCGGTGCGTTGTTCACAGGATGAGGAATGCGGTGGCACCCGATCGACGCCGCCGGGATGCCAGGGGTGGCACTTGCACAGACGCCATCCGGCAAGGAGACTGCCGCGCAGCGCGCCGTGGGTGGTAATCGCTTGCTGCGCATAATCAGAGCAGCTCGGGTAGAAGCGGCAATGCTGCCCCAGCAGCGGGCTGATTCCCAGCTTGTAAGCACGAAGCATGATTAGCAGCAGTGATTTCATGGGGAGGTCGAAAGATCAGAGCGGCGGAGCTGATCCAGCAGCTGTTTCAGTTCAGACGCCAGTGCGCGCTTGCCAGCCGACGACGATGCGGTTTGTCCGCGTGCGACCACCTGAGCCGTCAGCCGAATGATGCAATCGACATTAGGCAGCAGCGCCAGCCGAAAGGATTCTCTTGCCATGCGTTTGATCATGTTGCGAGTGACGGCGCGCTGCGCCAGCCGTTTGGCTACCACGATACCGAGTCGCGGATGATCCAGGGTATTGGCACGCTGGTACAGGGCGAAGTGCTCAGTGCGGAACGCGGGTCGCAAACGAAAAACGGATGAAAACTCATCCGTTTTTACGATACGTCGGTGCCTGCCGAAATCTTCCGGGCGCTGGCCGGGCACACTGTCAGGCAAGGTGACTCAGCACGTCTCAGACGGCGAGACGCTTGCGGCCTTTTGCGCGACGAGCGTTCAGAACAGCGCGACCGCCACGGGTAGCCATGCGCGCGCGGAAACCATGGGTGCGCTTGCGGCGAACGACGGAGGGTTGGTAAGTACGTTTCATGTTGGATCTCGCTAATCGAAAAAGCGCAGAAAAAAACCGGGATATCCCCGGCATACCTCTTGCGTTGCGGCGCCGTCTTATTGATCTTAGGGCGCGCAGCGCACAGAGCCCTGAAGTAGACAGTATTTTCTGTATATCTGTCAATTACTTACCCTCGGTTTTGGCAAGCCGCAGGCATCGATTTGCCAGTCATGCAAGGGTCGCGGTCAGTTTGCGGCGGTTTCAGGGCGGCTTTTCAGGGGCTTATGAAAAACATAAGCCCTTGGGCGCTTGTTTGCTTTTGTCCGGCATGAATTTCGGCGATCGCCTGTGGATAACTTGGCCTGTCAGGAGTAAAATACGGTCATCGCGGCAAGCCCTCGCGCTTCGGCCAACCAAGCAAGGAAACAATCCGGAGCGCGCTCCCCGCCGCTGCTCCCCCAACGGGTTCAACGAATGGAAGAATTCTGGCAGACCTGCGCCACGCGGCTGCAACAGGAGCTGACGCCTCAGCAGTTCAGCGCCTGGATCAAGCCACTGGCGCCACTCGATTTCGAGGACGGCCGTCTGCGGATTGCTGCGCCGAATCGGTTCAAGCTGGACTGGGTGAAGACCCAGTTTGCGGACCGGATTACCCGGTTGGCGGCTGAATTCTGGCAGTCGCCGGTCGACGTTCAGTTCGTGCTGGACCCGCGCAACGGGGCGCTTAAAAAAGCAGCAGCTTTGATGCCGACGGCCCCGGTCTCGGGTCAGGAATCCACGATCGAGCGCCCCGAACCCGCCGATGAAAGCCACTTACGGCGTGATCAGAGCCGCATCAACCAGGCGCTGACCTTCGACAGCTTTGTGACCGGCAAGGCCAACCAGCTCGCCCGGGCCGCGGCCATCCAGGTCGCCAGCAATCCGGGGAGTTCTTACAACCCGCTATTTCTGTATGGCGGCGTCGGACTGGGCAAGACGCATCTGATTCATGCCATTGGCAACCAGGTATTGGCCGACAATCCTGCAGTCAAAATACGTTACATCCATGCAGAGCAGTATGTGCGTGATGTGGTGACTGCTTACCAGCGCAAGGGTTTCGACGATTTCAAGCGCTACTACCATTCGCTGGATTTGCTGCTGATTGACGACATTCAGTTTTTTGGCGGGAAGAGCCGAACCCAGGAAGAATTTTTTTATGCGTTCGAGGCCCTGATCGCGGCGAAGAAGCAGATCATCATCACCAGCGATACCTACCCCAAAGAAATCACCGGCATGGATGACCGGCTGATCTCTCGTTTTGACTCGGGTCTCACGGTCGCTGTGGAGCCGCCCGAGTTGGAAATGCGCGTTGCGATTCTGTTGAAAAAAGCCACGCAGGAAGGCGCCGCACTGAATGATGATGTCGCCTTCTTCGTCGCCAAGCACCTGCGATCCAATGTGCGCGAGCTCGAGGGAGCGCTGCGCAAGCTGCTGGCGTATTCTCGTTTCCACGGCAAAGAGATCACGATTGACGTCGTCAAGGATGCACTGAAAGATCTGTTGTCAGTGCAGAACCGGCAGATCTCGGTAGAGAACATTCAGAAAACCGTGGCTGATTTTTTCAACATCAAGGTTGCCGACATGTATTCGAAGAAGCGGCCAGCGAATATCGCTCGTCCGCGCCAGATCGCGATGTACCTGGCCAAGGAGCTGACGCAGAAAAGCCTGCCCGAAATCGGTGAGCTGTTTGGCGGGAGAGACCATACGACGGTGTTGCACGCCGTGCGCAAGATTGCAGCAGAGCGCGGCAAAAACCCGGAGTGCAATCACGAGCTGCACGTGCTGGAGCAAACATTGAAGGGTTGATGAACAGGATTCCCTTTGATATCAATAACGACAAGGCAGGCAAGATCATGCAAGACAAACGAGTATTTATCCCGAGAGCGATAGGCGAAAGGACTCCACGATGCAACTGGTAAAGACCCACAGGGATGCGCTGCTGCGACCGCTGCAGATCGTGAGCGGTATTGTCGAGCGTCGGCACATGCTGCCGATCCTCGCCAATATCCTCATCCGCAAGAACGGCGAGACCATTTCCCTGCTCTCGACAGACACCGAGGTACAGATCAGCACGCATGCGGCGATAGGCTCAGGCGCCGAATCGGGCGCCACCACGGTCGCTGCGCGCAAGCTGCTCGATATTCTGCGCGCGCTGCCCGAATCCGAAGTGTCGTTGTCCGTCTCGAACAAGCGAATGACTCTGCAGTGCGGCAAGTCTCGCTTCGCGCTGCAGACGCTGGCGGCCGAAGAGTTTCCTACCGTTGCACCCGCCACGCATTACAGCGCGACGGTCAGTCTGCCGCAGAAGACGCTCAAGCACTTGTTCAACATGGTGCATTTTTCGATGGCGCAGCAGGACATTCGCTATTACCTGAATGGCCTGCTGCTGGTAGTCGATGGCAAGAACGTGATTACGGTCGCCACCGATGGCCACCGCCTTGCGTTCAGCCAGGTCGCCACCGATCAGGAATTCGTGCGCCATGAAGTCATCATTCCTCGCAAATCCATCATTGAGCTGCAGCGCTTGCTGGAGGATACCGATGACCTGGTGACGCTGCAGATCGCGACCAATCAGGTGAAGGTCGATTTTGCGGATATCGAGCTGATCTCCAAGCTGGTCGAAGGTAAATTTCCGGATTACACGCGCGTGATTCCCAAGGCCTATAAAAACAACTTCACTACCGGCCGTGAGTTGTTGCTGCGCTCGCTGCAGCGTGCCGCGATCATGACGTCTGACAAATTCAAGGGCGTGCGCTGCATGATCTCGCCCGGCAGCCTGAAGATCAGCTCAACCAATGCCGATCAGGAAGAAGCCGTCGAAGAGCTGGAAATCGATTACGGCGGTGATAGTGTCGATATTGGTTTCAATGTGACCTATTTGCTGGATGTGCTGAACAATCTGAAATGCGAACACGTCAGCATCTCGCTCGGTGACGCTAATTCATCGGCGCTGATCACGGTGCCGGATGATGCGAACTTCAAATATGTCGTGATGCCCATGCGCATCTGAGTGAGTGACCAGCAGTCTGCGAAGGGGCCCCATGGCCCCTTTGCCCCTTTCTTGATGTGATGATTTTTTACGCGATAGCTTGATTAAGGTAGCCATGTCCGCGATTCCTTCCGAAAACAGCAGCCCGTCGAACCAATACGGCGCCTCGTCGATTCAGATCCTTGAAGGTCTGGAAGCGGTCCGCAAGCGTCCCGGCATGTATATCGGTGACACGTCCGATGGCACCGGCCTGCACCACCTGGTATTTGAGGTGCTCGACAACTCGATCGACGAAGCGTTGGCGGGTCATTGCACGGAGATTCACGTCACGATTCATTCAGATAATTCGATCTCCATCACGGACAATGGTCGCGGCATACCGACAGGCATCAAGTGGGATGACAAGCACGAGCCCAAGCGCAGCGCAGCCGAGATCGTCATGACCGAGCTGCACGCGGGTGGCAAGTTCGACCAGAATGCGTACAAGGTGTCGGGTGGATTGCATGGCGTGGGTGTGTCCTGCGTGAATGCGCTGTCAAAGAAATTACAGCTGACGATACGTCGCGATGGCAAGGTGTATTTCATGGAATTTGCCAGCGGCGTGCCGCAGAAGCGCGAGATCGAGATCCAGGAGGGCGTGGAAATCTCTCCGATCAAAGTGATCGGCGATACGGACAAGCGCGGCACGGAGGTCCATTTCTGGGCCGATGAGGCCATCTTCTCGCAGGTCGAATTTCATTACGACATACTCGCCAAGCGCATCCGTGAACTGTCATTCCTGAATAATGGCGTGCATATCAAGCTGACCGACCAGCGCAGCGGCAAGGAAGAAGATTTTGCCTTTGAGGGCGGCACGCGCGGTTTTGTCGAGTACATCAATAAGGCCAAGACGGTGCTGCATCCCACCGTGTTCCAGGCGACCGGGGAACGTCAGTCGGAAAACAACACCACGATTTCCGTCGATGTATCGATGCAGTGGAATGATTCGTTCAATGAAACGGTGCTCTGTTTTACCAATAACATTCCGCAGCGCGATGGCGGGACACATCTGACCGGCCTGCGTGCTGCGATGACGCGCGTGATCAATAAGTACATTGAAGAGCATGAGCTGGCCAAAAAAGCCAAGGTCGAGATCGGTGGTGACGATATGCGCGAGGGATTGACTTGCGTGCTGTCGGTGAAGGTGCCGGAGCCCAAATTCAGTTCGCAGACCAAAGACAAGCTCGTGTCCTCTGAGGTCCGCGGCCCCGTGGAAGAGGTCGTCGCAAAGACGCTCACGGATTTCCTGATGGAGAAACCCAATGATGCGAAGATCATCTGCGGGAAGATCGTTGAGGCGGCGCGTGCACGCGAAGCCGCTCGCAAGGCGCGCGAGCTGACCCGCCGCAAGGGTGTGATGGACGGTCTGGGCCTCTCGGCCAAGCTCGCGGATTGTCAAGAGAAAGATCCGGCCCTGTGTGAGCTCTACATTGTCGAGGGTGATTCTGCAGGCGGCTCAGCCAAGCAGGGGCGTGACCGCAAATTTCAGGCGATCCTGCCGCTGCGCGGCAAGGTCTTGAATGTTGAAAAAGCGCGCTTTGAAAAAATGCTGTCCTCCGAGCAGATCACCACACTGATCGCCACCCTCGGTACCTCGATAGGCGCTGATGAGTTCAACATCGATAAACTGCGCTATCACCGCATCATCATCATGACCGATGCCGATGTCGATGGTGCGCACATCCGCACCTTGCTACTGACCTTGCTGTACCGGCAGATGCCGCAGCTCGTCGAGCGTGGCTATGTGTATATCGCCCAACCGCCGCTCTATAAAGTCAAGCATGGCAAGGATGAGCGCTATCTGAAAGATGACCTCGAAGAAGCCAGCTACATGATGCAGATTGCGCTGCATGATGCCTCCCTGGTGCCCTCTGAAGGCGCGGCGCCGATCACGGGTGACGCCTTGTCCGAGCTTGTACGCAAATACAACACGGCAAATGCGATCATCATGCGGCTCTCGCGTGCACTGGATGATGCTGCGCTGTCAGCCATCATGAATGGTGTGACGCTGGATCTATCCAGCGCTGAAGCGGCCGAGGCATCGGCCACGGCACTGGCGAGCGCGATCAATGATCCTGATGTCAACGTCGCGGTCAGCAGCGACGAATTGTCTGCCAAGCACAAGCTGCGCGTGGAGCGTCGCCATCATGGCAATCTGAAGGTCAGCGTGATCGATGCAGAATTCGTTCGCGGCGCAGACTATGGTGTGCTGGCAGAAGCCGCAGCAACCTTCAAGGGCTTGATCGCGCCGGGCGCACTGGTACGCCGCGGCACCGGTGACAAAGTGCGTGAATCGGCGGTGAATGATTTTCGTCAGGCGATGGCCTGGTTGCGAGATGAAGCCGAGCGTGGCGTGAGCAAGCAACGCTACAAGGGTCTGGGCGAGATGAATCCTGAGCAGCTGTGGGAGACCACGATGGATCCCACGGTTCGCCGTCTGCTGAAAGTGCAGATTGAGGATGCGATCGCCGCTGACCAGATTTTCACCACGCTGATGGGCGACGATGTCGAACCGCGTCGCGCATTCATTGAAATGAATGCGCTGGCCGCGGGCAATATCGACGTTTGATGGGCGTTTGCCCTGACTTTTTACTAAAACGCACAAGTGAATCGACAAAACCATAGTTTTTTGCGGATTAATTACTAAATATACTGTCGGCTGGTTCATTTCTCGCCCGGCCATGGCCATTCAGGCAATTATTTTCGATGCGTACGGCACGCTGTTCGATGTGTATTCGATAGGCGCACTGGCCGAACGGCTGTTCCCCGGGCAAGGCAAGGCGCTGGCCGAACTCTGGCGCGACAAGCAGATCGAATACACACGGCTGCGCACGCTCTCGAATACCTACAAACCGTTCTGGGAGATCACGCAGGACGCGCTGATCTTCAGTTGCCGCAAGCTCGGGCTCGAGCTCACGCTGGATGCACAAAGCCAGATCATGGGGCAGTACGCCAAGCTGCACGCCTTCCCGGAAAGCCTGGCGGCCTTGCAGACCCTGCGTGCTCAGGGAAAAAAACTGGCCATCCTCTCCAACGGTAATCCCGACATGCTCGACGCCGTGGTGCAGGCCGCGGGCATGCAAGCGCTGCTCAATGCGGTGCTGTCGGTGCACGTCGTCAAAAAATTCAAAACGGCCCCCGAGGCTTACCAGCTTGGGCCCGACACCTTTGGCTTGCCAGCCAAGGACATGCTGTTTGTCTCCAGCAATGCATGGGATGTGTGCGGCGCGGCGTGGTTTGGCTACCAGACCTTCTGGGTCAACCGTGCGAGGGCGCCGATGGAAGAACTGGGCGTCACACCGAGTGGCAGCGGAGACACGCTCAATGATTTATTGGATTTTGTAGAAAGGGGCCTGCGGCCAGCGCCGACAGCCTGATGAATTCACTCAACCTCGCTGAAAGACTTTACTGATGACTACTCGTACGAATTGCCACGGACTTCAGGTCGATAGTGCGCTTCACCGTTTTATTGAAGATCAGGCCTTGCCTGGCACGGGTATCGGCAGTGACAGCTTTTGGGCAGGTTTTTCAAAGTTAGTCCAGGATCTCGCACCGAAGAATGCTGCGCTGCTTGCCGAACGAGATCGTCTGCAAACCGAGCTGGATCAGTGGCATCGTGCGCATCCCGGACCGATCAGGGATGTGGGGAAGTATCGCGAGTTTCTCGAATCGATTGGCTATCTGCAGCCCGTCCCCGCCGAGGTCAAGGTGACGACGGAGCATGTCGATGCCGAGCTGGCGGTGACCGCGGGCCCTCAGCTCGTCGTTCCTGTGTTGAACGCGCGTTACGCACTCAACGCCGCCAATGCGCGTTGGGGATCACTGTATGACGCCCTGTATGGCACCGATGTGATCGCCGAGACCGAGGGCGCTTCTCGTGCCGGCGGCTACAACCCGGTGCGCGGCGCCAAGGTGATTGCTTTCGTGCGCGATTTCCTCGATCAGTCCGTGCCGCTGGCGAGGGGATCGCACGCAGAGGCGACAGCCTATGCCATCCACGGCGGCAAGCTGATGGTCACGCTGACCGACGGTCGTGCGACGGGTCTCAAGGATGAGAGCAAGCTGGTCGGATATCAGGGTGAGGCAGCGTCACCGTCGTCGGTGCTGTTGAAAAATCACGGGCTGCACATCGACATTCGCATTGATCGCAGCGCACCGATCGGCAAGAACGATGCGGCAGGCATTAACGATGTGGTCCTCGAATCAGCGCTGTCCACGATTCTTGACTTGGAAGATTCGGTTGCCGTGGTCGATGGCGCTGACAAAGTCCTCGCCTACGGCAACTGGCTCGGTATTCTGAAGGGTACGCTGGTCGAAACAGTCAGCAAGGGCGGCAAGTCGTTCGACCGCACGCTTAACGCAGACCGGGAATATGTGGCCACGAATGGGAAGCCTTTCACGCTGCATGGTCGCTCGCTGCTGTTCCTTCGAAATGTCGGTCATCTGATGACCAATCCTGCGATCCTGATGGCGGATGGCACAGAGATCCCCGAAGGCATGATGGATGCCGTGATCACCACCACCATCGCCCTGCATGACCTCAAACGCCCGCCTGGCCAGAAGATCGGCAATACGCGCACGGGCTCGGTGTACATCGTCAAGCCCAAGATGCACGGCCCCAAGGAAGTGGCGTTTGCCTGTGAACTGTTTGCACGTGTCGAAGCGATGCTCGGCCTGAAAGAGAACACGGTGAAGCTCGGCATCATGGACGAAGAGCGCCGCACCTCGACGAATCTGCAAGCTTGCCTGAAAGAGGCTTCCGCGCGCGTGGCCTTCATCAACACGGGCTTCCTCGACCGTACCGGCGATGAAATGCATTCGTCGATGACGGGTGGTGCCATGATGCGCAAAGGCGATATGAAAACATCGACCTGGCTAGCCGCCTATGAACGCAGCAATGTGCTGACCGGCCTGTCCTCAGGTATGCGTGGTCGCGGTCAGATCGGCAAGGGCATGTGGGCCATGCCAGACCTGATGGCCGCCATGCTGGAGCAAAAGATCGGTCATCCTAAGGCGGGCGCCAATACCGCCTGGGTACCCTCACCCACTGCAGCGACCCTGCATGCGCTGCACTATCATCAGGTTGATGTGGCAGCGGTTCAGCAGGCGCTGGAAAAAGTCGACGCCGTCGCTGAGTTAACGAAGCTGCGGGATGAATTGTTGATGATCCCCGTGGTCGCCCAAGCGAATTGGTCCGCTGCCGATGTGCAGCAAGAGCTGGATAACAATGCGCAGGGCATCCTCGGTTACGTGGTGCGCTGGGTCGAGCAAGGGGTGGGCTGCTCGAAAGTGCCGGATATTCATCATGTCGGCCTGATGGAAGACCGGGCAACGCTGCGCATCTCCAGCCAGCACATTGCCAACTGGCTGCTGCATGGTGTGGTCACCGAGTCGCAAGTAAAAGAGACCCTGGAACGCATGGCCAAGGTCGTCGATGGACAGAATGCGGGCGATCCCTTGTATCGACCGATGGCGTCCGATTTTTCTCAGTCGCATGCCTTCCGGGCGGCTAGCGATCTGGTGTTCAAAGGTCTGCAGCAGCCCGCGGGATACACCGAGCCCCTGCTGCACGCCTGGCGCCTGAAGTTCAAGCAGGAAGTCATGGGCGGGTAAGCACTATCTGCCCAATGAAACGCCGGGGTTCGATACCCCGGCGTTTTTATGTGCGGATCAGTTTTTCACGCGCTTGTATTTGCGAGCGTATCCACTGTTCGTGTTTGTCTGCGTCATGCCATCCTCGCGAAACTCCATGCGAGTGCTTGCGCCAATCGCCTGCACCACACCATTGTCCAACGTGAGCGTCATGCTGCGCATGGCGGGCAAGGTCAGTGATTTCATATCCGGTTTGGGGTCGCGGCTCATATGGGTCTGGCCCTGATCGACCACGACCTCCAGCCACTCGCCGTAGCCATAGGCAAACGCGCTCTCGCTCAGCACAAAGTCGCCGTAGAGCGCATTGCTTATCTGTTTGCCATTGGCATGCTTGTGCGAGATCCAGGTGACTTTGCCATCCCGAATGATGTAGCGCGCGGCGACTTGCGGTGGCGTCAGTTTGACGCCTGCCTCATCCCACTCGATCAGTTCATAGGTGCCTTCGATCTTTGCGCGGATGTCACTGAGTTTGTCGGCTGCGGAGGCCGTCAGAGAAGACAGCAGTAATGCAGCGCAGAGAAGCCGGTTTTTTTTCATTGGGATGAGAGATCTGGCGTTAAGAGTTGCCATCATATACGCAGAGGCGAACAAGGCACGCTGGTGCTGATTTGCTAATGATCGCGCCTGTGATGTTCAGGCAGCCAGTTTCTCCTCCATTTCCGCGGGCAACGAGGTGCGAATCAAGTGGTCGAATGCGCTGAGTGCGGCTTTCGAGCCTTCGCCCATGGCGATGATGATTTGTTTATAGGGTACGGTCGTCGCATCGCCCGCGGCAAACACGCCGGGCACGGAGGTCTGGCCGCGCGCATCGACCTCGATTTCGCCGTGCTTGGACAAGGCGACTGTGCCGGCCAGCCAGTCGGTGTTGGGCAGCAGACCGATTTGCACAAAGATGCCCTCGAGTTCTATCGTGGTGGATACGCCGCTGTGACGATCGGTATAGCGCAGTCCGTTCACCTTGCTGCCGTCACCCAGGACCTCGGTGGTCTGTGCTTGTGTAATGACGGCTACATTTGGCAGACTGCGCAGCTTGCGCTGCAAGACTTCATCAGCGCGCAGCTGGGCGTCAAATTCCAGCAGTGTCACTTGCGATACGATGCCGGCGAGATCGATCGCGGCTTCCACACCAGAATTGCCGCCGCCTATCACCGCCACGCGCTTGCCTTTGAACAGCGGGCCATCGCAATGCGGGCAGTAGGCGACGCCTTTGTTACGGTACGCTGTCTCGCCGGGCACGTTCAGCTCGCGCCAGCGAGCGCCAGTCGCGATCACGACGGACTTCGCTGTCAGGCTGGCGCCGCTCTCGAGCTTTACTTCAATCAGGTCGCTCGGAATCAGGGCGGACGCGCGCTGCGAGCTCATCACATCGACGTCATAGGACCTTACATGATGTTCGAGCGCTGACACTAGCTGGGGTCCCTCGGTTTCTTTGACCGAGATGAAATTCTCTATGCTCAGTGTATCCAGTACCTGACCACCAAAACGCTCGGCAACGAGGCCGGTGCGTATGCCTTTGCGTGCAGCATAGATGGCGGCTGATGCGCCCGCAGGGCCACCGCCCACGACCAGCAAATCGAACGCCTCTTTCTGAAGGATTTTTTGTGCTTCGCGCGCTGCAGCGCCGGTATCGAGCTTGGCCAGAATTTCTTCGAGCGCCATCCGGCCTTGACCAAAATGCTGACCATTCAGGAATATGGTGGGCAGGGCCATAATCTGACGCTCATGGACTTCATCCTGGAATAATGCGCCATCGATCATCGCGTGGCGGATGTTCGGGTTCATCACGGACATCAGGTTGAGCGCCTGAACGACTTCAGGGCAGTTCTGGCATGACAGAGAAATATAGGTCTCGAACAGATATTCGCCGTCCAGTTGCCGGATCTGCTCGAGAACGTCGTCGCTGACTTTCGGAGGATGGCCACCCACTTGCAAGAGTGCCAGTACCAGCGAGGTAAACTCGTGGCCCATCGGGATGCCGGCAAATCGAACGCCCTGCTTGCTGCCCGCGCGGCTGCCTGCGCGATGGAGCGCGAAAGAGGGCTTGCGCTCGTGGTCATCGTTGCGCTCCTGATAGATAAGCCGCGGTGATAGTTCGGCAATCTCTGTGAGCATGGCGCGCATTTCCCGCGACGTGTCGCTGTCATCCAGCGAGGCAGTGATCTCGACATCGTGAGTGACTTTGTCGAGGTAGGCTTGCAATTGATTTTTGATGGCAGTGTCTAGCATGATGGCCTCTTGTTCTGAAAGGGTGACGCCGCTTGGGCGCCACCGGGGTAGTGCTCGGATTGAACTTAGATCTTGCCGACGAGGTCGAGTGAGGGGGCCAGTGTCGCTGCGCCTGGCGTCCATTTCGCAGGACAGACCTGACCCGGATTCGCAGCGACGTACTGGGCTGCTTGTACTTTGCGCAGCAGCTCTTTGGCGTCGCGGCCAATACCGTCGTCATGGATTTCGCACAACTTGATCTGACCTTCAGGGTTGATGACGAAGGTGCCGCGCAGCGCGAGCCCTGCGTCTTCGATCATGACGTCAAAGTGGCGCGTGATCGCACCCGTCGGGTCGCCCAGCATGGGATAGCGGATCTTGCCGATGGTGTCGGACGTGTCGTGCCACGCTTTGTGCGAGAAATGGGTATCGGTCGACACGGCATAGATTTCTACACCCAGCGATTTGAAGGTGTCATAGTGGTCGGCTAGGTCGCCCAGTTCGGTCGGGCAGACGAAGGTGAAGTCGGCGGGGTAGAAGAACACGACGGACCATTTGCCCTTGAGGTCGGCATCGCTGACTTCAAAGAATTTTCCGTTCTGGTAGGCCGTGGTCTTGAAAGCTTTGATGGTGGTGTTTACGAGAGACATGGCAGGTACTCCTGATCAAGGGTTGAGAAGACATCGAGAAAAGCGTCGACTGGCGGGATCATAGAAAACATAAATCGCTGAGTAAATTTGATAGTTTTTATTAATTTAATAGTGGATAGCTATTGACGCCTGCTTTTTCATAGAAAACATTGGGGAGGTGTGTCTTCAGCCTCGTTAAGCTCGAAGTTTGGGCGGAAGTTCCCGGATCATTTTTTTTCGAAGTCAGCATCAAAAAACTTCGATTTTCTCTAATGCCCTGGATTGGATAGAATCCGGGTTGCAAGAACTTTGACGGCGGGCTTTTCCTGCCTTTTTGTCCTCTGGAGGATCTATGAAGAAGTTATGGATGGCATTGATTATTGCGATCCTGGGTGTGTCACTAGGCATGGACAACGCAGAAGCCAAGCGGCTGGGTGGCGGCGGTTCATTCGGCAAATCATCGCCCAGCGCCGGCCGTCCGGCACCCATGCAGCAGAGTGGTCAGCAGGCAGCACCCGCAGCACGCCCCGCGCAGCCGGCGGCACCAGCGCCGGCACCATCCAGCCCGTGGAAAGGTATCCTCGGTGGGGCCTTGCTGGGTCTGGGTATCGGCGCGCTGCTGTCGCACTTCGGTATGGGCGCTGAATTTGCGAGCATGCTGGGCAGTGTGCTGATGATTGCGCTGATCGCGATCGCTGGCTTATTCATCTTCCGCATGCTGACGCGAAAATCTTCGCCAGCGCAGCCCGAGCCAGCGTATGCGGGTGCGGGTGCGATGGAACGCAGCATCACGCCAGAGATTGGATCGAATCTTGGGCAGACAGGCGCGGCGCCTGCACCCCTAGACTGGCAGTCAGGTCAGGCGGCGAGCGTGCCGGAAGGATTTGACACGCCAGGTTTCCTGCGCCATTCAAAGACCAATTTCATTCGCATGCAAGCGGCCTGGGACAAGGCCGATGTGAATGACATTCGTGAGTTCACCACGCCAGAGATGTTTGCTGAGCTGAAGATGCAGCTGACCGAGCGCGGTGCTTCGTCTAATCATACGGATGTGGTCTCGCTCGACGCCGAGCTGCTCGGCATCGAAACCACGAGCGATGAATACATTGCCAGCATCCGCTTTTCTGGCATGGTGCGCGAAGCCGAGCATGCGCCTGCCGAGGCCTTCAGCGAAATCTGGGTGCTGGCCAAGCCGGTGTCCGGCACCGGCGGCTGGCTGCTCGCCGGACTTCAGCAAACCTGATCGCGCCACAGGTCCATGGCCTTGTTTGTCTGGCCTGAATGAAGGATTAGTCGACAGACAACCGGCTACCCTGTTTTTCATCACCGCCTGCAGGACACTGCGGGCGGTTTTTTTATGCAAGCCTTTACCTTGGTCATCGCATGCTGAACCCGGAACAAAAACAACGTTATAGTTGGTACGCTTCCTATGGCTTGGCCGCTGCCGCTCTCTGGCTGGTATTGCATGCCGGACTCTTGGCAGCACTCTATTCAGGATTGCTGGTTTATGCGCTGGTTCATCTGATCGCACCGCAGCTCAGCGCGCGGCTGGGGAGTCAGCGCGCGACACTGATGGCAGTGACGGCGCTGGGTTCCTTGATCGTGCTTGCGCTGAGTCTGGGTGGATGGGCGATCATGAGCTTTTTTCTTTCAGACGCGGGCAGTTTGCCGGTGCTGCTGAAAAAAATGGCTGATCTGATTGAGGCCTCGCGCCATCAGATACCGTCATGGCTGGCCGACTATTTGCCACAGAGCGCAGAAGCCCTGCAACAGACCCTGACCGACTGGATGCGTTCACATGCGGCACAGGCCAAGTCTCTGGGAGAGCAAACCGGACGCACGCTGGTTCATCTGCTGATCGGCATGATTATTGGTGCCATGGCAGCGCTCTACGATACGACGCAGGTACATCATTTTCTACCGCTGGCATCCGCCTTGCATCAGCGTGTGGCCATGCTCCATCAAGCCTTTCGGCAGATTGTATTTGCTCAGGTTCAGATTGCTGCCATCAATGCCGTCTTTACCGGCATCTTTCTGGCGGTGCTGCTACCGCTCGCCGGAATTCATCTGCCTTTCATCAAAACGATGATATTGATCACCTTGATTGCTGGCTTGCTGCCTGTGGTCGGCAATCTGATGTCCAACACGGTGATTGTCGTCATCGGCCTCTCGCATTCGCTCTCGACGGCGTTGCTCGCTTTGCTATTCCTGGTGACCATACACAAGCTGGAGTATTTTTTAAATGCGCGCATTGTTGGGGCGCAGATCAATGCGCGCGCGTGGGAGCTGCTGGTGGCCATGCTGTTGATGGAAGCCTTGTTTGGCCTGCAAGGCGTGATTGCGGCGCCCGTGTATTACGCCTATCTCAAATCCGAGCTGTCTCGAGCGAAGCTGGTGTAAGGAATTGAGAAGAGTCCTCGGGCCGCCGCATTCAGACCGGGTGCGTTGCGGTTGGTTTAGTGTTCGCGCTTCTCTTCACCGGCGGCTACCGAGGCAATCAGATCTACCGGGCGAGAGGCGCGCTTGCGCAAACGCAGGTTCAGCATCTCTACCGCGACGGAAAAGGCCATGGCACTGTAGATGTAGCCCTTGGGCACATGATGCCCAAAGCCTTCAGCGATCAGCACCACACCGATCACCGTCAGGAAAGCGAGTGCCAGCATTTTGATCGTCGGGTGGGCCGCGACAAAGCGGCCAATGGCACCCGCAAACAGCATCATCAGAGCGACCGACGCCACGACAGCAGCGACCATCACCGCCACTTGCTCGACCATGCCGACGGCCGTGATGATGGAATCGAGTGAAAATACGATATCGATCAGCATGATCTGCACAATGACCATTGCGAAGCTTCGCGCCGCGCTGGTGGCGGCGCCTTCCTCGCCTCCTTCCATACTTTGATGAATCTCACCGACGCTTTTCCACAGCAAGAATAGCCCTCCCAGCAACAGCACGATATCGCGTCCGGAGAATGCATTCTCTGCGAGCGTGAACAGCGGCGCGGTCAGACCCACAATCCAGGCCAACATCATGAGTAGTGCAATGCGCATGAACATGGCGGCGAAGAGACCGATACGGCGTGCGATCTCTTGCTTCTCGGCCGGCAGCTTCTCGACCAGGATGGAGATGAAGATCACATTGTCGATACCGAGCACCAGCTCAAGCGCCGTGAGCGTGGCGAATGCCGCCCACGCCTGGGGATCCATCAACAGTTCAAGCATGCAGGACTCCTGTCTAAAACCCTTGTCATCGCAGGGCAAACGCCCACTTGGCCATGACCACTGCCGCGGATTCTAACAGTGCACACTGATAAAAAATTGGGCACAATAAAAGAAAAACGTATGCTTAATAAGAACTAATCTTCGAAAAAACGGATAAACCTCGTGGATCTCAATTTCCGTCATCTTCATTATTTTTGGATTGTCGCCAAGGAGGGCAGTGTGACTCGCGCGGCCGAGCGTTTAGGTCTCGCCGTCCAAACGGTCAGCGCACAGCTTGCTTCACTGGAGCAGTCGGTGGGTAAATCTCTTTTCCGCCCGCAGGGCCGGCGACTGGTATTGACAGAAGCCGGGCAAGTAGCGCTGCGTTATGCCGATCAGATTTTTCTGCTGGGAGAGCAATTGTTGGAAGCGCTGGCCGATGTTGATCTCGACAAAACCTTGCGTCTGACGGTGGGTATCTCGGATTCATTGCCCAAGCTGATTGCATCCAAATTACTGGAGAGTGCGCTGACTCTGCCGCAGCCGGTGCGCCTGATTTGCTTTGAAGAGCAATTCGATACACTGCTGGGCAAGCTGTCAGTGCACAAGATTGATGTCATGCTGACGGATCGCCCGGTACCGCCCGGATCGGCGCTCAGGGTATTTAGCCATTTGCTGGGTGAGTTTGAAATCGGATGGTTTGGCTTGCCTGTCCTCGCAGACCGCTATCGTGAGGGTTTTCCGGCGAGTTTGCAGGGAGCGCCGTTGTTACTGCCGACGCGGAATAATGCGCTGCGAGGTCGTATTGATCAGTGGCTCAATTCTCATGATCTGACGCCCAACATTTTCGGCGAATTCGATGACAATGCGCTGCTGAATACCTTTGGGCAGCAGGGGCGCGGCTTGTTTCCCGCGCCGACTGCGCTGGCGGCGGATGTCAGGCAGCAGTTAGGTGCTGTGCCGGTCGGTCCGATTCCTCAGGTGCGAGAGCAGATTTACGCTTTGTCAAACGAGCGCAAGATCCAGCATCCGGGGATTGCCGCCATCCTGAATGCGATGCCACCGGAAGTGCTGCAGATTCGATCAACACCATAAAAAAGAGCCAGCATGCGCTGGCTCATTAGCTTAATGCTCGCGACACCAGGATCAGTACAGCGAGTGGATCCAGTGTGAGAGATTGGTGATATCTTCGTCGGACAAGGTTTGAGCCAGACTGGTCATGTTGCCCGCGTCATTCGTGCGCTCGCGCGCCTTGAAGTTTTTCAGCTGAGTCACGATGTACTCGGGGTGCTGACCTGCCAGACGCGGCACCTCATTCTGACCCGCCATGCCACCGAGATGGCACATGGCGCACAGTGACTCCTCTGCCTTTGCTGCGCCCGCCTTGATACGATCCGGTTCCGCTTTGAAGCTGGTGCGAGCCTGTTTCTGCGATGCGAAATAGGCGGCGAGATCGTGCATGTCTTGTTTCTCAAGGCCCGCAGCGATAGGCGACATCATCGGGTTCTTGCGGCGGCCTTCCTTGTAGTCGCGAAGCTGCAGATAAATGTAGCGCGCGCTCTGACCAGCGATGGTCGGGAATGCCCCGGCAGGCGAGTTGCCGTTGGTGCCATGACAGGCGACACAGGCCTCGGCTTTTTTCTTGCCTGCCTCAACGTCCTGCGCTTGCGCACCACAGCTTAGGGCAGCGAGTGCGAACAGGGCAGTGATGCTTACTCGAAAATTCATGTTGTTACCTTAACTCGCTCGTTGACAAAAAAGAGGCTGCCCGAAGGCAGCCTCTTTAAGCTACCGCCAAATTACAGGGCGAACACGAAAACGCTGTTTCCGCGCTTGTAGTCGAGCTGAGTGTTACCACCTGCAGCCACGGCGATGTACATCTTGCCGTCGACCGTGTAGGCCGTGGGTGGTGCATTCACGCCAGCGCCGCACTGATACTGCCAGAGCACTTTGCCAGTTTTTGCATCGTAGGCTTTGAACCAGCCATTGCCTTCGCCGGCGAACACGAGGTCACCTGCGGTTGCCAGGACGCCGCCGATCATCGGCTGGTCGGTACGTGCCTTCCAGACGACTTTGCCGGTATCGAGGTTCACGGCAGTCACGTTACCGAACTGCTCTTCACCCGGAACGTTCTTGAACGCGCCACCCAGCCACAGCTTGCCACCGGGGTAAGCCGATGCTTCCACGTGGTAGGTCATTGGCTGCTCGAGGTTGGCAGCAAATGCCAGACGCAGTTTCGGGCTCACCGCCATGGGCGACCACTCGACACCACCGTTTGCGCCCAGCGACATGCGGGTGCCTTGCGGGGTCGGCAGGCTCCACAGGCCTTCCTGCGACACCATCGCCTCGGAGAAGCGGATCAGGTTGCCGTTGTTGCGGTCATGAACGTAGATGTGACCGGTCTTGCCGCCGTGGATGGCCACGGGGATCGACTTGCCGCTCTTGTCCTTGGCTTCAGTCAGGATGACGGGCGAAACAGCATCCAGATCCCATACATCGTGAGCGATGTACTGGAAGTGCCACTTGTACTTGCCGGTATCGAGATCCACGGCGATCATCGAGTTGGTGTACAGGTTGTCACCAGGACGCTCTGCACCGTACAGGTCAGGCGAAGGATTGCCCGCAACGAAGAAGGCGGTCTTGGTCTTGCGATCGATAGCCGGGGTCATCCAGACACCACCGCCCAGGGTCTTGTAGAAATCGCTGTTCTTTGCCAGAGCAGCTTTTTCTGCCGCGATGTCACGGTGCATGTTACGGCCCGTTGCATCATTGACTGCCCACACACCCTCGTGTCCTTTTTCAGGGATGGTGTGGAAGGTCCAGATCAGCTTGCCGCTGTTGGCATCGTAGGCTTTGACGAAGCCGCGCACGCCGTACTCACCACCGTTGGTGCCGATCAGCACCTTGCCATCGGCGACTGCGGGCGCCATGGTTTCGGAGTAGCCCAACTCAGGATCGGCTATCTGGGTTTCCCACAGCATCTTGCCGCTCTTGGCATCCAGTGCGACCAGCTTCGCATCCAGCGTGCCCATGAACAGCTTGCCTTCGGAGATCGCGACACCCTTGTTGTTCGGGCCGCAGCAATAAGTCGATACAGGGCCGATCTTGTGCTTGTAATGCCAGTACTGTTCACCGGTCTTGGCATTGATCGCGTACACATGGTTGTACGAGGTCGTGAGGAACATCACGCCGTTAACGACCAGCGGCGCGGTTTCCATCGATTCGACGATACCCGTCTGGAAAACGAAGGCCGGGCGCAGCTTGGACACATTGCCTGTGTTGATTTGCGACGCAGGGGAATAACGTGTCTGCTCGTAGCTACCGTTGGGGTGCAGCCAGTTTTTGCTGTCCTTGGCCGCGCCATCCAGCATGGACTGGCTGACGTTGCTCAGGTTGGGCATGGGGATAGGCTTGATACCCGCCCCTGCGATGGGTTCTTGTGCAATTGCCGAGCCAGCCAAAATCACGCTGGTTGCGACAAGTGCCTTCACCGACTTGTGTAGAGCCATGGAGCTTACTCTCTCAATGAGTTTCTCGTTTTATCCCAGCAAACTATTTGCGAATCTATATCGGCGGACTCAGAAATTTCACGCGTACTGCCCTGCTGGAGCGCGAGTGTTGGCTGGGGCTTTTGTTAAGCACAATAACGCTTGATACTATTGCGCCTAATGATCCTATTACCTGTTGAATTGAATAGCAATACAAAACATTTTCGTCACGGGGTAATTTGCATGAAAAGTATCAAAGGAATTTTCATATTCGTATGGATGGCGAGCTTATTTTTTTGCGGCGCAGCATCGGCTGAGGAGGTAGACAATCCTCACAGCGCCTCTCTGGCGGCGGTCCGCGCGGGCAACCTGCAAAAACTGAAAGACCTGGTGGAGAAGCATGGCGCGAATATCAATTCCCGCAACCGGCCCGGAGAAAGCCTGCTGATGATATCGATCAAGGCGGGTCACAAGGACATGGCTTACTACCTGCTCGAGAAGGGTGCCAACGTCGACACCGCCAACACCTCCAAGGTCACGCCGCTCATGGCGGCAGCTTACAACGGTGATGTTGACATGGTAGAGAGGCTTCTGGCGAAGAACGCCGACATCCATGCGCTCGATCAACTGAAAAAGAGCGCCATCGTCTACGCCGCCGGGAATGGCCATGCCGAGGTGGTTGCTCGGTTATTGTCGGCGGGTGTGGACGTCAACGCGCGCTACAAGAGCGATCTGACGGCCTTGATGTGGGCTGCAGGCTCAGGGCATGAGCAGACGGTATCGCTGTTGCTGGAACGTGGCGCCGACCCGTCTCTGACGGATGATCGCGGCAAGACAGCGCTGGCGATGGCCGATGAGGCCGGGCATCTCGCTGCCAAGAAAATACTCGAGCAGCGGGCCCGGTAAGGAAGTTACTTCGCTGATCAGCGCTTCTTCAGGACGACTTCGATTTGCGAAAACCAGGCCGACACGGCATCGATCTCGGCATCCGACAAGGGCTTGGCAATCACGTTCATCACTTCGTTATGACGCTTGCCATCTCTGAATTGCCTGAGCTGGCTGGCCAGATAGATATCTGACTGCCCGGCCAGTGAGGGTGTGCCGGGCATGGACGAGAGGCCATTTTCGCCGTGGCACATCGCACAGGATTGCGCGACTTCGGCACCGGTTTTTCCTGCAGCAGCAGCGGTGTTGACTAGGCCGGTGCACAGCAGGCCGGC
>JBJTAS010000026.1:0-3162 GCA_046090895.1 Oxalobacteraceae bacterium | reverse complement strand
ACGGTGGGCTTAGGCGGTTCAGGAAGCGGTTGGGGTGGGGGCGGTGGCGGGGGTGGCGGTGCGGCCTCGCGCGCGACCGGATTCCAGATTTCGGCCTCGACCACGGTCGGTGTGTCGCTCTGCCATGACACACCAAACCAGAGAAATCCCAGCAGCACCAGATGAACGAGCAGCGCAAGGCCCAGCGCGCGCAGACGGCCCGGCTCGGCTGGTATCTCGTGGTGGCGTATCGCTTCTTTCAACGCTGGCTCAGCGGGTGGACAGGCCTACCCGGGCAATCCCGGTCTTGTTGGCCTGCGAAATGGTCTGCACGACTTCGTCGTATTTGATGTCTTTGTCGGCGGAGATCATCAGCGGCAGGTCAGGATGCTTCGCATGCAACTCGTCGAGGCGGTTACCCAGCTCTTCGCGTTTTTTTGTGGATACGGTCTTCTTGCCATGCACGCCCACGGTGGCCGAGCCATCGGGTTTGAGTTCGATTTCCAGATATTCGGTCGGTGGCTGATTGGATTTGCCTGCCTTGGGCAGGTTGATCATGCTGGGTGTCGACAGAGGCGCCACCACCATGAAGATGACCAGCAGCACCAGCATCACGTCGATATACGGCACGACGTTGATTTCGGACTTGAACTTGCGGCTTCTCCCGCCGCGCATCGACGAGATGTTGGACATCAGCGTGCCTGCCGGTTGAGTATGTTGGAAAACTCTTCGATGAAGCTCTCGAAACGTATCGCAAGACGGTCGATATCATGCGAATAGCGGTTGTAGGCCACCACTGCAGGGATCGCGGCGAACAGGCCAATAGCGGTGGCGACTAATGCTTCCGCGATGCCCGGTGCGACTGAAGCCAGCGTGGCCTGCTGCACGTTGGCCAGACCACGGAAGGAATTCATGATGCCCCAGACCGTGCCGAACAAACCGATATAGGGTGATACCGAGCCCACCGATGCCAGAAACGCCAGATGAGATTCGAGCGCATCCATCTCGCGCTGGTAGGCGGCGCGCATCGCCCGGCGTGCACCGTCCAGCAGCGCACTGGTGTCGATATCCTTGCCCGTGAAGGTCTGGCGGGCCTTGCGGTATTCTTCCATGCCGGCTTCAAAGATGCGTTCCAGTGCGCCCGAGTGACCGGCCCGCTGACGACGGGTCGAGGTGACTTCCTCGTACAGCGCATTCAGGTTCGCGCCTGACCAGAAAATGTTTTCAAACTCAGTGGTCCGCGCGATCGCGCTACGAATGGTGAACATCTTGCGGAAGATGTAAGTCCAGCTCATGGCCGATACCAGCAGCAGCAAGGCCATCACCAGCTGCACCAGCAGCGAGGCATTGCTGATCATCGAAACGAACGAGAGGTCTTGTGTCACTGTCATGGCGCTAGGGGATCACTCAAAGAGTCAATCGGTAGAGGGTCAGGGCAGTTCGCTGCTGGGTTATGCTCGCTTACAGCCCCTTGATTTTTTCAAGCACTGCGACGGGTAGGGACGCCGGGCGCAAGGATCTGGCATCGACGCAGCCCACACGGATCTGGCCGCTGCATAAAAGCTCCGGTTCCGAGCCGCCCGTGCGCCATGCGCCTTGCGAAAAATTCACCGACGCGCGCCCGATTTTTTCGATGGTCACGCTGATTTCCAGAGCGTCGTCCAGTTTTGCTGGCGCATGGTAATCGATGGTCGCGTTTTTGACTACAAACATTACATTTTCCTGCGCAGTCATCCGCTGCTGGCCAATGTCGAGGCTGCGCAGCCATTCGGTGCGTGCGCGCTCAAAGAATTTCAGGTAGTTCGCGTAGTACACCACGCCGCCGGTGTCCGTGTCTTCGTTGTACACCCGAACGGGCCAGCGGAACGGAGTGCTCATCCGCCGTTGCGCTTGACGGTGAATGGCGCGAAGCCTTGGCAGGTGGCCATCATTTCGATGCCATTGATGTTCACATGCGCTGGCAGTGTGCTGACCCAGTAGGCGGCCTCTGCGACGTCGGCGGCGGTCAGCGGCACGGCACCCTGGTAGACCTTTGCCGCCGCCGCGTCATCGCCTTTGAAGCGCACATTCGAGAACTCGGTGCCGCCGGCCAGGCCGGGCGCGATGTTGGTTGCCCGCACACCGGTGCCCACCAGGTCGGCACGCAGATTCAGCGTGAATTGGTCCACAAAGGCCTTGGTCGCGCCGTAGACGTTCCCGCCCGGGTAAGGGTAGGCACCAGCCACGGAACCGATATTGATGACCAGCCCCGAACCGCGCTCGACCATCTGCGGCAGGATCGCGCGTGTGACGGTGACCAGCCCCTGGCAGTTGGTCGTGATCATGGTGTCCCAGTCATCCAGATGTGCCTGATGAGCGGGTTCCAGACCCAGCGCGAGGCCGGCGTTGTTGATCAGTACGTCCACGCGCTGCCAGTCGGCGGGCAGGGATGCCAGCGCGTGATCGATCGAGGCCTTGCGGGTCACGTCGAGTTCGATCGGCAGCAGGCGCTCGCCTAATTCCTTCGCCAGAGCAGATAGCCGGTCGGTCCGGCGGGCAGCAGCGATCACTCGCTGACCCTCAGAGACGAATTTGCGGGCCATTTCTGCACCAAACCCGGAGCTGGCGCCTGTAATCAAAACGATCATGGGTGTTCTTTCAGGGGTGGGAAGCAGTCGCTGATGCAAGACCGCCGCATTTTAGCGGAAACACTCTCGATCTTCCCTGGTCGTTCTTGCCCAAAGCGCGCCCGTCCTCTAGAATTTCTCACCATTTCGCCTCGCGTGACTGGCGACACTTCAGGTCTGTCATGGCCGAAGGGGTGGTACACCACCGTGAAGCGCGAGGTTGTCTACCGCCGTACGCCTGGGCAGCTCGATGGCAACAACCGTGGCTGCCCGTGTCCCCTGTCTCGGCTGTCTGTGAACGAACGCGCATCGCTGCGGCCTCGCTGAGGCGCAGCTTAGGCATACCTGAGTAATGAATGGCCATGTAATAGCCAAGTAATAGGAGCATTGTTGATGTTTTCGAAAGACCATACCGTCGCCCGCGTCGACCCCGAACTATGGGCCGCCATCCAGCAAGAAAACCAGCGTCAGCAAGACCACATTGAGCTGATCGCTTCCGAGAACTACGCCTCGCCGGCAGTGATGGAGGCCCAGGGCTCGCAGCTGACCAACAAGTACGCCGAGGGATATCCGGGCA
>JBJTAS010000025.1:0-60828 GCA_046090895.1 Oxalobacteraceae bacterium | reverse complement strand
GAAGTGCTGACGCTTACTACTGTGGATGAGGTCGATGAGGTAGGTGGCGTCGATGAGCTTTTGGATGATGTTGATGAAGCAATCGAGGTATCGTGGTGGTGAGTGTTTGCTGATGTTGGGTTCTCCTCGGGGGGCATGTTGGACATTTTTTCGTTGTCAGATCGCCGAGCGGATCTGTTTTTAATTTCGGGAGTTGTTTCTTTCTGATCTGCCTGACGTATCTCTGCAGTTGCCTTAAGGGTTAATTGTTGTTTCTTTGCGGGCTCGACGCCATCCCTGCGACATTTGTTTATAGCCATACCTACGAAGATGCTCATACCGACACCAGCGGCTACTGCTCCCCCAATTGCGACATTTTTCCCAAAAACTTCATCTTTGTCATCAACCCTTATGTACTGAAAATTGATGCCGCCACCGTGCGAAAGCCGCCAAGTCAGGTAGCTGTCAAGTTGTTCTCGTGACAGGTAGATACGGGTTGCTTTGTTATTTTGTAATGTGTCATGAATTTCAGCGTTGATTTTGTCGGCTGGAGTCTTCGATTCCGGACGGGGTGGTGCTACGTACTTTTCATAGCTTGATACGGGGCGGTAGTGCAGTTCGCCGGAAGGGTAGCCGGCCAGCCGCAAATCGGCGAGGGGAAGATAGCCATCGCTGCAGACGACAAACTCGGGTATGTCCTTAATGCACGTTAAACAGAAATCCGCGACACCAAAGACCTCATAGGCCAGCTTATCTGATTTTTCTGGCAGATTTAAGTAGTCTTCGACAGTCGATCCGCCTACACAACCGGCGGTTTCCAACAAACTTCGCGATGCTTGGGAAGTTGTTAATTCATCTGAGAGATCGACATGCACGAGGGTCGGCCATTGATCTTTGGCTATCGAGTTGGATGATTTTTGAGTCATCTTCGGTGCTTTTTGTTGCTCCTGTCCTCTTGCTTTGTTGATGTCGATATTCGGATTTCCCTCCACTGACTTCAAGTAGCGAGCCGCCATTTGCTCTCGGCTGAGCTTTGGGCGATCTGTGCGAACAACGCCCGGAATAGGGATGTTGACCGGGGGGGTAACATAGGATTGCAGAGCGACATAAGCTTTGTGTGTGTTGTCTTGTATCTGGGCGAGCATAGTGGTGACTCCTGTTAGAGATGAACGACTTTCATGAAAGCGGCGTATGAGTGCGCATTTATTGGTTAAGGTTCATTTCGTCAAGCCCTAGCGATTTTGGCGGGTTGCGGCGGTACACAAGATAAAATCGGGCTTTAGATCTTTGCCCTGACTCCAATCTCGTGATTCCGTCTGTGTTTGCGTCTGCTGCCGAGCACGCGGCTACTTCATGGCACCCTGTACTCAGGAGAGGCCTTGATGCGATGCATATGGCCGATCCGACGTGTCTGCCGGGGCTGGCTAAAGACAACTTTCTTCCGACACAGGGCCGGCTCTTCGCTGCCTTCAGTCAGCCATTGGAGGAAGTTCGCTATGTGCTGGTGGGAGAGGGGCCATACCCTCGCGAAGAGAGCGCAACCGGCGTTTGCTTCATGGATGGCGCGGTGCGCGAACTGTGGTCAGCGAACGGCCTTTCTAAGCCAGTGAATCGCGCGACCTCGCTGCGCAATTTCATGAAAATGCTGTTGGTGGCGGAGGGCTTGCTGCAGCCTGAGCAGACCACGGGCGAATCGGTCGCACGAGTCGCCTTTAATGCGATGTTGCCGGGCTCGGGTTTGATTCAGACCTTGCCTGATCTGCAGAGCAAGCTGATCGCTCAGGGATTCTTGCTGTTGAATGCCGCACTGGTATTTCGTCCTCATGTGCCGCCGGTCAAGGAGGCCAAAGCTTGGCGGCCGTTTCTGGAAATTGTGCTGGAGGCGCTGGTCAGTCGGCACGGTCAGCCCGCGCCGACGCTGGTGCTTTGGGGAAAAATCGCCCAGTGGCTGGACGGTTTGCCTGCCTTGGCGGCTTTTCCCAAGGCGGTGGCCGAGCATCCGTACAACCTGTCTTTCATTCAAAACCAAGGAATGCAGCGGCTTTTCGGGCCCATGCACTTGCTGTACGCAGGTTAGTTGCTATTAAAGCAACTCCGGATTTGGTTCCACGCCAAGTCAATACCTGACAATTACACTCAGCTTTGGTATACTCGACCAAATTGTTCGGGATTCTTATCCTGTCGCGATTAAATCTTTCCCGCAATAACACGTCGTTTTCTGGAGGAAGCCCATGCGCCTCACCACCAAAGGTCGTTTTGCCGTCACCGCGATGATCGATCTGGCCATGCGCCAGCATTCGGGGCCGGTCACGCTGGCTGGCATCAGCCAGCGGCAGGAGATTTCGCTGTCTTACCTCGAACAATTGTTCGGCAAGTTGCGCCGCCACGAGATTGTGGAATCGGTACGCGGCCCGGGCGGTGGTTACAACCTCGCGCGCCGTCCCGAAGACATCACTGTGGCGGACATCATTATCGCGGTTGATGAGCCGCTGGATGCAACGCAGTGCGGTGGCAAGCAAAACTGCCATGGCGATGGCGAATCGCACGGTACGCGATGCATGACGCATGACTTGTGGGCGACGTTGAACGCGAAGATGGTCGATTATCTGGACTCTGTGTCGCTCAAGGATCTGGTTGATCAACAAAAGAACAAGCCTGTAGAGCAAAAGCCCGTAGTGGTCATGCAGCGCTCGCATCAGGCCGCATGAGCCAAGCAGTAACGAAGCAGCACCGAATAAACGGAGTAAAGCAATGAACGCACCGCTGGCAAAATCCCTGATGGACACCATCCGGGCGCCGCATTTCCCGATTTATCTGGACTACTCGGCGACCACGCCTGTCGATCCGCGCGTTGCGGACAAGATGATTCCCTACTTGCGCGAGCAGTTCGGTAACCCTGCATCGCGCAGCCATAGGTATGGCTGGGAAGCAGAGAAGGCCGTTGAAGAGGCGCGCGGCCATGTCGCTGCGCTGGTGAATGCCGATCCGCGCGAGATCATCTGGACCTCGGGCGCGACCGAGGGTAATAACCTGGCCATCAAAGGTGCTGCGCATTTCTATCAGACCAAGGGCAAGCACATCATTACCGTCAAGACCGAGCACAAAGCAGTGCTGGATACGGTGCGCGAGCTGGAGCGTCAGGGCTTTGAAGCGACCTATCTGGAGCCGGGCGCGAATGGCCTGATCACCATTGAGCAGCTGGAAGCGGCGATTCGTCCGGACACGATTCTGGTCTCGGTGATGTGGGTGAACAATGAGATCGGCGTGATCCAGCCCATCGCCGAGATTGGAGAGCTGTGCCGCAGCAAGGGCATTATTTTTCATTCGGATGCTGCGCAGGCGACCGGCAAGACACCCATCGATCTGGAGAAAACCAAGGTCGATCTGGTGACGTTCACCGCGCACAAGACCTACGGCCCCAAAGGCGTGGGCGCGCTGTATGTGCGTCGCAAGCCGCGCGTGCGCATTGAAGCGCAAATGCACGGCGGTGGTCATGAGCGCGGACTGCGCTCGGGCACGCTGGCTACGCACCAGATCGTCGGCATGGGTGAGGCTTTCCGTATTGCGAAAGAAGAGATGGCGATTGAAGTTCCGCGCATGCAGGCATTGCGCGACCGTCTGGCCAAGGGGCTGAACGAGATCGAAGAGGTCTATATCAACGGCGACATGGCGCATCGCGTTCCGCATAACCTGAACGTCAGCTTTAATTACGTTGAGGGTGAGTCGCTGATCATGGCGATCAAGGACATTGCCGTGTCCTCCGGTTCGGCCTGTACCTCGGCCAGTCTGGAGCCGTCGTATGTGCTGCGCGCGTTGGGTCGCAGCGATGAACTCGCGCACAGCTCGATCCGTTTTACCTTCGGCCGGTTCACGACCGAGGACGATGTCGATTTCACGATCGACCTGATCAAGACCAAGGTTCAGAAGCTGCGCGATCTGTCGCCGCTCTGGGATATGTACAAGGAAGGGATCGACATTAATTCGATCCAATGGGCAGCACACTAAGCAAGGAGCATCCTCATGGCTTACTCGGATAAAGTACTTGATCACTACGAAAATCCTCGCAATGTCGGCGCGTTCGATAAGGGCGATGACACCATTGGCACCGGCATGGTCGGTGCGCCGGCGTGCGGCGATGTGATGAAGTTGCAGATCAAGGTCGGTGAAAATGGCGTAATCGAAGACGCAAAATTCAAGACCTATGGCTGCGGTTCGGCGATTGCATCATCGTCACTGGTGACCGAATGGGTGAAAGGCAAGACGCTAGACGAGGCGCTGTCGATCAAAAATACCCAGATCGCAGAAGAGCTGGCGCTGCCGCCGGTGAAGATTCACTGCTCGATTCTGGCTGAAGATGCGATCAAGGCCGCAGTGGCTGACTACAAGGCGCGCCACAGCGGTGAGGACAAGCAGGCAGCCTGACGGAGCAAGCGATGGCAATCACCCTGACAGAAAAAGCAGCAAAGCATGTGTCGCGCTACATCGAGAAGCGTGGCAAGGGCATAGGCTTGCGTTTTGGTGTGCGCACGACCGGGTGTTCCGGGCTGGCGTACAAGCTGGAATATGTCGATGAAAGCGCATCGGAAGACCAGGTCTTTGAATCGCACGGCATCAAGGTGTTTGTCGATCCGAAGAGTCTGCCGTACATCGATGGCACCGAGCTGGATTTCGCGCGTGAAGGCCTGAACGAAGGCTTCAAGTTCTACAACCCGAACGTGAAGGATGAATGCGGCTGCGGAGAAAGTTTCCGCATCTGAGCCGATCTTGGCAATGACCCTCAAGCCTGTTTGTGATGACAGGCTTTTGTTTTTGAATCATGGACAATCATTTCCTGCTGTTCCAAATGCCGGTAAGTTTCGATATCGATATCGGGCAGCTGGATGCGGCGTTTCGCGAATTGCAGGGCAGAGTACATCCAGATCGCTTTGTCGCAGCATCTGATGCTGAAAAACGGGTCGCGATGCAATGGGCGACGCGCGCGAATGAGGCTTACCAGACACTGAAGCATCCACTCAAGCGTGCTGCCTATCTGTGCGAGCTGAATGGGGTCGATCTGGGCATTGAATCGAACACGGCGATGCCGCCGGCCTTTCTGATGCAGCAGATGGCGTGGCGAGAGGCGCTGGATGAGGCGCGCGATGCGAAGGACGCTGGCGCTCTGGAAAGATTGGAGAGCGAGCTGGCAGGCATGCGCCGTGAACGACTGGCGCAGATCGGTAATCTTTTCAGCGAGCGTCAATTTGAAGCGGCGGGCGCGCAGGTCAGGCAGTTGATGTTCCTCGAAAAGTTCGGTGAGGATGTGGGCCGGGCGTTCGACGCGATAGACGCCTGAAAGATCTGAGCGGCGACGGGCACCAAGACAAGAAAGCATTCAAGCAAGATGGCACTGCTGCAAATTTCCGAACCGGGCATGTCCACCGCGCCGCACCAGCACCGGCTGGCGGTGGGCATTGACTTGGGTACGACCAATTCGCTGGTGGCCACGGTGCGCCATGGCATACCCGAGGTCCTGAACGACGAAGACGGGCATCCGCTGCTGCCGTCTATCGTGCGTTATCTGCCGAGTGGCCATGCCAATATCGGCTACCAGGCCAAGGCTGCGCAGATCAGTGATCCCAAGAATACGATCGTCTCGGTCAAACGCTTCATGGGGCGTGGACGCAAAGATATCGCTTACGCAGAAAATCTTCCCTACGATTTCGTTGATACACCCGGTATGGTGCAGCTCAAAACTGTCGCCGGCGTAAAGAGCCCGGTGGAAGTATCGGCAGAGATACTGGCCACGCTGCGGCAGCGTGCTGAAGATGCGCTGGGCGATGAACTGGTCGGCGCGGTGATTACCGTGCCCGCGTATTTTGATGATGCGCAGCGCCAAGCCACGAAAGATGCGGCCAAGCTCGCAGGACTCAATGTGCTGCGACTGCTGAATGAACCCACGGCAGCCGCGATTGCCTACGGACTCGATCATGGTTCGGAGGGCATTTATGCGGTCTATGATCTGGGCGGCGGCACCTTCGATATCTCCATTCTCAAGCTGTCGAAGGGCGTGTTCGAGGTATTGTCTACCGGCGGCGATTCCGCGCTGGGCGGCGATGATTTTGATCATCGGCTGTTCTGCTGGATCATTGAGCAGGCAAGTCTCGCACCCCTGTCGGATGAAGACACGCGCACGCTGATGGTCAAGGCGCGCGAAGCGAAAGAGATCCTTTCCACGCAAAGCGAGACCCATATCGATGCCGTGCTGAGTTCGGGCGAAGAAGTGCGGCTGACGCTCACGGATGCCGAATTTGCTGCAATGACCCAGCATCTGGTCAGCAAAACGATCACGGCCTGCCGCAAAGCGATGCGTGATGCGACGCTGACCCCGGACGATATCGATGGCGTGGTACTGGTCGGCGGTGCAACGCGCATGCCCCATGTGCGCAAGGCGGTCGGCGATTATTTCCAGACGCTGCCGCTGGCAAATATCGACCCCGACAAAGTCGTCGCGCTTGGCGCTGCAGTGCAGGCCAATCTGCTGGCAGGCAATCGCCCGCCCGGCGATGACTGGCTGCTGCTGGATGTGATTCCCCTGTCGCTGGGTATCGAGACCATGGGCGGGCTGGTTGAAAAAGTCATTCCGCGCAATTCCACCATTCCCTGCGCGCGCGCGCAGGAGTTCACCACCTTCAAGGATGGACAGACCGCGATGGCGGTGCATGTCGTGCAGGGTGAGCGTGAGCTCGTGTCCGACTGCCGTTCGCTGGCGCGGTTCGAGTTGCGCGGCATACCGCCAATGGCCGCAGGAGCGGCGCGGATTCGAGTGACGTATCAAGTGGATGCGGATGGCTTGCTGTCGGTATCGGCGCGCGAGACGCATTCTGGCGTCGAGGCGTCGATCGTGGTCAAGCCCTCGTACGGGCTGGGTGATGACGATATCGCCCGCATGCTGCAGGACTCCTATCAGTCGGCGGAAGCCGACATGAAGCAGCGCGCGCTGCGCGAAGAAAAGGTCGAGGCAGAGCGTATCTTGCTGGCGATCGACTCCGCGCTGGCACAGGATGCCGACCTGTTGGCGCCGCCAGAGCGGGCTGAGATCGACGGCCTGATCGCGCAGTTGCGTGAATCCGCGAAGGGCAGCGATCATCAGTCGATCAAGTCGGCTGTGGATGCGCTGGCGCAGGGTACCGAGGATTTTGCAGCGCGCCGCATGGACCGCAGTGTCCGGGCCGCGCTGACTGGCAAGAAGCTGGATGAAGTGGCCTGAATGGCCAAGAGCAGAAATCAAGCGTAAAGGATAGTCGTGCCCCAGATCGTCGTACTTCCCCATGAAATTTTATGTCCCGCGGGTGCCGTGTTTGATGCCGCCACTGGCACCACCGTGTGCGATGCGTTGCTTGCACAAGAGATCGAGATCGAGCACGCCTGTGAAAAATCTTGTGCCTGCACTACTTGCCATGTGGTGGTGCGCGAAGGCTTTGATTCGCTGAACGAGGCCGAAGAAAGAGAAGAAGACCTGCTCGACATGGCCTGGGGGCTGGAGGCGACCTCTCGCTTGTCGTGTCAGGCAGTGGTGGGCACGGAGGATCTGGTAGTGGAGATTCCAAAATACACGATCAATCACGCGCGCGAGAATCATTGATGAAATGGACTGATACGCTGCAGATTGCCGAGGCGCTGTATGACACGCACCCCGATATTGATCCCTTGACTGTGCGCTTCACCGATCTGCATCGCTGGGTGACCGAGCTGGAAGGCTTTAGCGACGATCCTGCCCGCTCGGGAGAGAAGATTTTGGAAGCGATACAGATGGCGTGGATTGACGAGGCTCGCTGAGCGATTTATCTGCCCAGATCACGCTCACAGACCATCGCCTCAGTACTGAGTATCAGCGGCGGCTACCCAGCCTTCGCCCTGCATCAAGTCGAAAATTAAATCCCGGTTCTGAGCAAAGAATCCATAAATGGATTGCGCAATGATGCCCGCCTGTATCGGGGTCAATCCCTTGCTGCGCAGTTTTGTGTAGACCGCATTTCTGCAGCTGCTGATGAAAAACCGAATCGCTGTTTTGGTCAGTATGCGGTCTCCTTCTGGTTTTTTTACGCCGGTGTGAGGGCGCACCAGGTCCCGTTGGGGACGCGCGGTGCCGATGTTCCATTCATACAGGCATTCGGTGGCGCTGGCATTGGCGAATCCTCTGGCAGCATTGGCCAGTGCACCGATCATGGTTGGCAGAAGAAGGTCGCCGAACAGGTGGCTGTCATCCGTGCTGCCCGGCTGAAACAGGCCAGCGATCACCCCGTTGATGAACACGGTCGCCGCCACATAGGGCAGGGTACCGGCAAGCGAGGACAGCACTTTGCCATTGAAATTGAGCGCCTGACGGTCAATAGAGGGCCCGCAGCGCTCCAGCGTCGATTTGAAAAACTCGACTGTCATTGACTCGCCCAACACGCCCAGATTTCTGGCGGCAATGTCGTTGGACGTATGCCAGTCATGATCGGTAACGCACGCTGCCGTCAGCGTCGCGGCGGTCCCCATGAAGGCGGCAATGCCTTTGAGGTCGTCGACGCAGTCGTCGTCTTCTGCATTACGTGACCAGAGCTTCATGATGGACATCGCTGCGGTCAGTGTGCAACCCACCGCAAGCGTCATGACGGGTTGTGTCGAGCCTGCAGCCGCAATCGCTCCACCTGCCATGGCCCCGCCAAGCGTGCAGGCAACACTTCCCAAACAGCGGGCTGGTGTATGGGTGCCGATCTGCTGAGACGACAGCATGTGACCTAGTGTCGCGCCACTGATGGCGCCTACTGCGCCCACACAGATACTTAGGGGGAGCATCCTTTTTGCGATGGAGTAGGCGCCAGTATAAATGGCCAAGCCGGCCACGCGTCCCACCAATTGTCCTGCGAAGTCACGTGCGGCATGGGCCGCTGGTACGCACAGGACCGGCGCTCGGGATGTGGCATGGCTGAAGTCGGGCGCGTGGGGAGCCGGTATGTCTGGCAGGTAGTCGTTTGAGAGCCGACGGGTGATCATGCGGCCTCCTCAATGTGCTGTATTTCAATGAAATGATCCTCTTGCCATGTTTTGGCGCATGCCGCGGCACGCTGCAAGCTGATCAGGACCTTGCTTACATCGCCGGCATCGATCTCAAAGAGAAATAATGCTGCACCGGTTGACGGGTCTATGGCCATACGCTGGTGATTTCCCTGATCGATCACCAGATTCAATTCGAGTAGTTTTTTATAGGCGGCTAATTCAAGATTTTTTGCGGGATGCCCTAGCTGTGTGATAACACATATCGATTCAGCCGTAAGCCCCGGGAGCAGATTGACGGCAACCCCATCGACGAGTAAAGCCTCATGTGCTTTGATATGGGCTGCCTGGTCTTGCAGATGACTAGCGGTGCATAGTTGATCAATGAGCCAGGATTGTCGTTCGCTCCACATGGTTTCTCCAGCCGTTGGTTATGGGTAGTAGAGGCTGGGTAACAGAGGCGTCTGAGCTAGCTCCCGATGATTAGAAAATATATTTTTATATGCTTATCCAAAAAATTCATGACCTTGTCATTAAAATTTTATGGCGTGAGACGCAGCAAGCTGGTGCGGATCAGGCGCACCGTCGGTGTGAATGAGTGTTTTCCCCGTCGCTTTACCGGTATCGCTCCATGAGGGTCGGCGTCTGCAGCGCTTTGTACGGATATCCCCAGAGGTGCTCGCCAATGGCCAGTGCAAATCCCACGGCCAGCACAAAGAGCGCGCAGGCGACAGCGACTACCGCCAGACCTTCGCTGATCTCAATAAAAGGCTCGACGTCTTGGTGCTCCTCGCGCGGCTCGTCGTGACTATCCATGGCTCCTCCTGTTAAGGCGCAGGCGATTGCTTGCAGGAGGGTTGTATCCCGATCTGACGTAAGATAATTGATATTGTGATTTCTATTTGATGCGGCTCAACCGTGTATTCGGCGTGCATCATGCGCTTCAATGCGCATCACATCCCTGCGTGTACGGGCTTGAAGCGTTCTTATGTGGAGGCTGCCGCGCCCATGTCGCTGCGCCAGCGAGGGATTTTTTCGCGTTGTCAGTGCATCAAATTAACCCGATGCCCTGTCCTGAGCACAGAACCGAAAGGTTCAGTCCTCGCGCCGCAAATGTGGAAAAAGAATCACATCGCGTATGTTCGGCGAATCGGTAATCAGCATCATCAGCCGGTCAATGCCGATACCGCAGCCACCGGTGGGGGGCATGCCGTATTCGAGTGCGCGAATGTAATCGGCGTCGTAATACATGGCCTCATCATCGCCCGCATTCTTCGCCGCGACCTGGGCCTGAAAGCGGGCGGCCTGATCCTCGGCATCATTCAGCTCCGAGAAGCCATTGGCGATCTCGCGGCCCGTAATGAACAATTCGAAACGTTCGGTAATGCCAGGCACGGTATCCGACGCGCGTGCCAGCGGCGACACCTCGACCGGGTAGTCGATGATAAAGGTGGGTTCCCATAGCTGAGATTCGGCAGTCTCTTCGAACAGCGATAGTTGCAGCGCACCCAGCCCTGAGATGATATGCGGCTCAACGTCAAATTTTTGCTTGAGCTCTTTTTTCAGGAAATTTGCGTCATGCAGCTGCTCGTTCGTGTACTGCGGTGCAAACTTGTTTATGGCCTGCACAATAGTCATGCGATGAAAAGGCTTGGACAGATCCAGCTCACGTCCCTGATAGCTGAGTGTCGCGGTGCCATGCGCATCGATCGCTGCCTGCCGGATCAGCGCCTCGGTGAAATCCATCAGCCAACGATAGTCGACGTAGGCAGCATAGAACTCCATCATCGTGAACTCAGGATTATGCCGGGGCGATACGCCTTCGTTACGGAAATTGCGATTGATCTCGAACACACGATCAAACCCGCCAACCACCAGTCGTTTTAGATACAGCTCAGGTGCAATACGCAGGTACATTTCCATGTCCAGCGCGTTATGGTGGGTGATGAAAGGCTTGGCGGCTGCGCCACCGGGAATCACATGAAGCATCGGTGTTTCGACTTCCATGAACTCGTGGCTGTCCATGAAACGGCGTATCGATGCCACTGCAGCGGTGCGTGCCTTGAACGTGCGCCTGGTGTCTTCACTGGTGATCAGGTCGACATAGCGCTGGCGGTATTTGGTTTCCTGATCCGACAGTCCATGGAACTTGTCCGGCAGTGGGCGCAATGATTTGGTCAGCAATCGCAGCTTGCTGACCTTGATTGACAGCTCGCCGGTCTTAGTTTTGAACAGGGTGCCTTCCGCGCCAAGAATGTCGCCCAGATCGTAGTGCTTGAATGCTTCGTGCTCGGTTTCGCCGGTCAGCTCGTTCGTGATGTACAGTTGAATACGGCCATCAGCCTGCAGGCCCGACGCATCCTGAATGGTCGCGAAAGATGCTTTGCCCATCACGCGCTTCAACATCATGCGGCCGGCCACGACGACGTGAACAGATTCGGATTCCAAGGCCTCGCGCTCGGCATGAGCGAACTGCGCCTGCACGTCCGCGGCCTTATGTTGTGGGCGAAAATCGTTCGGGAAGGCGATACCTTTTTCTCGGATCGCAGCCAGTTTCGAACGCCGCTCAGTAATGATCGCGTTCTCGTCTCGCTCTTCTTGCAAGGACTCGTTTTTGTCGTTCATGATGGCTTGTCGTTATTTGTTATGCGTGCGCACCGTACGCCAGCGGTATCTCAGACGCCTTGTTTTAGCGAGGCGGCGATGAACTCATCTAAATCGCCATCCAGCACGGCCTTGGTATTGCCGGTCTCGTGGTGGGTGCGCAGATCCTTGATTCGCGACTGATCCAGCACATAAGAACGGATTTGGTGGCCCCATCCGATATCGGTCTTGGCGTCTTCCAGCTTTTGCTGCTCGCTCATGCGTTTGCGCAGCTCCAGCTCGAACAGACGAGACTTCAGCATCGCCCAGGCTTCGGCGCGATTGCGGTGCTGGCTGCGGTCGTTCTGGCACTGTACGACGATACCCGTCGGCGTGTGCGTCAGACGAACCGCCGAGTCGGTTTTGTTGATGTGCTGGCCACCGGCACCGGAAGCGCGATAGGTGTCAACGCGGACATCGGCAGGGTTGACATCGACCTCGATCGATTCATCCACTTCTGGGTAGACGAACAGGCTGGAAAATGAAGTATGCCGGCCATTGGCCGAATCGAAGGGGGACTTGCGCACCAGTCGGTGCACACCGGTCTCGGTGCGCAGATGACCATAAGCATAATCGCCCTCGACCTTCAGGGTCGCGGTCTTGATGCCAGCGACTTCGCCATCGGATTGCTCAAGGATCTCGGTCTTGAAGCCCTTGCGCTCACAGTAGCGCAGGTACTGACGCAGCAGCATCGAGGCCCAGTCTTGCGCTTCGGTGCCACCTGCACCAGCCTGGATATCGATGAAGCAGTTATTGGGATCAAGCGGGTTGGAGAACATCCGCCGAAATTCAAGGCCTTCGACCTGCGTTTGCAGTGCATGCGCGTCAGCTTCGACGGCAATCAGGGTGTCGGTATCGTTCTCTTCACGCGCCATCTCCAGCAGATCACGGGTGTCTTGCAGGCCGGCGTGTATGGACTTGAGGGAATCGACAATAGCTTCGAGAGATTTCTTCTCTTTGCCGAGATCCTGAGCGCGCTTGGGATCGTCCCAGACGGTGGGGTCTTCGAGTTCGCCGTTGACTTGCTCGAGTTTCTCTGACTTCAGATCGAAGTCAAAGATACCTCCGAAGTTCTTGCTCGCGTGTGCTGAGGTCGGTGAGCAATGCGGTCAGTGCGTTTAAGCGTTCAGCTTCCATGGTAATTCGGCGATCCTGAAAAGCTTTCGATTATACCCGAGAGAGACTGAGTCGCTCGCTGCTCGCTCAACCCAGGAAGCATTGCTATCCGTCTGGCTGCCCGAGTGGCCTGGGGCGCTCTCAGAGGGGCCTTTCACGGCGTGTTCTTGGTGTGACATCCCGCCTAAAAAGAGGAAAGGGTCAGAGCCCTTCAGCGTGTTCGACGATGAGCTGCACAGAGGTCTTGCCGTTGAACTCGTTGGCATCGAGCCGGTAGGCAATGCGGGCACGATCCGGCAGCCCGTCGGTATGGTTGAACCAGATGCCATCCAACTGGCGGCCATCCTTGTGCAGCATCAGTTTTAGATGCTTTTCTTTCAGTACTCGCTGATTCAGCACACGGAATTCATCGCAGAACACGGGTGCCGGAAAGCCCTGTCCCCAGACATGGGTGTCCAGCAGCCGAATGAAATCCAGACTCAGACACTCTGCCTCCAGCGGGCCGTCGGTTTCCAGCACCTGTTCCAAGGCTGCCGGGCTCAGCCACTCGCGACCGACCGCTTCGAAGGCCTCGGCAAATGCGGGAAAGTCCAGCTCACGCAGCGACAAGCCTGCAGCCATCGCATGTCCACCGAATTTATCGATCATCTCGGGCGTGCGTTTGTACACCAGATCGAGCGCATCGCGCAGATGAAAGCCGGGGATCGAGCGACCCGAGCCCTTGAGCATGCCGTCGCCGGCGGGTGCGAAGGTGATGGTGGGACGATAAAATTTTTCTTTCAGTCGAGACGCGACAATACCGATCACGCCCTGATGCCATGCCGGGTTGAACAGCGTCAGGGTTGCGCTGGCCTGCGGGTCGATGGTGTCCAGCGATGCCAGCGCGGCCTCTTGCATGCCCGCTTCGATATCGCGACGCTCGCGGTTCATGGTATCGAGCTCGCGCGCAAGGCTCATGGCCTTGGAAAGATCGTCGGTCAGCAGACATTCAATACCCAGTGACATGTCAGACAGGCGGCCGGCAGCGTTCAGTCGGGGACCAGCAGTGAAGCCGAGGTCGGTGGCGCTGGCTTTGCGGATATCGCGTGAAGCAACCGAGAACAGTGCGGTGATTCCGGCATGGGCTCGGCCCTCGCGCATGCGTCGCAAGCCTTGCGCCACCAGAATGCGATTATTCGCATCCAGCTTTACCACATCGGCCACCGTGCCCAGTGCGACCAGATCAAGTAACGCGTCTAGCCGTGGCTGATTACTTGCATCGAAATGTCCGCGCGCGCGCAGTTCTGCCCGCAGCGCCAGCAGCAAGTAGAACATCACGCCGACACCGGCCAGATGTTTGCTCGGAAATCCGCAGCCAGGCTGGTTGGGGTTCACGATCACGGTCGCATCGGGCAGTGCA
Organism: Oxalobacteraceae bacterium; assembly: GCA_046090895.1. Classification (GTDB taxonomy): domain Bacteria; phylum Pseudomonadota; class Gammaproteobacteria; order Burkholderiales; family Burkholderiaceae_D; genus Pernthalerella. The sequence continues at coordinate 46,673 of JBJTAS010000025.1, read as the reverse complement.
TCACCGGGCAGATGGTGATCGGTAATCACCACGTCAATGCCACGGCGCCTTGCCTCAGCGACACCGGCGACGCTGGCGATGCCGTTGTCGACGGTGATGATGATGTCAGGAGATTTTTGTTGTGCGGTTAATTCAACGATGTCGGGAGTCAGTCCATAGCCGTATTTGAAACGATTCGGGACGATGTAATCAATCGTTGCACCCATGGCATGCAAACCTCGGACGGCAACGGCGCAGGCGGTCGCGCCATCGCAGTCATAGTCGGCGACCACGGTGAATTTTTTTTGCTGTGCGATGGCATCAGCGATGAACTGAGCGGCTTGTTGAACGTGCGTTAGCTGAACCGGGGCAATCAGTGCATGGAATTCGTTGGAGAGCTCACTCATGGCGCTCAGCCCGCGTGCGGCCATCAGTCGGGCCAGCACGGGATGCAATCCCTGTTGGGCTAGCATCTCTGCATGGCGGGTCGAGAACTGGCGAACGGCGATCCGGGTCATGAGGCAAGGCGCGAGAGCGAGGGCGTGAGCCAAAATTTTCTCATGCTAGAGCGACGCGCGCTCCACAGGTCGAGTCGTTGTGCATCGCTCTGTACCAGCCTGATTTCGTCGAGTTCGCCGGCGATGAGTTGCTCATGCGCGGGAGCGATATGCTTTTCCTCCAGTTGCTGCATCTGTTGCAGCCAGCCCGACCAGTCCTCGGCGAGCGCCAGCGGCGTTAGCGCATCGATCAGTCGCCAGTCTTGGTGCGAGCAGGACGCCTCGCGGCCTTGTGCGATTAGCCGGGCCAGCACCTGGTTACCGATTGCGGTGTGTTCATGATCAGAGGCGCCCCACAGCCACAGCGCGTTCACGCGCAGATCGCCTCGCTCCTCACGTTCGAGGTTGAGTGCATGCTGATGCCAGAGCATCTGCACTTCATTGTGCAGGCGTCGCCAGTCGCGCGCAGCAGCGCCGCTGGGCTGCCACACATCGATATTGTGTCCGCAGGCGGCGTCGGGCGTGCAGGTTCTGAGATCTGACCAGGCATTGGCGAGCGCGAACCAGTAATGTGCATTACCGTAGACCAGCTCAAGGTTCTGTTCCGCGAACAAAGGCTGTACAGTCCGAAACAAAGTGTGTCCTTCTTCAGCGCTGAGTGGCAAACAGCGGTGATCGGTCAGCACCAAATGATCTCGTGCGACATGCAGATGCACCGGCTGCACGATAAACCATGACCCGGAGGGCAGCGAACCCCCCAGCACCTTCATCAGCGCGTGCGCCAACGGCGGGCTGTTATCGCCTTGATGGCCACTCAGCCAGCGTTCATGCGGCAGGCAGGCGCTGAACGCCGGATTCACGATCCGCTCGACCCGTCTCGCACGCGCCAATAGCTTGGCGAACGCAGGCAGATGCAACGATGAGAGTAGATCTCGGGCGAGGGCGTGGGGCGGCAGAGCGAAGGGGATAACCAGCGTCAGGGAAGACATACCGAACATTGTAGGCGATTGCCCTTTGACTATGGCAAACTGCCGGCTTTGCAAGGCATTGCCCAGCCATCGGCCAGACACATTGCCGATCTCGTCATCGATCGCGCTGTCGAGCTGTTTGCCGATAAGATTGCCGATCTCTCAGGAGCCGCTGCTTGTCCCGGTTGCATGATTTTCCGTTTGAATGGACCATTGGTCTGCGTTACACCCGCGCGGGGCGGCGCAGTGCGCGTGACAGTTTTATTTCATTCATCTCGTTGATCTCTATGGCGGGCATTGCGCTGGGTGTGGCCGCGCTGATCGTGGTGCTATCGGTGATGAACGGTTTTCAGAAAGAAGTACGTGACCGCATGTTGTCGGTTCTGGCGCATGTGGAAGTCTTCGATGCGTCAGGTAGTTTGCCGGATTGGCGGGCCACGGCGGCCGAGGTAAGCCGCCATCCTTTGGTGCGTGGCACCGCGCCCTACGTGGACGCACAAGCCATGGTCATACGCGAGGACACCGTGCGCGGCATCATGGTGCGCGGGATTTTGCCAGAACTAGAGCCCAAAGTGTCGGACGTTGCGGCGCAAATCGTCGCGGGTAAGCTCTCGGATTTGCGGCCGGGAGAATTCAATATCGTGCTGGGTAGCGCGCTGGCGCGCAGTTTGCATCTGCGGCTCGGCGACAAGATCACGCTGATCGCGCCCCAGGGACAGGTAACTCCCGCGGGAGTGCTGCCCCGTCTCAAGCAGTTCAGTGTGGTTGGCGTGTTTGAGGCAGGGCATTATGAATATGATGCGTCGCTGGCCTTCATCCACATGGCCGATGGTGAGACGCTGTTCCGTCTCACCGGTCCCTCGGGCCTGCGCTTGCGGCTAGCTGATATGCAGCGCGCGCCAGACGTGGCAGCGGCATTAGCCGCCAGCTTGCCCGGCAATCTGTATATCCGCGACTGGTCGCAGCAAAATCGTAACTGGTTCGCCGCCGTGCAGACCGAGAAGCGAATGATGTTCATCATACTCACGCTGATCATCGCGGTCGCTGCATTTAATCTGGTCTCGACACTGGTCATGACGGTCACCGACAAGCAGGCAGACATCGCCATCCTTCGCACGCTGGGCGCCTCTCCCGCATCGATCATGAAAATATTTGTCATACAGGGCGCGTTGGTCGGCCTGCTGGGCACGGGCATCGGCGTGTTGCTGGGCGTGCTGGTTGCCGTGAATGTGGATGTGATTGTGCCTTTCATCGAGTCGGTGTTCCACGTGCAGTTTTTGCCGCGTGATATCTACCTGATCAGTGCGCTGCCCTCTGACCTGCGCTGGCCGGACGTCTGGCAGATTGGCGGCATGGCGGTGTTGCTGGCATTTCTGGCGACCTTGTACCCTAGTTGGCGAGCGGCCCGCGTGCGTCCTGCCGACGCGCTGCGACACGAGTAGGCGATGACCATGGACGCTGCTACGCCTGCCGTATTGTCCTGTGCGCGTCTGGGCAAGCGTTTTGCGCAGGGACGAGACAGTTTGACGGTGTTGTCGAATATTGATTTTTCGGTGATGCGTGGTGAGCGGGTCGCGATCGTCGGTGTATCCGGCTCGGGCAAATCCACGCTGCTGCATTTGCTCGGCGGTCTGGATACGCCCAGCAGCGGCGAGGTCAGCCTGCTGGGCCAGGCGCTGGGCAGCCTGTCGGAATCGGCGCGTGGTGAGTTACGCAATCGCTCGCTGGGCTTTGTCTACCAGTTCCATCACCTGTTGCCGGAATTTTCTGCGCTGGACAACGTCGCCATGCCTTTGCTGATACGCCGCATGCCGAGCGCAGAGGCGCGCGCACGCGCCGCGGAGTTGCTCTCGCGCGTGGGTTTGGCCGAACGTTTGGCGCATCTCCCCGGCGAGTTGTCCGGGGGTGAGCGACAGCGTGTGGCACTGGCCCGTGCATTGGTCACGCAACCTGCTTGCGTGCTGGCGGATGAGCCAACGGGTAATCTCGACCGGCATACCGCCCAGCAGGTGTTAGACCTGATGCTGGAGCTCTCGCAAACCTTGGGCACGGCCTTTGTCATCGTCACCCACGACGCTGAGCTTGCGCGACGCTGCGACCGGGTGCTTCGGCTCTCGCAAGAGGGTTTGTCCGCCGCCGCCGGCTGACCGCAGCGAACGTCATGCTGGTCGATAGTCATTGTCATCTCGATGCGCAGGAGTTCGGCGATGCTGCGCTGGATATCGCCCTGAATGCAGCGGACCATGGTGTGCGCTGGATTGTGATCCCCGCGGTGGAGCGCGCGAATTTCGATGCGGTGCGCACGCTGGCGCACCGGTGCGACGGTGGTGTCTACGCACTGGGCATACATCCGATGTATGTCGAGTCGGCCTCGGAAGACGATTTGGTCGTGTTGCGCGAACAGGCCGAGGCTGCGATGACCGATCGGCGCTTTATGGCGATTGGCGAGATCGGTCTGGATTTTTTTGTCCCCTCGCTACGCGAAGGTGCGTTGCGCGACAAGCAGGAATTTTTCTATGTCGAGCAATTAAAGATCGCGCGCGATGCCGGCTTGCCCGTGATACTCCATGTGCGACGATCGCAGGATACCTTGCTCAAGCACCTACGCCGCATTCGTGTCAGCGGTGGTCTGGCGCATGCATTCAATGGTAGCGAGCAGCAGGCGCAAGCATTCATTGACAGGGGGTTTGTGCTGGGCTTTGGCGGCGCGATGACCTACACGCGCGCGCTGCAGATACGTCGCTTGGCCGTTGCATTGCCCGCCACCGCGCTGGCGCTGGAAACGGACGCGCCGGATATCTCTCCTTCATGGTTGCACCCGGCGCAAAACAGCCCGGAGCAGCTGCCCGCAATCGCAGCGGTGCTGGCCGAGTTGCGCGGCCAGCCTGTGGCAGAGATCGCGCGCCAGACAACAGAGAATGTTGCGCGCGTGCTGCCCCGCCTTGGCAGCCTGATGATGGCCTGATTGCGCGCCTTATCGCTGGGTTTGCTGGCAGGCGTGCTCTGGCTGCAGAGCCGTGCAGCGCTGCCTGAGGGGCGCGTATTGCTGGCGCTCTGCGTAGCATCCCTGCTGGTGGCGGTGGCTGCGATGCTGGCGGGCAGTCGCCAGGTTGGCCATCGCGGGTGGATGCACTCCGTCGCCTTCATGCTGGCCGGCAGCCTGCTTGGCGTGGGCTGGGCGGGCTGGCTTGCGCAGGAGCGATTGCAGCACCATTTGCCGCCATCGCTGGAAGGGCGCGACATCATCGTCGCGGGCGAGATACGTGGCTTGCCGGATGTGAACCGCTCCGGCATGCGGTTCCGGTTGCGTCCCATGGAAGCGAATCTCCCCGAAGGCACTCCGCTTGATCTGCCGGGGGATCTGTCGTTGAGCTGGTACGCGGAGGAGGGGGTGGCGCCCCCGGTGCTACGTTCCGGTGAGCAGTGGCAGTTGACTGTGCGTTTAAAGCGCCCGCACGGCCTGATCAATCCGTCGGGCTTCGATGCCGAGGCGTGGATGCTGAATGAAAATCTGCGTGCCACCGGCTATGTCCGGCCGTCCGGCGGGCAGCGAATCGCTCCCGCACCGGCGTGGTGGCAATCACCCCGCGCGGCTATTGACAATCTTCGCGCTGCCATCCGAGAAAAAATACAGCGCGGGCTGAGTGGCAAAGCCTACGCGGGGGTCATCGTCGCGCTGGTGGTCGGCGATCAGCGAGCGATCGATCAGAAAGACTGGGACGTGTTTGCGAAAACCGGTATCGGCCATCTGGTGTCGATCTCGGGACTGCACATCACGATGATTGCGGCCTTGGTGGCGGCGCTCTGCCATTGGGGATGGCGGCATTCCTTTTTTACGCGTGCGGCGCTGCCCTTGCGACTGCCTGCGCAAAAAGCTGCCGTGGTGGCGGGTTTGTTGGCAGCATGGTTCTACGTGGCGCTGGCCGGTTTTGGGATACCGGCGCAGCGCACCTTGCTGATGTTGGGCGTGGCGAGTGCGGCGCTGTGCAGCAATCGCACGCCCGCAGTGTCGCAGGTGCTGGCCGTCGCGCTCGCGGTGGTGCTGATGGTCGACCCCTGGAGTGTGCTGTGGCCGGGATTCTGGCTGTCGTTTGTCGCGATCGCTTGCATTCTCTTCGCGTCGGTGGGGCGCGCGCAGGGGACAAGTCCGATGATCCTGCCGACCCAGACCGGGATGCTGGGTAGCCGTCTTACCGCCCTCTGGGCTGCTGCGCACACACAGTGGGTGGTGACGCTGGGCTTGCTCCCTTTGACGCTCGTCTGGTTTGCTCAAGTGTCGCTGATCAGCCCCTTGGCCAATGCGGTCGCGATTCCGCTGATTAGTTTCGCGGTCACCCCTTTGTCGCTGCTGGGCAGTGCGATGCCCGCGCCCTGCGCAGACTTCCTGCTAATCACAGCGCATGCGCTCTTGGGGTGGCTGGCGGACTGGTTGCGCTGGCTCGCTGCAAGCGACTATGCACTGTGGCAGGCGCCCCAGCCCGACTGGGGTAGGTTTGCGCTGGCGACAGCCGGCGTGCTGTGGGCGCTGGGCCCCCGAGGCTGGCCGCTGCGCTGGACGGGATTGCTTGCTTTGCTGCCGATGCTGCTGGCGCAGCCCGAGGCGCCCAAGCAAGGCTTTTGGCTCACCGCCTTTGATATCGGTCAGGGCAATGCACTACTGGTGGAAACGGCGCATCACCGCTTGTTGTATGACAGTGGTCCAGCGTTTTCTGCCGAGTCTGACGGTGGCAGCCGCGTGTTGCTGCCTTACCTGTGCGCGCAGGGCATTCATGCTTTGGACGGGCTGATGATTTCGCATAGTGACCAGGATCATTCCGGCGGTGCTCGCTCGCTCTGGGAGGGCGCACGCGTTGGCTGGCTGAGTTCGTCTTTGCCCGAAGCCCACCCGCTGCTCTCGGGATCACCGCCGCATCTGACTTGCCGCGCCGGACATCAGTGGGAATGGGATGGTGTGCGCTTCGAGGTGCTGCATCCGACGAGCACACTGTTAAGCGAGCGCAAACAGCAGGCGGTACGTCCCAATGCGCTCAGTTGCACGCTCAAGGTCAGCTACCGAGGCCGGGCTGCGCTGCTGACGGGTGACATCGAGGCGCCGCAGGAGCGGGCGCTGCTGGGCAGAGAGCGTTCCGCTGTGCGGGCGGATGTACTTCTGGCGCCGCATCACGGAAGCGGCACCTCATCGACAGCAGAGTTTCTTGATGCGGTGCAGCCCTCGGTCGCGATTTTTCAGGTGGGGTATCGCAATCGTTATCGGCATCCCAAGGGCGAGGTAATGGATCGTTATCGGGCGCGCGACATTCTCACGCTGCGCACCGACGAGTCTGGCGCGGTGCGCATTGAGATTGATGACAGGCTGCGCATCAGTCCTTACCGCTGCGAGCGCGCACGTTACTGGTTCACCGAGTCTTGCGCCAAATCACTCCAGAGCGATTGATCATGGCTTGAGAAATATTGAAGGCCGGCGTGCCGCAACATGCCAGCATCCCCCGTCTGACACGAGGCGCGGATGAGGAGACGATTCATCGGTGGGCAGTTAATGGCATTGGCAATGCTGTTGCCACTGCCCGCCTTGGCCTGGACCGACGAGGAGTGGCAGACGTTTTTTGATCGCGGCCAGGTAAGTACGGTGATCGATATCGACAATGACACGCTGCTGCTCAGCGGCTCCGACCGGTTTTATACCAGCGGACTCCGGCTCTCGAAAAACTACCGCTTACCGAGCAACGATGGCTGGGAGTCGCTAGGCTGGCGCGTGGGCCAGCAGCTCTACACCGCCTCGAGCATACGGCGTCTGCCTGAGGCATTGGCCGTGCTTGATCGTCCCTACGCCGGCTGGCTGTACGCCGGACTTGTTTACCGACGCGAAGCGAACGATGGCAGCGAGATCGCTTATGGTCTGGATATCGGCTGTCTCGGCCCGTGTGCCGGCGGCGAGTGGTCGCAAGAAAGCCTGCACCGCGCACTGCACCAGCCGCGCCCGAAGGCCTGGAGTACGCAGATCGGCACTGAGCCAGGTGCTGTCGTAATGGTAGGTGCGCGCGGACCTTACTATGCGCTGGGACCGCAGATGGATCTGCGTCCGGGGGTAGCGGTCCGGCTGGGAAATATTTTTACGGATATCAGCGCCGAGGGAACGCTGCGCGCGGGTGTAATGCGCACCGATCCGCAGGGCAGCGGCCGGTATGTTTTTTTTCGGGTGGCCGCGCGGGCGGTCGCACATGACGCCACCTTACAGGGCGGCTGGCTTACTGGCACCGAGGCCCGCACGGTCAGCCCGAAGCACCTGACTGGCGAGGCCGAGCTAGGCGTGCAATGGCAATTACCCCGATGGGCGCTGCGCGTATCAGTGATCAGGCGCAGCAATGAAATCAACGGCCTGAGCGAGTCACTGGGACGGCAGGATTTTTTGCGACTGTCTTTGATGTTCACCCGATAAAAACTGGGCGAGAGTGAGCGATTCTTTGCGGTATAATTCGAATTTCACGCTAGTGCCTTTCGGCATATCCTGCAATGACCAAGTTTGTATTTGTCACTGGCGGTGTCGTGTCTTCCCTTGGCAAAGGGATCGCTGCAGCGTCTCTGGCCGCGATCCTCGAGTCGCGCGGCCTCAAAGTCACTCTCCTTAAGTTAGACCCCTACATCAACGTTGATCCCGGAACGATGAGCCCGTTCCAGCACGGTGAAGTGTTCGTCACTGACGACGGCGCAGAAACTGATCTCGATCTCGGCCATTACGAGCGCTTCATCAGCGCGCGCATGAAGAAAATCAACAACTTCACTACCGGACAGATTTATGAATCCGTGATTCGCAAGGAAAGGCGTGGCGAGTATCTGGGCAAGACCGTGCAAGTGATTCCGCACATCACCAATGAGATTCAAGAATTCATCCATCGCGGTGCTGAAGGTTTTGATGTGGCGATTGTCGAGATCGGCGGCACCGTCGGCGATATCGAGTCATTGCCTTTTCTTGAAGCGGCACGACAAATGTCATTGCGCGCGGGTCGTAACAGCGCCGCCTTCGTTCATCTGACCCTGGTGCCGTATCTGGTCTCTGCCGGCGAGCTCAAGACCAAACCAACCCAGCACAGCGTACAAAAATTACGCGAGATCGGCATTTCGCCGGATGCGCTGCTGTGCCGCGCTGACCGCCCGATTCCGGACGACGAGCGCGCGAAGATTTCCCTGTTTTCCAATGTGCAGGAAGACGCCGTTATCTCGGTGTGGGATGCCGACACGATCTACAAGATTCCGCAGATGCTGCATGACCAGGGTCTGGATCGCATCATCTGCGAGAAGCTGCAGATCGAGGCCCGGCCCGCCGATCTGTCCATGTGGAGCCGTCTGGTCGATTCCCTTGAGCATCCCAAACACGAAGTCAATATCGCGATGGTCGGCAAATATGTCGATCTGACTGAGTCCTACAAGTCGCTGACCGAGGCGCTGCGTCACGCTGGTATTCACACTGAATCGCGGGTGAACATCGAGTACGTCGACTCGGAAGATATTGAGAGTAAAGGTTCCGCTAGCTTGTCGAAGTTCGACGCCATTCTGGTGCCGGGTGGTTTCGGCAAGCGGGGTGTGGAGGGCAAGATCGCTGCGGCCCGCTATGCGCGGGAAGGCAAAGTACCTTACCTCGGTATTTGCCTGGGCATGCAAGTGGCACTGATTGAGTATGCGCGTAACGTGGCCGGTCTCAGACAGGCCAATTCGACCGAATTTGACCCAACTACCGAAAACCCGGTGGTTGCACTGATCACGGAATGGCAAAACCATGACGGCGTGATCGAGCGACGCGATGCGAATTCCGACCTGGGCGGCACCATGCGGCTCGGCGCGCAGACCTGCGCGGTAAAGCCGGGCACCTTAGCGGCAGACATCTACGGTGCAGAAGTCACCGAGCGTCACCGTCACCGCTACGAAGCCAATAACCATTACCTTGATCGCGTTGAAAAAGCCGGGCTGGTGGTTTCTGCGCGCACGCCGCATGAGGCGCTGTGCGAGATCATGGAGCTGCCGCGCACCGGCGAGCATGCGCACCCGTGGTACATGGGCGTACAGTATCACCCTGAGTTCAAGTCCACCCCTCGCGATGGACATCCTTTGTTCATTTCGTTCATCAAAGCTGCGCTGGCGCACAAGGAAGCCGCTGGGCAAAGGAAGGCTGCATGAAGCTGTGCGGATTTGAGGTCGGGCTTGATCAGCCTTTTTTTCTGATTGCCGGCCCCTGCGTGATCGAGTCCGAGCAGATGGCGCTCGACACGGCGGCGCAGCTCAAGGAGATCACCTCGGCGATGGGTATTCCTTTCATCTACAAATCCTCGTTCGACAAGGCCAACCGTTCCTCCGGTTCGTCCTTTCGCGGATTGGGCATGGAGAAAGGTTTGCAGATACTGGCAACCGTGAAGCAAAAGATTGGCGTGCCGGTGCTGACCGACATTCACGAGATCGATGAGATCTCACCCGTCGCTGCCGTGGTGGACGTGTTGCAGACGCCAGCCTTCCTGTGTCGTCAGACCGATTTCATCCGAGCGTGCGCGCAGTCTGGCAAGCCGGTCAATATCAAGAAGGGCCAATTCCTTGCGCCCGGTGACATGAAAAACGTGATTGACAAGGCGCGCGACGCCGCGCGCGAGGCAGGCTTGCCGACCGATGTGTTCATGGCCTGCGAGCGCGGCGTTTCGTTCGGCTACAACAATCTGGTGTCTGACATGCGCTCGCTGGCCATCATGCGCGACACGGCTTGTCCGGTGGTGTTTGATGCGACGCACTCGGTACAGCTGCCGGGCGGGCAGGGTGCAACGTCGGGCGGGCAGCGCGAGTTCGTGCCGGTGCTGGCCCGCGCGGCGGTGGCAGTCGGCATCTCCGGTCTGTTCATGGAGACCCATCCCGATCCGGCCCACGCCAAGTCCGATGGTCCGAATGCCGTGCCGCTCGATCGCATGCGTGAACTGCTGACGAGTCTCGCAGCGCTGGACCGCGTGGTGAAAAAAGCCCCCTTTCTTGAAAACGATTTCTGACTACTACTTTCATGCCACTCCTACTCTCATGGAGGGCGAGTGTGCCAAACAAAAACAATCTGTCCTGGAGAAATGAATGAGCGCAATCGTTGATATCATCGGCCGTGAGATTCTCGACTCGCGCGGCAATCCCACTGTTGAGTGCGATGTGTTGCTGGAATCCGGGGTGATGGGCCGCGCGGCGGTCCCCTCCGGTGCATCAACCGGTTCGCGAGAGGCCATCGAGTTACGTGATGGTGACGAGCGGCGTTATCTCGGCAAGGGTGTGCTCAGAGCCTGTGAAAACATCAACACGGAAATTTCCGAAGCCGTGATGGGTCTGGATGCGAGCGAGCAGGCATTCCTCGATCACACCATGATCGACCTCGATGGCACCGACAACAAAGCGCGTCTGGGTGCGAATGCCATGCTGGCTGTGTCCATGGCGGTTGCCAAGGCGGCTGCCGAGGAAGCGGGGCTGCCGCTTTACCGCTACTTCGGTGGATCGGGCGCGATGCAGATGCCGGTGCCAATGATGAATGTGATCAATGGCGGCGCGCATGCCGACAATAATCTCGATCTGCAGGAATTCATGATCATCCCCGTGGGCGCGCCGAGCTTTCGCGAGGCGATCCGTTATGGCGCCGAGGTGTTCCACCATCTGAAAAAGATTCTGCACGACAAAGGGCTGACCACCGCGGTGGGTGACGAGGGAGGTTTTGCGCCCTCAGTGAAGCATCATGAAGAGGCGATTCAACTGATTTTGCAGGCGATTGACAAAGCTGGCTACGAACCCGGTACACAGATCGCGCTGGGGCTTGATTGTGCGGCTTCCGAGTTCTACAAGGAAGGCCAATACCATCTCGCTGGCGAGGGCCTGGTACTCTCGTCTGGCGATTTCACGAACCTGTTGGCGACCTGGTGCGACAAATACCCGATCATCTCCATCGAAGATGGCATGCATGAGGGAGACTGGGACGGCTGGGCAACGCTGACCCAGGCGCTGGGCAAGAAGGTGCAGCTGGTTGGTGATGATCTGTTCGTCACCAACACCAAGATACTGCGCGAGGGCATTCAAAAAGAGATCGCGAATTCCATCCTGATCAAGATCAACCAGATTGGCACGCTGACCGAGACCTTCGCGGCGATCGAGATGGCCAAGCGTGCGGCCTATACCGCCGTGATCTCGCATCGCTCCGGCGAGACTGAGGACTCCACGATTGCCGATATCGCCGTCGGCATGAATGCTCTGCAGATCAAGACAGGCTCGATGTCACGCTCGGATCGTATGGCGAAATACAACCAGTTGCTGCGTATTGAGGAAGATCTGGGCGATATCGCCAGCTACCCCGGTCGTCAGGCTTTTTACAATCTCAAGTAAGCGATGCGGGCTGCTGCTCCCTTGCGGCCCGTCACCGCGTTCGCCACTACGATTACTGACACTACAGTGCGACTGATCCTCATCGTACTCACCGTGATGCTGATCCTGATCCAGTACCCGCTGTGGCTGGGCAAGGGCAGCTGGCTGCGTGTCTGGGATTTGTCGCGGCAGCTCGACAGCGCGCTGGCCAAAGAGCAAGAGCTGAAAGATCGTAACGCCAAATTGGCTTCCGAAGTGCAAGACCTGAAGGAAGGCACGGGTGCGGTCGAGGAGCGCGCCCGCTATGAGCTGGGTCTGATCAAAGACAATGAAGTCTTTGTGCAGATTCTGGAGAGCGACAGCAAGAAGGTGTCCGCTGGAGTGACTCCCCAACCTGCCGGGCAGTGATGTTTTGCTGACGACTCAGCACCTGTCGCGGTAGGTAGATGATAAGGCAGCATTACGCGCAGACGACAGAGGCACCATAACTCGCTGCCAACGCCGCTGGCGGCCGACCGAGATCGGTGTTCAATGCTGCTGACTGCCTGGCAGCTGTACTGCGTCCGAAATCGCCTCCGAGGTAAACAACTGCGCGCAGTCCACCGCATCAAAGGCGTACTGCTGACCGCAGAAGTCGCAACCAATATCGAGCCCGCCCAGGTCTGCGATTGCCGAATCGACTTCTTCCTTGCCCAGCATCTTGAGCATGTTGCCGACTTTCTCGCGCGAGCAGCTGCAGTAAAAGCTCGGATGTCTAGGCTCAAATACGCGCACCGATTCTTCCCAGTACAGCCTCTGCAGCAGCGTCATGATGTCGGTGCTGAGCAATTCCTCGCGGCTGACGGTCGATGCCAGGGTCAGGCTGCGGTTCCAGGCATCGGCATCGGGATGGGCCTCTGGCGTCGTCGTGGTGCCACCCTCATCAGGCAGTTTTTGCAGCAGCAGCCCGCGCGCGATGTGATGGTCAGCGGCCAGCCAGAGCCGGGTGTCAAGCTGCTCCGAGCGCATCATGTAGTTTTCAATGATGGCAGCCACCGAATCACCGTCCAGCGAGACTATGCCCTGATACGCTTGCTGGCCAGGCAATTTGTCTGCAGGGTCGAGGGTAATGGCAAAGCGGCCTTCACCCTGCTGATTGACCAGTTGCTCAAGGCTCGCATCATCGGCGACCTCGGCGTTCTCTCGCAGCTTGACGGTTCCTCGCAGTCGTAGCGATGCATCGCACTCCACGACCAGCAACTGTACCGGCCCATCGCCATGAATTTGCATGATGATCGAACCATGAAACTTGAGGTTGGCCGACAGCAGCGCAGCTGCCGCCATCATCTCACCCAGCACGGTGCTCACGGCGGGTGGGTAACTACGCAGCGCTTGCACCTGGCGCCAGGTATCGGCAATTTCTACCAGCTCGCCACGAACGGGCGAGCGTTCTAGCATGAATCTTTGCAGGGTATCCAACTCAACTTATCCGTTTCAGGTGTTGCTTGAAATGCGCGCCGCGCTCGGCATATGTCAGCGCGCTGCGGCGCAAGCCTTGCAGTTGTTCATCGCTGAGCGTTCGCGCGACCTTGGCCGGTGACCCGATGATCAGTGAATTGTCGGGAAATTCTTTGCCTTCGGTGATGAGCGCACCCGCGCCGATCAGACAGTTTTTACCGACCTTGGCACCATTGAGCACCACGGCTTGAATGCCGATCAGGCAGCCATCGCCTATCGTGCAACCGTGCAGCATGGCCTGATGACCTACAGTCACGCCTTTGCCAATCGTCAGGGGGTAGCCGATATCCGTGTGCAGCACGCTGCCCTCTTGAATATTGCTGTAGTCACCGACGTCGATCAGTTCATTGTCACCCCGAAGGGTGGCGCCGAACCAGATGCTGACGCGATCGCCTAGCCTGACTTTGCCGATCAGCGTGGCGGAGTCGGCGATGTACGCGCTCGGATGAATCTCGGGGATCTGTTCGTCCAGCTGATAGATGGCCATGGGGAATGATTACAATGCGCACTTCGCAATCTCTCCATTTTACCTGTCAACCCATGAAGCTTCCCGAGGCAGACATTCCACAGGGTGCCGAACTGCGCCGGCAAGCGCTTGCGATGCTGGTCGAGCGCGATTACCTGCGCAAGGCGATGGGCACTCGTGCACTGCGTCAGGCATGGCAAACGGGGCGCGTGGCGCTACAGACTGAGGTTTCGATCACGGCCGCATCGATCACTGCGGCAGAGGTTCCCGGTCGTCCACCGCAGCCCGTGCTGGTACCGCCACGTGAGGTCAAGCAGCGCTCGGTGGCAACTATCGAGGGCAGGGCGGCGCTGATCCATGCGCTGGCACATATTGAGTTCAATGCCATCAATCTCGCGCTGGATGCGATCTGGCGTTATGCCGATATGCCGCCTGATTTTTACGTCGACTGGCTCAAAGTCGCCGACGAGGAAGCGCAGCATTTCATGCTGCTGTCATCGCATCTGCAATCGCTGGGCTTTGCCTATGGTGACTTCAACGCACACAATAGTCTGTGGGAAATGGCAGAAAAAACCGCTGGCGATGTGCTGGCGCGCATGGCCTTGGTTCCCCGAACGCTGGAGGCGCGCGGCCTTGATGCGACGCCAGCTGTGCGCCACAAGCTGGCTCACATTGGCGATCACCGGGCGGCGGAGATACTCGACATCATTTTGCGTGACGAGATCGGGCATGTGGAGATAGGTAATCGCTGGTACCGATGGTTGTGCGAGCAGCAGGGCGTGGAGCCGTCCTCAGCGTATCGGGAACTGGCGCTGCGGCACAAGGCGCCGGTACTCAAAGGCCCCTTCAACCGAGAGGCACGACGACAGGCTGGGTTTACCGAGCAAGAATTGGCCGAATTGCGCGATGATCAAACAGGTGCTCATCGCTTCTCGTAGCGCTCTTGCTCCTGCAGTCGCAGCACACGTCGCTGAATTTTGCCTGTCGTGGTCATCGGCAGCGACGCAATGAACTCGATTTCTTTTGGTGTCTCGTAGGGTGCCAGCAGGCCACGCACATGTTGCTGCAGCTCGGCGATCAGCTGCGCATCTTCTTGTACGCCGCGTGGCGTACTGTCGGTGAGCACCACAAAAGCCTTGATCAGATTGCCGCGCTCATCGTCTGGTTTGGGTACCACGGCCGCATTGGCCACGGCCGGATGCTTGACCAGGCAGTTTTCGATGTCTGACGGGCCGATGCGATAGCCGGCGGCCTTGAACATATCGTCGGCACGTCCCCGATACCAGAGATAGCCATCGGCATCGATCTGGGCAAGATCGCCGGTGCGCAGCCAGTCGCCGCTGTACTTGGCGAGCGTCGCCTCGGGGTTGTTCCAGTAGCCCAGGAAGAGCACGGGATCCGGGTGATCGTGCCTGTCGAACCGATGCAGCGCGACTTCGCCGGTGCCGCCCGCGGGCACTGGCCGGCCCTCATCATCGATCACCGCGACCCGATGACCCGGATAGGGACGACCCATGCTGCCGGCGCGTGCTGGCCACCGTTCTGCGCTGTTGCCGACGATGTAGTTGGCCTCGGTCTGCCCGAACATTTCATTCACGGTCACGCCCAGGGCGTCTCGCGTCCAGTGGAAGACCGTGTCACCCACGGCTTCACCCGCGCTCATGATCGCGCGCAGCTTCAGGTCGTATTGCTGGCGCGGCTCGGGCACGGCTTTCATCATCATCTTGAGCGCGGTGGGGAACAGGAAGCTGTTGGTCACGCGGTATTTTTCCATCAGCCGGAAAGCGAGCTCGGCTGAAAAGCGCCCTCGGCTGGCGACAATAGGCCGTCCGAAATAGAGCGCCGGGAGCAAGGCATCCATCAGTCCGCCGGTCCATGCCCAGTCGGCGGGAGACCAGAACACATCATCATCTCTGGGAAACCAGTTTTGCGATGCGACGAAACCGGTCAGGTTACCGATCAGTGCCGATTGCGGCATCAGCGCGCCTTTCGGTGAGCCTGTGGTCCCACTGGTGTAGATCAGTAGCGCAGGGTCGGTAGCGCGTGTACCAACGGGCGTGAAGCGATCCGACTGCGACTGCATCGCTTCCTGCCAGGCGATCGCGCGCGGGGCATGCGCATCGACCGAGATCACATGCTTGAGGCGCGGGCAGCGCGCACGCACGCGCGCAATATTCGGCAGCCCGGCCTGATCGACAAGTACCACGCAGGCCTCGCTGTCCTGCAAACGGTACTCCAGCGCATCGGGCCCGAACTGCACCGACATGGGCATGGCAATCGCTCCGAGTTGATGACAGGCGATGTGCGCGACGGCGACTTCAGGACGCTGTGACATCACGATCGCGACGCGCTCGCCGCGCGACACCTTAAGTGACTGCAGCACATGGGATAGCCGGTTGGCCTCGCGCTGCAGCTCGGCAAAGGTGACTGCGCGATCTCCAGCAATCTCATCATGGACATAAATTGCCACCCGCTTGCGCTGACGAGCCCAGCGCGCGCAACACCAGGCAGCGATATTGAAATCCTGCGGAACATGCCAGCGAAACTCGCGATAGAGCGCGTCGTACTGGTCGGTGGCTGTCTGGGCCGACATGTCTGTCCCCTTATAATGGTCGGGCGATGCTACCGTCAGCCCCGGCCGCTGGCAAGCACCCGATTCTCATGGATTTTCCGCCCCGATGTACTCGCCAACCTTACGCTCACGCTCCGAATTCCTCTCACTGCGCGGGCTGCGCATGCATGTGCGGCACTGGGGGCACGAGGGTGCGCCGCGCTTGTTCATGCTGCATGGCTGGATGGATGTGTCGGCCTCGTTCCAGTTTGTTGTCGATAGTCTGGCACGGGAGTGGCATGTGATCGCGCCGGACTGGCGCGGCTTCGGACTTTCTGAGCGCAGCGACGCGGGCTGCTACTGGTTCCCCGATTATCTGGCCGACCTGGAGGCACTGCTCGATCACTATGCGGGCGATCAGCCCATTGACCTGTTGGGTCACAGCATGGGCGGCAATGTCGCCTGCTTGTATGCGGGCGTGCGTCCCCGCCGAGTCGCGCGCCTGATCAACCTCGAAGGTTTCGGTTTGCCCACCACGCAACCGCGAATGGCACCCGGACGCTATGCAAAGTGGCTGGATGAGTTGCGTGCACCGCCCGCCATGCGCGCTTACGCCAGCCGCGACGAGGTCGCTGCGCGTCTGATGAAAACGAATCCACGCATCCCCTTGCCCAGGGCGCAGTTCCTCGCCGGGCACTGGGCCGCGCCGGATGAGCGTGACGAATGGCAGATACTGGGCGATGCTGCACACAAGCTCACCAATCCTGTGCTGTACCAGACTGAGGAAGTCTTGGCCTGCTGGGAAAACATCACCGCACCGGTGCTGTGGGTCGAGGCGGACAACACGGACATCTGGCGCTGGATGGGCGAGAAATCTCAGGCACGCGCCGAGATTGACCGTCGCCGCGCGTGTATACCCAAGGTGCGGGCAGAGGTCATCGCTGACGCTGGGCACATGCTGCACCATGACCAGCCAGAGGCGCTGGCACGCCTGATCGAAGCCTTCCTTGATTGATCCGCCGCCGGCGGGCAGCACCGCAGACGCGTACAATTCGGGGTACTTAGTGCCAAAATTCTCCATGCTTAACGCCGATCTGCATTGCCATTCCAATGTTTCTGATGGAACCCTTTCGCCGGCTGCGCTGGCTGCGCGTGCGCATGCCAACGGTGTGGATGTCTGGGCGCTGACGGATCATGATGAGCTGGGCGGTATCGCCGAGGCCCGCGAGGCGGCCCGCGAACTGGGCTTGCATTTTGTGGCCGGCGTCGAGATTTCCATCACCTGGGCGGGCAAGACCGTGCATATCGTCGGGCTGGGCATCGATGAAACGCATCCGGATCTGCGCGAGGGTCTGGCATCGGTGCGCGGTGGGCGCGAGGCGCGTGGTCGGGAGATCGCTGCACAACTCTTTGCCGCTGGCATTCCGGGCGCTTTCGAGGGAGCGATGAAGTATGCGGACAACCCGGAGCTGCTGGGGCGCACGCACTTCGCGCGCTTTTTGGTGGAAGCCGGCGTGCGCAACACCGTCTCGGAGGTCTTTCAGAGTTATCTCGTGGAGGGAAAGCCGGGCTTCGTGCCGCATCGCTGGGCGACGCTGGAGCAATCGGTGCGCTGGATACGATCGGCGGGCGGGCGGGCTGTGATCGCGCATCCCGGGCGCTACCCGTTTGACGATATGCAACTCGGTGCTTTGATCGATCAGTTTCGGTCGCTGGGAGGCGAGGGCATCGAAGTCATTACGGGCAGTCACGCGCCCCACCAGTATGCCGAGTATGCTCGGCTGGCAGAGAAGAACGGTTTGCTGGCATCGCGCGGATCGGATTTTCACGGGCCCGCCGAGTCGCGAGCCGATCTCGGCAGCTTGCCGCACTTGCCCGCAGGTTTGATGCCGGTCTGGCATGATTGGGCGCTCTGAGCCGGAGTCGGTTGCGGGCATGTTGCCTTGAAATGAGATTCGCCAGCCCCATATTGCCCACAGCCAGCGGGCGGCGGCGGTTTTGCTTCGCTGGCCAACCACTTCATTGAAGCTTCTGAGGGAGAGCCATTCATGAAAAGAATCGTGCTGTTCGTCCTGACCAACATCGCTGTCATCGCGGTCATGTCGGTGGTGCTGTCAGTGCTTGGACTGGATCGGTATTTGCACGCGCAAGGATTGAATCTGGGCGGCTTGCTTGCGTTTTCTTTGGTGGTTGGTTTCACGGGTTCGATTTTTTCGCTGCTGATTAGCAAACCAATGGCCAAGTGGTCTACCGGTGCGCAGGTGATCGAGCAACCAGCCAACTCGACCGAACTCTGGTTAGTCGACACGGTGCGTCGTCTTGCCACCCAGGCCGGCATCGGCATGCCCGAGGTAGCTGTGTACGAAGGCGAGCCAAATGCGTTTGCTACGGGTGCCAATCGCAACGAGGCGCTGGTGGCGGTATCGACCGGGCTGTTGCAGAACATGACGCGCGAAGAGGTCGAGGCGGTGCTAGGGCATGAGGTCGCGCACATTGCCAATGGCGATATGGTGACCATGACGCTGCTGCAAGGCGTGGTAAATACCTTTGTGGTGTTTTTCTCGCGCGTGGTGGGTTATTTGGTTGACCGTTGGCTCTCACGGGATGGTGAGCAATCGACCGGTATCGGCTACATGGTCACGGTGATCATTTGCCAGATTGTATTTGGTCTGTTGGCGTCGATGATCGTCGCCTGGTTCTCGCGCCAGCGCGAGTTCCGCGCGGATGCCGGTTCCGCTCAGCTGCTGGGCAGCAAGCGACCCATGATCAATGCGCTGGCAAGGTTGGGTCAGATGCATGAAGCTGCGTTGCCACAATCGGTGGCTGCGTTGGGTATCAATAAATCGGCGGGTGTGATGGACTGGTTTGCCAGTCACCCACCAATCGAAGAGCGAATTGCAGCGCTTCAGCAATCCTGATCGTCGCGCGACGATATTGTTTCAGGCGACGGCTGCGGCCGTCGCCATTTATTTTTTATGAGCCAGTACTTTCAAATTCATCCGGATAATCCTCAGCTGCGTCTGATCCGGCAGGCGGCGCAGATCGTCGATAGTGGCGGACTGCTGGCGCTGCCGACGGATTCGAGCTACGCGTTGGTCTGTCATCTGGACGACAAATCAGCCGTTGAAAAGATGCGTCGCATTCGTGGTGTGGATGATCGACATCATCTGACGCTGCTGTGCCGCGATCTGTCTGATCTCGGCAATTACGCCAGAGTCGATAATCGGCAGTACCGGATGCTGAAGGCGGCAACGCCGGGGCCTTACACATTTATTTTGGAAGCGACCAAGGAAGTGCCGCGCCGGCTCTCTCATCCTTCTCGAAAGACCATTGGTCTGCGCGTGCCCGAGCACGCCATTGCCCAGGCGCTGCTCACCGAGCTGGGTCAGCCCTTGCTGGGCACCACACTAATACTGCCCGGTAGCGACATGCCCCTGAATGATCCTGCCGACATCCGCGATCAGTTGCAAAAGCAGATCGAGCTGGTCATCGATGGCGGTAGCTGCAGCCTGGAACCGACCACGGTAGTGGATTTGACCGGGGAGCGACCTGAGGTCACGCGTCGCGGTCGCGGCGACCTCAGTCTGTTTGAATAGCGGGGGGGCCTGTTGGCTACCCTGCTCGTCGCCGATCTCGGCAGTCAACTGCGGGCATTCGCTCTGTTAAAATCCCCGCAATGAATGAGATCATCCAGGCTATTGCAGTCTATGCATTACCGGTGCTGTTTGCCATTACCCTGCATGAGGCGGCGCACGCCTATGCGGCGAAGTATTTTGGAGATCTGACGGCTTACTCTCAGGGCAGAATGAGCCTGAACCCGGCCAAGCACATCGACCCTTTCGGCACGATACTGATTCCCTTGGTGCTGGCTTTGGTCAGCAGTCCTTTTCTGTTCGGCTATGCGCGGCCGGTGCCGGTGGATTTCGCCCGTTTGCGCAATCCCAAAAAAGACATGGCTTGGGTAGCGCTTGCCGGTCCGATGGCCAATCTTTTCATGGGTCTGTTGTGGATGGCACTGTTTTTCGTGATGGATGCCGCAGACATCGACGAAACCTATTTTTACGAAGTCGCTCGCGCGGGCGTGAAGATCAATCTTGTGCTGTTTGCTTTTAATCTGTTTCCGCTGCCGCCGCTGGATGGCGGCCGCGTGATGACCAGCGTGCTGCCGATGCGCTGGGCGTTTCGGTTTGCGCGACTGGAGCCCTATGGCTTTTTTATCATGATTGGTCTCATGATGCTGAATCTGTTGAATTACTGGATGATTCCCGTCATCACCGGTGCCAACGCCTTACTCAATATGCTGATTTCCCCGCTCAAATTACTGCTGACCTGAGATTCCCATGTATCCAGATCGAGTTGTTTCCGGCATGCGACCGACCGGCGCCATGCATCTTGGCCACTACCATGGCGCACTGAAGAACTGGGTCCGGCTGCAAGCCGAACATCCCTGCCTGTTCTTTGTGGCCGACTGGCATGCACTGACGACGCACTACGATGACCCATCGATCATCGAAACCAGCACCTGGGATATGGTGATCGATTGGCTGGCCGCCGGTATCGATCCCTCGCAGGCCACCATGTTCATTCAATCCAAAGTGCCCGAGCATGCGGAGCTGCATTTGTTGTTATCCATGTCCACGCCGCTAGGCTGGCTGGAGCGCGTGCCGACCTACAAGGACCAGCAGGAAAAACTCGCGGATCGTGATCTCGCCACCTACGGCTTCCTTGGCTATCCGCTGTTACAGGCCGCGGATGTGCTGATCTATCGCGCCAGCATGGTGCCCGTCGGTGAAGATCAGGTGCCGCACATTGAAATGATGCGAGAAATTGCACGCCGGTTCAATTATCTGTACGGGCGCGAGAAAGATTTTGAGCAAAAGGCGCAAGAGGCCGTGAAAAAACTCGGCACCAAGCGCGCCAAGCTGTATCACGAGCTGCGCACCGAATATCAGGAGCAGGGCAGGGAAGACGCGCTGGAGCAGGCCAAGGCGATGCTCGATGATGCGCAGAACTTGTCGATGATCGATAGGGAACGTTTGTTTGGCTATCTCGAAGGTAGTCGCAAGCTGATTCTCGTCGAGCCGCAAGCCTTGCTGACCGAGGCATCGCGGCTGCCGGGATTGGATGGACAAAAAATGTCCAAGAGCTACGGGAATACGATCGCGCTGCGCGATGATCGTGACACGGTCACCAAAAAAATCCGCACCATGCCCACCGATCCGGCGCGGGTGCGTCGCACCGATCCAGGTAATCCGGACAAATGCCCGGTCTGGCAATTCCATCAAGTGTATTCCGATGAAGCGACCCGGACATGGGTCGTCCAAGGCTGCAAGTCTGCCGGCATAGGCTGCATCGAATGCAAGCAGCCAGTCATTGACGGCATCCTCAACGAGCAGGAACCGATGCGCGAGCGTGCGCAGCAATATCTCGATGATCCTTCGCTGGTGCGGGCCATCGTGGCCGATGGCTGCGACAAGGCACGCAAGTATGCGCAGGAGACCATGCGCGATGTGCGCGAAGAGATGGGTCTGTCGTACAACTAAGCTATTCCGTATGACCTCGCACATCACTCAGGCTGATCCCTCGCGCTGGGTAGTGCGCTTTGCCGGCCTGGTGCCTGCGGGCGGCTGGACCTTGGACCTCGCTTGTGGCGGCGGCCGGCACGCGCGGCATCTGGCGTCGCTGGGGCATCAGGTGCTGGCGGTCGATCGCGATCCTGCGGCACTGGCTGTTGCGGCCGGCGAGCGCATTCACACGCAGGTGGTTGATCTTGAAGCGCCGGGCAGCAATATCTTGCCGGACTGGCCGCTGGTGCCCGGGCGTTTCTCTGGCATCGTGGTCACGAATTACCTGCACCGGCCATTGCTGCCTGCGCTCTTTGCCAGTCTGGCCAAGGGTGGTGTGCTGATCTACGAGACCTTCGCCGAAGGTAATGGTCTTTTTGGCAAGCCCTCTAATCCTGATTTTCTGCTGTCTGCGGGCGAATTGCTAGGCACGACTTCCCGCGATCCCGAGTTGCACGTGCTGGCATTTGAGGATGGTTATGTCCATCATCCTCAGCCTGCGATGGTGCAGCGTATCTGTCTGCTGCGCCAAACTGCCCAGATCTCTGCCCGCGCACGCGCGCTTGACGCTGCCTGAACCGGTCCGGCGCTGGAGGGTATCTGTCCGTCGGTCATGGTGATCCGCTACAATCACGGTTTTGAGTCTGCGGTGATACAACCATGATCCAGGGCAGCATAGTCGCCATAGTGACGCCGATGCACGATGATGGCAGTCTTGATCTGCCATGCCTGAGGAAGCTGATCGACTGGCATATCGCCGAAGGCACCGATGGCATCGTGATCGTCGGTACCACGGGAGAATCGCCCACGGTGTCGGTGGATGAGCATGGCGAGTTGATCAAGGTCTGCGTTGAACATGTCAACGGACGCATTCCCGTGATTGCGGGTACCGGTGGTAATTCAACGCAAGAAGCCATCGAACTGACGCACTACGCCAAGAGCGTGGGCGCAAATGCGTCGCTGCAAGTTGTGCCGTATTACAACCGGCCGACGCAGGAGGGCATGTATCAGCACTTCCGCAAGATAGCCGAAGCAGTCGATTTGCCGGTCATTCTGTACAACGTGCCGGGTCGCACCGTGGCTGACATGAGCAATGACACCATCGTGCGTCTGTCGTCTGTGCCCGGCATCGTCGGCGTCAAGGACGCCACTGGCAATCTGGCGCGCGGCACCGAATTGCTGCGCGCAGTGCCCAAGTCGTTCGCTGTCTACTCGGGCGATGATGCAACGGCAATGGCACTGATGTTCTGTGGCGGTCAGGGCAATATTTCTGTCACGGCCAATGTCGCGCCCAGGGCCATGCATGCGCTGTGCGCGGCGGCCATGTCGGGCAAGATCGCTGAAGCGGTTGCCATTAATGACCGACTGATCCCGCTGCATAACCGTTTGTTCGTTGAACCCAATCCCGTGCCGGTCAAATGGGCGCTTGCGCAGATGGACCGGATTCCCCCGGGCATACGGTTACCGCTGGTGCCGTTAGGCAGCGGACATCACGAGGCAGTACGCGCCGCATTGCGCGACGCGGGTATTCATTGATCGCGCGGCGTGATTTCGTCCTGCGCGATACGCTTCCGAACTTTTTGTCGATTTTTTCCGGTCCGAACCTCATGACTTCACTCGCCTTACCTCAACGCTTTGTGCGCCGCCGCTGCGCGTGGCTCTTCTCAATCGCGCTGGCCAGTCTTGCCGGATGCAGCTCGGTCAGCGATATGCTTGAGCCGGAGAAGATCGACTACAAGAGCGCCAGCAAAGCCAAGACTACCGGCTCGAAGCTGGAAGTACCTCCCGACCTCACGCAGGCCAAGGGCGACAGCCGCTACACCGTGAATGACAATGCGCGCGGCACGGCGACTGCCTCGAGCTTCAATGCGCAGCGCGCCAAATCGCCCGAGCAGGTCGCGCAAGGCAAGGTAGCGCCGAGCGCTGATGCGAAATACGGCATTCGCGTTGAGCGTGCGGGCAATCAGCGCTGGCTTGTCGCAAAGCAGTCGCCCGATGTGCTGTGGCCACAGATCAAGGAGTTCTGGCAGGAGAGCGGCTTCCTGCTGGCGACCGAGACGCCTGAGGCTGGCGTGATGGAAACGGACTGGGCAGAAAACCGCGCGAAGATTCCGCAAGACTTTATCCGCAACACCATCGGCAAGGTAATCGATTCCTTGTACTCCACCGGCGAGCGCGACAAATTCCGCACGCGTCTTGAGCGCACCGCCGAGGGCGGTACGGAGATCTACATCAGTCACCGTGGTGCGGCCGAGGTCCTGACTGGCAACAAGATGCAGGAGCGCACGATCTGGACCGCCCGCCCTAGTGATCCTGAGCTCGAAGCAGAGTTTCTTGGCCGTCTGATGGCGCGCCTGACAGACCAGGACACACCGAAGGCAGCCCGCGCGACGGTCAATGCTGCAACACCCTCGCAGGAGCGGGCCAAGCTTGGTAAAGACACCGCCGGCAGTCACTTGGCCGTGGAAGAGGGTTTTGATCGGGCCTGGCGCAGGGTGGGTCTGGCGCTGGACCGTGTCGGTTTCACGGTCGAGGATCGCGACCGCAATCGCGGATTGTATTTCGTCCGTTATGTCGAGCAGGCGGCCGACGCAGACAAGAAAGTCAGCGAGCCGGGATTCTTCGACAGGCTCTTCAAGTCCAAGGACGACAAGAAGGGCGCCCAGCGCTATCGCGTGTTGGTCAAGCCCGAGAGCGACACTCGCACGCGCGTCAGCGTGCTCAATGAGCAGGGCGAAGCAGCGCCTGCGTCGAATGCGGAACGTATCCTGGCGTTGCTCAACGATCAGCTGAAATAAGGTCAGCACGGCCTCGTACGCGGCGCGGCATCGTCGATACGATGAGATTTGCCAGCCTTGGCAGCGGCAGTGAGGGCAATGCGCTGCTTATTTCCGCCTCTTCCGGCGCGACGACTACCCATCTGATGCTCGACTGCGGCTTCGTCACGCGCGAAGTGGAGCGTCGCATCGCGCGCTTTGATGTCGATCCCGCGCGTCTTGCCGGTATTCTCGTCACGCATGAGCACTCAGACCACGTCGGTGGGGCGTTTCGCTTGGCGCGTCGTTACCGTTTGCCAGTCTGGCTCAGCCACGGGACCTTCGAGGCAGTGCAAGCTGACGCGAGCGGCGTTGAAGTCCGCTTCTGTCGCGATGCCGAGACCTTCACCGTGGGCGATATGCAGATTACGCCCTACACCGTTCCGCACGATGCGCGCGAGCCCTTGCAATATGTGGCGACGGATGGCCATCGCAAGCTTGGGGTGCTGACTGACATAGGTCGCGCCACGCCGCATGTGATCGACTCACTGGCCGCGTGCGATGCCTTGCTGCTGGAGTTCAATCATGACAGCGAGATGCTGGCCAAGTCGGCCTACCCGGCCTCGTTAAAAACCCGCATTGCTGGTCCGCTGGGACATTTGTCTAACGCACATGCAGCCGACTTGCTCGAAGCGATAGACAAAAGCCGCCTGAAAAAACTGGTCGCTGCGCATCTGTCAAAGAAGAACAATACGCCTGAACTGGCACGTGCAGCGGTTGATCGCGTGGTGAGTCGAGATATCGAGGTGCAGATCGCTTCTCAGGAGCAGGGATTTGAATGGATCACCTGCTGATGTCGTGGCACGCAGGTGTTGCGACGACAGAAGCAAAAAAGCCGTCCTGAGGACGGCTTTTTTGTGAAGCGAGAGACGATTACTTCTTCTCTTCAGCTTTCGGCGCTTCTGCAGGTGCAGCGTCAGCCTTAGGAGCTTCTGCAGGTGCGTCAGCCTTAGGAGCTTCTGCAGCAGGAGCTTCAGCCTTAGGAGCTTCTGCAGGTGCAGGAGCTGCAGCTTCTTCTTTCTTGCCGCAAGCAGCCAGAGCCAGAGCCAGCAGGGAAGCGATCAGCAACGATTTTTTCATGATTTTCCTTCAGTTGAAGATTAAAAATAACGCTTGAAGTGTGTTTAATAACTACCGGTAGTTATCGCACGTTCAGGTCGCTTTTTCGCATTGGCAGTTCGCATTTGACGCACTGCCGCGCCGACAAAACTTCCTAAACGGAAATTATACCGGTGTTCTTGAAAAGCTGGCAAGCCATATCAAGAGGAAAATCCGTTAATTTCGCGCTGGGTGCTTGTGTTTTCGCATAAGACAGTTTCTGGAAATGTCAATCCGAGGGCGCAAAAAGGTGCGCTCGCGGGTTGCGGTTTCTGCAATTTAGCCCGGTTTGATCGCCAGCCAGCCGTTCTCGTGCCACTGATGCAGGCTGTCGAGAAGGTCGTCCGAGGCGCGAGCCAGGGCCTCGGGCTGCAGCTCGCGTGTATTGGCGAGTTGGCGCAGCAAAGCGTGATCTGCGGTGCTGGCTCGGAAGGAGTCGCCGTTAATAAATAGATATCTTTCGCGATAGAGCATTTTCGTTTTGCGGTGCAACCTGAGCGCGGTATGCCTGAGCATCGTGCGGAACTGGCGCGAGGTGAAAGTTTTTTCCGGGGGCTCGAACATCACGGTGGGCTTGGGCTCGGAGAGATACTCGCCCAGGAATACCGTAACGTCATCGCGCGTGGCTCGGATTTTCTGCAGCTGACGGTTGACGCGATCTAGCAGCGCATCGTCGAGTTTTGCAGGATGAGGGCTGCGCTGCAAACCCGGGTCAGCATAGCGTCCTGGCAGTTCCAGGGTGTCGGCCTTGAATTCCAGGAAGGCCTGACCCAGTTCTTGCCACGAAGGCGCTCGGAAACCAATTGAGCAGGTCATGCATTCACCCATGGCCACACCTTCATGCGCACAATGCGGCGGCAGGTAGAGCATGTCGCCCGGTTCAAGAAAATATTCTTCCTCGGGGATGAAGCGTTCGAGTAGCTTGAGTGGCATTCCCGCTTTGAGCTGAAGGTCTTTCTGTGCACTGATACGCCAGCGTCGCCGGCCCTGCACCTGCAGCAGGAACACATCATACGAGTCAAAGTGCGCGCCAACCCCGCCGCCGTCGGTCGCATAGCTGATCATCAGATCATCGAGGCGTGCATCGGGAATGAAGCGAAATTGATGCAGCAGGTCGGCTGCCGTGTCCAGATGCAGATTGAGGCCTTGTACCAGCAAGGTCCATTGTTTTTTTTTCGTTGAGGGTAGTTCAGTGAATGGCCCGTGCTTCAGAGACCAGCGATCATTGACATTCGTCAGCAGGCGTGACTCGACGTCTTCTCTGGCTACCATGGCAAAGAGCACCTCGCGCGAGAGTGGCGCTTGCATGCCGGCGAAGGCCTGCGGGATCAGCAGAGGTTTCTTCTGCCAATATTTTTTGAGGAAGGTCGCCACAGACGTCGCGCCCAGCACAGAGTGAATTTTCATTGCCGGATTATATCGGTCGTAGGGCATCCCGAAGGTATAATCGGTGCGAATACATCACCAAGGACATCGTCATGCAAATCGCCAAGGACACGGTCGTCACCTTGCACTACAAGCTCTCGGATGCGCAGGGTAATCTGATTGAGGAAAGCCAGGAGCCTATGGTTTACCTGCACGGCGGCTATCAGAACACGCTACCCAAGATTGAGGAAGCGCTGGACGGTAAAGCGGCGGGCTACCAGGTGACGATTCAGGTCGAGCCCGAGGACGCCTTCGGTGAATACGACGCCGATCTGGTCAAGATAGAGCCGCGCGATGTACTGCCTGAACCACTGGAGATCGGCATGCAGTTCGAGGGTGCGCCCGATGGCGATCAGCATGGTGATTCGCGCGTATTTACCGTGACCGATATTGCTGACGGCAAGGTGGTCCTGGATGGCAACCACCCGCTAGCCGGTATCTCGCTACGCTTTGCGCTGAACGTGGTCGAGGTGCGCGCGGCCAGCCACGAAGAGGTGGCGCATGGTCATGTGCATGGGCCGCATGGTCATCATCATCACGATGATGATGATGAAGGTGACCAGTTCCGCTCTATCCAGCTCCAGTAAGCGGGCGACAGACGCAAGATCCTGCCATCAGGGTTCTTCCAGCAGCGTTACCGGGGCCGGTAATGCCGGGTCAACCGTGAAGGCGGACACGCCTGCGCGCAGGTGCAGGTAGCCGAGTTTTCCCTCCCAGATGATGTCGGACTGCCCTTTGGCCGTGCGTTGCTCGGGGCCTTGAATGACCAGCACTTTGGCGTCGGATTGTTCAGCCAACTGTTTGAGCTGTTGCCGGACCTCCGCAAAGCCATCACGCTGCTCGCCCCGGCGCGAAGGCGCGGGCAAAGGATTACCATCGCAAAAAATGACGATCAGCGGGCGACGCTCCATCTTTGCCTGCAATCCGAGTCGCTTGAGCCATTCGCGATTTGCCGTCACTCTGTCTTCGAACTCGCTGTTGCCGCCGGCCGACGCGCTGTAGTGATTGTTCTCTGCGGGCAGATTCAGGGTGGCGAACAGTACCTGATCGATGACCCAGCGCGTATTCTCTGAGTAGTTGCGGAAAGCGCGGCTCGCTGATTGACGTCGCAGGCTCAGGTGCTTCGCGCCGCTCCAGCTGATTTCGCCAAAGACTTGCTCGCGCAGCAGATTCAGCCAGGCCAGTGAAGCCGGACGTCCCTGCCGGTCGCGGCAATCCATCCAGTCAGTGCCGGCTAGCGACAGAATGACCGGCACCGCACCGCCCTCAAGCAACGCGGTGCGTTGTCGGTATAGTCGATCGGTGCAGGGCTCGCGGGTAGAGCGCATGCCATTCACAACGATGAAAGCCGGGTCACCGGCCTGCGCCGCCTCAAGTGCAGAGCGTAACTCGGCCTCGTCCGCTGCCTCTCTCATTACATGCATCATCACAGCAAACCGCAGTGGTTCGGCCGCCTGCGTGGCGCTCGCTGCGATCAGGCTGAGTAACAAGACAAGGCAAGGTAGTGATGTCTTAAGCAAGCTCATGGCAGGTTCATCCGGCTGACCGGTCGGCATGGAGCAGCTGCTTGAGTTGGTACAGCGCATCCAGTGCCTCGCGCGGGGTGAGCTGGTCGGGATCGAGGCTGTGCAGCGCCTCCAAGGCTTCCCGTGAGGCCTCGGCCGGCGCGTGGATGGCGTCGGTGTCGGTAGTCGGTTCCGAGACGGCGGCAAACAGATCAAATTGTCCGTCGACTTCGGCGGCGTGCGCCTCGAGCGCTGCGAGGTGCTTGCGTGCGGCCCGGATCACACCGGCGGGGACACCGGCTAGCTGAGCAACCTGAAGACCATAGCTTTGCGAGGCTGGGCCTTCCTCGACGGCATGCAGGAAGACGATGTTGTCCTTGTGCTCCACTGCGGACAGGTGCACATTGGCGCAGGCCGCATGCGACAAAGGCAGCTGGGTCAGCTCGAAGTAATGGGTGGCGAACAGCGTGAAGCTGCGGTTGTTCTGCAGTAGCCAGAGCGCGATGGCCCAGGCCAGTGCCAGACCATCGAAGGTGGAGGTGCCGCGCCCGACCTCGTCCATCAGCACCAGCGACTGCTCAGTGGCGCCGTGCAGGATCGCGGCAGATTCGATCATCTCCAGCATGAACGTGGAATGACCCGCTGCCAGATCATCGGCGGCACCAATGCGCGTGAAAATACGATCTATGGGTCCCAGCCGGGCCGATCTGGCCGGCACATAGCTGCCCGCGAACGCCAGCAGCGAGATCAGCGCAAGCTGCCGCATGTAGGTCGATTTGCCGCCCATGTTCGGTCCGGTGATCAGCAGCAGCCTTCGCTCGGGGGATAGCCGGCAGTCGTTCGCGATGAAGCGCTCGATCGTGTGCTCGACGACCGGATGTCTGCCCTGAACAACCTCGATGCCCGGCTCGGCGACCAGTTCTGGCTCACACCACTGATGACGTTGCGCATGGCCGGCGAGGGCCGCGAGCACATCCAGCGTGGCGACCGCTTGTGCGACCAGTTGCAGGGTGTCGATGAAGCGGCCTACCTCGTTTAGCAATGCCTCGTACAAGTGCTTTTCGCGCGCCAGCGCACGGTCTTGTGCGGACAAGGCCTTGTCTTCGAAAGCTTTCAATTCCGGGGTGATGTAACGCTCGGCATTCTTGAGGGTCTGGCGACGACGATAATCATCAGGAACTTTGGTGGCCTGACCATGTGTGACTTCGATGTAAAAGCCATGGACTTTGTTGTACTCGACCCGAAGGTTCGCGATGCCGGTACGTTCTCGTTCGCGGCTCTCGAGATCAGTCAAGAACTGTCCGGCATTGTCGGACAAGGCTCGCAGCTCATCCAATTCGGCGTCGTAACCGCGCGCGATCACGCCGCCGTCGCGCACCATCGCCGCAGGCTCTTCTGCGATCGAGCGCTCGAGCAGCGACAGGCAATCGGGTGGCGCTTGGAGCGATTGCAGTGCGCTGTCGAGCAGCGATGGTAAACGGAGGTGGTCGGGCTTGAGCGCGATCTGTAGCCGGGGCAGTTGCTGTAAGCCGGCACGTAGCGCTGACAGATCACGCGGTCGCGCCGACAGCAGGGCAATGCGCGTGGCGATTCGCTCGATATCGGGTACGGGCGACAGCGCCTCGCTCAGGAGATCGATGCGATCGCTTTCGATGAGACAGGCGATGGCGGCATGTCGCTCGCGTGCGACCTGCTGCTCGCGGCTGGCCTGTTGCAGCCAGAGGCGCAGGAGTCGCGAACCCATCGAGGTACGGCAATGGTCCAGGGTAGAGAGCAGCGTCGGGCCAGCGCCGGGTTGTCCGTTACGCAGCGATTCGGTAATCTCCAGATTTCTGCGCGTCGCAGCATCCATGCCGATGAACTGGCTTTCGTGTTCGACCGCGAGCATGCGCACATGTTGCAACTGTTTGCCCTGCGTATGACGCGCATACAGCAGCAGCGCGCCAGCAGCCCCCAGTGCCGCTGACAGATCTTGTGCACCATAGCCAGCGAGGCTGGTCGTGCCGAGTTGCTCCATCAGCGATCTCTCACCCGCGGCGATGTCGAAGTGCCAGTCGGCGACGACCGTGGCGCGCCGGTTAAGCTGCTCTTGCAGCAGGCTCGCCTGTGCTTGATCGGCGAGGATCTCGGCGGGAGCGATACGCTCGAGTTCTTGTCGCAGACGTGCCGCGAGATGACTCTCTTGCGAGGAGATCTCGGTGACACACAGGCGGCCGCTCGCCAGCGACAGCCAGGCGAACCCGATGACGGATTGCTTGCGCTGTCGCGCCACGCACAGCGCCAGCAAGGGGCGCTCGGATTTATCGGGCAGCAGCTCGGTATCGGTGAGTGTGCCCGGCGTGACGATACGCTGAACGCGGCGCTCTACGGGCCCCTTGCTGGTGGCGGGGTCGCCGATTTGTTCGCAGATGGCGACCGATTCACCAAGCTTGACCAGCTTGGCCAGGTACTGGTCAACCGAGTGAAAGGGGACGCCAGCCATCTTGATCGGCTGACCGTTGGCGTTGCCGCGCTGGGTGAGGGTGATGCCCAGCAAACGCGCCGCTTTTTCCGCATCCTCGAAAAACAGCTCGTAGAAATCACCCATGCGATAGAACAGCAGCAGCTCAGGGTGCTCTGCTTTGATGCCGAGGTACTGCCGCATCATGGGGGTGTGGCTGTCGTGAGTGTTGCGCTCGGCTGCGCTCATGCGGAGGTCGGTGGTTGCGTGCAAATGAGATCAAGCCGCGCCGGGAGGTTTCGCCCCCTGCGCGGCTTGATATTGAGCCAAAAATGTAGCACAGCCGGGCCGGAGCCGGCGATGGCGGTGCTTAACGCTGACCGCTGCGCCGCTTGTGCGAGTTGGCATTGGCCGCGGGCTGGCTCAGCAGTGCTGGAGCGCGGCTGGCCGCGCGCGGTGTCGAGTTGGCCGGGGTGCCCGCGCGCGGGGTCGAGGCACTTTGGCCTGCTTTGCCCGCCGACGAGCGCGCATGGTTCTGTCCGCGCTGCTGCCCCTGCGAAGGACCTTGCCCGCTGCGTGATGGATTGCCCGGGCGCTGACCGGGGCGAGCACCGGAACGCTGGCGGTGCTCTTGGCTGCGCAACTGAATGGGCTGCGGCTTGGCATGCGGGTCGGGCTCAAACCCGGCGATTACCTCGCACGGCACTTCGCGCTTGATGAAGCGCTCGATATCACGGAGCAGTCCGTTCTCGTCGACGCAGACCAGCGATACGGCCTCACCGGTCGCGCCTGCACGCCCGGTGCGGCCAATACGGTGCACATAGTCCTCGGGCACATTGGGCAGGTCGTAGTTGACGACATGCGGCAGCTGGTCAATGTCAATACCACGCGCCGCGATATCGGTAGCGACCAGCACCTGCAAGTCGGCACTCTTGAATTCCGACAGCGCACGCGTGCGCGCTGCCTGGCTCTTGTTGCCATGAATCGCCATCGCGCTGATGCCGGCTTTCCCGAGTTGTTCGACTAATTTGTTCGCGCCATGTTTGGTACGGGTGAACACCAGTACCTGGAACCAGTTGCGCTCCTTGATCAGATGCGTCAGCAGCAGGTGTTTTTTGTCGCGATCCACCGGGTGAATCTTTTGCGAGATGACCTCGACCGTCGAGTTGCGGCGCGCAACTTCGATCATCGCCGGATTGTTCAGAAGGCTATCGGCCAGTGTCTTGATCTCGTCAGAGAAGGTTGCTGAAAACAGCAGGTTTTGCCGCTTTGGTGGCAGCGCAGCCAGTACGCGCCGAATATCGCGAATGAAGCCCATGTCAAGCATGCGATCGGCTTCGTCAAGTACCAGGATCTCAACTTGTTTGAGATCAACCGCACCTTGCTGCAGCAAATCGAGTAGACGACCGGGGGTGGCCACCAGAATATCCACGCCGCGTTGCAGCTGTTGTATCTGCGGATTGATATTCACGCC
Organism: Oxalobacteraceae bacterium; assembly: GCA_046090895.1. Lineage (GTDB taxonomy): Bacteria > Pseudomonadota > Gammaproteobacteria > Burkholderiales > Burkholderiaceae_D > Pernthalerella. Next base: position 14,037 of record JBJTAS010000025.1, on the reverse strand, counting down.
ACCAAAGATCACTGCAGATGAGAGCTTGAGGTATTTGCCGTAGGTACGGACACTTTCTTCGACCTGGGCCGCGAGTTCGCGCGTCGGCGTCAGCACCAGCGCGCGCACGGTGCGAGACGCAGGGCGAGCGCCACCCGAGAGGCGCTGCAGCACTGGCAGCGTGAAACCTGCGGTTTTACCAGTGCCGGTCTGTGCGCCGGCCAACAGATCGCCGCCTTTCAGCACGGCGGGTATCGCCTGGGATTGAATCGGAGTTGGTTGGGTGTAGCCGTTTTCCGTGACGGCACGCACGATGGCTTCGGACAAGCCGAGTTCTGCGAAAGACATAAATCCTGACAAGTGATCGGCCCGTCGCCGCTAGAGGGCGCCAGTCACAGGCCAGAGGGGATAAGCGTGGAGGGGCGGCAAGGAGACTGGAACAATTGCCGCGATGGGCGAAGTATATATCACTAGCCAGTTCTTTGCTCCCCCGCTGCAGAGGCCAGTGTGATGCGCATCAGGCAAACGGTGAGAGCACGTTGAGCATCTGGCCAAAAATCTTGGGGGAGCCGGCGATCACATCGCCTTGGTAAAGATAGTCTGACTCGCCGCTGAAGTTGGCGATGATGCCGCCCGCTTCAGACACCAGCAGCGCGCCGGCTGCCATGTCCCAGGGTTTGAGATTTTTTTCGAAAAAGCCATCGAGACGGCCAGCAGCTACATAGGCAAGATCAAGGGCGGCGGCGCCCGGACGGCGTAGTCCGGCAGATTTTTGCGTCATTAGGTGGAACATTTTGACGTATTCATCCAGTGTTGACAGATCGCTGTACGGGAACCCGGTGCCGATCAGTGCATCAGCCAGCTTGTCGCGCTTGGCCACACGGATACGCTTGTCATTCATGAAGGCGCCAGCGCCTTTGGTGGCGGTAAAGAGCTCATTGCGCGTGGGGTCGTACACCACGGCTTGCGTTATCTGCCCCCGGTGCTGCAAGGCAATCGAGATCGCGTACTGAGGGAAGCCGTGGATGAAATTGGTCGTGCCATCAAGCGGATCGATGATCCAGACGTTTTCGTTCTCTTTATGTAGATTTGACGAGGCGCCCGATTCTTCGGCGAGGATCGCATGATCGGGGTAGGCTGTGCGCAGAACATCGACGATGGCTTGCTCGGCTGCCCGATCGACCTCGGTGACAAAATCATTCGGTCCTTTGCGACCGACGCGCAACTGGTCTAGCTCGAAAGAGGCGCGGTTGATGATGGTCGCGGCGCGTCGCGCGGCTTTCACCGCGGTGTTGATCATGGGATGCATGGTGGTTCCGTTAAAATCCGGGCTTCGGTATGACTGGCGGCCAGCGGGCAGACGAGCAACGATGAGAATGAACGATGCGGACTCCGTACTCGCGGAACCGCGCTAATCCGGCATTGTAAATGAACCCGACTCCCTCCGTTTCGACTTTGTCGGATCGCCTGCGTTTCGTGCTGGTGGAGACCAGCCACCCGGGCAATGTGGGTGCGGCTGCTCGCGCGATGCGCACCATGGGATTTTCTGAGCTGGTGCTGGTCAGTCCGCGCTATGCCGACGTGCAAACGCACGAGGACGCGCTTGCCTTTGCGAGTGGCGCGACAGCGGTGCTGGCGAGCGCCCGGGTCGTCAGTTCGCTGGATCAAGCGCTCGAGGGTTGTAACTTTTGTGTTGCGCTGTCGGCGCGCTTGCGAGAGTTTTCGCCGCCCGTGCACCAGCCAAGATCATTGGCGATGCAACTACATGCAGATACGTCGCTGCGCGCCGCGCTGGTCTTTGGCAGTGAGCGTTACGGGCTATCCAATGAACAGGTGGAAAAATGTCACGCGCTGGTCAATGTCCCCACTGACCCGACCTACGGATCCCTGAACCTTGCACAAGCCGTGCAGATTCTGGCTTACGAGTGCCGCGTCGCTGCGCTGGGCAACGGTACCCCGGCTGGGCAGACGAGCGAGGTGGGCTTTCAGGGCGAGCGAGCCAGCACCGAACAGGTGGAAGGGATGTTTGTCCATCTTGAACAAGCGCTGGTCAAGATGGAGTTTTTGGACCCTCACAACCCGAAAAAGCTAATGCCACGGTTGCGGCGACTATTTGCGCGGACCACCCTTGAAACCGAGGAGGTGAACATCCTGCGGGGCATTGCGGGGCAAATTATCGCGCACCGCAAGCGGCGGGGTTGATGCTGATGGTTCAGCCGGTGGGTTTAGCCCCAGGCGCGCAACAACCCTACTGCCAGCCCTTCCAGTGCGAACTCATGTTGCCCGGGCTCGACACGTATCACATCGAAATCTGGGTTCTCGGGCAGCAGCTCGATGGCATTGCCACTGCGCCGAAAGCGTTTGACGGTGACATCATCGTCTAGGCGGGCAACTACGATTTGTCCATCGCGCGCAGTATCGGTCTTTTTGACTGCCAGCAGATCGCCATCGTGGATACCGGCATCACGCATCGACATGCCGCGTACCTTCAGCAGGTAGTCGGGGCGAGCCGAGAAGAGCGAGGGATCGACCTGATAAGTGGCTGAGATGTGCTCCTCGGCGAGGATAGGCGAACCGGCGGCGACTCGCCCAATCAGCGGTAACGAGAGTTGCAGCAGCGCTGGGTGGGGCAGCGACATTTGCGGCGCGGCGCGGCGGCTCCGACCGCTTTCCGCTGGCCGGTCAAGCAGCCTGATGCCGCGCGAGGTACCCGGGGAAATCTCGATCGCGCCTTTTCGCGCCAGCGCCTGAAGGTGCTCCTCGGCCGCATTGGCGGAGCGGAAGCCTAGCTCACCAGCGATTTCGGCGCGGGTTGGCGGGAAACCGGTCTTATTGATCGCTTCGCGAATCAGCGCGAGGATCTGCTCCTGGCGGGCGGTGAGTTTGATCATCGGCAGCTCCGTTGGGGCCTGTGTAAGCGAGGCTGTTTTTATAAACAGGCTGTATCTTTATACAGCACTGGACAAAAAGCAAGCATTTTTTTGCAATTCTCGCTTTGGCAAGTCTTCTCAGCACCGCGGTAAGTGTCTGACGCGATTGAGCTTGGGCCAATAATCCGTTAAAATCTTGGGTTTTCCTCTTCCCACACTCGTCCGACGCCGGGGTGGGCGATTATGTAATCCGACCCAAAGGAGAAATGATGCGTCATTACGAAATAGTCTTTATCGTCCATCCGGACCAGAGTGAACAGGTCCCTGCGATGATCGAGCGCTACCAAGGCCTGGTGGCAGGCCGTGGCGGCAAGGTTCATCGCGTTGAGGACTGGGGCCGTCGCCAGATGGCCTACATGATCCAGAAACTCGCAAAAGCGCACTATGTGTGCATGAACATCGAATGCGATGGCGAGACACTGGCCGAGATCGAGACCGGCTTCAAGTTCAACGATGCCGTGCTGCGCCACCTGACCGTTCGCATGAAAAAGGCCGAGACTGCGCCTTCGCCAATCATGAAGAGCGTGCAGAAAGAGGACGCCGCCAAGAGCCAGCGTTCCGAGGCGCCGGCTGCCTAAGAGGCAGACAGTTACGTGTGAACACAGAGCGAGGTGAGAACAGCTTTCAGTGCATCGCAACCTTGGCCGAGCGCGACGTCGTGCGCTACAGCCCGGCAGGCATACCCATTGTGGCGGCAAAGCTGGCGCACAGTTCGGAGCAGCCAGAGGCAGGCATCAGCAGGCTGGTTGATTTCGAACTAGCGGCGCTGGCCGCAGGACAGGTCGCCGGACAGCTGGAACAGGCCGAGCTGGGTGCGAGGTATCGCTTCCATGGTTTTATGGCCCGAAAGAGCCGCAAAAGCAAAAGCATCGTGTTCCACCTCACCGATTTCGAAACAATTGATTAAAGACTCAGGAGCCAAACATGGCATTCGGTAAAAAATTCGACAAGAGCAAACTCAAAGAAAAACGTAAGCAGCAAAACCCTCTGTTCAAGCGCAAGAAATTCTGCCGCTTCACGGTGGCCAAGGTAGAGCAGGTGGACTACAAGGATGTAGATACGCTGAAGGACTTCGTCCAGGAAAACGGCAAGATCATGCCTGCGCGCCTGACCGGTACTCGCGCGCATTACCAGCGTCAAGTGGACACCGCGATTAAGCGCGCTCGTTACCTTGCGCTGCTGCCGTACACCGATCTGCACAACGCCTGATCGGTCGTTCATCAAGCTACCTGGAGAAAAACATGCAAGTCATTCTGATGGAAAAAGTAGCCAATCTGGGCGACCTTGGTGCGGTGGTGCGCGTCAAAGATGGATACGCTCGCAACTTTCTTATCCCGCAGCGCATGGCGCGTCGGGCGACCAAGGAAGCTATTGCCGAGTTTGAAGCCAAGCGTGCCGAGCTAGAGAAAGCCGCGGCCGCCAAGCTGGCTGCCGCACAGGCGCAGGGCGCAAAAATGTCTGGCCTGGTGGTGAAGATCGGCCAGAAAGCGGGTGTTGATGGCCGCCTGTTTGGCTCAGTCACCAACCACGATGTAGCTGATGCGCTGGTTAAGCAGAGTTTCAATGTCGACAAAGCGCAGGTTCGTATGCCCACCGGTCCGTTGAAGACAACGGGCGATCACGCTGTGTCGGTGTCCCTGCACACGGATGTGGTGGTCGACATCACGGTAACTGTCGTAGGCGAGCAGGCCTGAACGCGAGATCACCGCTCCCAAAAAATAGCCGGGTTTTCCCGGCTATTTTTTTGTCTGATGCAATTACTCAGGTGTTCGTATCGGAATCTTGATCAAACACTTGTCTTATTAAGGAGCTGACAACACAGGGACGATTTTCGGAGCTTGTGCTGATGGGTAACAGGTATAATCAAAAGCTATGAACGACCGGGCCGATCCTCAGCTTGATTCCCTGCATATTCCGCCCCATTCCATTGAGGCGGAGCAGTCGGTACTGGGTGGGCTGCTGCTCGATAATGCTGCTTGGGACAAGATCGCCGATTTCGTCAGCTCAGACGATTTTTACCGTTATGATCATCGCCTGATTTTTCAGCACATTGCCCGGCTGATTAATAGCGCCCGACCTGCAGACGTCATTACCGTATTCGAGTCGCTCTCTTCTGCTGCCAAGGCGGAGGAGGTGGGCGGTGTCGCTTACCTGAACGCGCTCGCACAAAACACGCCGTCTGCCGCCAATATCCGTCGCTACGCAGAAATCGTCCGCGATAGGGGAATACTGCGCAAGCTGATCACAGTCGCTGATGATATTTCGGGTTCGGCCTTCAACCCTCAGGGTAAAGAAGTCAAGCAGATGCTTGACGAGGCAGAATCAAAAATTTTTGCTATTGCTGAAGAGGGCGCTCGCGGTTCGCAGGGCTTTCAGGAAATCCAGCCGCTGCTCACGCAAGTGGTGGAGCGTATCGATGAACTTTACAACCGCGACAATCCGAACGACATCACTGGCGTGCCGACCGGGTTTCTCGACCTAGACCGGATGACCTCGGGTCTTCAGCCCGGTGATCTGGTGATCGTCGCCGGTCGACCATCAATGGGTAAGACGGCGTTTTCAGTGAACATTGGCGAGCACGTCGCGGTGGATAGCGGCTTGCCGGTAGCGATTTTTTCAATGGAGATGGGTGGTGCACAGCTGGCCATGCGCATGCTGGGCTCGGTCGGTCGTCTGGATCAGCATCGTCTTCGCACAGGTCGCCTCAATGACGAAGACTGGCCGCGCCTGACGCATGCGATCCAGAAAATGAATGACGCGCAGATCTTTATCGATGAGACGCCCTCGCTCTCATCGATTGAGCTGCGCGCCCGTTCGCGCCGCTTGGCGCGTCAGTGCGGCAAGCTGGGACTCATTATTGTCGATTATCTGCAGCTGATGTCAGCAAACTCACCCGGTGAGAATCGTGCAACCGAGATTTCCGAAATCTCGCGTAACTTGAAGGGCTTGGCCAAGGAACTGAATTGCCCGGTGATTGCACTCTCTCAGCTCAATCGCTCGCTGGAGCAGCGTCCTAACAAGCGTCCTGTGATGTCCGATCTACGCGAATCCGGCGCGATCGAGCAGGACGCTGATGTGATCCTCTTTATCTACCGAGACGAGGTTTATAACCCCGACTCGCCAGAAAAGGGCATGGCCGAGATCATCATTGGAAAGCAGCGAAATGGCCCTATCGGAAGTGTACGAATGACTTTCCTCGGGCACTACACCAAGTTTGAGAACTACACAGGAAGCGCGCCCATCTATGGCGGTGGCGAATAAGCGCGTACACGAGATCTGGCAGCACTGACAACGAGGAGAGATAATGTTCGGACGTCTGATGCCCACTGAAGGGAAATTTTTCGAATTTTTCATTCAGCACGGCGAATTATGCGTCAAGGGCGGCAAGGAATTGGTCGCGCTGATGACTAATTTCGACGACCTCGAACACCGCGTACATGCCATTGAGACGATCGAGAAGCAGGCCGATAAAGTGACGCACGCGGCATTAGAGCTCTTGCACAAGACGTTCATCACGCCACTGGATCGTGAAGACATCCATCTGCTGATCACGCGTATGGACGATATTCTCGATCTGATGGAAGACGTAGCGCAAACGATTTCACTCTATGACATTAAGGCGATCACGCCGGAGGCTAAGCGCCTGGCCGAGTTGTGCCAGACCTGCTGTGAAAAAGTGCTGGCCAGCGTCTCGCTGCTACACAACATGGACAATGCACGCGAAATACTGAATATTTGCGCCGAGATTGACCGGCTGGAATCCGATGCTGATCACGTGATGCGGGCTGCAATGTCCAAGCTGTTTCGCGAAGAGCCCGACGTTCGCAACCTGATCAAGTTAAAGGCCATCTATGAAATCCTCGAGACAGTGACAGACCGTTGCGAGGATGTCGCCAATATTGTCGAGGGCATTATCGTCGAGAACGCCTGAGGCGAGACCCACCAACCTGACTGTCTCGTTTCATGCAAACACTTAATATCAGTATTTACGTGCTGGCCTTCCTGGTGGTGCTGGCGCTGGCGTTCGATTTTATGAATGGCTTTCATGACGCCGCCAATGCGATCGCGACAGTGGTATCGACCGGCGTACTTAAGCCATCCTCGGCCGTGGCGCTGGCCGCCTTCTTTAATTTTGTGGCAATCGCAGTTTTTCAGCTGAAGGTAGCGGCCACCGTAGGCAAGGGTACTATTGATCCCGCCGTGGTCGATCACTACGTTATTTTTGGCGCACTGATCGGGGCCATTGCCTGGAATTTCCTTACCTGGTACTACGGCATTCCGTCATCCTCGTCGCATGCCTTGATCGGTGGCCTGGTGGGCGCGGCCGTCGCCAAGGCAGGCACGAATTCGCTGATCTCGGCTGGCCTGATCAAGACCATTAGCTTCATCGTGCTGTCGCCGTTGCTGGGGCTGCTATTTGGCTCGCTGATGATGCTGATCGTCTCTTGGATGTTCGTACGCAGCACGCCGCAGCGGGTAGATAAGTGGTTCCGCCGCATGCAGCTGGTCTCGGCATCGATGTACAGCCTTGGACATGGTGGTAATGACGCACAAAAAACCATGGGCATCATCTGGATGCTGCTGATTGCAGCCGGTGTGACGACAGCCAGCGATCCACTGCCGATGTGGGTGATTGTCTCTTGCTATGTGGCGATCGGACTGGGCACTTTGTTTGGCGGTTGGCGCATCGTGAAGACCATGGGTCAGAAAATTACCAAGCTCAAACCCGTGGGCGGCTTCTGTGCAGAGACCGGCGGTGCAATTACCTTGTTCTTGGCAACTGGGATGGGCATTCCGGTATCAACGACGCACACCATCACGGGTGCCATCGTGGGTGTGGGCTCGTCGCGCAAGATGTCTGCTGTGCGCTGGGGCGTGGCTGGCAATATTGTTTGGGCGTGGATCTTTACGATTCCTGCGTCTGCTTTTATGGCAGCCATCGCTTGGTGGGCGGGGCAGCAGTTTCTGTGAGCGATTTCTACCTCGCCATTGCATGACATGCAATGGCGGGGGCATGCTCGGCCTTATCAAAGCACATCGCTCGCGTGATCAGCCAGGCGTGAGCGCTCTCCGCGTGCCAGCGTCACATGCCCGCTGTGTGACCAACCCTTGAATCGATCGACCACATAGGTCAGGCCACTTGATCCTTCGGTCAGGTAGGGTGTGTCAATCTGTGCGATATTGCCCAAGCAAACAATCTTCGTGCCGGGACCTGCACGTGTCACTAGCGTTTTCATCTGCTTGGGGGTGAGGTTTTGTGCCTCGTCGATGATCAGGTACTTGTTGACGAAGGTGCGGCCGCGCATGAAATTGAGTGATTTGATCTTGATCCGCGAGCGAATCAGTTCTTGTGTCGCCGCACGGCCCCACTCGCCAGCATCAGAGTCGGACTTATTGAGCACTTCGAGGTTGTCGTCAAAGGCGCCCATCCAGGGGGACATTTTTTCTTCCTCGGTGCCGGGCAAGAAGCCGATATCCTCACCCACTGGCACGGTGACGCGAGTGACAATGATCTCGTTGTAGTGCTTTGTCTCGAGCACTTGCGCGAGTCCTGCAGCAAGTGCCAGCAAGGTCTTGCCGGTACCGGCCTGACCGAGCAGGGTGACGAAATCGCACTCGGGATCCATCAGCAGATTGAGCGCGAAGTTCTGTTCGCGGTTGCGTGCAGTAATGCCCCAGACATTGTTCTTGCTGTGGCCGTAGTCGCGTAGCGTGCGGATGACGGCGGTTTTGCCATTGATCTGGGTGACTTGCCCATAAAACGAAGGTTCACCATTCCTGGGTTCGAGGTAGACAAATTGATTCACCAGCATGGCAGGCACCAGCGGCCCGGTGACACGGTAAAAGGTACTGCCATTGCCCCGGGATTCTTGCCACGATTCCATACCCTTACCATGACGATTCCAGAAATCGTCGGGAAGCTGGAGGATGCCAGAGTACAGGAGGTCGGTATCTTCCAGCACATGGTCATTGAAATACTCTTCGGCGGGCAGGCCTAGCGCGCGTGCCTTGATGCGCATATTGATGTCTTTGGACACCAATACCACCGGTCGCTCTGGATACTGCTCTTGCAACGCACGCACGACGCCAAGAATCTGGTTGTCTGCCTTGCCCTCGGGAAGTTCCTCGGGAAGTGTCCAGCGTCCCAGCCGCGTCTGGAAATACAAGCGACCACCGGCATCCTTGTTACCGAGCTTGTTCAGCGGTATGCCATCGTCGATCGCTTCTTCTGATATGTCGGCCACCAAGGCATCGAGCGAGCGAGATACCTGACGCGCATTGCGAGCGACTTCGGACATGCCTTTTTTATGATTGTCCAGTTCCTCCAGCGTGATCATCGGAAGATAAACATCATGCTCGGCAAAGCGGAACAGCGAGGTTGGGTCATGCATCAGCACATTGGTGTCAAGCACGAAGAGCTTGGTCACCCCTTTTTTGTCTGCGGTGCGGCTGATGTGCGACTTGGCACTGGTATCGGTGCGCGATTTGCGGTGCGCTGGCTTGGTCTGAGGCGGAGCGTCGGCGCGATTGCGAGCCTCAATAACATGATGCGGGACAACGGGGGTACTGGGTACCAGTGCGATAGCGGGTTTGACGGGCTTGCCTTTTTCTGCCTTGGGATAATCCACCGGTGAGAGCAATGCTGCGGGTTTGGACGGCATTTTAGGCAGGGGCATCAGGACCTCGGGCTGTGAGAATAAGGGGTTTGATTCCGAAGACGAACAAATTGCGGAGCGTATTGCGCTGAATAATGTGGGAGAAAAAATAGAAAAGGCTGTTTAAGCAAAAGGAGCAGGTCCTTTTCCCAAGACAGCCTCGAATATAAATAATTATTAAAAATCAATTATTTAGCTAATCCGGTCGGTTTGAATCAATGAATGCTAACTCAAACTTTCAATTACTTCCAAGACCTCATCTACATGCCCTGGAACTTTTATTCCACGCCATTCTTTCATTATTTTACCGTCAGCGTCAATCAAAAATGTCGACCGTTCGATGCCGCGCACTTTTTTACCGTACATAGATTTCATCACGATGACGTCGAACATCGTGCAGATTGATTCATCGGTGTCCGAGATCAATTCAAAGGGCAGGCCAAGTTTTTCCTTGAAGCCGACATGCGAGCGCACGCTGTCCCGGCTGACGCCGAACACTTCGCACCCGGCTTTTCGGAAACGCGAATGCAGCTCGCGAAACTGCAAAGCCTCGGTGGTGCAGCCCGGCGTATTGTCCTTGGGGTAGAAGTACAGCACGAGCTTGCGACCGCGGTAGTCCGACAGCCGGAACGGCGTTGGACCAGTCATCTCGGCCGAAAAATCCGGGACGGTCATATGAAGTATCGATGGACGTTCGCTCAAAGCGCGCTCCTTGTTTTTTTAGCGTGTGAGGCTGCTGATCTAACAGCGGCCGGCCTTGCCGGGAAGGATAAGCGCCAGCGCGACCTTCCTGCCCTCGGCCATTAAAATGTTGTAAGTTCTGCAAGCGGCCCGATTGTCCATACACTCCAGACCGATGCGGCGTGCCATGAGCGCAGCGAGCAATCGAGGAGGGACGAAGCGCTGGCGATCTCCGGTGCCCAGGATGACGAGATCGGGTTCGGTATCCGCCAAGGCCTCAAAATGCGGCGGTTGAAGCGATTCGAAAGAGCTCACCGGCCAGGGCTGGGGCGCCTGTTCAGGCAGCACTAACAGGCTATCCTCGAAACGCACCGCATTAATCTCTATCCAGTCATCTTCATAGCCCGTGACAGTCTGGTATTGCTGGGTCTGGGTCGTGTGCAGCTTCATGATCCCTGATTTTATCGCGATCGGCTGAGTGCCGGTTTACTGCTTGGTCTTTCCGGGGAATTTCGGGCAAAATGAAGGTTTTTTCGCGGTGCAACACCCGGCGTACCGCTCGCTCCAACTCAACAGAGTCCATGCCGTGAAATCAATCCAGAAATCCAAGAAACTAGCTGATGTGTGCTACGACATCCGAGGACCCGTGCTCGAAAAGGCGCGGCACATGGAGGAAGAAGGTCACAAGATCATCAAGCTGAACATTGGCAACCTCGCGCCTTTCGGCTTTGATGCGCCTGACGAGATTGTTCAAGACATGATCCGCAACATGGGCAATGCTGCGGGCTACACCGATTCCAAAGGCCTGTTCGCGCCGCGCAAGGCGATCATGCATTACAGTCAGGAAAAGAAAATCTCCGGCGTCACTATCGACGACATCTACCTCGGCAATGGTGCGTCCGAGCTGATCGTGATGAGCATGAACGCCTTGCTCAATACCGGGGACGAAGTGCTGGTGCCTGCGCCTGACTACCCGCTCTGGACAGCGGCGGTCAGTCTGTCCGGCGGCAAGCCAGTGCACTATACCTGTGATGAGCAGGCGGACTGGTATCCTGACATTGACGACATCAAAAAGAAAATCAATGCCAACACGCGCGCCATTGTCGTCATCAACCCCAATAATCCGACCGGCGCGCTCTATCCAGTCGAGTTGCTTCAGCAACTGGTTGAACTAGCGCGTCAGCATCAGCTGATCATTTTTGCTGACGAAATCTACGACAAGGTGCTCTACGACGGCGTAACGCATACCTCACTGGCCTCGCTAGCCGATGATGTTCTGTTCATCACCTTCAACGGTCTGTCCAAGAACTACCGGTCCTGCGGCTACCGTGCGGGCTGGATGGTGGTCTCCGGCGAGAAGAAGCATGCGAAGGATTACATCGAAGGCCTGAACATGCTGGCGTCGATGCGCCTGTGCGCGAATGTGCCGGGACAGTTTGCGATTCAGACGGCCCTGGGCGGCTACCAGAGTATCAATGATTTGGTGGGGCCCGGCGGGCGCCTGCTCAAGCAGCGCGATCTGGCGCACAAGCTATTGACGGATATACCTGGCGTCACCTGCGTCAAGCCAAAGTCAGCGCTGTACATGTTCCCGCGCCTAGACCCGACGATGTACCCGATCAAGGACGATCAGCAGTTTGCCTATGACCTGCTGGCAGAGGAGCGCGTACTGATCGTGCAGGGTACGGGCTTCAATTGCCCGACAACCGATCATTTCCGCGTCGTGTTCCTGCCGAATGTGGATGATCTGGCGGTTGCGGTGGGACGGATCTCGCATTTTCTCGAAGGCTACCGGCGGCATCACGCAGCCTGACCTGCTTTGCAGATTTTGCGCCATGCCTGAACAGATAAACGAGTTTTTGACAAACTGAAGATGAAACCAATCAAAGTTGGCCTGATGGGCATCGGTACCGTGGGTGCCGGAACATTCACCGTATTACAGCGTAACAGCGAAGAAATTCGGCGGCGTGCCGGACGGGCGATTGAGATTGCCATGGTCGCGGATCTTGACACGGCGCGTGCAAAGGCAATCGCCGGGCCGCAGGTGCAGGTGGTTAGCGATGCATTTGGGGTGGTTGATCATCCGGATATCGATATCGTCATCGAGCTGATTGGCGGCTATGGCATTGCGCGCGAACTGGTGATGAAAGCGATCGCCAATGGCAAACATGTCGTCACGGCCAACAAGGCTTTGCTGGCAACGCATGGCACAGAGATTTTCCGCGCCGCGCAAGAGCGGGGTGTCATGGTGGCCTTCGAGGCCGCAGTGGCGGGAGGCATTCCCATCATCAAAGCGCTTCGCGAGGGCCTGACTGCGAACCGCATTCAGTGGATCGCAGGCATCATCAATGGGACGACCAATTTCATCTTGTCCGAGATGCGCGACAAGGGGTTAGATTTCGATGTGGTGCTGAAAGAGGCGCAGCGGCTCGGCTACGCAGAGGCAGACCCGACCTTTGATATCGAAGGCGTGGACGCCGCCCACAAGGCGACCATCATGTCAGCGATCGCCTTTGGCGTGCCTGTGCAATTTGAGAAAGCCCATGTCGAGGGCATTACCCAACTGCAGGCTTCGGACATTCGCTATGCCGAGCAATTGGGCTACCGGATCAAGTTGCTGGGTATCGCTCGCCGGGCAGAGAAGGGTATCGAGCTGCGTGTGCACCCGACGCTGATTCCTGCCAACCGCCTGATCGCCAATGTTGAAGGCGCGATGAATGCGGTGCTGGTACAGGGCGACGCGGTCGGGGCGACGCTGTACTACGGCAAGGGCGCAGGCGCAGAGCCCACCGCCTCTGCGGTAATTGCCGATCTCGTCGATATCACTCGACTTGCAACGGCTGATCCGGAGCATCGCGTGCCTTACCTGGCATTTCAGCCGGATGAAATGTCCGACACACCCATCCTGCCTATGGCTGACGTCACGACCAGTTATTACCTGCGCATACGCGTCGCCGACAAGCTGGGCGTGGTGGCGGATGTGACGCGCATACTCGCCGACTCGGCAATCTCCATTGATGCGATGCTGCAGAAAGAACCCGGCGAGGGCGAAACGCAGACCGACATCATTATCCTGACTCACCAGACGAAGGAAAAGCAGGTGGACAAGGCCATCCACGCGATTGAAGCCTTGTCCACGGTCGCCGGCAAGGTGACCCGCATCCGGCTCGAAGAGCTGGGCTGATACCGGGCAGGCGCAAGTTCAGCAATTGACAGCACAAGGTATCAGCCGATTTTGTTCGCAGTTTGTTTCAGACTGTCTGAGACTTCCTTGGTTATCGCGCTGATGGTTGATGCGCTGATCGTGTATTTGGCAATATTGAATTGAAGTTTCAGTAAATCTCCCTGGGTCAGCTCGCCGCCGTTTTGAAGGGTATTCAATTGAGTTTTGACATCTCCCTCCATATTGGTCATTCTATTCGAGGCAAAGTTATTAATTTCACTCAGATTTAGATTTGTGATGCTGACTGTCATGCTGCTCTCCTTGAGTTGATGATGGACTTAGAACCTATTACGTCAGGCTGCCGTTGTCCTAACGAGAAAGGTTTTTCAAGCTAATTTTTTGATGCAATGTACATCCGCATCACCTGTTCAGCCGCTTGTACTGCGCCACATGCGGCCATAATCTGCTGATAAACTTCCGGGCTTTGCAGTTTCTGACGCTCTATCGCAAGGCGTGCATCCATCTCGGCCAGCCGTTGCATGATGGCTGCAGCAAACTCTCCGGTGCTGTCGGACTCTAGCCATTCCTCCAAACCTAGCACTAGTCCCTCTGGTTCTTGCTTTTGCAT
>JBJTAS010000024.1:0-14846 GCA_046090895.1 Oxalobacteraceae bacterium | reverse complement strand
GTGCACGCGTATCGGGTGGCCGCTATGCGCGATGTGCTCAAAGAAGCGTTGACCACCGAATTCAGCGGGCTGAAAGTCATCATCGCGGAAGGCGAGTGCCAGCTCGAGCGTCAGCGTCGCGTGCGACCTTGGCTGGATTCGCTGCGCGCGGTAGGTGAGCGCGTGGTACGCGTGAAGTACGGGGTCGATGAAGATGTCTGCAATGGCGACCATGCCTGCATTCGCCTGTCAGGATGCCCGACGCTGACCTTGAAAGACAATCCCGATCCGCTCAAAGTCGATCCGGTCGCCACCGTCATTGACGGCTGTGTCGGTTGCGGCTTGTGCGGCGAGAATGCGCACGCCGCGACTTTGTGCCCCAGCTTTTACCGCGCCGAAATCATCCGCAACCCGCGCTGGCACGAGCGCCTGGCTGACAGCGTGCGGCAGCGGGTGCTGCGCTGGCTGCAACCCGCATGAACACCGTGATGAACGTCTCTTCCGATCCCGTAGTCATCAACCCGTCGCGCCCCATCGCCGTGCTGATCTGTGCGCTCGGTGGCGAAGGGGGTGGCGTGCTGGCCGACTGGTTGGTGGATGCCGCCCGTGAGGCAGGTTTTCCGGCGCAGGCGACCTCCATCCCGGGCGTTGCGCAGCGTACCGGAGCGACGACCTATTTTTTCGAGATGCTGCCCGTGCCAATCAACAGGCTCAATGGCCGTCGTCCAGTGTTCAGTCTGAACGCGATTCCGGGAGCGCTGGACGCGGTGGTATCTTCCGAACTGCTGGAGTCGGCACGATGCGCGAGCAATGGCTTGCCATCGCCGGATCGCACGGTATTCATTTCCTCCACCTCACGCACTTTCACGACGACTGAGCGTAGCGTGCCCGGTGATGGTCGGCTCGACAGTGCTGCGCTGCTCTCGCTGGTGCAGGCGGTCAGTCGTGAGCATCATGTCCTGGATATGCAGCGCATCGCTCAGGAACAAGGCACCGCCGTGAGTGCAGTCATGTTCGGAGCGCTGGCCGGCAGTGCCGTGCTGCCCCTGGATCAGGCCTTGTGCCTGAACGTGATCTCACGCGCCGGTCGCGGCGCCGAGGCCAGCCAGCGAGGCTTCCTTGCAGGCTGGCGCATCGTGCAGCAGGCACGTGCCGCGAATTCAGTCATCGCGGCGCAGCTCGGCGATGCCATCGGCAGCATCGGTGCCGTCAGCGACCGTGCGCCTGCGGCGGGACTCGCTGCTTTTCCGGTTGCGGTGCAGGACCTGCTGTCGCTGGGCGTGGCGCGTCTCACCGAATACCAGAGCACCGCCTACGCAAGACGCTATCTGGAGCGCATGCAGCGTGTCGTCAGCACCGAGCAGCAGAGCGACCCGCAGGCGACACAGGCGTCTGGGCTCAGCCGAGAAGTGGCGCGCTGGCTGGCGCTGTGGATGAGCTATGACGACATCGCTCGTGTCGCTAGTCTCAAAAGCCGAGCATCACGGATGGCCCGCGTCAGGCGCGAGGTGAAGGCAGACGAGCGTGAGCTGATCGCCGTTTATGATCACTTCAAGCCGGGCGTGGCAGAGATCGCAGCGATGCTACCCCCTTCGCTGGCGGGCCGCTTGCGCCACTGGGACAGGCAGCGGGTCGCCGAGGGCAAAGCCAGCGTGGCTTTACCCGTCAAACTGGCATCGCATACGGTGCTCGGTATGCTTGTGCTGCGATGTCTGGCCGCGACCCGCTACGTGCGTCCCTTCAGTAGCCGGTATGCCGAAGAGCAGCAGCTGATCGATGAGTGGCTAGCGGCGGTCACGGACAGCACGGCGCAGGATTGGCAGCTTGGTTACGAGCTCAGCCTGTGCGGCCGGCTGATCAAAGGCTATGGCGATACCCACGATCGCGGCCGCGAAAATCTGTTGCACATCCTGCGGCATCTGGTGCGCAGCACGGGCACTACCGCACAACGTGCAGAGGCCGTACGACGCGCGCGCGAGGCCGCCTTATCGGATGAGGCGGGCAGCGGACTTGATCGCGTGCTCGCGGAATTCGGTGCGCCGCCAAGACCGGTGAAAGTCCAGCCTATCCACTGGGTGCGCCGCGTGCGTCCCGCTACCGAGAGCCGCTGATGAACAAGACTGTGGTGTATCACGTTCGCGTCGAATTCGGCGACTGCGATCCCGCACGCATTGTGTGGTTCCCGAATTTTTTTCGCTGGATCGATGCCGCCTCCCGGCATTTCTTTTTGGCGTGTGGCGTTCCGCCGTGGCATGAGACAGAGCAATCCATCGGCCTGATCGGTACGCCATTAGTCGATACGCAAGCAAGTTTCGTCCGTACCGCCAGTTATGGTGACGCGCTGCAGATTCATGTCTGTATCAGCGAGTGGCGTAACAAAAGCTTTGTGCAGCGCTATCGGGTGATGCGCGGCGAAGAAGAGATCATGCATTGCCATGAGGTGCGTATTTTCGCGGCCGCCAAAGAGGGCGGCGGCATACGCGCCTTATCCATACCCGAAGACATACGCGCGCGCTGCAGCTAACGCCAGCGGGTAGGCTCACCCGCCCAAGGGACTCACGCCAATCAGCTGCACATGCAGCCACATGACGAACACGAACCACGCCAGCGTCCCGATCGCCAGGGTGCCCATGCTGCCCAGCAGGTTCGCTGGCGGATAGCTGACCTCGTGCTCGCGGTCGCGGCGGCGCGACGCGCGGAAATCCAGTACCGCCCACACCAGGAAACTTCCGAACAGCAGCACATCAGCGAGCTGGCCATTGGAGAGCAAGTGTGCGAGCGCCCAGATTTTTACGCCCGCGATCATCGGATGGCCAAGGCGTGCCTTGATCACATTGCGCGGCACATAGGCAGCAGTCAGCAGGATGAAGGCGAGCAGGTTCAGCAGCAGCGACACATGCCGCGTCCAGAGAGGCGGTTCCCACAGTGGCACCGGCGTCCCCCTGAGCTGGCCGTAGCCGATGACGATCAGCGCGAAGCCCGCAATCGAGACCACGCTGATCAGCCCTTTCCAGGGTTTTTCGCCCAGTCGTTCCAGCATCGTGCTGCGCCAGCCCTCGGCCACCAGACGCGTCGAATGAGCAGCGAGAAAAAGCACCAGTCCGGCGATAAGTAAGGTCATGAGAGGTTCCTGCAGTCAGGGCGAATCCTGCGATTGTATCCCATCGTTTGCTGCGGCTGCGGCGCCCCAGAGCGCAACTCGGTTACCATCCCCGGCAGAACTGAATTCCGGAGCGTGCCTGATGCAGACTACCCCCGTACCGATGCGGCAGATCGTCGCCGCAGTGATAGGCAATGCGCTCGAGTGGTACGACTTTGTCGTCTACGGTTTTCTCACGGTGATCATCTCGCGGCTGTTTTTTCCGGCCGACAGCGAGTACGCCTCGCTGCTGCTGACCATGGCCACCTTCGGTGTCGGCTTCTTCATGCGCCCGGTCGGCGGCATCCTGATCGGCATGTATGCCGATCGGCGTGGACGCAAAGCCGCGCTGCAGCTGATCATTTTGCTAATGACGATATCGATTGCCATGATCGCGTGTGCGCCCACCTATGCCGCAGTGGGTGTGGCGGCGCCGGTGCTGATCGTGGTCGCCCGGCTGCTGCAAGGCTTGGCAACGGGCGGCGAGTTTGCCAGTGCCACGTCTTTCCTGGTTGAGAGCGCGCCAGCGGGTAAACGCGGCTTCTATGGCTCGTTGCAGATGGTCGGTCAGAGCCTTGCCGCGCTGGCGGGCGCGGGCGCCGGTATGTTGATCACTCAGGGGCTGACGCCTGAACAGCTTGATGGCTGGGGCTGGCGCGTGCCATTTCTCTTTGGCTTGCTGATCGGACCCGTCGGGCTCTACATACGCCGTCACCTGAACGAGACCGAAGCCTTCATCGCTGCCAGTGAGCATCCGGTGGAGCGCGTCGGGCTGCGCTCATTGTGGCGCGAGCACAAGCGCAGCGTGATGGCTTGCTTCGGACTGGTGGTGGCGGGCACCATCATGTATTACGTAGTGCTGATTTACATGCCCACCTATGCCAAGACCCAGCTGCAGATACCGCTAGGTGATGCGTTTGTCGCGCAGGTGGCCGGTTTGCTGTGCCTGACGCTGATCACGCCCTTGTTTGGCCTGCTCAGCGACCGTATCGGACGTCGGCCAGTGCTGATGGCGGCCATGCTGTGCTACCTGATCTTGCCTTACCCGCTGCTGAGCTGGCTGCTCGCCGAGCCATCGCTCGTGAGGTTGGCGGCGATGCAGGTCGTGCTGTGCACGGCGGTTGCCATGTCGTTCGGGCCGGTGTCGACCGCACTGGCCGAGCAATTCCCTGTACACATGCGCTCGACAGGCCTTGCGCTGGCCTACAACATGGCGGTGATGTTGTTCGGCGGCTTTGCGCAGCTCATCGTCACCTGGCTGATCCGCGCAACCGGCACGCCGCTGGCGCCGGCGTTTTATGTGATGTTCGGGGCTAGCGTAGGCATGGCGGGCGCCTGGTTTATCGTGGATCGGTACAACGAGGGGGAGTGGTATTAACGGTTTAACGTCAGCGCCGCTCCGTGATCGACAGGTTTATCCGGTCTTAAAAAAAGACAAAGCCGCCAAGGTTCTTCGGATGTGGTTTCATGACGAATAAGATGTTGGGAAAAGAGATGAGCACCGCACCGAGCGCAGAAGAACAATTCGATGAAACGGCATCCCAGCAGCTCGAAGCCGTTTACCTGACCCCTGATGTCATTGAGCAGCGCGAGCGCGTGATGGCGCTGCTCGCGCCACGGGATGGCGAGCGAGCATTGGATATCGGCTGCGGGCCGGGGCTGACGACCGAGGGGCTGGCGCGCGCTGTCGGCGCTTCCGGTTCGGTGCTGGGCATCGACATTGCTCAGCCGATGCTGGCGATAGCCGCCCGCCGTTGCGCGCACCTGCCGCAGGTACGCTTTGATCGATGTGATGTGAATTCACTGTCGGTACCCGACGGCAGCGTCGATGTGGCGCTGGCCTCGCAAGTGTACGAGTACGTCGACGACATCGACCGTGCGCTAGTTGAACTGGCACGCGTGATCCGCCCTGGCGGCAGAGTGGTGCTGGTCGATACGGACTGGGAATCCGCTGTCTGGGCGAGCAGCGATGAGGACCGCATGCGCCGGGTACTCGACACCTGGAATGAGCACATACCGCACCCGCAATTGCCGCGTAGCCTCAAGCGCCGGATGGAGGTAGCAGGTTTCAGCGATGTGCAGGTGGCCATCGTTCCTTTACTGAACCTGAGCTACGACCCCGCCACCTATAGCGTGGGCATGATGAGCCTGATCGGTAATTTCGCCACCGGGCGCAATGGCCTGTCGGCGGCAGATATTGCTGCCTGGCGCGAGGATGCCAGGCACATGGGCGATCGGGAGGCGTATTTTTTTAGCCTGAACCGCTATGTGTTCATGGCCGTGCGCCGCTGAGAACGACTGAGATACCGCGCTCGGTGCGGTATCAATGCCTGAATAGTGCGCGATTGTTCTTCACAGCGATCGAGTGGAAATAAGGCTCAAATGCCTGCTCATCGAAGCCGAACACCTTCATGAATTTCTCAAACAAGGCGATCTCCTGGGGAAGCGGGTCACCATGAGCGAGTATCGCATCGTAGAGATTCACCAGCACCGACAAACGCTGCTCTTTGTCCAGGATCTGTTGGCAGCTTGAGAGGAAGCTCTCAGCATCCTGAAATTTTGTGTAGCGCGTGGCGATCTCCAGCAAATCACGGTCATTGCGCAGCGCCGTGACCAGTCGGCTGATTTCGTGCGGCTCAATCTTGCCATCGGCATTCACCATGTAGATCATGGCGGCAGCAAACGCAATTCTGGGTGTCAGCCGGGGCGCTTCGCCGAAATATTCAGTCAGTTGTTCTCCGCAGCGCATGCAGAAATCCGCGTCAGCACTATGGCCCTCCGTCATGCAGCTGTGGCAGGTACGTGTCGTTGATTCGGTCAGCGTTTTTTTGACCGCCTGCTGCGCAATCATCTCGGCAGAGACAATGCCCGTGGGTACCGCCAGAATCCCCCAGCCAAACATCATCATCACCGAGGCGATGAAACGTCCGATATCGGTCTTGGGCGTGATGTCGCCAAATCCCACTGTCGTCACGGTGGAAATCGCCCAGTAGATGGAGGTCGGTACGCTGGTAAAGCCGTTCTCCGGCCCCTCCACAACATAGAGTGCTGTGCCCAGGATGACCACCAGCGTCATGATGATCGACAGAAAGACACCGATCTTGCGGCGGCTGTCGGCGACTGCCAGTAACAACCACTGATATTCCTCCACATAGCCGGACATTTTCAGGATTCTGAAAATACGCAAGAGCCGCAAGATCCGCACATCCAGCAGTACGTAGGCCTCGGGAATGAATAGCGCCACAAAGCTCGGCAGGATCGACAATAGATCGATCACGCCGAGAAAGCTTTTGATATATCGCCACGGATTCGGGCTGCACAGTATGCGAGCCAGGTACTCCAGCGTGAACACGATCGTGAAGAACCACTCGACGGCGCCCAGCCATTGATTGTGCGCCGCATGGATCGATTGCACACTGTCGAGCATGATCACCAGAAGGCTGATGATGATGGCCCAGACCAGCAGCAGGTCGAAGCGCTTGCCGGCCGCCGTGTCCGCTTCAAAGATGACGTTGTACCACCTCAGGCGCCAGCCTGAGAGCATGCGTGGGATACGGGTGTCGCTAGCTTCAGCCACGGTGCTGCTCCGGCATCAGTCTGCGGCGGCAGGCTCGTCGCTGGTTTTGCTGCCGGCGCTGCGTTGCAGCCACCATCCAGCAAGCACGACTAGCAGCGCGCCCAGGGTGCCGGTCAGGCTCAGGTGCACGCCCAGGTCGTGCAGGCTCAGCAAGTCCATTGGTAACAGGCGCTCCGCCTCGGCATGCACCACCATATCTTTCGAGATCATTGAGCCGCCCAGATAGCCAAGCAGCGCGGCACCCATCGTGACGACGGAAGGCACACGATGCATGATTTTCAGAATGACCGAGCTGCCCCAGATAACCACGGGAATACTGACCATGATGCCGAAGGTCACCAGCAGCATCTTGTGGTCGGCATCGGCCTGCTCAGCCGCTGCAGCCACCGCGATCACGTTATCAATGCTCATCACCAAGTCGGCAATGATGACCGTCTTGATCGCGGTGATCAGGCGGTCGCCGCCGTCGATTTCTTCGTCGCCGTCATCCTCGCCGACCAGCAGCTTCACACCGATCCACAAGAGCAGCAGGCCACCGATCAGCTTGAGGTAGGGAAGGGTGAGCAGTGTGACGGCAAACGCGATCAGCACTACGCGGGCAACGATCGCACCCAGTGCGCCGCCCACGATACCTTTCATTCGCAGGTTTTCTGGCAAATGACGACAGGCCAGCGCGATCACGATCGCATTGTCGCCGCCCAGCAGAATATCGATCAGGATGATTTGCCCCACCACCATCCAGTTGAGTTGCTGGAAAAATTCAATCATGTGGCTCCCCCTTCAGCGCCGACCTTCGCTGGTCGGCTGGTTGTTCGGCGTTCTTTCGCCAAATTATGATGTACTGAGCAGCATGCATCAGGTCAGGCCGCAAAGCGCGGCTGCGATGGGTGTTGCTGCTGCATTTTTTCTTCACGAACCTGTCGTGCAATCGCTTCGACGCGCTCATCGCTCATGCCGAATTGCTTTTTCATGGTCTCTAGCTGTCGTTGCTCTTCCTCGGTCACGATGCCATCGGCAAGTACCTCGCGAATCTGGGTTTCGTACAGCACCTCGCGACGCTCGACCTGTGTCGTGTAGGCCGTCGCCACCACGCCGGTCAGGATGGCAGCCAGTGCAATGGCCAGTACCTGCGTCATCACCACCAGCACCACGCCAAAGACCGACAGCGGGTCGACATTGCCCCAGCCCGAGATAATGGTCAGCAGATACCACTTCATCGTCGCCGGAATCGATGGGAAGACCTCTGGCTGCAGGTGGCCCTCGGCGATGTAGATCAGCGACGAGCAGAGCAGACAAGAGATCAGCAACAGGAACAGCGCCGAGGTGAATGAATCGCGCTCGGTACGCACTGCTTCGATCAGATCGGTCAGCGCGCTGTTGTAACGCGAAAGCTTGAAAATACGCATCAGTCTGAACAGACGCAGGAACCGCAGATCCAGCCCCGGGAATAGCAGTTGCAGGTAAAAAGGCACGGTGCCAAAAAAATCGATGAAGCCGTAAAAGCTGAAGATATATTCTTTGCGTCCACGCCACGAGCCACCGTTCTCGGTGGAGTATTTCACGCCGTAGGACCAGACGCGCAACAGATATTCCGCCGTGAACACCATCACACTGGCAACATCGAACACATGAAAATACCCTGCGTACGCGTCGTGCAGCTCCTGAACGGATTCGAGGATGATCGCCAGTACATTGAGTACCACGACCGTGGCGATAAAAATCTCGCAATAGCGGGCGGCCTTGTTGTGTACCGAACCTTCCAGAAGATCGTGAACGCGGGTCTGCAGGGATGTCATGAATAGTTATTGTGGCCGGGTGAGCCCGGCTCTGGATCATAGTTGCGAGTTTGATCAACAATCATCGATGCTGGCATTTCACCGAGGCAGCTGCCACCGGTTCGCGCGCGAGTCGGCATCGTAAGGCGGGCTCATTATATCGTTGGACGCCAAAAAATAGCCCTGAAGTTTTGCCGATCTTGAAATAAATCCCTGATAATTCCACCATGGACCGCCATTGTTTTTTATTTGATAATTTAATCAGCGGTAAATCAAGCTTGAGCGATTGCCAATACTGAATTCGTGCGGATACACTGAATCTGAGTCTTTCACGTTCAGCCAAGGCTGCCAGTCTCCCCTATGACCTCCATGATTTTTTTCTCTCGCCGCTAAACGGCACCGTTCCCATGCACGCAGACCCCTCAAGCCCGCCGGTGGTGAACAGCCTGCGGCGGCGGATGTATGAATTGCTGCTCGACGAGCGCGCCGAGTCGGGCGCGCGCGCGTCGATCAATCGGTTCATCCTGATCCTGATACTCCTGAACCTGTTCGCGCTGCTGCTCGAATCGGCGCCTGCCATTTACGCCGAGCACCGAGATGCGTTCCATAGGTTCGACATGTTCTCGGTGGCGATCTTCACGCTCGAATACCTGCTGCGCCTGTATCTGGCGCCGGAAGATCCGGAGTTCGCCTCTCGTGGTTCACCTCGGCTGGCCTATGTCACCAGTTGGCTGGGGGTGATCGATCTGCTGGCGATACTGCCGTTCTTTGTTGGTTTGCTGCTGGCGCTCGACACCCGCGTGCTGCGGGTACTGAGGATGCTGAGAATACTCAAGATCACGCAGGTCTTCATCGAGGGTGGTCGTGAGTTCGTGCAGCGGAATCGGGGCCGAACGCTGCGCCAGAAAGTCCATGCGCTCTTGTTCCCTAGCGAGTATGGTGGTCGGCTCAATGAAGCCATCGAGCTGTTCCTGATTTTCTGGATCGTCGCCTCGGTGCTGTCCATCGTGCTGGAATCGGTCGAGAGCATCAATGTGCACTTTGCCGAGCATTTTGCCATGCTCGATGTGATCTCCTTCGTGGTGTTCGCCATCGAGTACGGTCTGCGCTTGTACGCCTACCCCGAAGAGCATCCTGAGCAGGGCACGCTGATGGAGCGCTGGCGCTTCTTCAAATCGCCCTCTGGCTTGCTCGATCTGGCGGCCATTCTGCCCTTCATGCTGGAGTTGATATTCGGTGGTACGCTGGATCTGCGTTTCCTGCGTATCGTGCGTATGGTGCGGCTGCTGAAGCTGGGCCGCTACTCCAGCGCCAGCGACACCATGTTCGCCGTGATCCGCAAGGAGATCCCGGTGCTCATGGCGGCGATGTTCATGATCGCACTGCTGGTGTTCATGATGGCGGCCTTTGGCTACCTGCTTGAGCGTGATGCGCAGCCAGACAAGTTTGAAAACATACCCCAATCGATCTACTGGGCCGTGATCACGCTGGCCTCGGTCGGGTACGGCGACATTTCGCCGGTGACGCCCGGTGGGCGACTGATTACGGTTATTTTGTCCTTGGTGGGCATCGGTATCTTTGCCATCCCGGCGGCGATCATGGCCTCCGGCTTTACCGATCAGCTGCGAATGAACCGCGAGCGCCTCAAGGGAGAGCTGCTGGCGATGGCACGTGAGGTAGACTTTACCGATCAGGCGCGTGAGGAGTTTATCGCCAACGCCGAGCATCATCACCTCACGCATGCTGAGATTCAGGAATTAATCCTGCAGATCGAGTTGGGCGATGACCTTATCGAGACGCCGCGCGGTGAGTACGAGGCCTTGTCGCTGGCTGCCAGCAATCCCGAATTTGCACTGGCCCAGTACCGCATGCTGGTGTCGCGCTTGCGTGAACTGGCGGCGGTCGCGGACAATGCTTACATCACTCAGCAGCTGCAGCGACCGGGGCATTCGACTGACATGGACCGCGCCATCTGGGAACAGATTGACCGCGGACGCCCATCGACCTGATGAGCATACCGAGGCATCAGCCAAGGTGGGACTGACGAATTGAGGGGACACGATGAAGCGTTTTGATCTCGCCGTCATTGGGGGCGGCCCGTCGGGTTTTGCAGCGGCCATGCGTGGACTGGATTTTGGCAAGCGGGTGGCGCTGATTGAGCGCGGCCGGCTAGGTGGCGCGGGTATCTTCAATGGCGCGCTGTCCTCCAAGACCTTGTGGGAGATGTCTGAGCTGTACAAGCAGACGCGTCATACCGGCTACGGCTATACCGTGCGGGATTGCGAGCTCAGCTACCCTGCGGTCATCAACGAAATGCACCGGGCCGTGGCCAGCAAACATATGCAGCTGCGCGAGCAGGTGAATCATTTCCAGCGCAAAGAACAGCTGCATGAGTTTCAGGGTCATGGCAAGCTGCTCAATGCGCATGAGATCGAGGTGACCCTGAACGAGGGCGGCACCGAAACCCTCCATGCGGAGCACATCGTGCTGGCCATCGGCAGCCGTCCGCGCTATCTGCCCGAGATTCCCATCGACGAAAATATCATTCTGACTAGTGATGGCATTGCGTCGCTACCGGATTTCCCAAAAAGTATTGTCATCCTCGGGGCCGGCGTGATCGGCTGTGAATTCGCGACGATTTTTTCCAATTATGGCCGCACCAAGGTGTACCTGATTGACAAGGAAGAGCGCATCCTACCGTTCGAGGATGAGGATATCTCGCACGCCTTGGCAGCCAATCTGGAAAAGCAGGGCGTGGTCATTCATCGTGGCGCATCGCTGGAATCCATGAAGACCGTCGAGGGACGTGTCGAGTATGTGCTGAACTACAAAGACGGTCGGCGCGAGATACACACCGTCGATCATGCGCTGGTCTCCGTGGGCCGGGTAGCCAACACGGACAAGCTTGGGCTCGAGAACGCGGGCGTCAAGCTCAACGAGCGCGGCTACTGCATCGATCAGGATACCCAAACCAGCGTGCCCAATATCTATGCCGTGGGTGACTTCACTGCCGATATTTCATTGGTCAATGTCGGCGAACTGGAAGGGCGCTACGCGGTCGAGCGTATATTCGGACATCCTGCGCATGAACTGATCTACGAGAACATCTCGACCATCATGTTCCTGAATCCAGAGGTGGCCGCGGTGGGGCTCAATGAGACACAGGCCCGCAAGAAAAAAATTCCTTATCGCGTGGCCGTGATGAATTACCGCTACATCAATCGCGCCATCGCGATGGGCAAGACCTCGGGTTTCTTCAAGATTCTGGTGACCGATGATGATCAGATGAAGATACTCGGCATGCGGGTGATGGGTAATCACGCGTCCAGCACCAGTCAGGCGATTGCGCTGATGATCGCGCTCGGCGAGGGCGTGCACAAGCTGGCAGAGCTGATCTTTCCGCATCCCTCGGTGCCGGAGGGCATACAGGAATGCGCTCGCATGCTGATGGGTAAATCCATCGTCAAGCCCGAGGTCTTTCATCTGGACCTGCATTGCTACCAGGTGGATGCCGAGGGCAGGGTAGAGCAACTGCATCAAGAAGGTCGTCAAGCCGCCTGAACTATCCTAAAGAATCAGCTTCCACAGCGTGCGTTGCGGCGGGCAACAAAAACGATCATGACGGTGGCGCTTGCCCGGCTCACCCGCCTGATTTACACTGCCGCGTCCTTTCATTAGTCTGATTCACCATAGTCGCCGTTGCGAACCGTGCTCTGCGCGCGGTGTCCGCTGACCTCTCGGGAAATGCTATGAATACTGCGCTGATCGTCGTCTTTGTCATTGCCTATGCTGCGATTGCCTTCGAGCATCCGATCCGGATCAACAAATCCGCGTCGGCGCTACTGGGGGCAGGTCTGTTGTGGAGTATTTATTCGCTGATGGCCGAGGGTGGCCATGTGAGCGAGCATCTGTCCGAGACTTTGGTGGGCACCGCACAGATCGTCTTCTTCCTGATGGGTGCGATGACGATTGTAGAGGTCATTGATGCGCACAACGGCTTCGAGGTGGTCACAGAGCGAATCCGTACCAAGCGCGTAGCTACGCTGATGTGGCTAGTCGGCGCCGTGACGTTTTTCCTGAGTGCGGTATTGGATAATCTGACCACGGCCATCGTGATGGTGTCGCTGGTGAAAAAGCTGGTCGACTCGCGCGATCAGCGTCTGATGTTCGCGGGCATGATCATCATCGCCGCCAACGCAGGGGGTGCGTGGTCACCGATCGGCGATGTGACAACGACCATGCTGTGGATAGGTGGACAGATCACCGCCTCGAAAATCATGGTATCCGTGTTCATACCCTCGCTGATCAGCCTGCTGGTGCCGCTGGCGGTGATCAGCTACCTGCTGCGAGGGCAAGTCGTGACTGAGCCTGCCAGTGATTCTGGCATGGACGAACTGGGCGTGACCTCAGCCCGGGAACGCAACATCATGTTCTTTCTCGGACTCGGCGTGCTGATCGCGGTGCCAGCATTCAAGACCATCACGCATCTGCCGCCTTTCATGGGCGTGCTGCTCGGGCTCGGTCTGCTCTGGCTGGTGGGGGATATTCTGCATGGTGCCAAGACCGATGAAGAGCGCGAGCACCTCAATCTCACCAGCGCGCTCAACCGTATCGACATGGCCTCGATCGTATTTTTCATTGGTATTCTGCTGGCCGTCGCCACGCTGGAGCACTCGGGCATTTTGCCCGCCCTCGCAGGCTGGCTGAATGACACCGTCGGCCGCGAAGACTTGATCGTTCTGCTGATTGGCATGGTCAGCGCGATTGTCGATAACGTGCCTCTCGTGGCAGCCGCCATGGGTATGTACGACTTGAATCAATATCCCACCGACAGCTTCCTGTGGGAATTCCTCGCCTATTGCGCAGGTACCGGCGGATCCATCCTTGTGATCGGTTCTGCGGCTGGTGTGGCTGCCATGGGGCTGGAGCGCATCGATTTCGTCTGGTATCTGAAAAAAATCAGCTGGCTGGCGATGATTGGCTACCTGTCGGGCGCGCTCGCCTACGTCATACAGATCTCGCTGATGCACTGAGCTCGGTGGCGACCTGCCGGAGTCAAATTTTTCTGATAGGAAACGCAGGAACGGTTATGCTTCAGGCTTGCGCGGAGACAGCGCAAGCCATTCCAAAAACTACAACATATTCCTGCCATGCTGGAGATTACCGCGACCTGTCTGGTCCTCACCGCGCTGCTTGCCTATATCAATTTTCGCTTCATCGGTTTACCCATTACCATCGGTGTGATGGCGACCTCACTGGGTCTGTCGCTATTGATTGTCGGGCTGGATTTGGTCGGTGTTGATTTCGGGCTTCATCTGCAAATGGAGGCCATGCTCAAGGCCATTGATTTTTCCAATGTACTGATGCAGGGCATGCTCTCATTGCTGCTGTTTGCGGGTGCGCTGCACATTGATTTATCAGAGCTCAAGGCGTATCGCTGGCAAGTTTTGTTGCTGGCTTTTTTCTCGACGCTTCTGTCAACGTTTATCGTCGGTTTCGCCGCCTGGACGGCGCTGCCGCTCGTGGGTATTCAGCTGCCCCTGATTTACTGCCTGCTGTTCGGTGCGCTGATTTCACCTACCGATCCAATCGCCGTGATGGGTATTTTAAAATCGGCAGGTATTCCCAAGAACCTGGAGCTGGTCATCGCGGGCGAATCCCTCTTCAATGATGGGGTAGGCGTGGTGATCTTTTCCATCCTGATGGGTATGCTGATGATGGGCAAACTGCCAAGCTTTGATGAGGGCCTAGGCATGCTCATGCGCGAGGCGGGCGGCGGGCTGTTGTACGGGCTGCTGCTGGGCTACATCACCTTCCGCCTATTGGCCAGCATTGACAATTACCAGGTCGAGGTGATGCTCACGCTGGCCTCGGTCATGGGGGGCTACCTGTTGGCGAGCAGACTGCATGTCTCCGGTCCGCTGGCAATGGTGGTGGCCGGGCTGGTGGTTGGCAATCATGGCCGCGAATATGCCATGTCGCACACCACGCGTCAGTATGTCGATATGTTCTGGGAGATGATCGACGATATTCTCAATGCCGTGCTCTTCGTACTGATCGGCATGGAGGTACTGCTGATCGCCTTCTCGCTCAACCTGCTCTTCGCCGCCATCACCATGGTCGTGCTGACGCTGATCGCCCGTGCGCTCACGGTGTGGTTGCCGGTGGTTGCTGCGCCGGGCTACTTCAATCTTCCTCGCGGTGCGGGAGTGGTGTTGACCTGGGGCGGACTGCGGGGCGGTATCTCGGTCGCACTGGCGCTCTCGCTACCGCAAGGACCCGAGCGCGACATCGTGCTGGCGCTGACCTATGGCATCGTGGTCGCGTCGATTCTCGTGCAAGGTCTGACGATTGGCAAAATTGCCAGCCGTGCCGT
>JBJTAS010000023.1:0-74577 GCA_046090895.1 Oxalobacteraceae bacterium | reverse complement strand
CGTCTGGGTATTCTTTGCGGAACGCGTTTCGGCCCGTGATGCGCGGCGCCTCGGCACCGCCATCATCAGTCATACCTGCTCGCGCACTCGACAACTGAAGCTGGAATCCTATGACCGACTGTTCCCGAACCAGGACACCATGCCCAAAGGCGGGTTCGGAAACCTGATTGCCCTCCCGTTGCAAAAAGGTCCGAGAGAACAGGGTTTCAGTGTCTTCGTCGGTAGCGATCTACAGCCTTACCCCGATCAATGGGCGTTCCTGGCGTCCATCCAGCCGATGGCAGCGCACGACATCGAGCCAACCATCCTTCGAGCGACGGGCGGTGTCCATCCGCTGGACGTCACCTTCATCGATGACGAGGACTTGGCCACGCCCTGGAAGCGCGAAAGCGCAGCAAATAATAAGCTGGCCGGCTTGATGCCACAATCATTGACGATCACGCTGGCCAATCTGATTTATTTCGAGAAGGCTCACTTGCCGCAGGCATTGGCAAACCGCCTCATCCGGCTGGCGGCTTTCCAGAACCCCGAGTTCTACAAGGCCCAAGCGATGCGGATGTCGGTATGGGACAAACCGCGCGTCATCGGTTGCGCCGAGAACTATCCCCGCCACATCGGCCTGCCGCGCGGTTGTCTGGATCCTGCGTTATCGTTGCTGCGAGAAAACGGCATCGACTGTGAGCTACGAGACGAACGCTTCAGCGGGCAGATGCTAGAAGTGTCCTTCGTAGGCAATCTGCGTCTCGATCAGGAGGCCTCAGTTGCCGGACTGCTTTCTCATGATGCTGGCATACTTTGCGCGCCGACTGCCTTCGGCAAGACGGTCACCGCCGCCGCGATGATCGCCCGGCGGGGCGTCAACACCCTGGTGTTGGTTCACCGCACCGAGTTGCTCAAGCAGTGGCAGGAGCGCCTGCAAGCCTTTCTGGGCGTCGCCAAGGGCGTGGTTGGCACCATTGGCGGCGGCAAGGCCGAGCCTACTGGCAAGATCGACATCGCCGTGATGCAGTCCCTGTCCCGCCATGGCGAGGTGAACCCGCTGGTCGAAGACTATGGGCAGGTGATCGTCGACGAGTGCCACCATGTCGGTGCCGTCTCTTTCGACGCGATTCTCAAACGGATAAAGGCGAAGTACGTACTGGGCCTCACAGCCACACCGATTCGTCGCGACGGTCAGCAGCCAATCATCTTCATGCAGTGCGGGGCGATCCGCCACACGGCGGCCACGCCGGCCGGGGCACCGCACGATCTTGAGGTCGTACCGAATTTTCATCATGTACGCATCGATGTGGTGGCCGATGCCGGTATCCAAGACGTCTTTCGACATCTCGCCAATGACGCCGACCGAACGACCGCGATCGCCGCTGCGGTGCGTGATGCCGTTGCTCAGGGACGCAAGGTACTAGTCCTGACCGAACGTACGGAACATCTCGAGGCCATCAAGGCGGAACTCGATAGTCTGCAACCGGCACCGTTTGTCTTGCACGGTCGAATAACCAAGAAGCAGCGATTGGAACTGGTCAAAGACCTAGAGGCCCTGCCGCCCGGCGCGCCTCGTGTCCTCCTGTCTACCGGCAAGCTGGTTGGAGAAGGATTCGATCACCCTCCGCTCGACACACTGGTGCTGGCCATGCCCGTTTCCTGGAGGGGTACCCTGCAGCAGTACGCCGGACGTCTGCACCGAGAGTACCCTGGCAAGACCAACGTGCAGATCATCGACTTCGTGGACACCGGCCACCCTGCACTGCTGCGTATGTGGGATAAACGGAAGCGCGGCTATCGGGCAATGGGTTACAGGATCGGATCAGATGACCCTTCGGAATGACAACAAACTCTCAGGCGGCCGTCTGGAATTTCGCATTCAGTGCAGGACTAAACGTAAGCGTATTTTTTTGGTGAGAGAACTGAAGAGTCCTGTGGAAGATTGAGTCATCGATGTAAGCGTGCTCAAAGCCCCTAGATCTTCCGAAACAGCCATATGCAGTAATAGGGATCCGACAAATTTACCTCAGACGGAATTCGAACCCGGGTCCGCACACACCACCAATTTGATGCAGGCTGGTTATTGCCAGTTCATTGCCATTTTCAAGTCTGTGGTTCGGTCTTCACCAAGTCCGCTGTGTCATAGGCACTGACATCTTCTTGCCGATACAGCACCTTGCCGCCGATTTTCAAATAGGCAGGGCCAGTGTTCGCAACATGCGATCGCTGAGCAAAAATCTTCTAGGTCAATCGGCAGAAATTATTGCGTGACATCTCAGTGTGACGCCACTTCGGTCAATAGCGGACAACGAGGTATTGAGTCAAGTCGCTCACCTAATTCTCGACGAGCGACCTGCGTATCGTGGTGCGATTGGACAGCTAACCACCATCCATCACTCAACCCAAAATACCGGCACAGCAACAAATCTGTTTCCGCTGTCACAGCGCGTTTGCCAGACACAATGTCGTAGACACGTGTCGCAGGTACATCAATGTCTTTCGCCAGTCGATATGGGGTCAAACCCAAAGGTTTGAGGAATTCTTCCTGCAACATTTCGCCGGGAGATACCGGTGCAATTTTGGTCATGATCAAACTCCTTTAGTGGTAATCGATGATTTCCACATCGTGGGCACCATCGTCAGCCCACACGAAACAGACCCGCCACTGATCGTTGATACGGATGCTGTATTGCCCCGCCCGATCCCCTCGCAAGGATTCCAAGCGATTGCCCGGGGGCACCCGGAGATCCTCCAAGCGCGAAGACACCGCCAGTTGAGTGAGTTTGCGTAGCGCTGCCCGCTCAATGTTGACCCAACGAGCAACGCGCTCGCCACGGTAGAGAGCGGCCGTGTCGGCACATCGGAAGGATTGGATCGGCATGCCCAATATTACTGGGTTGCGTTAATAACGTCAAACAGGAATAGTCTGAGAATTTCCATAACATGCCAGAATCTGGCATATCGCCCCATCTTGCTGTATCATGAAATATCAAGAAATATCATGAAATATGAAAATATGACTACACCTACCCGTGAGAAATTCTCATCCCAAGCCGCACCCGAGGTGCTCGCCGCCCTGCGCCAGATCGCCGAAAACCAAGGCCGCCAGTTCCAGGCTGTGCTTGATGAAGCTTTGCGCGACTACATTGACCGGCAGCAAAAAGAGCGCCCTCGTCGACATGTGATGGCCTCTTTTGCATCCAGTCTGGAAGAATTCGACAGTCTCTACCGGGAATTGGCGAAGTAACGCGTGGCGCACGATTACCTGACAGTAGCCGACGTACTCGGCTTGCACACGATTCTGATGCAACGCTATGGCGGTGCTCCAGGCGTTCGTGACCCGGGAGCATTAGAAGCTGCATTATTTCGTCCGCAAACGGGTTATTACGAAGACATCGTTATGGAAGCAGCTGCGCTGATGGAGAGTCTCGCTAACAATCACCCTTTTGTTGATGGCAATAAGCGTATTGCCTTCGCGGCTGCCGATGTATTTCTACGCATCAATGGCTGGCGTTTACGGCGACCCCCGATGCAAATCCATGCCGAAATGATTGAGACGTTCGAAAAGAAAACGTTTGATATCGCACACCTTACGCCATGGCTACGAGGGTTTGCAGCCATCGAAGAATGATTAATGAAAAAATACCGCTGATTAGCTGTATGTCTTTCTCTCGTTTGATGACTCTGCAAGCGTGAAGGTGTTCCGCCATGAGACACGGAAGGCTTGGGGGGCCTTCCGTGAAAACGGCGCGAGCCTCTGCACTGGCCTCAGTAATCTGATGCACCTACGGCAGCCGAGGATATTTATCCAAAGGGGTTAGCTTCTTTCGGCACAGACCCAATTCTTTAGCATTCACCACGCCGCCAACATACTCATGGCCACAGGCTTTGATCAGGTTCTCGTAGACAGCGTTGCCGTCATGATCTTTTTTCAAAAGGATTTTGAGCGTGGGGTCTATCGTTTCGAAACACAGTAATGCTTTATAGGGATTCCGTTTGATCTGCGCGTAGCACGCATCGGTCTCGGCGTCGGGCTTGCCATGACCATCGTGAGATGCCGTCGCCGGATGCGACCCTGATGACTCTGCAAGCACCTGAGCAGGCGCGTACAGCCATGCAGCGAGGATCAGGCGAATGAATAACGTGGCAGACGAAGGCAAGACAATCTCCCTGGTGGGCGCGGAATCTGGCGCTTACTTTATCAAAAATCACGCGCCGTCAGCCTGGGTGTGACCTCAGGCGAACATATCGGGCTGAGTCGCCTGCAGCTGATCCCAGATTGGCTGAAAGTGTAGCCAGCCGATGTACTCGCTGCCAACATGCTCGCGGCTGTAGATCGCCCGGTCGTGAGGCACTAAGGTGGGCTTGTGTCCCGCCGACTCGATCATGAGCTGCTGTTTGCAGCAGCGTTCAAGCGCTATGAACCAGAACGCGGCCGCCTCAATACTGTGCCGGCTAACGGTCAGCAAGCCATGATTTTGGTGGATCGCCGCACGCACGCCTTTGAAGTATGGCGCGACGCTCATGCCCGCTTTGGTTTCTACCGCGACCTGCCCTGCTTCATCCTTGATCACTACATGATCTTCATAAAATGCGCAGGCATCCTGGCTGATCGGATCCAGGGGCCGACCCAGTGACGCAAATGCCGTTCCGTACTCAGTGTGCGCATGGCACATCGCCACGATATCTGGGTGCTCTTCATGAACGGCCGCATGCAACACATAACCCGCGCGGTTGATTGCATGACTCCCCTCGACCACCGTCCCGGTATGATCTGCGAGAATCAGATTGGACATGGTCACGCGCGAAAAATGAACGCACATTGGATTGGTCCAATACAGATGCGGATGCTCAGGGTCGCGTACGGTCAGGTGCCCGGCAAATCCGTAGTCAAGATTGAATAAAGCAAATGCACGGCAAGCCGCAACAAGCCTCTGTTTCAGATGATGGCGATGCGCTTCATGCGATTGAAACTCAGGAATACTCGGAAATATCCGCCCGTCTTGCTCGGGTTGGTAGATCGACACTCGGTCTTGCGATAGGAGATTTTTTTCCAACTGGCCGGGAGGCGAATTCATGTTTGCCCTCTTTTTAGATTGGGGATCAGTGACGGCTATTTTTGCGCGCAGCCCAGACTGTAGTCGCCTCGTCTTCATAGGTCTCGGCATGCATCACGCCGGCCAGCACATGGTAGGTGTCCCCGGGCCTGAGTGTGCGTGGTGACTCGCCTGTCACCTGCAAATTCATGACGCCATGTACCACGATGCCGTTGGCCTCAAATGGATGAGTGTGGTCCTCCAACCGGGTCTGGGCAGGCCAGGTGCGTTCGATGACCTCATCATAGCCAGCGGCCAGCATCAGGGAGCGGAATTGATCAAATGTTAACTCCATACCAAACTCGTTTTACGCTTCGGGGCAGAGGGCTTATCGTGAGTTTATCGAAGCAATTTGTCCAGAAAAATATGCACGCCACGCAAGACTGAAAATGACAGATCGCTCAGATCTTGATCCCTTCTATCTCGATAAGGCGAGCCAGGCTTTCTTCGAGTTGATTTCTTGCTTTCCCGGCAGATTGTTTCAGCTGAGCGTGAATGAGCGCGTCGGCCGGATTATTGTTCTCGCATTCGCCGCTGTACTGCTCGAATGCCGTCAGGTTAATAATCAACTCCGCCAGATGGTTGGGACATTCGCATGCGATGGATCCCGACATGGTCGCTACTTTGGCGAGTTGTTCAGCCGAGAACCGGTGGTCCGCCGCAGCCTCCTCTGGCGCTGACCGTGTCGAGGCTTTTACTCGGGCGAGAGATTGGCATGCCTCCCGAACTTCAGCTGCCGTCGCAGGCGCTTTGAGGCAGATTATTCCGGCGCGCTCAATATCTTTGACGGCTGATGGTTGTCCGAAGTTGAAAACCACCACAGCAGACTCACACTGGTGAGCTTGAATTTCAGCGCTGATGCTGCTCAGAGTCTGGTGGTTGATGGTCGCAACGCCCATGATCAGCACTTCATGTCGAGATGCGCTGTCTCCCCTGCTTCGCGCCGGAAATTGATCCACGACCTCAATGTCATTAAACAGGCGCAGATCACGGCCAAGGCGGATCCGCAGCGACTCATCCAAAAACAAGGCACGGCACGCCACCTCGTGACGCGCAGGCGCGTTGCCCTCCCTCGCTTGGTTGGTGGACAGTCTCTCCTTCAGCTCGAGGAGATTGAGATGAGCCAGGCTGCTGATCGTGTGGCCCAAATCAATCAGTTGCTTTATGAGCAATAGCCGCTCGACATCGTCATCCGAATAAAACCGCCGCCCGGTATCGCTGCGCTGAGGTGTCACGACCTGATGTCGACGCTCCCAGACTCTGATGGTCTCCGGATGAATGTGGGTCAGCCGAGCGACGGCGCCGATGTTGTATTGGTGCTTGTTTGAAACGCTCATTGCATGGATAAGGAAAAAATTGTTTATGTTTTGTTGAGTATTGTAATGTAAAAATTTATGCCCTCGCCAGGGAAATGCTGGATGACGCTATGACTGACTCGCGATGACCTGACTCCGGGGACAGAATTTCGCAAAACTACCCGACGCTGTTTGATCATTGCCCTCGGGGTAGTTCAATAAAAGGTAAGGGCACTCCCGTCATGGCCAGCATATCGATAGCTATCTGAGAACTTTGACCCCGATATTTTATATAATTTTGCAAATAATCCAACGGTAATTCTCGAAAATTTACATAGTGACCAAATTAATGATTGACAAAATATGGTCATTGACTACACTTACGCAGGGTTTCGGCTCACAAACTAGGCTTTGAGCTCGGCGGGGTGCGAGACGATGGTCACACTTTTGATCGCATGCTCACTCGTCATCACGACAGCCGTGTGCGCCTGGTCCTTGAACACCTCGGCACAAACGAACTAACGCGCGTCTCCTGGATTGCCCACGCGGGTCGCGTCCTGTGATAGCAGGGTGCCGATCACGACTGTCACAGCAAGCGTTGTTTCCAACCCGGGATCCACTGCGCAAAAGACTTGCAGTACCCAGAACTGACGGAGAAATGAATGGCTGCTCACTTAAGTTTCAGAGAGCGCGATGAATTCACCAGGCGCCTCAAGTCATGTCTGAAAATGGCTGGACTGAACCCAAACAGTCCGACGCAGCTGCTCAAAGCATTTCTTGAGCACAGCAGCGGGCTTCACGTGTCGCAATCGACTGTCTACAAGTGGCTTATCGGCGATGCGCTGCCCGATTCACACAACATGGAAGTCGTCGCGAAGATTTGTAAGGTGTGTCCCTATTGGCTCAGAACCGGCCACGAGAAAAATACCACCAGCGAGCAGTTCATACCGACTCACGCGAATTAGGTACTCGTCGGGCAGCGCTGCAGACCACCTAGCGACCCGTCCAAGTCTTGGTAAAGTAGCGTTCTCCGGCAAGGCAAAAAAGGCAAAACGGTGAACCGACGATTGTTTCTTTCGCGAGCCTGCGCACTCATGGCCTCTGGGCTGTGCGCCGAGTCCCTCAATGCAACCCCTCTGCGCCGAACAGGGCTGGTGTTCGACGAGATTTTTCTTACGTCGTTTTTCCCACCTGATCATCCGGAGCAACCCGTGCGGCTGGCAGTGGCGTGGAGTGCGATCACCTCCTCCGGGCTGGACCGCGAGCTATATCGTATCCCGCTCAAACCCATCAGCGATAAAGAGTTGCGACTGGTGCATACGCCCGCGCACATCAGAGGCATTCGCGACAAATATGGCCCCGTGATCGACCGCTACGCGCGGGCAGGCGTGGGCGGTACCCTAGCCGCTTGCGACGCTGTTCATGCCCGCAAGGTCAGAAACAGTTTTGTGCTGGTACGCCCGCCCGGGCATCATGCG
This sequence comes from Oxalobacteraceae bacterium, assembly GCA_046090895.1. GTDB lineage: Bacteria > Pseudomonadota > Gammaproteobacteria > Burkholderiales > Burkholderiaceae_D > Pernthalerella. The sequence continues at coordinate 66,726 of JBJTAS010000023.1, read as the reverse complement.
CACAACGCGGGCGAAGTGGTGGGTTTCTGCCTATTTAACAATGTGGCCATTGCGGCGCGCTATCTGCAACGGCGCCTGGGCTACCGAAAGATTCTGATTGTCGATTGGGATTTTCATCATGGCGATGGCACCGAAGCGTTTTTTTATGACGATCCCACGGTCTTGTATTTCTCAACACACCGCTTGGAGTCTTATCCGCGCACCGGCGATCCGCAACGTCGCGGCGAAGGCGCGGGCCTGGGCTACAACATCAATGTGGCACTGGATTGCGGTGCCGGCGATAGCGACATTATTGATGCCTTCGACACCCAGTTGATGCCCGCTGCGCTTCGCTTCCAACCAGATTTCATCCTGATCTCTGCCGGCTTTGACAGCCGTATCGACGATACCTTAGGCTGTTTCAACATCACCGATCAAGGCTATGCCGCATTGACGGCGCGGGTGCAGACTATCGCCCGCGAGAGCGGGCATGAACGCATCGTGTCAGTGCTGGAGGGCGGATATCATCTGCCGGGGCTGGCCAGCGGCATACCATCTCACATCCGAGCATTGATGCGATAAGCCACCTGGGGCTACCAGGTCATCGGTTTCAACGCAGAACAAAACCGCGTTTTAGCCGGTGCTCAATTTGTCGCCGGCGATGCTCTTGAGCTGCGCCGTCTGCCGCTGCGGTTTCGCAAGATCACTCATCATCAGATGATCCTTGTCATGCTGTTCGGCGACAAGACAGAGGAAACGCATGCACGAGACTCGCAAAAATGAGGAAAAATTATCGACCTTGCCCTGGCGCTCGATAATCTCATCGTACAGCTTGCAGATCAGCTGATTGGTCGTGACCTGATCTCTAGAGGCGATCCGGGCCAGCACATCCCAGCACAAATTCTCCAGCCGGATACTAGTGACCGCACCGCGAATGCGCAACGACCGGGTTCGCTGCTCATAATGAATGGGGTCTGCACTCGTGTAGATATCACACATAGTTAACCTCTACGGAAGCTTACACGCCAGACTGATTTGAACAGCCCGCATGGCGCGCAACAACACCTTGTTACTTGGCTGTTGACAGATACTCGATAATGGCAGCGCGGATTGCCGGATCTGCTTGCTTGTACATCATGTAAGTGCCAGGCGCCACGTTCTGTGGTTCTTCCAGCCACTTATCCAGCAAATCTGCTGTCCAGCTTTTTTTGGCGAGTGCTTTTTTGAACTCGGCTGAATAAGCAAAGCCCTTCACCTGACCCGCCTGCCTTCCGACCACGCCACGCAAATTCGGGCCCATGCCCGGTGGCGCATCAGCAGCGATCTGATGACAGGCAGCGCAATGCTGAGCAAACAGCTTGGCACCATCGGCCGATTGGGCCTGCGCCGGGAGCGTGAACGCTCCCGAGGCAAGCAACACCAGCGCGCCGGCTACATGGGAAATTCCGGCGCGTGTCATTACAGCTCCTTGCGTGCCATGCTGCGCGAGATGTAATCTGCCTGTCGAATCGCCAGTGCCACGATGGTGAGCGTCGGGTTCTCCGAAGCTCCCGTGGTGAACTGGCTGCCATCGGAGACGAACAGGTTCTTCACATCGTGCGTCTGGCCCCACTTGTTTACCACACCATCCTTGGCCTTGGCGCTCATGCGATTCGTGCCCAGGTTGTGCGTGGATGGGTAGGGAGGCGTAAAAATGACCCGCTTCGCACCCACGGATTCATACAGTGCTTTCGCCTGCTTGAATCCGTGCTGACGCATCGCGCCGTCGTTCGGATGATCGCTGAATTGCACGTTCGGAATCGGCAGGCCAAACTGATCTTTTTCAGTCGCATGCAGCGAAATCGCATTGGATTCCTGCGGCATATCTTCGCCCACCAACCACATACCTGCCATGTTGTCGTAGGCATCCATCGCAGTCGAGAAATCGCGCCCCCAGTCACCCGGATTGAGGAAGGCAGCGAGGAAGGGAACGCCTAGCGACAGCGTTTCCATTTCATAGCCCCCGACAAAGCCGCGCTTGGGATCATGACGCGATTCATCCTTCACAATGCCGGCCATGGTGGTGCCACGGAACATGTGCACGGGATTTTCAAAAATGGCGTAGACCGAGGCAGTCATGTGGCGCATATAGTTGCGTCCAACCTGACCCGAGGAATTTGCCAGACCATTCGGGAACATCGACGACGCCGAGTTCAGCAGTAAGCGTGGCGACTCGATCGAGTTACCCGCCACGCACACCACGCGCGCCTTCTGCAAGAACTGGTTGCCATTCGAATCACCGTACAGCACGCCAGTAACTTTGCCCGAGGCATCGTGTTCGATTTTCAGTGCCTGGGCATCAGAGCGCACCTCAAGGTGCCCGGTGCGTTCGCCCTTGGGAATTTCGGTGTACAGCGTCGACCATTTAGCACCCGACTTACATCCCTGAAAGCAGAAACCGATCTGCTGACACGAGCCACGGCCATCGCGCGCCTTGGAGTTGATCGACATATTCCCGGTATGGAAGTGCTTGTAGCCCATCTTGCGGGCACCTGCGGCGAGTACCTTGTAATTATTGTTGCCGGGAAGCCGGGGAATACCGTTGGTACCCGTCGTACCCATTTTTTCTCGGCCTTGTCGTAGTACGGTGCCATCTCGGCCAGCGTGACCGGCCAGTCAAGCAGATTCGCACCAGAGACTTTTCCGTAGACCGTACTAGCGCGGAATTCATGCTCCTGAAAACGCAGCGAGGTACCTGCCCAGTGCACCGTGGAGCCACCAACGGCTTTCACGATCCATGCTGGAAGATTTGGGAAGTCTTGCGACACGCGCCATGCACCGGACGTGGTGCGCTTGTCCAGCCATGAGATCTTGCTGAACATTGGCCACTAATCATTCTCGAAATCACTGATTTCGTGGCGCTTTCCAGCCTCCAGGATAACGGTGTTGATACCTTTTTGCGCGAGTTCGTTGCCCAGCGTACCTCCACCTGCGCCCGATCCGATGATCACGACGACTTCGTCGTTCAGGTCAAATTTCTTGGCCATGCTTGTCTCCTCGATCCCTCAGAATTTTTTATTGGTCAGCCCGCTGGACATCAGAGCTTGTCCATCCAGTTTTGGTCGTTGAATCCGCGATTGATATAACCACCGAGTTGCGCCGAAGGACCCTGATAGCCCAGTTTGGCCCAGACTGCAGGCTGGTTGTACAAGCTCACGACCAGATCACCGCGAATCTTTTTGAAGAACGGTGTCGTCTCGATCGATTGCAATACATGGACGCGGTCTCGCTCGTTGGATACCTGCGCATAGGCCGCATTGAATTTGCTTTTGGCGATGGTGTCAGCCTGAGCAACGCCCTCCTGGATGAGCTTGCGGACACCCTCATCCGACTTCGCCTGCTCGCCATAGACGCCGACGGCGTTCTTGTAGAGATCATCACCAAAACGGTCATGAGGAAAAATATCGCGTGCGATTTTCACCAGCGTGTTGAAGGTGTCTGTTCCCAGTGCCTCTTCGGCCAGCGCGGCGTTGGGAACGAACATCATCGGAAATCCGCCTGCTGCGGACGCGACGGTACCGGCAGTGGCGATCTTGAAAAACTGCCGGCGTTTTGGTTCTGCAGGTTTGTACATGCTTGCCTCCTCGTTTTATTTATTGATCTGGCCCTGGCACAGGCTTTTGTTTTTGTCGGTTTGTCGCTAACTACTGGTAGTGCCCTGCACGGTGCAGTATTTCGATTTTGTAGCCATCAGGATCTTGTACAAAGAAGAAGCGGGCCAAAAGCTCTTCGTCTCGCTTGAATTCTTTGATCGGCAGCGGTGCATAGCCCAGTTGCTCGAATTTGCCGTGCAGAGCGTCCAGATCATCCGTCACAAAAGCATAGTGCCCGTAGCCATCGCCATGTGTGTAAGGCTCTGAACGGCCTTTGTTGTGCGTCAGTTCAATTTCGAAGTCATTCTCTGGGTTTCGAAGATAGATCAATGAAAAATCATCAAAATCCAAGCGGTGGCTGACCGAAAAACCAAAGCCCTCCGAATAAAATCGGATCGAGCGCTCCGGGTCAAAGACCCGGATCATCACGTGAATAATTTTTGGCATGCCGTTATCTGGGTAAACATTCCCAGATCATTATGTGTGCGCCGAAAACCGGCGTGGTAGTAGCGTGATACTACGTCGAAAGACCTGTCTGAGAACAGTCGCTCGACGTGAGGCGACTTTTGCAGCGCAAACAACCCGAGACTTGGTAATCACTTGCGTATCCCGTGAGCGAATGTTCATTCTGATGCGGCACAGCAGAAATCGTTTAACCATAATCAAACGGGCGTATCCATGAAAGTCACATCGTCTGACCAGCGCAGATGAACAAGTCATTTCAATTCCATTAATAATTCACCAGGCCACGACGCAAAGCGCCGGCCAAGCGCGGGATGATGTCGGGGGGCTGCCCGCTCAGCGCTGGCGCAATCGCTTGCTCTTGCGCGAGCGCTCGGAAAAATCCGCCGGCTTGCGCCGCACCCATTGGACAAAGCTCGCGATCTCAGGGTGTGCCAGCAAGGCCTCGACGGTGTTGTACTGTCTTGCCAGCTCGGTCTCGGTGAGCAGCGCGTGGATCTGGCGGTGGCAGATGCGATGCAGAAATTCTGTTTGTGTGCCGCCCCGGGATTTCGGCACCAGATGATGCGCATCTTTCAGAGCGTCGGGGATGGGTCTCTCGCATAACGGGCAGACGGATGTTTCCAACAGCCGAGAGCTGATTGAGGACAGGTGCTCGTCCAGTTGCTTGCGTCGGATACGTCCACCCATCAGCGTCAGCCTGTGTGGATGATCACAGCAATCACCATGGAATGACCTGCCCTTCATGATCGACGAAATGCGCGCGCCCGGTGGGCTGTAAAGCATCAATCACTTGCAAGAGCTTGCGTGCCGCGGTCTCGGGATCCATACCTTCTTCCCCGACAAATGGCCGACTCAAACCAGAGCGCACCGTGCCGGGCTGCAGCGCAGCGATCACGGCTTGCGGACGCCGACGGGCAATCTCGATAGCTGCCGTTTGCAGGAACATGTTCAATGCCGCTTTCGAGGCTCGGTAGCCATACCATCCGCCCTTTCGATTGTCTTCGATGCTGCCGACACGTGCGGACAACTTGGCCCAGATCACTCGCTCGCCAGTGGCCAGCAAAGGCGAAAAATATTTGAGCAGCAAGGCTGGCCCGATTGCATTTACCTGCATGGCTCTTTGTAAATGCAGTGCGTCAATATCGTCCAGCCGTTTTTCTGGTCCGGTGTGATCAATGATCAGCGCGCCCGTTGCATCGATGAACAAATGAATCGGTCCATCATCAGCCATGCTGTGTGCGCAGATTTGCACACTCTGCGGATCATCGAGTGTCAGTGACGGCACCCCACCCCGGGAGAAGGTTTTTACGGAGGCACAGCGCGAGTCGGAACGCAGCGCGCCGCAAAATGCTTGGCCGAGCGCACCGGTGTCACCAAAAACTAGCGCGCGATAACCATCCGGCAGGCTGTTCATGAATGCACCATCAATGAATCAGCGTGGTGCCGTAGTCCGGCGCAAGAAATACACGGCGAGATCATCTTCAGTAAACCAGTATTCAATCATCCGCACAGATTTTTTGTCATCGCTCATGTGGGCAGTCACGCCCTGGCTCCACACGAAGGTAGGGCCGCGGCTGGCGTCGCCAGAACGCTTCTCGTCGGGCTTACCGTAGCGGGATGTCAGTTCGCTCACAGCAACCGCCTGTTCGGGTATCCATCGGATCAGGATGAGCGCCAGCCGGTTATCCAGCGGTTTGCCAAGATGCTCCTTCTGCTGACGTATCAATAACCGCGTGGAGCGAGCGTGGGCATTCGGTGGAAGGTTGGCGACGGCTTTCTCCAGCTCGGCGAGCTTTTTTTTGCGCGCGTCATCATCATGCTCGAACAAGAGCAGCAGGGAGCCACTGACTTCATCGGTCGTCAGCCGGACAAAGTATTGATTAGGCTTGAGCCAGTCAGCCGGTTCCGGGCTGAGACGGGCGGCGGTATAGCGCTGCTTGATGCTGCTGAGCGGCTCAAGCGGCTCCATACCCAGAAACGTCTCCGCCCGCGCAATGGCGCAGACGCTCAGCAGCAGGATGAGGGATCTTTTCAACATCTGTTCGGCAAGCCCCGTGGTTTCACCTGATTTTAATGGAGCTCGAGAAAGGCTTCAGGCACGATGACCGATCCGTGCTTCGGTGCGGGGTAAGGTAGGGCCAGGGGCACCTGATCCGACGACAGAGATCATGGCCGGTAGAATCTTGTTTTACGGGTGGCCCTGGGCCGGCAGTGACCCCGCCGCCCGTGGCAGCGATCACCGGGCCCAACGCCCCACAGGGTAGATAACAATGAACAAAAACCTCTGGCTGCTCGCGATCGCTCAAGGGCTTTTCCTGGCGAATAATGTCACCTTCATCGCCATCAATGGTCTTGTCGGTCTGAGTCTTGCGCCCTATCCATGGATGGCGACACTGCCTGTCATGGGCTATGTGGTGGGCGGCGCGCTCAGTACCGGACTGGTGGCAGCGTCGCAGCAACGCTGGGGGCGCAAGGTGTCGTTTCAGTTGGGTCTGCTCGTGGCGCTGCTGTCCGCTTGTCTGGGCCTACTGGCCGTTGAGCAGCAATGGTTCTGGCTACTGGTAAGCACGACCGTAGTGGCAGGCTATTACAGCGCGAACGGCCATCTCTACCGCTTTGCCGCCGCCGAACTGAGCGATGGCAGCTATCGCGAGAAAGCCGTCTCGCTGGTGATGGCCGGTGGACTGATCGGCGCGGTGATCGGACCCAATCTGGCCAACCACAGCAAGACCCTACTGGCCATGCCCTTTGCCGGCGCGTATCTCGCGCTGGGCGCGCTGGCGATCATCGCGCTGGTACTGATTTCGCAGATCGATTTTCCGCCCGTCCCTGAAAAAACCTCGCATGCCGGTCAGGGGCGACCCCTGAGGGACATCATGACTCAGCCCGTGTTCATGGTGTCAGCACTGGCGGCTTCCATCAGCTATGGCGTAATGAATCTGCTGATGGCGGCGACGCCACTGGCCATGCAAGTCTGTGGCATGCCTTTCAGTGACACCGCCTTCGTGTTGGAGTGGCATGTGATCGGCATGTTCGCACCGGGGTTTATCACTGGCTCATTGATCCGGCGCTTTGGCGTGCTCACGATCATGGGCGTGGGTGTGCTGCTGAATCTCGCCTGTATCCTCATCGCCATCCGGGGCAATGACCTGCATCACTTCGTAGCGGCCTTGTTCCTGCTGGGCGTGGGCTGGAATTTTCTTTTCACGGGGAGCACCACCTTGTCGTTGGATGCCTACCGACCGGCAGAAAAAGACCGCGCACAGGCCGCGCTCAATTTTTGCGTGTTTGCCGTGATGTCTCTGAGCTCTTTCGCCTCCGGTGCGCTGCTGACCACACAGGGCTGGAACTGGCTGAACATAGGCTCGGTCGTGCCCGTGCTGCTGACGGGGATGGCCTTGGTCTGGCTCGCCCGCCAGCTCAACGCCTCTGGGGCCAACGCCTGAGGCGCGGTCGCATCGCAGGCGATACCTCACTACAATGCGCGCATGTCTGCATTTCATCCTCAGGTAATCCATGCCTTGCTGGCTGCTGCGCTGTTTGGCGCCAGCACACCGCTGGCCAAGCTGTTGGTTAACGAGGTGCCGCCGCTGCTGCTGGGTGGACTACTTTATTTGGGCAGCGGCGTCGGGCTGGGCATAGCACGCTTGATCCGCGATCGCGGGTGGTCGTCGTCCGGACTGGGCACAGGCGACTGGCGCTGGCTGCTGTCGGCCATTGTGTTCGGCGGCATGCTCGGGCCAGTGCTGCTGATGATCGGATTGCAGTCAACATCCGCTTCCACTGCGTCGCTGCTACTTAATCTGGAAGCGGTCCTGACCGCGCTGCTGGCCTGGATGGCGTTTCGAGAGCACACGCATCGTCGCGTGATTATCGGCATGCTGGCCATCGTCGTGGGTGGCGTACTGCTGTCATTACCCGACGCATCGGCGGTGAATCATGAGTGGCAAGGATCGTTGGCCATTGCGCTCGCCTGTCTGTGCTGGGCGATTGACAATAATCTCACGCGCAAGGTGTCCAGCTCAGATGCGATGTTTATCGCCTCGGTCAAAGGACTGGTCGCGGGCTCGGTCAACTGCGCATTCGCGTTGGCGCTGGGCTTGCACTGGCCTGCGGCACTCACCGCGCTTGCCACGATGGGCATCGGCTTGCTGGGTTATGGCGCCAGCCTGGTGTTGTTCGTGCTCGCGCTGCGCGGTCTGGGTACCGCTCGCACCGGTGCTTATTTTTCAACGGCGCCTTTTATCGGCGCTGCGCTGGCGCTGCTGATGGGCGATGCGGCGAGCACCCATTTCTGGCCAGCGGGCGCGCTGATGGCCCTCGGCGTATGGCTACACCTGACCGAAACGCACGATCATGAACACACGCACGAGCTGCTAGAACACACGCACAGACACACGCATGATGAGCATCACCAGCATGACCATGAGATCGGCTGGGATGGCACTGAGCCGCATACGCATGCTCATCGGCACGAACCCGTCAGGCACAAGCATCCTCACTATCCGGATATTCATCACCGGCACTCTCATTGAACCGCAGATCCGGTTCAACGCAGATGCTGCGCCAGAAAATCCATCAAGACGCGGACCCGATGCGGCACCTGGCGGTTGCTGGGTAAGATGGCATAAATCCCCAGCTCAGGGGATTGAAAATTTTCCAGCAATCTGACCACCTTGCCAGCATCAATCGCCTCCTCGGCAATAAACGCCGGCTGCAATGCAATTCCCAGTCCCTGTACCGCTGCTTGCGTCAATGCCTCGCCGTTGTTGGCATGAAGGCGCGCGCGAACAGGGAAACTCACCGGCGTACCAGACACCTCAAAGGTCCAGGTTTGCGATGAACCCACCATGGTGTAGCTCAGGCATTCGTGGTGTGCGAGCTCGGATGGATGACGCGGTGTGCCATGCTCGGCAAGGTAGGCGGGCGAGGCAATCACGCACATCGGTATTCTGCCCAGTCGTCGCGCAACGTCGTTTGCGCTCAGCTTGCCAGTGATGCGTACCGACAGATCGATCGCTTCTTCGATCAGGTTCACCCGGCGGTCGGTGTAGTCCATATCCAGTCTGACCTCGGGGTAGCGGCGCGCGAAGTCGAGCAGCAGAGGTGCGACGCGCCTCAAACCAAACGAGAGCGGCAAGCTCACCCGTATCGTGCCGCGCGGTGTCAGACGCTCTTCAGCCACACCCGTCTCAGCGGCTTCGACCAGGTTCAGAATCACCCTGCACTTCTCCAGATACGCCGCCCCGGCCGAGGTCAGCATCAGCCGGCGAGTGCTGCGCACCATCAGCTTGATGCCCAGATGCTCCTCCAACGCCGCAATCTGACGCGTGACCACCGAGCGCGCGACGCCCAGCTGCTGCGCAACCGCCGAAAAACTGCCCAACTCGGCCACCCTGACAAACACATGCATAGACTGGAGTCGGTCCATTGTTGCTGATGAAGGAATAAAGATTTGTCTATTGTCTACTATTTCATCACGATTGATCCGTCTACATTACGGTCAAAGCACTTACCCAAGAAAATTATTGATATGGAAACGCGACTACCTACCCTGTTCATCCCGCATGGCGCGCCCACTTTTGCGCTGCGCCCCGGCGCGGCGGGTGCGGCGTTGGCCGAGATGGCAAGCAGTCTGCCGCGCCCACGTGCGATCGTGATCGTCAGTCCGCACTGGGATACCGAGGCGCCCACCGTCGGCCATGCAAAAAAGCTGGCTACTATTCACGATTTTTATGGCTTCCCGCCTGAGCTTTACCAGCTTAACTACCCCGCTACTGGCTGCCCCGAAGGCGCCAGCGAAGTCGCCGCGGCCATCGCTGCCGCTGGCTTGCCTGTGCGTGAACTGCCCTCGGATGGCCTCGACCATGGCGCATGGGTTCCGCTCAGACTCATGTACCCGGATGCCGACGTACCCGTCATACCGCTCTCGCTGCAAAGCCATGCGGGCGCAGCGCATGCCTATCGTCTGGGCGAGGCGCTCGCGCCCTTGGTGAACCAAGGTTTTTTAATCATCGGCTCGGGGAACATCACGCACAACCTGCGCGATTACATGATCGCTCGCCAGAACGGGGGACAGACGCCAGACTATGTGCGCGATTTTCCGGAATGGTTGTACGCGCAACTGCAGGCGAGCGACACCGACGCTTTACTGCACTACCGAGAGCAAGCACCGAACGCCGTGCAGGCGCATCCCAGCGATGAACACCTGCTGCCCTTGTATGTGGCGCTCGGCGCAGCGGGCAAAGGAGCTGCAGTGCACCGCTTCCATGCGGGTATCAGCGATTATGTGCTGGCCATGGATGCCTACACTTTCACACCAGTACACTGATTCATTCACGCTCAGAGGACAAGATGCACGCTTCCACGCACTACACCCGGACAGCCAAATCACTGCACTGGTTGATGGCATTGATAATTTTTGGGCTGCTGGCGCTGGGCTTTTACATGAGTGATCTACCGCTGTCGCCGCAAAAACTGAAGCTCTACTCGTGGCACAAGTGGGCTGGTGTGACGGTGTTTTTTCTGACATTCGTTCGACTCGCCTGGCGAGCGAACCATCAGCCACCTTCCATGCCGTGGCACATGTCGAGGCTGCAGCAAGTCGCAGCGCACAGTGGCCATGTCGGGCTGTACCTTCTGATGCTGGCGATACCGCTGTCTGGCTGGCTCATGAGTTCAGCCAAGGGGTATCAAACCGTTTGGTTTGGCGTTCTGCCTCTGCCCGATCTGCTGTCCAAAAACAAACAACTGGGCGAACTGCTGCTCGAGCTTCATCAAGGTCTGAACCTGGTGCTGATCGTGCTGCTGCTAGCGCACATCGCGGCTGCGCTCAAACACCATTTCTTTGACAAGGATGATGTGCTGATTCGCATGCTGCCCATGCATTCCGATCCCTCGACGGATGTCTCGTCAACAGAGCAAACCCCATGAAGCACCCCAAGTCGATATTGTCACCCACGATATCCTGACGAAGTCCCGTTGTACCGTAACAGCAAAATAAGTAGCACCGCTGCATTAACTTAGCACCATGACTCTAACAGGAGAATCCCGCATGAAAACTATCAAACAGCTGTCGCTCGCCGTCATTCTCTCCACCTTGGCATCGTCATCCTTCGCGGCGGCCGAGACCTATGGGATCGATAACAATCACACCTTCCCCAGCTTCTCGTATACCCACCTTGGCTTCTCGGTACAGATGTCGCGCTTTAACAAGACTACGGGCAAGATCGTGTTCGACAAGGCCGCCAAAACCGGCGAGGTCGATATCACCATCGACACCACCTCCGTCGATACCGGCTCCAGCCTGTTCAATGAGCACATTCAGGCGGAAGATTTTCTCCACACCGCCAAGTTTCCGACTGCAACTTTCAAATCGACCAAGGTAAGCTTCAATGGCGACAAGCCCGCCAAGATCGAGGGTAACCTGACACTGAAAGGCATCACCAAGCCCGTTACCCTCACCGTCACTGGCTTTCAGGCGATGCCGCATCCCATGGCCAAAAAAGATGCTATCGGCGCCAATGCCAGCACCACCGTCAAGCGCACTGACTTCAATATGGGCAAGTACGCACCGAACGTCAGCGATGAAGTCCGTATCGACATCGCTATCGAAGCGATCAAGCAGTAATCGGTGCGCGATTTGCTGGCGATAACCAGTGGCGAAGCAAGTAACAAAAAAGTCCGTCTGCCACCACCAGACGGACTTTTTTTATGCGACCTGACGGCCCCTGATCGCCGTTCAAATCTCTTGGCTCATGCCGGTTTCGGGTAGCGAGACAGGTCGCGCGAAGCCGTCTGGACCGCATCGGCCAAATGATCCGCATAGCTATCGGACGATGCCTCCTGTATCACGCCGGCACGCAGTAATTTACCCCTCACGCGCTCATTCGCTTCGCAGAGCACCACCGCCACACCTCGCTTGCGCAATTTGGCGGCGACTTCTTCGAGCACCTGTATACCCGTCATATCCATAAAAGGTACCCGACGCAGCCGAATCACCAGGGCTTTAGGATGCGTATGTATCTCAACCAGAGCACGTTCGAAATTTTCTACCGCACCGAAGAACATCGGTCCGGCGATCTCGTACACCATCAGTCCGCGTGGCAACGTATCGATGTGATGTCGAGCCAGCTCGGTGGAGAGCTCTGTCTCATCGACAGGCAATGTCTCGACAGAATCGGACATGCGACGCAGGAAATGCAGTATGGCGAGTATGACACCAACATTCACGGCGACGACCAGATCTGCGAACACGGTCAGCACAAAAGTAATTACAAGAATCAGCCGGTCGGCCAGAGGTGCCGTCTTGAGCAGATGGATGAAGTGCCTTGCCTCGCTCATATTCCACGCCACCACGAACAATATCGCCGCCAGCACTGCCAGAGGAATATGAGATGCGAGCGGCGCGAGGAACAGCAGCACGGCGATGAGCGTCACCGCGTGCATGATGCCGGCCAGAGGACTGGTGGCACCATTACGGATATTGGTCGCTGTGCGGGCGATCGCGCCGGTGGCAGCAAAGCCACCGAACAGCGGCGCGACGATGTTGGCGATACCCTGTCCAATGAGCTCCTGATTTGAATCATGTCGTGTACCCGCCATGCCATCGGCGACCACGGCAGACAACAGTGCCTCGATCGAACCGAGCATCGCGATCGTGAAAGCCGGACCGATCAGGGTGAGAATCTGTGGCAGCGAGATGGCGGGCACAGCAAATTCTGGCAAACCGGTCGGTATGCCACCAAAGGCTGAGCCTATCGTGGCAATTCCAGGCAAGATCCAGACAGTCTGCAGCACAGTAATCACCAGCATGGCAATCAGCGGGCCGGGTACTCGCGCCAGTGCGGATACCCGAGGGGCAATCAGCACCAGTGTCAGGCTCAGCAGGGACAATCCCAGTGTAGGCCCATGCGCCTCTGGGAACGACAGCAGCAAATGCCAGAGCTTTTCGTGAAAATGTTCACCCGCTGGCTTGGGTAATCCAAAGAACTCGCTCCACTGCCCGACAAAAATAATCACACCGATACCTGCAGTGAATCCCACCACAACAGGCGCCGGTATGAATTTGATCACGCCGCCCATGCGTGCCACACCCATTAGCACCAACATGATTCCTGCCATAAGCGTTGCGACCTGCAAACCAGCGATGCCATATTTCGCGGTGATGCCGGCAAGGATAGTGATGAACGCGCCGGTGGGTCCGGCAATCTGCACGCGGCTGCCGCCGAGGACGGAGATCAGTCCACCTCCGATGATCGCGGTATAAATACCCTGCTCTGGCCGCGCACCTGAGGCGATCGCAAATGCCATGGCTAAAGGCAATGCAACCACGCCGACGATCAGTCCTGCGATGAGATTCGGAACCCAGTGAGAGCGGTTGAGCAGTCCTGCGCGGCGGGCTTCTAGCAGAGCGATCATGGGTGTTTTCGTGGGATGATGCCGTGCCGTGTCACGCAGGCGTTTTGATGATCGCCGGCCTGAACAACCGCTTCAGATCAGCGATGAGCTTAGCACGAGGAAAACATACCTCCCTGAGCAAGCCTTATCTCAGCTTCGCAGACCGCAGACCAATCGCATCAGCGCCTGGTTTTGCGTCCCCTCGATCACAGACCGCCAGGTATCTTCGGGATCGACATTGTTGCTCACGCGATTACCTTTGAGCATATTCTCGCTGTAAAACTCGCCCGACAGATTACGGAATTTCTCGCTACCGCAGTCGTATTCCTTGTGCGAACGGTTGGAGAGTACGCCGTTGAGGGGGAAACCATAGTTCAGCATTTCCCACACCGTGACGTGACTGCCCGAGACGACCACGCTTTTTTCGTCATAGTAAAACTCGGCCTTGCCGTTATCACCGTAGAGCTTCCAATCGGCGTGCGCCACGTTAGCAACGATCAGCATCAAGGCCGCCGACAGCGTTCGATATTTCATGCGTCCCCCTTGTTCTCAGTGCTGCGGGTCGGACGCAGCAAAGTTTTGTACAGGTAAACCGTCGCCAGCAAAATCGCAAACACATAGGACGACACCGTCAGGGCCAGCCCGGACAGGCCAAGCAAGGGGCCGAGCAGATGACGAAACACCATGAACAGCGCCAGCGCCAGACTGAAATAAAAGATTTTTTCTCGGCGCGTGACCATGAATGGGTTCCTACATCAAGGTGCAGATCACAGGGAATTCACGAAAGCGATTAAGTCCTCGCGCTCGGCCTTGCTCAAGCCAGCAAAAATATCCCGCGATGGCTTGGCCTCGCCACCATGCCAGAGTATCGCCTCAAGCACGTTGCGCGCGCGGCCATCATGCAGCAGGTTCGTGCTGCCATTCACCTGCTGGGACAAGCCGATGCCCCACAAAGGCGCGGTGCGCCAGTCGCGCGGCCCCGCCTTGAAATCAGGACGACCATCGGCCAGACCCGGTCCCATGTCATGCAGCAGCAAATCGGTGTAGGGACGGAAACTGCGCTTCGCAATCGCCGGCAGCAAAGGGTACTCTGCGGTCTTGAGCTCGGGTATGTGGCATTGCGCACAGCGCGCTTTCTCGAACAGCTTTGCGCCACGCTGTACATTCTCCTTGTCCTGATCGCGCGGCGACGGCGCATCCAGCGCGACTGACCAGAAATTGAGCTCATCCCATGAATAGTCGAGCAGCTCAGGACGATTCCCCGGTGGCACTGCGCGGCAGGCGGTTTGCGCTGGCGGGCAATTCTCTTCGATGTACAGGGAAGAGGTCACACCCATATCGCCATGAAAAGCGGCGACGATTTGCTGTTTCACGCTGGGCTGATTGGCCTTCCAGCCAAACCGACCCAGCGAGGTACGCTTGTTGATATCGTCACGCACATAGTTGGGACGTCCATTCAGTCCTTGCGACTGCTGCATCTTGGCCAGTGCAAGAATATCTTCTTCACTCACTGCTTCCAGATAACCCATGCCAAACACCACTTGCGTGTTACGCAGCGAGGTCATCACGGTCTCATCGATCGGGCCGAAATTGAGTTTTTCTAAACGTATCTTGGGCTTGCGCAGTTCGACTTTCTCACCATCCGACAGAACAACCACCTCGGGCTGCCAGTCGACGTAAAGATCCGCCTCACCCGGTTTGAGATTTTCTTTTAATCCGACATTAATACCGAACACCTGAATCTGATCGCCATAATTGGGATGCGGACGCGGTGCGCCGTGTTCGTCTTCCCCGGGAACCGAGAGCCGCAGTAATTGCTGGAACACCACGGTGCCGGGTGCATCCATCGTCCGGCCGCGACCGGCCTGCACATGACAGCCCACGCAGGAACTCGCCAGAAAGGTCGGCCCCAAGCCCCACTCGCCGCCCAGCAGCGGAAACACCACCCAAGGCGCCTTGAACTGCTTTTCGCCCGCCTTGAATTTTTGCAGCTGCGAATGCGTGAGTCCCGGTACAGGCTGCAGGTAGACCGCATTCGGGTCGATCTTCTTTTCGCTGGAACGGATTACCTGCGTCGCCGCGGTGCCAGCGGCCCCCAGCATGGCGGCAGCAGCCGCCATGACGCCGAGCTTTTTTATCCATGCAGTGCGAACGCCGCGAAGAATCGCCATGGTCTGCCTCTCTGTCAGATCGAAAGCGTGTTTACAGGTCACGCGCTACGCGAAAACCCGTCTGGTGGTTACGCATACCTTCTTCCTCAGAATAGCGATAGGCCGAACGCGCCGTTGACGGGCCATCCAGCCAGGCACCGCCTCGGACGACACGCTTCTCGCATTTGCCCTCATGCTTACGTGCCGAGCCATCCTCGGGTGCGCCCGCGTAGCCGGCCTGATGACAATCCTCGACCCACTCTCGAATATTGCCCAGCATATCATGCAGACCAAAGGGGTTTGGCTTGTACTGCCCGACCTCAGCATTTTCTGCTGCGCCGTCGTTGCACAGCACATGCGACCAGACATAATTAGGGTGAGCCTCTTTGCCTTTTTCGTCATGCAGATTCGCGTAGTCGCAGGTTTTTTTCTTGTCGTCGTTACCACCCCAGAACCAGGCTGTCTTGGTGCCGCCTCGCACCGCATATTCGAACTCGGATTCATTCAACAGCCGATATGATTTGCCGGTTTTTGCTGACGGCCACGTGACATAACTCTTGGCTTCTGGCCAAGAGTTATTCACTGCCGGGAATTTGCCGCGCCCGAGACCGGCATCGTCGGCTTTCGGGCATTTGCCATCAGCGACACAGGCATCCCATTGAGCGAAGGTGGTCTCCGTCTTGGCGACAGCAAAGGGACGGCTAAGCTTCACCGTGCGCTGCGGCTTTTCATCCAGATGCCCACTTTCGACCTTGTCCGAGCCCTGCACGAACTCACCGGCGGGCAGCACCACCATCTGCGGACAAATATCGCAATCGTTGAACACGCTGCCGGGCGTGCGCTCTTGGGCCGACGCGGCAACGGAGATCAGCGTGACGACTAGCGAGGACATCAACAGGCGCAGCGTGGTTATGCGTTGTATGGTTTTTTGCATGATGATTTTCAGCGTTTTTCAGAAAATAAAAAAGCCGGCAGCGCAGGGCTGCCGGCGAGATGAAACAAGGAGACGAATAGGCCTTGATCACGATGAACTGCATGTTGTTATGCTACTTGTCCAGCGAACTAAATGAAATCAGCTCAGCACTTCTGCTCCATCTTGCAGGACTTGTAGGTTTCGTCGGGCTGCACGACGCCCTCGCAGGCCTCTTTCACGTTGATCTTGGCGTTCCTGCAAGCCGTACCCAACGCGACCATTGAATCGCCGGAAGCGTTCTTTTGGTCACAGAAATAATCCTGCTGCTTCTTTGCGTCATCGCAGGTGCCGACACGCGTCTTTTTCTCACCATGGTGATCTGCGAGCGCCACCGATCCCGTGATCAGCAGCAGGCTCGCCAGCACCGGGGCAAGCTTCAGAGACTTCATGGTAGTCCTCCTAGGTGGCTTTCGGTGAGGCGGACAGGCCGCAAGACCTGTCCGCTCAGAAGCTGCACTTCGGCTTAGCCGAATGAGCGACCTTCCTTGGCGATGTAACCATAGGCTGTGTTGCTGCGCTCGCCGCCCATCGCCAGATACTCTTGCTTCATCTTGGCGATCATGTCGGTGTCGAACGGGCTGTTGACCGCGTCCAGCGCCATCTTCTGCGCGTCGAGCTTGTAGATCCTGGCTGAGTTCAGACCAAAGATCTTGTTTTTCACGGTACCGCGACCATCACCAAGCGCAATCTTCCAGCCCTGCTTCTTCATCATGGCCTGAGGAATTTCGAGGCGGCGAAGTGCCTCGATTTGCCACTGTGGCGAGCCGTACCAGACGGAGTCGGTTCCCCACACCACGTTGTCCGGCCCCATCAGGTTGACCAATTGGCCAAGGAAGGCTGCGCAGAAGTTGGGGTCCGTGACAGCGGTCGAAGCAAACGACGTACCGAGTTCTGCATATACATTCTTCACTCCGAATTTCTCGGGAATCCTTGCCAGATCGGTAGCCCACTGGATGTAGCCCGTTTTCTCGAAAGAGGCCATTTCCTGATCGGGCTTGTCGGCCAGCCACGGACGCAGCGCAGCGTGATAAATCACGAAGTTCATCTTCGGCCAGTCTTTTGCAGCCTTGCCAAGGTCATTGACGGTCGCATGCTCCCACGTGCCGGCGAAGGCCTTCTCGTAGTCACGCGGCATCAGGCCCTTGTGGATACAGATGGTGTTGATGCCCGCCTTGAGCGCTTTTTCATAGAACGGGTACATCAGCTTCTCGTCATCGAGGCGCCATGCGTACTTCGACGGACCGAACGGATCGCCGATGGTGTAGGACTTCCACGAGACCGGCTTGAGCTCTTCGATCGCGCGATCGACTTCATCCATCCAGTTCGGATATTTTGGCGTGATAATCGAATGACCGAGCATACGGACGCTACCCGCCATCTTGTTCACCGCACGGCAAGCGTTCTGGATCGCGTCATTCGACAGCAGCCACCAGTTCGGATCATCAAAGGGAGCGCCCGAGAGCAGCGCCACCGACGTGTCGGATTCAAGGAAGATTTCCTTGAGGTAGTTGTCCATCTGGTAGCGAGCGAGTGAGGTCGGTTCTTGCACGATGTTCGGGTTCACCCCGGCGCCCTCGGCCCACTTGGTCAGGCCCAGCAGACCTTCCTCTTTGAAGTCATCGCGGATGAAGTGGGTCTGGTCATCAAAAATGAACTGGCCCTTGTACTTGGCTTTGCGATCACCAGCCGCGTCAAGGTTTTTGGCCTCAGCCTCGTCGACCTCGAACACAGTGCCATACACCTGATTCATCGCCAGGAACGCAGTCGCCATGCCTGAGGAAGTCGCAAGGAACTGGCGGCGGGTCATATTGTTGCGCTTGGCTTCCTTGTCGGCCATTTCCTTGATCAGGAACTCGACCTTTCTCTGCTTCTCGGTTTGCGGCAGCGGGTTGTATTCACCGTTTGACACCATCTGGGTTGGGATCGGCGACGCGAAGGCTGCCTCATCCGCATGCAAACACTCTGCGAACTCCCTTTCGGTCATCGAAACACCAAATGGCCTTTGCTTGTCTGTCATAGTTGTCTCCTCCGTTGTGTTGATCCGGTCTCATCAGACCGAATGACTTTTTGCCGGGGTGGTGATGCCACTGCCTGAAGGCAGCCCGCCCGTGAAGGCTGCACCAGTTAATTTTTTGCAATTCTCATGCCAAAGAACATTGTGCTAATGCGGACTTCAAGGAAAGAATACAAGTAACCAATAGAAGAATACAAGCACCTGAATACGTTTGGTTTTCAATGTGCGTATGCTGCGTCGCAAAAACTCAATAAGGCAAGTATTCAATCTTCATAGGTGGGTGATCGCACAGGCGTCACAGGCGGGTGTGTGACAGCTGTCACATCTTCACTGCCACACCGGCGCGTCATGATGGGTCAAGGGTCGTGATGCAGCGCACACCAATAATGATTTGATAATGTAACGCTATGGTCGTGCTGGCAGCTTTTGCAGGTAGGGTGATGCGACGAGCCTGCCCGTCTCGCCGCGTCGGGATCCACCCTGTGAAGTGCCGCTTTACCCTGCGGTTGATGAGCGCTTGTCCATTTCGAGGATGCCTATCTGGGCCTCAAAAGCACGAAGACGCTTGTAGACAGAGATCAGCTCGACAATCGTGCCCCAGCTTCGCACCAGAAACTGGAAAGACATTTCAACCCGCCCGAATGCACGCACAATCTGCTGCATCACACCCAGCGTGATCGCGCCGGCCACGACGGTAGGGCCTAGTGCAATGTAGGGCACCAGCACGCCGAACTGCAGATAGCTGAATTTGGCGACATCAAAATACATGTAGTGGAAAAACAAGCGGAAATAATTCTGACGCACTTGCGAGAACAACTCTTTCACGACAGGCTCAGTGCCGCGAGCGGGATCATCTTCCGCGTGCACCAGTTCTTTGCGATACGCCGCCTCAACGCGCTGGTTGTTGAATTCCAGTCCTGGTAATTTGATGCCAATCAGCGCTAGTGCGACCGTACCCAGCAAAGCGAACAAAATAGCCACGTAGACCAGCGCATGGTCCACTTGACCCAGCACCGGGACTTCGCTGACTTTTTTAGACAAGCCCCAGAGTATCGGCAGAAAAGCAAACAAGGTCATGATGGAATCCATCATGTTCGAGCCCAAGGTTTCCATGATGGTCGCGAAACGCTTGGTGTCTTCCTGGACACGCTGACTTGCGCCCTCGATCTGCCTGAGGGTGTGCCAGTGCGATACGTAGAAATCATTCATCGCATGCCGCCACCGGAAGACCCAGTGCTTGGTGTAGAAACCCAGCAGCACCGCCACTAGCACATAAGTGCCGGCAAGCTCGCCGAAGCTCAACAGGAAGCCGAAGAACTCCGAGAGGCTCACCTCACCTGGCTTGCTCAGCGCCTTCTGTACGACATCATAAAAACTACCGAACCAGTCATTGATCTTGACGTCGATCTGCACCTGATACCAGGTACCGACGAAAATCAGCACTGCACCGGGCCACGCCCATAACGCCCACTGCCGGGACATGAAAAAAGATTTGAACATGCTGAATCTCTTCTGAGTTTATTTTTGTCGGTAATAAAAAACTGAACTCGCTTGCTTGAACCAAGCAGGCACTATTTAAGATCAAAATTCTCGCAAGGATCCTTGCGCTCGGCCCGCTCGGTCAGCCAGACCACATCATACTGCGCTCCGAGGGACTGTATCAGTTCCCGTGGATCGATGCTGCGCTCGATAAAACCGACACTGACCTGACGAAGCTGCGGCGCCGTGGCGGTGATCACCTGTGGCACACCGTAGTCTTTGCGGACATGTCCATTGCCGGCGACGAGTACGGCCGGCCGGTGATCAAGCAACGTATGTGCCAGTGCAATATCGGTTACGCGCTGTGCGAAGCGCATACGTGACTGGTAACGGTCGGGTAATTTTCCGCAATGACCATCGATGAGATCCTGATTCAGGGTTTTTTCTGGGGCAGCGTCAAGCCGAGATTTTTCATAGGTCTGCGCCATGCGCTCAGGCAGCGCCGTGATGCCTTGCATGAAGATTTGTCGCGACTGCTCTCGGGGCAGGTTGCCACCGATGAGCGGCGTGGCACTGGCGCGTATCTGCTCGTAGAGTTTTTCGTGCGCGGGCCATTCCCAACCAGCCGGATCGAAGCCCGCCGCCACCAGATCCGCACGCGTGTCGGAGACAAAATTCACCAGGCCACCCTGGGGCAGGTGCTCGGCGACGATGGTGCGGCCTTTACCCGCGAGGCGTGCGATTAGCTGGCCGCGCAGCGCATGGTGAAGGCGGTTGTCATGCAACTCGCCTAGCAGCACGATGTCCGCCGCTGCAAGACGCTCGGTGAGCGCCTGCTCAGACAACTCTTTACCAGAAGAGAGATCGATAATCTGCGCGAGCGCTTGCTGCGTGATCAACAGCGCTGCAAGCCACGGCAACAGACGGCCCAGCGGCGCCTTGCGCATCATGGCTGAGCCTTGCTGACGGCAGCCTGGCCTGCTGAGATCAAACGGGTCCAGTCCACCAGCGCTGCCAGCAAGGCTTTAAGCTGATCGGATGCAGCAGGATCCGTCAGTTCGCCTTGCGCATCAAATTTGGTGTGTGCGGCAGAGATCATGGCTTCCGGCCGGTTGAGCACCAGGCCATTAAGATAAATGAACACCTGCCGCAACTGGTACTGCGCGCGAGCGCCACCAAAACCGCCCGGTGATGCACTTATCAGTGCGATGGGCTTGCCCTCGAAAACTTGTGACGGTGGCCGCGATGCCCAGTCAATCGCATTCTTCAGTACACCAGGCATGGAATAGTTGTACTCCGGCGTCGCGATCACCAGCGCATCCGCTGCCAGGATTTGCTCTCGGAGTGACTGCACCGGTGCCGGCAGACCCTGTTCGCGAATCTCTTCGTTATAGAGTGGAATAGCCGAGATGTCTGCCAAGGCCATGGTGACGCCCGCAGGCAGCAAACCGGTGCAGGCGCGTAAGGCCGCCGTATTAAGCGATTGCCGGCGCAAGCTGCCGGATATTCCGAGAAAGTGCATGTCAATCTCCTGGGGAAGTGCTGACCAAACAAGGCCCATGACGTGTGCGGCTGAAGGCTCAGCACTGCGTAGCGCGCCATCAAGGGCGGCCGTGGGTCAGGAGGCCGACCCGTGCTGGCCAGGTTCAATCTGCGCGTATCGCCTCTGCCTGAATCTGCAATTTGACCTCAGGCGAGAAACGCGGCACGCCGTAGCTCAGACCATAGTCACTGCGATCGAAGCGCGCAGACGCATCGACACCGCAGACTTCGCGCTTGAGCATGGCATGCATCGCACACTTGAAATGCGTTACTTTCAGCGGCATGGACTTGGTCACGCCCAAGAGGGTCATGTCACCTTCTACCGCCACGAGTTTCTCAGCTTCGAATGTCAGCGTGCGGCTTTTGTAGGTGACAGTAGGGAATTGCTCGACGTTAAACATGTCTTTAGCGCGCGCATTGTCGTTCATTTTTGCGTGACCAAAATCGATCGAACTGGCATCGATCGTGATGTCGATACTACCGCCTGTCGATGAGCCTCGATCAAGCGTTACTTTGCCAGTGGTTTTGGTGAACTTGCCGCGCCAGAAGGACAGACCCAGGTGATCTGCTTCGAAGCTGGGATAGGTGTGACCGGGGTCTATGTTGTAGTTTTGCGCCTGCACCACTGGGGCGCTCATCAACAATGCCAGCACGCCCATGAGGAAAGTGAATTGCTTTTCGGTGAATCTCATTGCGACTCCTGGTACTGGGTAGTTGTCATTCAAACTGAGGATATCTGCAGCCTATTCAACGCACTTTCAGCACTAGCGCCCGGCTACGCGAAATTTGATCACGACCTCGTCGGCCACGATGCTGGTGTCCTTCCATTCACCCTCGCCAATACTGAAAGCCAGCCGCTTGATGGGCAAACTGCTCTCGAACACTTGCTGGTCGCCTTCTTTCTTGACGCTCAGCGGGAAACTGACATCGGCCGATTTGCCCTTGATCGTCAGCTTGCCACTGACTTCCAGCTTGCCCGGCGCCGGCGACTGAATACGCGTGGAGACAAAGCTCGCTTTCGGAAACTGGCTGCCGTTGAACCACTCCTTCTTTTGTACCTCGCGGTTGTAATCTGGGTCACCCAGATCGAAACTGGGGATATCGATCTCGACGCTGGCCTTGCCTTCTTGCGGCTTGGCTTGATCAAAACTGATCTGGGCAGAAAAGCGGGTGAACTTCGCCTCGACGGGCACACCCATCTGCTTGAAGACGGCCGACACTGAACTTTTCGCGGTATCGATCTTCAGCACAGCTGCCAGCGCCAGCGTGGCGGTCGAGGCGATCACAGCGGAGAGCACAATGGATATGGTTTTGCTCGACATGGCCTTCCTTTCCGTGAAAAGAGTAGACGTCATGGCTGCCCTGACCGCTGAAGTCGCGCGCTACGGGCTGCCCACACCATCTATTGTGCATCTTCCTGGCAATTACTGCCACGCCGCACCCACCTCTCCCCCCTCAACCCCCAGGCTCGACGGCAAACGCAGTGTGCGGTGAACCAGTCGCCCGCCTGCCTGCCTAACTCTCACGCTAGGCAAGGACAGGGTTTTACTTTGTGAGTTGACTGGAGAGACGATATGAACTTCATCATCTGGATTGTGATAGGCGGGATGCTGGGCTGGATTGCCAGCGTGATCATGCGCACCACTTCGCAGCAAAGTATCTTGCTCAATGTTGTGGTCGGCATCATCGGCGCGCTACTGAGTGGCTGGCTCATTGCGCCCATGGTGGGCACCGGTACCGTGAGTCAGAGCGACTTCAACCTCGGGGCACTGGTGGTGTCCTTGCTGGGATCCGTGATTTTGTTGGCCATTGTCAATCTCTACCAGCGCGGCGCACGGCGCAAGCGCGTAGCCGTCAGCCCGGTTGGGGGTGGATCATGTCGGCGGGCTGCACCCATCGGTCGAACTGCTCTGCGCTCAGCAGACCTGAGGCCAGTGCGGCGTCCTTGAGGCTGACGCGTCGACGGTGGGCATCCTGCGCGATCGCCGCCGCCGCATCGTAGCCCAGGTGAGGTACCAGTGCTGTCACCAGCATCAAGGATGACGAGAGCTGTTCGCCGATGCGGGCCTCGTTGGCGGTAATACCGGCGATGCAGTGGTGGTGGAAACAGCGCATGCCATCACTCAGTAACCTCAGGCTTTGCAAACAGGCGTGCGCGATGAGCGGCTTTCTGACATTGAGTTCGAAATTGCCCGAACTGTCTGCAATGCTGATGGCAAGATCATTGGCCATCACCTGCGTACAGATCATCATCAAAGCCTCAGATTGCGTGGGATTGACTTTGCCCGGCATGATGGAGCTGCCCGGCTCATTTTCAGGAATATGGATCTCTCCCAGACCGCAACGTGGCCCGGAGGATAACCAGCGAATATCATTGGCAATCTTGTTGAGCGCGCACGCGAGCGTGCGCAGCTCAGCGCGGGTTGCACATAGGGTGAATATTGAAGATGCCGGTCATAGCCGCTGCCCGCGTCAGGATGAAAGCGCGACATGATGCCGCACCAGCGGTCAGCCCAGTCGCTGGGTCGAAAAGTCTTGCCTTTGCGAGTCACGCCCTGGATGATGAAATCGGTCGCTTCGCTGCGAGCGTCTGAACTGGACGTGGCCATCAAGGCAGCCGGGCTTTCTCGGGGAAGTGAGGGATCGGTGCTTGCCAGAGCTCAGCCCAGCCAGTTGGCGACCGATACTAGCAACAGTAGCAAAATCCACAGCAGTAACGCTCGCCAGATCAGGCCAACGGTGCTTTGCAGCGCGCGCACCGAAGGCTCTTCGCCGGGAAGTATCTCGATATCGGCAGTGGAAGAATCATAAGCCGTGACATCAACCTCCGGGATATCCGAGGCATATTCGGCCGGTGTGCCCAGACGCACGCCCATCGCACCGCCGCCGGCCGCCAGGATGATGCCAGTGCTCTGGCTGCTCCAGCGCCGCGCGAAATTTCGCCAGGCATAAACCGCATCCTCGAAATTACCGACAATCGCAAAGGCGATCGCAGTCAATCGTGCGGGTAACCAGTCGATCAGATCGAAGGCTCGTCGGGCAAAGCTGCCAAAGGACTCGTCGCTCATCTCGGGCGCATTCCAGACACGTGCAAGATACTCGGCTACACGATAAATGACGGCGCCTGCCGGGCCCATCGGCAGCAGCAGCCAGAAGAAAACGCCAAACACGTGACGATGGGTGGTGATCAGCGCGTTTTCCACAGACAGGCGCGCGATCTCGGGGGCGTCGAGGTCGCGCACATCCTGATGCGTCCACTCCGCCAGCAGGCGACGCGCCTCGGTCAGGTCACTGTCATTCAGCGCGGCTTGTATCGCGGTGAAGTAATGGCTGTAATGCCGAAAGCCCAGCGTCAGGTAAACGATCAGCACGCTCCATACAAATTGCGCCAGCGGTCCCACGAGCGCCAGTAGCCAGTACACCAGCAGCACCGGCACGACCAGCACCGACAGCATCACCAGCCAGGCCATACGGCCGTGCTCGGGCTGACCCGCATTAAAGCTGTGTTCTACGCGCGCGGCAAAAATCCTGATCCAGGCATAGACCGGGTTATCGGCGCGAAGCGGCCTGAATTGCTCGATCAGGAGCACCAGCAAGATGGAAAAGAGAGTCATCGGGACACGTGGATAATCCAGCAACCCGTACGATAGCGCAGCAGATGACGGGAATCAAACGGGGGGCCGAGCAAAGTGGGCGGAATTTCATGCAAAGCGCCCGCATGCCGCACTGAGAAAATGTCGTAAACCCTTGTTTTTCTTGTCACTGTTGGAAAGCGTCGGTGCTTGACGCCTCATGCCCGGAGAAAATGATAAAGATTTCTGAGCATTGCGGCGGTCGCCCCCCAGATAAAGTAATCACCGTAGGGCATCGCGTAAAAACTGCGGCGCCCGGGGCGGCTTGGGAAGACAGCGCTGCGGCGCTGATGATTGGCACCATCCATCAGGAAGGACATCGGTACCTCGAAGATCTCGGCCACCTCGAATTCGTCGGCGCTGAGCTCAAACGGCGGGTGCACCAGAGCCACCACCGGCGTCACTCTGAAACCGGTACCGGTGACATACTCAGGCAGCTTGCCAATGACTTCCACATGCCGACGATGCAGGCCGATTTCTTCCTCGGTTTCACGCAGGGCGGTGGCGATCGCGTCCTCATCCTCGGGATCGACCCGCCCGCCCGGAAAACTGATC
The DNA here is from genome assembly GCA_046090895.1 of Oxalobacteraceae bacterium. Taxonomy (GTDB): domain Bacteria; phylum Pseudomonadota; class Gammaproteobacteria; order Burkholderiales; family Burkholderiaceae_D; genus Pernthalerella. Next base: position 40,906 of record JBJTAS010000023.1, on the reverse strand, counting down.
TGGCCAGCATGATCGTTCAGGTGCGCGGTACGCTGGGTCAGCAGCAGCCGCAACTCATCGGCGCGCGCCACTAGCGGCACCAGCACCGAAGCGGACACCAACGCTTGGCCGGTATCGTTCAGGCGGTGCTCATCAGAGAACTCCGGTGACCATGCAGACGGCTGCTTGAAGTGCTGCCGCAACCAGTGCGGATCTAAACGCGACGACGCCACTGGCGGTTCCGGCCGGCGTTCTTCTATGTCTGCGAGCAAGGGATCGAAAGGGGTTTTCATGGAGATTCAAAAAAAAGAGCACCCGAGGTGCCCTTTCGGTGTACAACCGCTTGATTTTACTCTGCTGCGGCTTCTGCCGTACGGCGGCTGGGCAACTTCTCGCGGATACGTGCCGATTTACCGGAACGCTCACGCAGAAAGTAAAGCTTCGCGCGACGAACATCACCGCGACGCTTGACATCAATCGACGCGATCAGTGGCGAGTACAACTGAAAGGTACGCTCGACACCCTCGCCCGAGGAGATTTTGCGGACGATGAAATTCGAATTCAGCCCACGATGACGACGAGAGATGACCACGCCCTCATAGGCCTGCACGCGCTTGCGGTTTCCCTCTACGACGTTCACGTTGACGACCACGGTGTCGCCGGGCGCAAAATCGGGAATGTTTTTGCCCAAACGGGCGATTTCTTCTTGCTCGAGTTGCTGGATCAGATCCATGGCTTGCTCCTTGACCATCATGACGGCGCCTATTGCTGCTGTGTTGCCCGTCAGAGGATGGGGTTAATCACATACGGCCTCATTTGTCGCGGTCTTTTCGACTGCGATGTCTTCTGCTACGCTTTTTTTCACTGCGGTACTGCAATCACTGCTCTTACTTCAACTGGTTCAGGAAGGTCTCATCTGCCTTGCTCAGGCTTCCTGCAGCCCGTGCTTGCTGCAACAATTCGGGGCGTTTGCGCTGCGTGGACTCAAGTGCCCGTTCGCGGCGCCATTTGTCTATTTCTGCGTGATGACCGCCCATGAGCACGGCCGGGACATTCACACCTTCGTATTCCTCGGGCCGCGTGTAATGCGGGCAATCCAGCAAGCCATTCACGAAGCTATCCTGCACCGCCGACGCATCATCGTTGAGCACACCGGGCAACTGCCGTATGAGCGCATCCATCAGCGCCATCGCCGGCAATTCGCCGCCTGAAAGAACGAAATCGCCCAAGCTGATCTCTTCATCCACACAACGATCCAGCAAACGCTGATCGACCGCTTCATATCGACCGCACAACAGCACCAGCCCCTGCTCCTGCGCCAGCTGCATCACGCGTGCGTGGTTCAGCGGCACACCCTGCGGCGACAGATAAATCGTCCGGGGCCGGGGTAATCCCATACGCGCCTGATTCTGACGGCCCGCATTGATCGCTGCTTCCAGCGGGGCCGCCATCATCACCATACCGGGGCCACCGCCATAAGGCCGATCGTCTACCGTGCGGTGGTTATCCGAGGTGAAGTCACGCGGATTCCATAACGACAGCGCACATCTCTTTTGCTCAAACGCGCGCCTCGTGATGCCCGATGCCGTCAGCGCCGTGAACATTTCAGGAAAGAGCGTTATCACATCGAACTGCATGCTCTCTCCCTGTTTGGGTCTTGGGATCAGTAATCTTTTTCCCAGTCCACCGTGATTCTTTTCGCTACCTGATCCACCTCCGTCACAAACTGATCGACGAACGGTATCAGTAATTCTGTACGCTTTTGTCCGTCTGACGCCGGCACTGCCACTCTCAGTATCGGATGCGCGCCGTTGTCCATCAGGCCGCTTAGCTCTCCGAGCAACTCGCCGCGAAGATTGTCAACGGTGTGGCCGATCAGATCGACCCAGTAAAACTCATTATCTTCCAGTGGCGGGAAGTGGGCTCGTCTCACTTGAACGGTCGCTCCTTTGAGCGCTTCCGCGGCAAGGCGATCCTCGATGCCCACCAGTTTGACAACGACATCCTCGCCTTGCACTCGCAACTGCATGACGTCCACATCATGCAGTTCGGGCTTATCTACCCACCAGGTCTTGGCTTGGAACAGGGCACTGGCTTCTGCAGAGTAGGGTCGCAACTTGATCCACCCTGCGACGCCAAACGCACCGGTTACATGCGCCACCAGCACCAGATCGTCGGGAACCGGAATTCCGGCACGGCCCGACACGGCGGGATCAGGCAGCTTTCTTGCCGTTGGACTTCACCAGACGCTCTACCGTCGGCGACAATTGCGCGCCAACGCCTTTCCAGTAGGTCAGACGGGCTTCGTCAATGTTAAACGGCACGGCGGCGCCGGATGCGATCGGGTTGTAGAAACCGATGCGCTCAATGAATCGACCGTCACGGCGATTGCGCGAATCGGTGGCAACAATGTTATAGAAGGGGCGCTTTTTGGCGCCGCCACGAGCTAAACGAATAACGACCATAATCTTCTCAGCGAAAGGGGTACGGGAACGGAAAAAGACCGCAATTATAGCGGTTTTCACCCTCGGGTAACAAGCCGGGCCGCCTGTTTTACTGGACGGTATGAGCGTTCATCTGGGGTCTGCGGCACACTCACGGCTTCAAAAAATTGTCAGTACGATACAAATTTATCTTTTAAGCACCTCTTTTCCCCCAAAAATACCCGCCATGACACCGTCAGCCCGCAAAAACAAGACCCTCGCCACCCTGCTAGCGTTCCTGCTGGGGATGGTGGGCGCGCATCGGTTTTATCTCAATGGCATCACTGATCGCTGGGGCTGGCTGCATGTCGCCAGCTTGCCCGCCTCCATCGCGCTGATGACCATCCGACCGGACTGGCCGCTGCTGGCGTTTGCCGCACCGCTGGTGCTCTCCATGCTGGTCGCGAGCATTGCCACCTTTGTGATCGGCCTGATGCCCGATGAAAAATGGGATGAGCGCTACCACTCGGCGACGGATAGCCCAACCGACACCCGCTGGCCCGTGCCCCTCATGATGGTGGTGAATCTCTTTTATGGCACGACGTTGCTACTGACCGTGATCGCGCGGGCGTTTGATCTGTGGCTGACGGGTGGAGCGTATGGTTGAGGTGGGGTCGCCAGCTTGAGCGGACACGTAGAACCTATCCCGTTAGGTCGATGGCCAGGCGGCAGTGCCGCAGACAGTAAAGACGTACGGCAAGGCACTGTCAACGACGCAAGCGGCCTAACGGGATAGGTTCTTAGAACTGATCCTCTGCCAGCGCCAACACCCCTGCACTGCCCTCGACAATTGCCGCACGCGATGCCGATGCCGTGGCGACGAAATGATCGGCAAAAAAGCGCGCGGTGGCGATCTTCGCCTGATAGAAGGCGGCATCGCCATCACCTGCCGAGAGTTTGTTTGCTGCCGCGAGTGCTGCACGGCCCATTTGCCATCCACCGAACACGACACCCGCCATTTTCAGATACGGAACACTGCCAGCGAACGCTGCCTTGATGTCTGATTTGGCATTCGACGCGATGAAGCTCACGACATCGTCCAGCGCAGCGCTGGCGTCGGCTAAACGCTTGCCGATGACCTTCAGGTCGTCGTGACCCGCTTTACTCAGCTCCGTGGCCGTATCGCGCACTTGCGCAATGATGCGTTTTGCGAAAGCACCACCATCGCGTACCGTCTTGCGGCCAACCAGATCATTTGCCTGGATCGCAGTCGTTCCCTCGTAAATCGTCAGGATGCGCGCATCGCGATAGTGCTGAGCTGCGCCGGTTTCCTCGATGAAACCCATGCCGCCATGTACCTGCACACCCGTAGAGGCCACGTCAATCGACAGCTCCGTCGACCAGCCCTTGACAATGGGCACCATGAACTCATAGAAGGCATGGTGGGTCTGGCGCGTCGCCTCGTCGGGATGATGATGCGCGCCATCGAAAGCCGCCGCTGTCACATACGACAGCGCGCGAGAGGCCTCGACCTGCGCGCGCATCGACATCAGCATACGCTTCACATCCGGGTGATGAATAATCGCCACCGGCCCCGCCGAACCCGCCAGATCGCGCGACTGCACGCGATCGCGCGCGTACGATACCGCCTTCTGGTAGGCGCGCTCAGCAACGGAAATACCCTGCATGCCGACTGCAAATCGTGCGGCGTTCATCATGATGAACATGTACTCCAGCCCACGGTTCTCTTCACCCACCAGATGACCTATCGCGCCACCCTGATCGCCATATTGCAGCACCGCCGTGGGGCTGGCCTTGATGCCAAGCTTGTGCTCGATCGATACGCAATGCACATCATTACGTTCACCCAGCGAGCCGTCGGGATTGACCACGAATTTGGGCACAATGAATAGCGAGATGCCTTTCACGCCCTCGGGTGCCCCGGGCGTGCGCGCCAGCACGAGATGGATGATGTTCTCAGCCATGTCGTGCTCACCATAAGTGATGTAGATCTTGGTGCCAAAAATCCTGAACGTGCCATCACCCTGAGGCTCGGCACGCGAGCGCACCAAGGCAAGATCAGAACCGGCCTGGGGCTCAGTGAGGTTCATCGTCCCAGTCCATTGGCCGGAGATGAGCTTGTCGAGATAAAGATCTTTTTGCTCCTGACTGCCTGCCGTCATGAGTGCCTCGATCGCGCCATCGGTCAGCAGCGGACACAGCGCAAACGACAGATTGGCCGAGTTCAGCATCTCGATGCAGGGCGTCGCCAGCAGCTTCGGCAAACCCTGTCCGCCATAGTCGGTCGGATGTTGCACGCCCTGCCAGCCGGATTCGCCAAACGCACGAAATGCTTCTTTGAAGCCCGGAGTCGTTGTGACCTGACCATCGTGCCAGCGGCTGGGTTCGCAATCGCCCGTCCAGTTCAGCGGCGCGATCACCTCGGAGCAGAATTTCGCATTTTCCTCGAGCACAGCCTCCGCAGTTTCTGGCGTGGCGTCCTTGCAGCCAGGCAACTGACTGATGGCTTCGAGTCCTGCGAGTTCGTTCATCACGAACACCATGTCTTTCAGCGGGGCGGTGTAGCTCATGCGAGGTCCTTGGTGTGTTGTTGTTGCGGCTTTTACGTGAAGTTGATCAGCCCAGTTCCTTGATCAGCGCAGTTCCTTGATCAGCGCAGGAACCGCTTCGAACAGATCACCCACCAGACCATAATCCGCCACGCTGAAGATCGGCGCTTCCGGATCCTTGTTGATGGCAACGATGGTCTTCGAGTCCTTCATGCCCGCCAGATGCTGAATCGCACCAGAGATACCCACTGCGATATACAACTGAGGTGCGACGATCTTGCCGGTTTGTCCCACCTGCCAGTCGTTCGGCACATAGCCCGCATCGACTGCAGCACGCGATGCGCCCATCGCCGCACCGAGTTTGTCCGCCAGCGGTTCGAGGATCTTGAAGTTCTCTGCCGAGCCTATGCCGCGGCCGCCAGAGACGATCACTTTCGCCGCTGTCAGCTCAGGGCGATCTGATGTCGCCAGCTCGCGCGAGACGAAGGATGACTTACCTGAATCTGCCACCGCACCAATCTTCTCGATCGTTGCACTGCCGCCGTCGCTGGCTGCATCAAAGCCCGTGGCGCGCACCGTAATGACCTTGATCGCATCGGTGGACTGCACCGTAGCGATGGCATTGCCCGCATAGATCGGACGCTCGAAGGTATCGGGGGATTCCACCTTGGTGATCTCGGAAATCTGTCCGACATCGAGACGCGCTGCAACGCGGGGCAGGATGTTCTTGCCATACGCGGTGGCGGGCGCCAGCAGATGCGAATAAGACGACGCGATCGCCAGCGCCTGCTCGGCGACATTCTCGGCGAGGCCATCGGCGAACTGCGCGCCATTAGCGACAATCACCTTGGTCACGCCAGCGATCGTTGCGGCCGCAGCGGCAGCCGCATCGCAGCCGTGGCCAGCGATCAGTACATGCACTTCACCGCTGCACTGCGCAGCGGCGCTCACGGTATTGAGGGTGCTCGCTTTGAGCGAGGCATTGTCGTGTTCGGCAATGACGAGTGCGGTCATGACAGGGTGTCCTTGTTCTTCAATAGTCTTCAGATGACTTTGGCTTCATTCTTGAGCTTCGCCACCAGCGTCGCCACATCCGGGACCATGGTGCCGGCCGAGCGCTTGGGCGGCTCAGCGACTTTGAGTGTCTTCAGTCGCGGGGTGACATCCACGCCGAGCGCGTCTGGTGTCACGATGTCGAGTTGTTTTTTCTTGGCCTTCATGATGTTGGGCAGCGTCACATAGCGCGGCTCGTTGAGGCGCAAGTCGGTGGTGACGATCGCCGGTAAAGACAGGGACACCGTTTCCAGCCCACCGTCGACCTCACGCGTGACTAGCGCCTTGTCCCCATCGATCACCACCTTGGAGGCAAACGTTGCCTGCGGCCAGCCCATCAACGCGGCCAGCATCTGGCCAGTCTGATTGCAATCGTCATCGATCGCCTGCTTGCCCAGAATAATGAGTTGCGGTTGTTCTTTGTCGGCGATGGCTTTGAGCAGCTTGGCTACGGCCAGCGGCTGCAGCTCGGCATCGGTCTCGGCAAGAATGCCGCGATCAGCGCCGATCGCCATCGCCGTGCGCAGCGTTTCCTGGCACTGCGTGAGGCCACACGACACGGCCACGACCTCGGTCGCCTTGCCGCCTTCTTTCAGGCGCATGGCCTCTTCCACCGCGATCTCGTCAAAAGGATTCATCGACATCTTGACGTTGGCAATATCGACGCCGCTGCCATCGGACTTCACACGAACCTTGACGTTGTAGTCGACCACGCGCTTGACGGGTACCAGTACCTTCATGAGCTTCCTTGGGAGAGTGTTGGCCCTGACGCGCCTGCGCTGACAGGGATTAATTGACGTTAACGTAAACGGTGATTATAGGGAATAACGGACGGTCGCGCAAAATTCACGCACGGTCGTTCGTTTATTTTCAGGAATCATTTACGGCGGATGAAAAACGTGAATTCCATGTCTTTTTCTTCGTGCGCAAGCAGGGCATTCCCTGTCTGCCGGGCAAAGGCATTGAAATCCCTGACCGAACCCGGATCCGTCGCCATCACGCGCAGTACGTCGCCGGTCTGCATATCGTTCAGGGCTTTCTTGGCTTTCAGGATTGGCAACGGACATTTCAGCCCGCGCGCATCGACATCCTTGTGGAATTCCATGGGGGTCTGTTGGTTCATGCTCTGATACTCAATCAATCATTGGCGGGCGCTTCACTGCCCCAGTCGATAAATTCCGGCGCCAGTCCGCGGGCGCGCATCCAGTCGGCCATCGCAAAACCCGTCCCGGCGCGCCAGGGTCGCAGTTTTTCCGGCGACACCAGCCGGTATTCCACCAGCTCGGGCGAGAGCCTGACTTCGCCACTGGCCTGCACATGGTAGGCAATGATCAGTTCGTTCTTGCGGACGAATTCATACACGCCGATCAGGCTAATCGTGTTGGCTGCGAGTCCGGTTTCTTCGTGCAGCTCGCGCTGTATGCCCTGCTCCGGGGTTTCGCCGCGCTCCATGAAACCCGTGATCAACGCAAAATTCTTCGGGCCCCAGGCAGCATTACGCGCCAGCAGAATCCTGCCCTCCAGCTCGACCAGCGCCGCGAGCACCGGCACGGGGTTGTCCCAGTGCGTCCAGTGGCCATCGGGACACGCGAGTCTCGCCTTGTCACCATCCGCGCCAGCGGCGCTGTCGGCGCGCATCACCAGTGCGGTAGCGCACACCGGGCAGAAACGGAAATCAGCGTGCATCGTCAGTCTTTCAGCACCGGTTCAGCGCACGCGCTCGCCGACCCACTGGCCGACTGCAGCCAGTGCGGTGGGCAAACCACTGGGATCCGTGCCTCCGGCCTGCGCCATGTCGGGACGTCCGCCCCCCTTGCCACCCACTTGCTGGGCAACGAAGTTCACCAGTTCGCCAGCTTTCACTTTGGACGTGCTGTCGGCTGTCACACCGGCGATCAGCGTAACCTTGCCATCGGCCACTGAAGCGAGCACGATGGCTGCGGTCTTGAGCTTGTCTTTCATCTTGTCCATCACGCTGCGCAGCGTGGGAACATCCGCGCCTTCCAGTGTCGCGGCGAGCACCTTGATGCCGTTGATATCGACCGCCTGCGACAGCAGATCATCGCCCTGACTCGATGCCATCTTGGTCTTGATCGAGGCGAGTTCTTTTTCCAGCGATTTAACCTGATCTTGCACCTGTGCGATGCGATGCGCGATCTCGTCCGGCTGCACCTTCAGCGCAGCGGCGGCTTCACTGACATGCGCAGCGAGTGTCTGCACCAAGGTCAGCGCGTTCTCTCCGGTGACCGCCTCCACACGACGAATGCCAGCGGCGACACCACCCTCGGAAACAATCTTGAACAAACCGATATCGCCGGTGCGCGTCACGTGCGTGCCACCGCAGAGTTCTGTCGATGAGCCAATGCCGAGCACGCGCACGGTGTCACCATACTTCTCGCCGAACAGCGCCATCGCGCCCGCCTTGATCGCATCGTCATAGCCCATCAGCTGCGCATTGGTCGCTGCATTGTGCAAGATCTCGTGATTGACCAGCGCCTCGATACGGCGGATTTCGTCAGCCGTCAGCGGTGCATTGTGACTGAAGTCGAAGCGGGTCTTTTCTGCATCGACCAGCGAACCCTTCTGCACGACATGACCGCCGAGTACGGTACGCAAGGCCCTGTGCATCAGGTGGGTGGCGGAGTGATTGCGCATGATCGCCGCACGTACGACGGCATTCACCTTGCACTCGACCTGATCACCGACCGCCAGCTTGCCGGTCGCGAGTTGGCCGTGATGGCCGGAGACGTCAGGTTGAATTTTTTGGGTATCGCTGACCGCGAACGATGCGCTGCCCGTTTCGATTACGCCCACATCGCCCGCCTGCCCGCCGGATTCGGCATAGAAGGGCGTGCGGTCAAGCACGATCATCGCTTCCTGTCCGGCAGCGATTTCTTTGACCGATTGTCCATCAACATACAAAGCCAGCACCTGCGCCTGGTCGGCGAGATGATCGTACCCGGTGAACTGCGTCTTCGGGCCAGCGTACTCGACACCAGCGGCCATTTCAAACTTGCCGGCAGCACGCGCGGCTGATTTCTGCTTGTCCATCGCTTCATGGAAGCCGGCCTCATCAAGGGTGACATCGCGCTCGCGGCAGATGTCAGCCGTCAGGTCGAGCGGAAAACCGTAAGTGTCGTACAGCGTGAACGCGGTTTTGCCATCGAGACGGCCTGGGTCTTTGGCGAGCGCGGCTTCGAGGATCTTCATGCCGTTTTCCAGCGTCTCCCCAAAGCGCACTTCTTCCTGCTTCCAGACCCTCATCCCGCGGTCTGCGGCTTCCACCAGTTCCGGATACGCCGCGCCCATTTCCTTCACCAGATCAGGCACCAGCTGGTAGAAGAAGGGCTTTTTCTGACCCAGCTTGTTGCCGTGACGCAGAGCGCGGCGCACGATACGGCGCAGCACATAGGCGCGGCCTTCGCTGCCGGGCACCACGCCATCGACCACCAGGAAAGCGCAGGCACGAATATGGTCGGCGATCACGCGCAGCGAACCGCTGCTGAGATCCTTCGCACCTGTCTCGCGTGCGGCCGCCTGAATCAGGCGCTGGAACAGATCGATCTCGTAGTTGCTGTGCACATGCTGCATGACCGCAGCGAGTCGCTCCAGCCCCATACCGGTATCGACGCAAGGCGCTGGCAATGGGGTCAGCGTGTATTCGCCGGTCGCCGGATCGAGCTGGCGATCGAATTGCATGAAGACGTTGTTCCAGATCTCGATGTAACGATCACCATCAGCCTCGGGGCTGCCGGGCGGGCCGCCCCAGACATCTGGGCCATGGTCAAAGAAGATTTCGGAGCATGGGCCGCAAGGGCCCGTCTCGGCCATCTGCCAGAAATTGTCCGAGGCATACGGCGCGCCCTTGTTGTCACCGATGCGCACTACGCGCTCGGGCGGCAAACCGATGTCCTTGACCCAGACGTCATAGGCTTCATCATCGGTGTGATAAACGGTCGCCCAGAGTTTTTCTTTGGGCAGACCATAGACCTCGGTCAGCAATTCATACGCCCAGATCAGCGAGTCACGCTTGAAGTAATCGCCAAACGACCAGTTGCCCAGCATCTCGAAGAAAGTGTGATGACGGGCGGTGTAGCCGACGTTCTCCAGATCATTGTGCTTGCCGCCGGCGCGCAGGCAGCGCTGCACGGACGCCGCGCGCACGTAGTCGCGCTTGTCGGTGCCCAGAAAGACATCCTTGAACTGCACCATGCCGGAATTCGTGAACAGCAGCGTCGGATCATTGCCCGGCACGAGGCTGGACGAACGAACGACGGTATGTCCTTTGGACGCAAAGAAGCTAAGGAATTTTTCGCGGATGTCTGAGGAATTCATGGGTGGATCGGTCGCAGATGCGGTGAGCGTTCGGGGAACGCTGGACAACCGCCGATTATACGTGATGCCCTCTGGCTTTCCGGGGCTGCTCGGTCGATGGCAGCGACAAAGATTGCCGAAAAATCAATGCTGAATCAGGGATTTTCCAGTGTCTGAAAAAAATCCGGACCGATCAAGTCGAGGCGGTCGGTGCACATGGCATCGACACCCATCGCGAACAGCGCGCGGGCCTGAGCCGGATCATTGACCGTGTAGCAGAACACACCGTAACCGGCGGCTTTGATCGTGCCGGCCTGCTCGGCAGTCAGTTGGCTGGCTTTCACATGCAGCGCCACTCCGGACAATGCCGAGAGCCTTGTTGCCCAGTCCGCAGGAATCGCCCCGACCAGCAGCGCACGCGGCACCTCGGGTGCGGTAGTGAGCGCAGCGTCCAGCGCCTGTTCAGAAAACGAGGATAACAACACGCTGCCCGAGGGCAGTGATGCGCAGGCTTTTGCAACCAATCGTCCGGTACGGGCTTCCTCACCCGGCAGCGGCTTGATCTCAACGTTCATGAATAGCCCCGCTTGCAGGCAATAGCTCGTGGCGTCTGCAAACGATGGCACCGGCTCACCGGCGAAATCTGCAGAAAACCAGCGACCGGCATCCATCGCGCGCAATGCTTCCGCACGCCACGCACCCACACTGCCGCTGCCGGCGACAGTGCGCCCCAACACGTCGTCATGCATCAGCACCAGTCCATCATCGCGCACGGCCATCACATCAAACTCGACCGCCTCAAAACCCATTGCTGCGCCCTGCCGCAGCGCGGCCAGCGTGTTTTCCGGTGCGAGCGTGCCGCCGCCCCGGTGCGCGAAGATCCTTGGATAAGTCCACATGCGTTCGTCCCTGCCTGATCTGCCCCTGATTGTAGGGCTTGGCTACGGTAAAATCGCGTATTAATTCATCTTCACCGCATTCCATTTCATGGGCAATGACAGCAACAACGGCGCTCCGGCAGCGCCGTCGAATTTTTTGCGCGGCATTATTGATGCTGACAACGCGAGCGGTAAATACACCGGCAAAACCGATGCTAACGGCGCGCTGCTGCCCAGCGTCATCACCCGTTTTCCTCCGGAGCCCAACGGTTATCTGCACATCGGACATGCGAAATCCATCTGCCTGAACTTTGGTCTCGCGCGCGATTACGGCGGCCGCTGCCATCTGCGTTTTGACGATACCAATCCAACCAAGGAAGATCAGGAATACGTCGACACCATCATCGACAGCGTGCAATGGCTGGGCTTTCACTGGGAGCATGGGGGTCACGATCATCAATACTTCGCGAGCGATTATTTCGACAAGCTGTACGAGATGGCCGAATGGCTGGTCAGCGCCGGTCATGCCTATGTAGACAGCCAGAGCGCTGAAGAAATGGCCGCCAATCGCGGCAATTTTGGCGAGCCGGGCAAGAACTCGCGCTTTCGTGATCGCCCCGCTGCAGAGTCGCTCGATCTGCTGCGCCGGATGAAAGCCAGCGAGTTCAAAGACGGCGAGCATGTGCTGCGCGCCAAGATCGATATGGCATCGCCGAACATGAACCTGCGCGATCCGGCGATCTACCGGATACGTCATGCGCATCACCATCGCACCGGCGACACCTGGTGCATCTACCCCATGTATGACTATGCGCATCCGATCTCGGATGCGATCGAGAACATCACGCATTCGATCTGCACGCTCGAGTTTCAGGATCACCGACCTTTCTATGACTGGATACTCGAACGTCTCGCCGAGGGTGGCTTCTTCAAACAGCCGCTGCCGCATCAGTATGAATTCGCGCGTCTGAACCTGACGTACGCCATCACCAGCAAGCGCAAGCTCTTGCAACTGGTTGAAGAGAACATCGTTGATGGCTGGGATGATCCTCGCATGCCCACCATCGTCGGCATACGCCGTCGCGGCTACACGCCGGAATCGCTGCAGCTATTTGCCGAGCGTATTGGTGTCGCGAAAGCCGATAGCTGGATCGACATGAGCATTCTCGAAGGCGCGCTGCGCGACGACCTCGATGAAAAGGCGGCGCGCATCGTCGGCGTGCTGAATCCGCTGAAACTCATCATCGACAACTATCCGGAAGGACAAACCGAGGACTGCAGCGCGCCCGCACATCCGCATCATCCGGAACGGGGTAACCGCCACTTTCCGTTCAACCGCGAGCTATGGATAGAAGCCGAAGATTTCATGGAAGTGCCGGAAAAAGGCTACTTCCGTCTCTTCCCCGGCAACAAGGTCAGGCTGCGCTACGGTTTTGTCGTCGAATGCACAGGCTGCGACAAGGATGCATCGGGCAAGGTGATCGCCGTGCATTGCAACTACTACCCGGACAGCAAGAGCGGCACTGAAGGTTCATCGAACTACAAGGTGAAAGGCAATATCCACTGGGTGTCAGCGGCGCATGGCGTGCGCGCAGAAGTGCGCATGTATGACCGACTGTTCAAGGATCCGCATCCGGATGCCGGCAGCAAGGATTTCAAGCTGGCGCTGAATCCGAATTCGAAGTCGGTGATTACCGCGTATCTGGAGCCCGGCGCTGACAAAGCGCAACCGGAAGATCGCTTTCAATTCGAGCGACATGGTTATTTTGTTACTGACCGTGTCGATTCCACAGCGGGGCGGCTAGTGTTCAATCGCATCGTCACACTCAAAGACAGCTGGAAGTCAGGATGACGGTGCACAGGCCCGCAGACCCCGGGTATGCTTGTCGCGACGGAGATCAGGACTCATCATGGTGCGCTACCGACCACGACTACCACCCATGGCTGCCATCCTGAGCGCATGAACTTCGCGAAATTGGTCTTTGTGGACCTTGAGACCACGGGCGCTAACCCCGTATCCGACCGCATCACCGAAATCGGCCTGGTCGAGGTTGATTTGCATGGCAAGGCCACACACTGGTCCAGCCTGGTCAATCCGGAAATACCCATTCCGGCCTTCATACAAAGCCTCACCGGCATCAGCAATGCGATGGTGCATCGTGCTCCGACGTTTTCAGCGCTGGCCGAGGGGCTGCATGAGCGACTGCAAGGCGCGCTGTTCATTGCGCACAATGCGCGCTTTGATTACGGTTTTTTGCGTAATGCCTTCAGCCAGGTCGGTATGGTATTTCGTGCTGACGTGCTGTGTACTGTCAAGCTCTCGCGCCGGCTCTACCCCGAGCATAACCGTCACAATCTCGACGCACTGATCGCGCGTCATCATTTGAAGCCCGATGCGCGCCACCGGGCATTGGCAGATGCGGATGTGCTGTGGCAGTTGTGGCAAAAAATCCAATCCGACTTGCCGCCGGACACCTTGTCTTCTGCGCTCGATACCTTGTTGCAGCGACCTAGCCTGCCATCTCATCTTCCCTCTGATGTGCTGGATGATTGTCCCGATACCCCCGGCGTTTATCTGTTCTATGGTGAAAATGATCTGCCCCTCTATGTAGGCAAGAGCATACGTCTCAGGCAACGCGTGCTGTCGCATTTCAATTCAGATCACAAACTGTATAAAGATATGCGCCTGTCGCAACAGCTGCATCGTATCGAGTGGCGCGAGACTGCAGGTGAAATCGGCGCACTACTGCTCGAAGCGCAGTTAGTGAAAGACCTGCAGCCGATACACAACCGCACGCTCCGACGGCAAGGCGATCTGTGCGCATGGCGCTTGAAGGAAGATGCACGCGGTCATACCGTGCCCGCGCTAGCGTTCGCCAATGAGCAGGATTTCGGCAAGGCCGAACGGCTGTATGGCTTGTTCAGCTCCAAACGTAAAGCAGAGAGCGCCCTGCGCGAACTCGCCCAGGCGCACCAGCTATGCCTGGTGCAGCTAGGTCTGGAAGGGCGTGCGCAGTCCGGCAAGCCCTGCTTTGCCTGGCAACTCCGTCTGTGCAAGGGCGTTTGCGTGGGCAAGGAAGCCGAATCCTTCCATCGCGCACGCCTGGAGGCGGCGCTCTCCCGGCTGCACGTGAAAACCTGGCCCTATGAGGGACCGATTGGTCTGATCGAAGACAATGGCCAGGGCAGAACGGATCTGCACCTCGTGAATAACTGGTGCTTTTTAGGCACGGCCCAGTCTGAAGATCATCTCTGGCAGTTGCTCGACGATGCACCGCAGCGACCCGCCTTTGATATCGACACCTACAAAATTCTTAGCAAAGCGCTGCTGAACAAGCGCCTCAAGATCCGGGATTTTCGCAAAGCGTCATAAGTGCTGCACTGCAAAAGGCTATCGGAATTCATTCAGAATTGATAACTGAATTCCAGACTGTTTTGGTCTGGGATGGTTTTCAGCGCCGAAAAGTTTTTCCCTATCGCCAAATGAGCGAGCTATGATCGTTTGGACACCCGCCGCAGAAATCCGATGTTCAATCAACATGGACTTTTGCCGAACATCACTTGTCGCCCGCAAAACAAATATCTGCTTGCTACATGACGTATTTGCGCGCCGTCAATGATGGCACAGAGCCCATCGATAAGATGGGCGGCCTTGCCAAACTTGATTAGAAGACTTTTTTCGAGCAACCGGAGAACAAGAATGGATGATGTAGTGATTGTCGCTGCGGCCAGAACTGCAGTGGGCAAATTTGGAGGAACACTGGCCAAGATACCTGCGGCCGAGCTCGGCGCGCATGTGATCAAGGGCTTGCTCGCAAAAACAAGTATCAACCCTGAACTGATCAGTGAAGTGATACTCGGCCAGGTACTGGCAGCAGGGGTTGGACAAAACCCCGCCCGACAAGCGCTGATCAAAGCCGGTGTGCCTGACAGGGTACCGGGCATGACGATCAACAAGGTCTGCGGCAGCGGGCTGAAGGCAAGCCATCTCGCAGCGCAGGCGATCAAGTGCGGTGATGCAGAGATCGTGATCGCGGGTGGACAGGAAAACATGAGCGCCTCGCCCCATGTACTAAACCACTCCCGCGATGGTTTTCGGATGGGTGATGCCAAACTGGTCGACACCATGATCGTCGATGGTCTTTGGGATGTTTATAACCAGTACCACATGGGTGTTACCGCAGAAAATGTCGCAAAAAAATTCAATGTCTCGCGCACCGAGCAAGATGAATTTGCGCTTGCCTCACAGCACAAAGCCGAGGCTGCACAACAAGCCGGAAGATTCAGCGACGAGATCCTGCCACTGGAAATCGCCAGTAAGAAAGGCAGTGTCGTGTTCGACAGCGACGAATACATCAAACCGGGCAGTACGCTCGACGCCCTGTCCTCGCTGCGTCCTGCATTTTCCAAAGAAGGCACTGTCACCGCAGGCAATGCGTCGGGCATCAATGACGGCGCAGCAGCCGTGATGATGATGAGTGCAAAAAAAGCGAGCGCGCTGGGCTTGAAATCCTTGGTCAAGATACGTGCGTATGCCTCATCGGGACTGGACCCTTCCGTGATGGGCATGGGTCCTGTGTCGGCGAGTCAGCTTTGCCTGAAAAAAGCGGGCTGGACGCACCAGGATCTCGATCTGATGGAGATCAACGAAGCCTTCGCCGCCCAAGCAATCGCCGTCAACAAGGAAATGGGTTGGGATACCCGCAAGATCAATGTGAATGGCGGAGCGATCGCAATCGGCCACCCGATTGGTGCTTCAGGCTGCCGCGTGCTGGTCACGCTGATTCACGAAATGATACGGCGCGATGCCAGAAAAGGATTGGCCAGTCTTTGTATCGGCGGTGGTATGGGTGTTGCGCTGGCGATAGAGCGTTGATGAGGGCGTTGATGAGCACGGATGACAATAAAAAATACTTTATCAGGGAGCACATATGAGCAGAGTTACCTTAGTCACCGGCGGCATGGGCGGTCTGGGTGAAGCGATTTGCATCAAGATGGCCGATATGGGTTATCAGGTAGCGACCACCTACTCGCCTGGCAATACCAAAGTGAGCGCATGGCTGGCAGAGATGAAAGCCAAAGGCCACGACTTTCGTGCCTATCCCTGCGATGTCGCTAATTTTCAGTCGGCGCAGGAATGTATCTCGCACATCGTCAAGGATATGGGACCCATTGATGTATTGGTCAATAACGCCGGCATCACTCGCGACATGACCTTCAAAAAAATGGACAAAACCAACTGGGATGCAGTGATGCAGACCAATCTGGATTCCGTGTTCAACATGACTAAACCGGTATGCGACGGCATGACGGATCGCGGCTGGGGACGCATCATCAATATTTCTTCGGTCAATGGCCAAAAGGGCGCTTTCGGACAGACCAATTACTCGGCCGCCAAGGCAGGCATGCACGGCTTTTCCAAGGCACTGGCACTGGAGGTAGCGAAGAAAGGCGTCACTGTGAACACCATCTCACCCGGATACATCGGCACCAAGATGGTGACGGCCATTGCACCGGAGGTACTCGAAACCAAGATCCTGCCGCAGATTCCCATGGGACGCCTGGGTAAGCCGGAAGAGGTTGCCGGTCTGGTGGCTTATCTCGCTTCCGACGAGGCCGCCTTCCTGACCGGTGCGAATATTGCGATCAATGGTGGACAGCACATGCAATAGGCCAATCCCGTACCGGACACCCACGCTGGAGACGCGTATCGGCGCGGAGTTCTGGTAAACTTCTTCCCGTTGAACGCGCCTCGGTGGTGAAATTGGTAGACGCGCCGGACTCAAAATCCGGTTCCGCAAGGAGTGTCGGTTCGATTCCGACCCGAGGCACCACCTAACCTGGGTGACAAGCGGTGATATGTGCAGCAAAAGCTCTCGCAAGAGAGCTTTTTGTTTTTCTGGCGATGCGCTCGCTGAGCGGGTTGAGTGAGTGAGCTCTACGCGGTGTCCCGGCGATTCGCGGGCGATTGCACATCTGGCGTTTCTTCGCTGATGTCGGAAGCAGAGGCCACAGCGCCGTCGGCTTTGTCCGCATCGCGCGCCTCGGCAGACGCCGCTGCAGCGGCTTGCGCGGCCGCGACTTTCTCGTCGGCGGCCGCTCTGGCTGCTGCAACCGATGCCTCTCGCTCTTCTGCGGCAGCGGCTCTCGCCTCTTCACGGGCTGCTGCGCTCTGGGCGACTTCGGCGGCTGTTTCGTCTGCCAATGAAGGCGGTGGTGGCTCGGGCGGCGCGCCGGTCTCGCCAACAGAAGAGCCTCCTGCGGCCGGTGCCCCCTCCGTCGCAGCGGCTCCGTCCTTGCCGGCCTCGTCTTTCTTGTCCTCCTGATCGTCTTCCTTCTTTTTGCGGACCGGCTTTTGCAGCTGACCGGCACGCACATTTTGCGCGAGCACCACGGTGGCAAACATCGCCAGCACCGCCAGCATGATGATCACCGATGTTGGCGTCAGTGTGACGACCGCCATGAACCCCAGCACGATCAGGATAGCCAGAGGCAGCATCGCCAGCTCTGCGATAAACACGAATGGCGTCACGAACGCCGACATCAGCAAGATGAAGCTCAGCCACTGCGCGGTGAAGTCTTTGCTGAACAAGGCATGAATGCCTACGCTCATGAACAACAGCCCAATCGGGAATCGTACCCACCATTTTTTCCAGAAGCGGCGGCTGGCGATCCGGGTATCGCTCATGTACCGTTGCTGCTCTTCGACAGCCTCGTCGGTCCACTCCCATTTTTTTGATTTGAACAGGTGAATACCTTCGGAATTGAACCAGAACAGGAGTCCATAGATCCACAACACCAGTGGCAGTACCCAATCGATCGGGCCCATGTCCGGACTGAACGCATACAAGGTCTGAACCGCCGCTGGTGTGCCCAGCGTCACCAGGGTAGGCAGCGTCGATATCGACATCCGCTCATCCCTGTTCAGAATCAGATAATCACCGTTGATACCGGGCTGTTTTTTCATGCCTGCGATTTGAATTTACGTTTGCGCAGCTCATTGACTGCGACAAAAGTCACGATGGGAATCAGTATCAGCACGGCGATCGCCGCTTCGATGGGTAAGTGGTTGATGATCCATCCGACGATCGTCATCAGCAGCACACCCACGGCTACCAGCGCCACCAGCACCAGCGGCTCACGCCAAGACCAAAGATTGATGATCGTCACTACCGTGGTTGCGACCAGCCAGTGGCCCGGCAGTTGCATCTGATGCATGACCAGCACCCAGTACATCAAGCCCATTAGCAGCAAGGCCAGCGGTACACGGATGAGCGGATGAAACGGCAGCGTCCATTCCTGCTCCTCAGGAATATCGGACACCGGCTGTGGCAAGCTAGGCTCGAACATCCTGCCATCGCGACGCCAGACGGTACGCCGTCGGCGTCCCGCCCACCAGACCATCAGTGGCGAGAGCAACCACAGAAGGCTGTAGAGACCAACCGCCCAGATCCACAGGCTGCCCGGTGCAGCGAAAAGCGCCTTGATACCCAGCCAGAGAAAGACTACGAGAGCAATTGCCCGGACGAGGCGGCGGCGCCAGCGCCCGCCGAACTCATCTGCATCCATCTCTCCAGCCATGATCCGGCTTTGCCGCTGTGTCATGACAATGCCCTTGCTCCAGGGTGGTCTTGGTGCCGGGCTCCATTGAGTCCCGGGTTTTTAGTTGACTGCGTTACGCAGAAACGGCACCTATTCTAGCATTTTGATGCTTTTTGGAAACTAATCGCAATGGGCCAAGAGAGGACCGGCAGTCGGATGCATAGGTAGGCCTTTTATCGGCAGGCAGGGACAACTTTTTGATGAGTTTTACAAATTATGTCGCTCGTAGTTGCAACACTTTATTTTTTTCTTCAAGCGTGCTTGAGAGAGGGTATCGCTCAGCCGCTTTGCGCAGACCAAGTTGTTCGATCAACGATCATTTGTTCAGTGAACAGTGAAAATGGGGCAAATAACCTAAGTCATTCGTGTCAATTTGTGCGATCAGAGATTTTTTTGTGAGGCTTTTATCAAACCATAAGGTTTTTTCTCGTTGGCACAAACTTTGCCATGACGAACCAATCCACACAATCCAAGTGGATCAATGTTCACTGATCTATTCCAAGGGGTGCTTTATGCGAATGTCTTCTTATCATCACCCGTCGCGGGTGCAACAGGGCTTCACACTGATTGAACTGATGATCGTGGTAGCGATCATTGGTATTTTGGCGGCCGTGGGTATACCGGCGTATCAGGATTACACAGCGAAAGCGCGCATTTCTGAGGGGTCCAGTCTGGCAACGCCGGCGATGACGGCGCTGGGTGCGGCGTGCAGTTATGGCACGCTCAATGAAAGAGCGGCAGCGCTCAGTCATGACGACCTCGGATTACCTGCAGCTGCCACCATTCAGGGTCGCCATGTCGACAGTGTGGCTGTCACAGGTATCAATAACACGCAAGCGAGTATCACAGTGACCTTTAACGGCACCATCCCGGGCATCACCGCCGGACAAAACATCGTTTATACCGGGACTTGTGCGGCTGGCTCGGAAATGCGATGGGCTATTGCAGGTAGCATCCCGCCCCGCCTGCTTCCCAAAATCTGATCGCTTAGCCCAGTAAAAAGGGAGCCTAGGCCCCCTTTGATGAACCTATCGTTGGCCACTGATCACAGCATCGCTTTTAGCAAACGTCCCATCTCTGACGGATTGTGTGTCACCTTGATACCGCAGGCACCCATGATTTCCAGCTTCGCCTGTGCGGTATCGGCGCCACCGGAGATCAGCGCTCCGGCATGACCCATGCGCTTGCCCGGAGGTGCGGTCACACCGGCAATGAAACCGACGACTGGTTTCTTCATATTTTCCTTGATCCAGTGCGCTGCATTCGCCTCGTCCGGGCCACCGATCTCGCCGATCATGATGACGGCGTCGGTGCCAGGATCGTCATTGAACTTCTTCATGATGTCGATATGCTTGAGACCATTGATGGGATCGCCGCCGATACCAACGGCTGAGGACTGACCGAGACCCAACGCGGTCAGCTGACCAACGGCTTCATAAGTCAGCGTGCCGGAGCGCGAGACAACACCAATACGACCTTTTCTGTGAATGTGGCCGGGCATGATGCCGATCTTGATCTCATCAGGCGTGATCAGGCCGGGACAGTTTGGGCCAAGCAGCAGAGTCTTGCTACCCGCTTTTTTCATTTTGTCTTTTAGTGCCAGCATGTCTCGCACCGGAATGCCTTCGGTAATGCAGATGGTGAGATCAAGCTCGGCATCGACGGCTTCCCAGATCGCATCGGCCGCACCGGCGGGGGGGACGTAAATGACAGAGACGGTGGCACCCGTGGCTTTCTTGGCTTCCTTGACGTTCGCAAAAATGGGAATGCCCTCGAAGTCTTCTCCGGCTTTTTTGGGATTGACGCCGGCGACGAAGCAATGTTTGCCATTTGCGTAGTCGCGGCACATGCGGGTATGGAACTGGCCAGTCTTGCCGGTAATACCCTGAGTGATGACCTTGGTGTCTTTGTTGATCAGAATAGACATATGAATTCCTTGGTGATTATTTTCCGTTGGCAGCAGCGACGACTTTTTGCGCAGCCTCTTCCATGGTGTCGGCAGAGATGATGGGCAGACCGGAGTCGGCAAGCATTTTTTTGCCGATGTCTTCATTGGTGCCTTTCATGCGCACCACCAGCGGCACTGTCAGCGAAACAGCGCGCGAGGCCGTGATCACGCCCTCGGCGATCACGTCGCAGCGCATGATGCCACCAAAAATATTCACCAGAATCGCCTGCAGGTGAGGATTCTTCAGCATGATTTTGAAGGCCTCCGTTACCTTCTCGGCGGTGGCGCCGCCGCCGACGTCGAGAAAGTTGGCGGGTTCTCCGTCAAACAGCTTGATGGTATCCATGGTGGCCATCGCCAGACCGGCGCCGTTCACCAGACAGCCGATATTGCCGTCAAGCGAGATGTAGGCCAGATCAAACTTGGAGGCTTCAATTTCTGCGGGATCTTCTTCATCCAGATCGCGGTAGGCCATGATTTCGGGCTGTCGGAACAGCGCGTTGGCATCGAAATTGAATTTTGCATCCAGCGCGATTACCTTGCCATCTCCCGTCAAAATCAGTGGATTGATCTCAGCCAGCGATGCATCGGTGTCCCAGTAGGCTTTGTATAGTCCTTGCAGCAGGGTGCGCGCCTCCGGAATCGAGGATGCCGGCACGCCGATCTTGCTGGCGATATCGTCCGCCTCCTGATCTTTGAGGCCAGTGGCCGGATCGATCTCTACCTTGTGAATCAATTCAGGATGCTTCTCGGCGACCTCTTCGATGTCCATACCGCCCTCGGAGGAGGCCATGAGCACGACACGCTGCGAGATGCGGTCTGTGACCATAGACACGTAGAGTTCCTTCTTGATGTCCGCACCTTCCTCGATCAGCAAGCGGCGCACTTTTTGACCCTCGGCGCCAGTCTGGTGCGTGATCAGCTGCATGCCCATGATTTGGTTTGCGTAGTCGCGCACTTGGTCGATGGATTTCGCGACTTTCACACCACCGCCCTTGCCGCGGCCACCGGCATGGATCTGGGCCTTTACCACCCACACGGGTCCGCCTAGCGTTTCGGCTGCCTTGACTGCCTCATCAACGCTCATGCAGGGTATGCCTAGCAGCACGGTGACGCCGTATTTTTTCAGGATTTCTTTTCCCTGGTATTCATGGATTTTCATGCGGACTTCCCTCAGGTCACAATAGGTAGGATGGATCGAATGATGTTAATTACGTTGTGCGGCAGATGTTTTTCAAAAACGACTGGTGTTGCGGCAATCAGGCGCCAGACTTGAGGAACCAGCGCGGATAGTATTTTTCTACAGCAGATCCATCGCGTCGCAATGCGTGGCAACGATCAATCTGAAAGGGTGGATGAACGCTGTCGTCATCGTTTGCGCCGTCGCGTGTTGGCAGCACATCGCCAGCGAATGCCTGAATGGCCGCCGTGGGCAGCACGCCGGCCAGTTCCGTCAGATGAGTGCAACCATCAATCCCGGACAAGCGATCTTTCAGCTCGCGGCGAAAGCCGCGGAGCAGGTTGAGTCCGATGAGTTTCTTGTAGGCTGGGCTGATCGTATTGCAGTATCCCGGGTAAGGCACCGCATCAGAGATAGCCTCGGCATCGACAATAGTGAGATTGGTGTCGATGGTGATTCTTAGCCAGAGGTCATGGATCGGCGTGCCTGCAGGTCTTGCGCCAGAGGCGAGATCTGCAATGCGGGTTTTGGTATCGGTAATACGCGTGTCGATGTCCCACAAACCGTCGTCGCGCTGGAAGGCTTGTGCCTCGATGCTGCGGGTGTGGCGCAGCGCACGGGAGTAGGTCGGGGCAGACAAAGGCATAGAGCTGATGGCGCGCTGGCGCAAGGGCAATGCGCGGAGTCAGGAATTGTGCAGCCTGTCGCAGCTTCTACGACTGGTGCCGCTCATGCGGCGCTGCAAAGCTGCCAAAGTTTAGCACACGACCCCCGCTGCGAACCTGATTGCTAGGGTATTCACGGCGCAGGCACGCGGCCGGTTTGGTGGTGCCTGTGGCTCAGTCAATCTTGCCCGATCTCGCCCCGATCGATCCGTTTCATTGTCGACTGTATCGCGCTGGTAGAGAAGCCGCGCTGTTGCAGGAAACGCATTTGCTTTGCTCTGGCATCAGCAGAGTCGGGGGGCATATCAAATTTTTTTTTCCATGCCTGCCATGCGCGCTCATCTTCGTCACTACGCAGTGAGGCGCGCATCGATGACACGGTAGCCTCATCAAGGCCATGGCTTTGTAGTTCGGACATGATACGGGAATTACCGAATCGGGAGGCGCGGCGATGCACCAGCGATTCGGCAAAACGGGATTCGGAAAGGAATTTCTGCGCCTCTAGCCAGTCGAGCAGCGCATCGATATCCTCGCCCTCACTTACATGACGCTGAAGTTTGCGTCCAAGCTCAAGACGGCTGTGCTCGCGCGCTGCCAAATAGCGCAGCGCGCGAGCCTTCAGGCTGGGTTTGGAAGCAGGCACGGAGCCCGGCTTACTCTTCCTTCAACTCAGCAGTAGCGCGCGATTTTTTCGGCGCCGGTGCCTCGACCTCTGCGGCGGGCGCAATCGGGGCGCTTGCTCCTGGCGGGAGTTGTGGCACACCGAGATGAGCGCGAACCTTGTTCTCGATCTCGCGCGCCAGCTCAGGACGCTCTCTCAGGTACTGACGTGAATTGTCCTTGCCCTGACCGATGCGCTCGCCGTTGTAGCTATACCAGGCACCGGATTTTTCGACAATCTTGGCCTCAACGCCCAGGTCAATGATTTCACCTTCGCGCGATACGCCTTCTCCGTAGAGGATATCGAAGTGCGCTTCCTTGAACGGAGGTGCGACCTTATTCTTGACGACCTTTATCTTGGTTTCGTTGCCGATGACTTCGTCAGCTGACTTGATCGAGCCGGTGCGTCGGATATCCATGCGCACAGAGGCGTAGAACTTCAGCGCATTGCCGCCTGTGGTGGTTTCAGGATTACCGAACATGACGCCAATTTTCATGCGGATCTGGTTGATGAAGATCACCATGGTGTTGGTGCGGTTGATTGAGCCTGTCAGCTTGCGCAAGGCCTGCGACATGAGCCGCGCCTGCAAACCTGGCAGCGAATCGCCCATGTCACCCTCGATCTCGGCACGTGGGGTTAGCGCGGCAACAGAGTCGATCACGATCAGGTCAACGGCACTGGAACGTACGAGTGCATCGGTGATCTCCAGCGCCTGCTCGCCAGTGTCCGGCTGGGAGATCAGCAGATCATGCAGATTAACACCCAGCTTTTGCGCATACACGGTATCGAGCGCGTGCTCGGCATCGATAAATGCGCAGGTGCCGCCCAGCTTTTGCATCTCGGCGATCACTTGCAGCGTCATCGTGGTCTTGCCCGAAGACTCAGGGCCATAGATCTCGATCACCCGGCCACGCGGCAAACCGCCCACGCCGAGTGCCACGTCCAGACCCAGCGAGCCGGTAGAGACGACCTGAACTTCTTCGGCCACCGCGCCATCGGCCATGCGCATTACCGAGCCTTTGCCGAACTGTTTCTCGATTTGCGCCAGCGCTGCTGACAATGCCTTGCCCTTTTCGGAATTCGCCAGTTTTTTGTCGTCCATGGATTTCTTTCGGTGCGGTGGTGGGGAAATCAGGCCGTCAGGGTTGCCGGCCTCGCTTGAACAGTACTGTATAAAAAAACAGTGGATGATGCAAGCGTATTTTTATCCTCAAATGCTGTCTTTTAAGAAACTTTTGGCAGAATCACCCCAAAAATGCTTGGTTGCTGGCAATCTTCAAACCCAATAGACTTAGAACCTATCCCGTTAGGCCGCTTGCGTCGTTGGCAGTGCCTTGCCGTACGTCTGTACTGTCTGCGGCACTGCCGCCTAGCCATCGACCTAACGGGATAGGTTCTTAATGCAGCCCAGACGGGCTTGCACGCAGCGCCATGATGCTGCTCACCCGCGCCGCGCAAGCGCCCGAACCACTCAAACTACCCAGAAGACGCATGCGTATCCTGCTTGCTGAAGATGACAGCGTACTGGCCGATGGCCTGACACGATCGCTGCGCCAGTCCGGCTATGTGACCGACTGCGTCGCCGATGGGCTGGCCGCTGACAGCGCGCTATCCACTCAGGACTTCGACCTGCTGATCCTCGATCTCGATCTGCCCAAACTCTCTGGGCTCGAGGTCCTGCGCCGGTTACGATCGCGCGACTCGCGCGTGCCGGTGCTGATCCTGACGGCCGGTGACTCGATCGAGCAACGGGTCAAGGGCCTGGATCTGGGCGCGGATGATTTCATGGCAAAGCCCTTTGCCCTGTCGGAGCTGGAAGCGCGGGTGCGTGCGCTGACGCGGCGCGGCGCGGGCGGCGGCCCGACGGTCATCAAACACGGCCCGCTGAGCTTTGATCAGGTGGGTCGGATCGCGTACATGAACGATCACATGATCGACCTGTCCGCGCGCGAACTGGGGCTGCTCGAAGTGCTGCTCAAGCGCAGCGGACGACTGGTGTCCAAGGAACAGCTGGTTGACCACCTCTGCGAGTGGGGCGAAGAAGTCAGCAATAACGCGATCGAAGTGTATGTGCATCGCCTGCGCAAAAAAATCGAAACCGGCGGCGTGCGTATCGCCACGGTGCGCGGGCTGGGGTATTGCCTGGAAAAATTCGGCCCGGCTGCCACTGCAGACGCCGGCACCGCTGGCAGTGCCTGATCGCCGCCGTGGTCACCGATAGCCCAACGGCACGCTCCTCGTCTGACGAGACCCCTCCTGCGCCCCAGAGCAGTCAGCGCTCTCTGTTTGGCGACATTCTCGACTGGATGCTAATGCCGCTGCTACTGTTGTGGCCGATCAGCATTGGCATCACCTATGTCGCCGCGACCTCCATTGCCAACGAGCCCTTCGACCGATCCCTCGAGGACCGCGTCACCGTGCTCGGCCAGCAAGTCAGAGAGATGCAGGGCGAGCTCAGCGTGGATCTGCCCATACCGGCGCGCGACATGCTGCGTGCCGATGACATCGACAATGTGTATTTCCAGATCAGCGGTCCGCAGCGCGAACTGGTCGCCGGTGACGCTGACCTGCCGCTGCCGACCGAGGAAGACACGCCGGTTCCCTGGTCGGTGATGACACGCGATGCACTGTTGCGCAATACCGAAGTCCGTGTGGCCTATCTCTACGTCAATCTTCAGCCGCTGCACAGTCCGAACGCCAGCGATAAGCCCAACCGGCTGGCACTGGTGCAAGTCGCGGAGACACTGGAAAAACGCCGCGCGCTCGCGAACCAAATCATCAAGGGAGTGATCCTGCCGGAGTTCATCATGCTCCCGGTGGCGCTGACGCTGCTGTGGTTCGCATTGACGCGTGGACTGTCGCCGCTGACCACGCTGCAAGCGCGCATACGCTCGCGGCGACCGGATGATTTGTCGCCGATCGATTCCAGTGGCGTACCGGAAGAGATCTCGCCGCTAGTGCGCTCGTTAAATGACATGCTCGCGCGGCTGTCACACAGCATACAACTGCAAAAGCGCTTTATTGCGGACGCCGCTCACCAGATGAAAACGCCGCTGGCTGGCATGCGCATGCAATCTGAACTGGCGATGCGACAATCAGACCGACAGGAAATACAACGATCGCTCGAACAACTGTCGACCAGCTCGCAATCTGCGACACGCATGATCAATCAGCTGCTGGCACTGGCACGTGCGGAGAATCCCTCAGCACAATCGATGCCCTTTGACAGGGTGGACCTCAAGACGCTGGCGCGCGATACCGTGCAAGAGTGGGTTCAGACAGCGATGTCGCAGCGCACTGATCTGGGCTTTGAAGCTGACGAACCGGCGCCCGTGGTACACGGAAATCCGACCATGCTGCGCGAGATGCTGAACAACCTGATCGATAATGCGCTTCGCTATTCCAAACCGAATGGCCATGTCACGGTTCGTGTGTGCAACAGAGCAGGTGGGCAGGCGCTCATCGAGGTCGACGATGATGGCCCCGGCATACCTGCGCCGGAACGCGCGCATGTCTTTGACCGTTTCTACCGAATACTCGGTAGCGAGACCGAGGGCAGCGGCCTGGGACTCGCCATCGTCAAGGAGATTGTCTCTTACCACTCGGGCAGCATCCGCATTGACGACAACCCGCGTGGTAAAGGCTGCCTGTTCAGGATCAGCATCCCGCTGCTCTCGACTCGCTGACACCGACCAGACCAGTCCAATGGACGCGCCCCTCACCGACACACGCTCAGCCAGCGCCGCCAGATGCCGATATTGGTCTCGGGTCCGCGCTCTGACCGTTGGACTACTGTGCTTGTGGTTTACGGTCAATCTCGGCGTGATCTTTTTCGCGCGCGAGCTCGCCAGTCTGACCCTCGGTGGCTGGCCCATACCCTTTTACATGGCGGCTCAGGGTACGACACTAATTTATCTGCTGATCATTGGCCTCTACACACGCTGGGTGAATCGGATGGAAAGCGATGTGTCTGCAACCGCAAGCCGTAGCGACGGACATGAAGCCGACTGACTTCGCGCGGCTGTTGAGTCGCTACTTCAGCATGTACACCGCAGGTTTTGGTGTATTGCTGGTATCACTGGCCATACTCGAGCAGGAAGGCTTTCCGCGCTTCTGGCTAGGCTATCTTTTTTTGTTTACCTCGATCGTCGTCTATGCCGCGATCGGCGTCATCAGCCGCACCTCGGACATCAGTGAATACTACGTCGCCGGGCGGCGTGTCCCTGCGCTGTTCAATGGCATGGCAACGGCGGCCGATTGGATATCCACAGCCAGCTTCATCGGACTCGCTGGTGGTTTGTATCTCCAGGGTTTCGACGGATTGGCGTACATCATGGGCTGGACCGGTGGCTATTGTCTGGTCGCGTTACTGATTGCACCTTACCTGCGCAAGTTTGGTGGCTACACCGTTCCGGATTATCTGGCGGCGCGCTTTTGCGGACACGGCAATGGCAACGCGGTGCGGATGCTGTCGGTGGCCGCCACCTTGATTATCTCCTTCACCTATGTCGTCGCGCAGATCTACGGCGTCGGTCTGATCACCTCGCGCTTCACGGGCATCGATTTCTCGGTCGGTATCTTTCTGGGTCTGGCAAGCATCCTGGTCTGCTCATTTTTGGGAGGAATGCGAGCGATCACCTGGACGCAGATTGCTCAGTACATCATCATCATCGTTGCGTTCACTATTCCGGTTGCCTGGCTGTCCGCCAAACAAACCGGTGTGCCCGTACCGCAAATTGCTTATGGCTCTGCGGTCGCCAAACTGACCGCGCAAGAGTACATCCTTGCCGACGACAGCAGTGAGCGTGAAGTGCACGATCTCTATCGACAGCGTGCAGCGCAATATCAGTCAAAGATTGCGCGACTGCCGCAGTCCTGGGATGAGGGCCGGGCCGAGGCGCGCCGTCACCTCCAGGAACTGCAGACGAGTAATGCATCGCTCATCGATATCAAGGCTGCCAGCCGCGCGCTGGCGGATTACCCCAAAAGCCCGGAAGAAGCAAAGCGACTATGGCAGCAGGAAGTGCAAAGCTATATCGCACGCTCACAACCCCTGCAGTCACACACCCAGCCCTTCCCCGGCGAAGATGCGCAAAGCTCAGATATCAAGCGTAATAATTTCATTGCGCTGATGTTTTGCCTGATGATGGGCACGGCGGCGCTGCCTCACGTGCTGATGCGCTCTTACACAACGACCTCCGTACCCGAGGCAAGGCGTTCGGTATTCTGGGCGCTGTTCTTCATCATGCTGCTGTACACCGCGCTGCCCGCGATGGCTGTGTTGGTCAAGTTCGAGATCTACAGCAGTCTGGTGGGCACCGACTATGCGCACCTGCCGGGCTGGGTCAATTACTGGGCCAACATTGACAAGACCAAGCCCATGATCACGATCACCGATATCAACCGGGATGGCCTGGTGCAGCTTGCTGAAATTGCGCTGGACGGTGACATGATCGCGCTGGCCGCACCAGAAATCGCCGGTCTGCCGTATGTGATCTCGGCATTGATTGCAGCGGGCGCGCTCGCCGCTGCGCTGTCCACCGCCGATGGTCTGCTACTGACGATTTCCAGCGCGCTCTCGCACGACACGTACTACCGGATGGTGAACCCCTCGGCCTCCAGCCAGCGGCAAGTGACGATTTCAAAATTGCTATTGATGGTCGTCGCGTTACTGGCCGCCTATACAGCATCTTTCCGCTCCGGAGACATTCTGTCCCTGGTGAGCGCTGCTTTCTCGCTAGCGGCATCAACGCTATTCCCCGCACTGGTTTTGGGCATTTTTTGGAAACGTGCGAACCAGCAGGGAGCAATTGCCGGCATGCTGACCGGATTTTTCGTCTGCCTCATCTATTTGGTGCAGACCAGTCCCAGCTTTGGCGGCGACAGCGGCCAGCAATGGTTTCACATGGCGCCAGCGTCGGCAGGTATCTTCGGCGTTCCCGCGGCGTTTGCCGCCATGATCATCGTCTCTCTGTTAACTGAACCACCGACTGACCAAGAAAAAGCACTGGTTGACCGGCTACGCAGCCCCTGAAACGCCTGATTTGTTGTCCTGGCATGTTTCTTGATTGGTGAGATGACCGACAAGTACATGTCTATCAACAGGGTGGCGTGGCGATGGCCAGCTTTTTCAATGAAATGCTTGAGGACGACGGTATCCGGGTCCGTCCTCATTACCGAGAGTTCGAGCGCTGGCTCTCCGAGCAAGCTGCCGAGGTCTTGGACAGAAAGCGGCTCGAGGCCGACCTGATCTTTCGTCGCGTCGGTATCACTTTTGCTGTCTACGGCAGCGATGCCGGTACTGAGCGGCTGATACCTTTCGATATCGTCCCGCGCATCATTCCCGCAGCCGAGTGGTCGCAGTTACAGCACGGCCTGAAGCAACGCGTGCAAGCGCTGAATCTTTTCATTCAGGATATTTATCACGACCAGCATATCGTGAAAGCTGGCGTGATACCGGCCGAACAAATCATCAATAACGCTCAGTACCGCCCGGAGATGAAGGGCATCGCTGTCGCCGCTGAGGTATACGCGCACATCGCAGGTGTTGATATCGTGCGCGCTGGCGAAGGCGAGTTTTATGTCCTGGAAGATAACCTGCGGGTGCCCTCTGGCGTGTCTTACATGCTGGAGGATCGCAAGATGATGATGCGCTTGTTTCCCGAGCTGTTCGCGCGTCACAAGATTGCACCTGTTGCGCACTACCCGGATCTGCTGCTCGACATGCTGCGCTCAGTTGCGCCGACCGGGGTCGATGATCCCACCGTCGTCGTCATGACACCGGGTATGTATAACTCCGCGTATTTCGAACATGCCTTCCTCGCACAGCAAATGGGCGTAGAGCTGGTCGAAGGCCAGGATTTGTTCGTGATGGATGATCATGTCTATATGCGCACGACACGGGGACCACAGCGCGTCGATGTGATCTATCGTCGTATTGATGATGATTTTCTTGACCCGCAGGCATTCCGCGCGGACTCTTCACTGGGCGTTCCCGGGCTGCTGTCTGTGTACCGCGCCGGTCGCGTCACGCTCTCGAATGCCATCGGAACCGGCGTGGCGGACGACAAGTCCATCTACCCATATGTGCCGGACATGATCCGCTTCTATTTGTCAGAAGAGCCCATCTTGAACAACGTCCCCACCTACCAGTGCCGCAAGATAGAAGATCTGCAATACACGCTCGACCATTTGCCGGAGCTGGTAGTAAAAGAAGTGCATGGCGCCGGTGGCTACGGCATGCTGGTCGGCCCCGCATCGACACAGTCAGAGATCGAGGATTTCCGCCAGCGCGTGATCGCAAAACCGGAGGGCTATATCGCCCAACCGACGCTGGCACTGTCGGCTTGTCCGACCTTCGTGGAATCAGGGATCGCACCGCGCCACATCGATCTTCGGCCCTTTGTTTTATCAGGCAAGACCGTGAGCATGGTGCCCGGCGGCCTGACACGCGTCGCACTGAAGGAAGGATCGCTGGTCGTCAACTCGTCGCAAGGGGGCGGCACCAAAGATACCTGGGTTCTGGAGAAATGACATGCTTAAACTCGCTTCACATCACACCACTGAATTCGGAGGACGCGGTATGCTGAGCCGCACTGCTGATCATCTGTTCTGGATGGCTCGTTACACCGAGCGCGCCGAAAATACGGCCCGCATGCTGGATGTGAACATACAGACGCAACTACTGCCGCAGTCTGCCGAATCCGCCGAGCAGAGCTGGCGCGCCGTATTGGGCATTTCGGAACTGCAGCCGGTCTTTGACACAAAATATGGCCTGCTGTCGCGCAAGGATGTGCTGGATTTCATGGTGCGTGACCCCGATAATCCCTCCTCCATTGCCTCCTGCCTGACACAAGCGCGCGAAAATGCCCGTGCAGTGCGAGGCACACTGACCACCGAGGTCTGGGAAACACACAACACCACCTGGCTGGAGATGAACACCCTGCTCCGCGACGGGCTGCTCGAGCGTTATCCCGGCGAGTTCTTTGAATGGGTCAAGCATCGCTCTCACCTCTCGCGTGGCGTGACGATTGGCACCATGCTCAAGGATGAGGCCTTCTATTTCATCCGCCTTGGCACCTTCTTGGAGCGCGCCGATAACACCGCCCGGCTGCTGGATATCAAGTTTCATCAGACCGATCGCGAGCTGCTGTCGACGGCTGATACAGATTTCTATCACTGGGCCGCCGTGTTGCGGTCGGTCTCGGCATTCGAGACCTATCGTAAAGCGTATCGCGATGTGATCACCCCAGAGCGGGTGGCAGAGCTGCTGATTTTGCGGGGCGATATGCCCCGCTCGCTGATCGCCTGCATGAGTGAAGTGGTGAATAATCTCGCCCAAGTGCGCAATGATGTCTCGAGCGAGACCGAACGTTTTGCCGGCCGCCTGCACGCTGACCTGAAGTTCAACAGCATGGAAGACATTCTGAGGCGCGGGCTGCATGATTATCTGACCGAATTCCTCGAGCATGTGTACGAGCTGGGTAATCGGGTCAGCCGTGATTTTTTACTGCCACTGGCAGCCTGAGCGACTACGCATCATGACCTACTGTGTCGCCATGCGCCTGAATGCCGGGCTAGTCTTTCTTTCCGATTCGCGTACCAATGCGGGCGTCGATCATATCGGTACCTTCCGCAAGATGAGCGTATTTGATAATCCGGGTGATCGAATCATGGTGATGATGACCGCCGGTAATCTTGCGATCTCACAATCGATACGGCAGATGGTCAGTGAGTATCTGTCGCCGGATGGCGCCAGCATATGGACGGCCTCGTCGATGGTGGAAGCAGCCCAAATCGTGGGGGAGTCGATTCGCGCTGTCTATCAGCGAGACGCCAAATCACTGGAGCAGTTCGGTATTGACTTCAATGTCAGTCTGATCTTTGGCGGCCAGATCCGCGGTGAGCGATGCCGGTTGTTTCAGATGTACTCGGCCGGTAATTTCATTGAATCACACGATGAGAATCCTTACTTTCAGATCGGAGAGGCCAAGTATGGCAAGCCCATCATCGACCGCGTGATCACACCGGCGACGCCGTTGGATGAGGCCGCCAAATGCGCGCTGATTTCGATGGATTCCACGCTACGCTCGAATATCTCGGTCGGCTTTCCGCTGGATCTGATGGTGTACGAGCAGGACTCTCTCGGCGTGAGTCACTTTGCGAGTATCAATGAGAGCAATCAGTATTTTCAGATGATACGCAGTACCTGGGGAAGGCAGCTGAGATCTGTATTCGAGAGCATTGATAACCCGGTGTGGAATGCGGCGCCTGAGATGACGACGAATGTCTTATCCAGTGAGGGAAATCGCAGTCAGCCGGTGCGTATCCTTCCGCCGACGACCGTTGCTCATCCGGGACTGCAGGCAGCGCCGATGCAGACGCTGGCAGAGAATGAATCGCGCAAGGCGCAGTATTGATATTGAGGCGATCGTTTGGCGTACCGAATCAAATCACCAGTGTCTGTGCCTCTTCACCCTGACGCTCGCGAATCTCTCCCAGACGGTAGACCGTCTCACCCAGGCGAGTGAGTTCAGCCTGTGCCCGATCGGCGAGCTCCGCCGCGACGATGACTGCCATACCCATACCGCAATTGAATACACGATGCATCTCTGCATCGGCGACACCCCCCTGCTGCTGCAGCCACTGAAACAAAGGCGGGAGCGTCCAGGCATCGCGATGCAAAACGGCCGTCAGATTCGGTGGCAGCACGCGAGGAATGTTTTCAACCAGCCCGCCGCCAGTAATGTGCACCATGCCATGGACGTCGATCTTTTCCATCAGCGCCAGTAGCGGCTTGACATAGATGCGTGTCGGCGCCAGCAGGGCCTCGGCCAGTGGGCGTCCATGAAAATCTGCATGCAAGTCGGGTTTGGCCACCTCAATGATCTTGCGTACCAGGGAATAACCATTCGAGTGCGCACCGGAGGATGCCAGACCGAGCACAACATCGCCCGGGCTGATTTTCTTGCCATCGATGATCTTCGACTTCTCAACCGCACCGACTGCAAAACCGGCGAGGTCGTATTCACCGTCCGGGTACATGCTGGGCATCTCAGCGGTTTCGCCACCGATCAACGCACACCCGGCCATTTCGCAGCCAGCTGCGATGCCCTTGATCACATCCGTGGCGGTGGCAACATCGAGTCGGCCGCACGCGAAGTAATCGAGGAAGAACAAAGGCTCCGCGCCCTGCACCAGAATGTCGTTCACGCTCATCGCCACCAGATCGATACCGACCGTGTCGTGACGGTTCAGATGGAACGCCAGCCTGAGCTTGGTGCCCACGCCATCCGTGCCAGATACCAGAACCGGCTCGCGAAATTTCTTGCTGACTTCAAACAGCGCGCCGAAACCGCCGATACCCGCGAGCACGCCCTCGCGCAGGGTGCGTTTGGCAAAAGGCTTGATGGCCTCTACGAGCGCATCGCCCGCATCGATGTCGACGCCTGCGTCGCGATAGGAAAGGGAAACACCGGAGGTCAAAGACATGTCAGGAATGGCGGCGGAAACGGTAGAATGCGCTGGTCCCTATGACCAGGCGCTTATCAAAGACTGACGGAGACGCTGCGGTTGGCGCCAAGGCGCAAGCGGCATTCGATCGGATCAGTAACTCAGCGCCCTATTTTACCAAAACCCCTTCTTCATCTGCGCCCATGGCCTCTGCTCCCGTTCCGGAATTCCGGCAATTGCTGCCTTGGCTGGGCTTAGCCGCGCTGACGTATGTGCTGCTGGTACCGCTGGGCCCTGTGCTGACCCCGTTTGTCGCTGCCGCGATCATTGGCTACATGCTCAATCCGGGTGTCGACTGGCTGTCCGATCGCGGCGTGCCGCGCGGGCTGTCGGTGCTGGTCGCGCTAGTGTCTCTGGTGCTGGCCATCATCGCCATCGCGCTGGTGCTGCTGCCGGTGCTCGGCGCACAGATACCCGTGCTGCAAGAGAGGTTGCCTGCACTGCTAGACGCGTTTGACAAAGCCATTCGTCCGGTCCTAAGACAAGTGGGGCTGAGCGTCCCCCTCGACAGTGCCGGGATGAAAACGCTGCTCGCGCAAAAGCTCGCCGGCGCCGAGGGCTTGGGGGCCAGCATGCTGAACTGGGTTCGTGTCGGCGGCAGCGCCGTACTCGGCTGGGCAGCGACCATTTTTCTGGTGCCTATCGTGCTGTTCTACTTATTGCTGGACTGGTACCGTATTTTTGCGCGGCTAGCGGAATTCGTTCCGCGTCGCTGGATAGGACTCGTGGTCGACATGACTCGTGAAGCGGACGGTCTTCTCGCACAGTACCTCCGGGGCCAGCTACTGGTGATGGTGCTACTGGCCACGTATTATTCATCTGCACTCGCCATCGCCGGCTTTGAGGTCGCGCTGCCGGTAGGCATGATCACGGGCCTCCTGGTGTTCATTCCCTACATCGGTTTCGGGTTGGGACTCACGCTAGCGGTGGTCTCGGCGATCCTGTTTTTCGACAGTGGCTACGGACTGATTGCTGTCGCCGTGGTGTACGGTCTGGGACAAATCATTGAAAGCTTTTATCTGACACCCCGACTGGTCGGTGAGCGCATCGGACTCCATCCGCTGACCGTCATTTTCGCTCTGTTATCGTTCGGTCAGTTGTTTGGTTTCGTCGGCATACTGCTTGCGCTTCCCACGTCCGCTATACTCTCGGTCGTTCTTGGCCGTCTGCGCCAACACTATCTGACCAGCCGTTTTTACCATCAACCATGAGGCAG
The DNA here is from genome assembly GCA_046090895.1 of Oxalobacteraceae bacterium. Taxonomy (GTDB): domain Bacteria; phylum Pseudomonadota; class Gammaproteobacteria; order Burkholderiales; family Burkholderiaceae_D; genus Pernthalerella. Next base: position 5,905 of record JBJTAS010000023.1, on the reverse strand, counting down.
TTGCTGCTCGATTGGGGCGCAGCCCGTCCGCAAACGCTAGATAACTTTGTCGAGGGCCGGAACGCCGAGCTGCTGTCGCTGCTGCGTGTGATCGCAGAGCACAAGGTGCACTCGCTGGACCAGCGCTTCTTGACCCTCTGGGGTGATGCGGGCGCCGGCAAGTCGCATCTGTTGCACGCGCTTGCGGGCACCACGGAGGCGCTGCTGCTCACGCCGCAGATGTCGTCGCGCGAATTTCTTTGGTCGGCTGCTACGCCCTTGTATTTGCTGGACGACTGCGACAAGCTGGCACCGCACCGGCAGCAAGCGCTCTTCTCGCTCTTCAATCAGGTGCGCGATGCAGGCGGTGTGCTGGTCGCAACGACGAGCCAGCCTCCCGCCCATTTGTCGCTCAGAGAAGACGTGCGCACCCGTCTCGGGTGGGGCCTGGTGTATCAGGTACACGGACTGTCCGATGAAGAAAAAATCGATGCGCTGTCGAAATCAGCGCTGGCGCGGGGACTTTCGCTCTCGCCGGGCGTGTTACCCTACCTGCTGACACATTTCCGGCGCGACATGCAATCGCTGTCCACCATGCTGGATGCCCTTGATCGCTACTCGCTGGAAACTCAGCGACCCATCACGATGCCGTTGTTGCGCGAGCTTCTGCAACTGGGCGACACCAACACGCTCTCATGAATCTGGCTTTATTCGATCTCGACAATACTTTGCTGCCCCTCGATTCCGATTACGAATGGGGCCAATTCCTGTTACGCGCGGGTGCTGTCGACCCTGAGGCGTTTGCCCAGCGTAATGCCGAGTTCTATGCGCAGTACCAGAATGGTACGCTCAACCCCATCGAGTACCTTGAATTTGCGCTCGGAACGCTTGCGCGATTTCCTCGGTCGGAACTGGATGCCTGGCATGCAGAATTCATGGAAAACATCATTGCGCCAGCAATCCGGCCTTCGGCACGCGCGCTAGTGGCAAAGCATCAGGATGATGATGAACTGGTGGCCATCATCACGGCAACCAATCGATTTGTCACCGAACCGATTGCCCACGCACTTGGTGTATCGCATCTGATCGCAGCCGAACCCGAAGTCGCCGACGATGGATCCATTACCGGACGCCTGCTGGGTACACCGCCGTTTGGGCCCGGCAAAGTGGTCAACACGACAGCATGGCTGGCCTCGCTAGGCAAAACCCTCGCGGATTTCGGACGCAGTACCTTCTACAGCGATTCACAGAACGATATTCCGCTACTCTCCGCGGTAACGCATCCGGTCGCCACCAATCCGAATCTCAGTCTCGCCGCGCACGCGACGGCCCATGGCTGGCCCATACTTCAGCTGTTCGATGATTAAGAAACTCATACGCCGCATACTCGGTGGCACTGATCCCGGTGCTGCCGTGCGCCCGAAGACCTTCGGTCCGCAAGAGCATGGCATCAATCCAGATGATGTCTCGCCGAATGCCGTACGTGTTACGCAAACGCTACAGACGGCAGGCTACCAGGCGTTCATCGTGGGGGGCGCCGTGCGCGACCTGGTGCTCGGCCTCAAACCCAAAGATTTTGATGTAGCGACCAACGCCACCCCCGAAGAAGTCAAGCGTCTGTTCCGGCGTGCTTTCATTATCGGCCGTCGTTTCCAGATCGTGCATGTCATGTTCGGACAGGAACTGATCGAAGTAACGACCTTCAGAGGCAGCTCCTCTGAAGAGGCTCCCAAGGATGCACACGGCCGTGTGCTGCGCGATAACACCTTCGGCGAGCAGCACGAGGATGCCGCCCGCCGCGACTTCACCATTAATGCGATGTATTACGATCCCTCGCAGCAGCGAGTACTCGACTATCACGGCGGCATGAAAGATATTCGCGCACGCATGCTCAGGATTATCGGCGTTCCCGAGGCACGCTACCGCGAAGATCCCGTGCGCCTGCTGCGTGTGGTGCGTTTTGCCGCGAAGCTCGAATTCAAGATCGCGCCCGCCACGCGCGCCCCCATGGCCCTGATGGCACCGCTGATCAACAATGTACCGGCGGCGCGCGTCTTCGACGAAATGCTCAAACTACTGATGAGCGGGCATGCGATGGCCTGCCTCCAGCGCTTGCGCAAGGAAGGCCTTCATCATGGCCTGCTACCACTGCTCGACGTCGTACTGGAGCAGCCACTGGGTGAAAAATTCGTTACGCTGGCGCTGGCTAACACGGATGAGCGAGTACGCCAGGGAAAAACTGTATCGCCCGGCTTCCTGTTTGCTTCGCTGCTCTGGCACCAAGTACTGGAGAAATGGGAAGCCTATCGCGCAGCGGGTGAGTATCCGATTCCAGCACTGCATCTGGCCGCAGACGATGTACTCGATGGCCAGACAGAGAAGCTGGCACTTCAGCGACGTATTGCTACCGATATGCGGGATATCTGGGCGATGCAGCCTCGCTTCGAGCGGCGCATTGGCAAATCACCGTATAAGCTCTTGGAACATCCCCGCCTGCGCGCTGGCTATGACTTCCTGCTACTACGCTGCGCATCAGGTGAGATTGAAGCAGACATCGGTGAATGGTGGACCGATTTTATGAAGGCCGATGGTAACGAGCGCGAGGCGCTGATCAATCGCAGGCCGGAAGATACGGCAGCCGTACCACCGAAAAAACGCCGCCGTCGTGGTGGCCGCAGTCGTCACAAAGCCCGAACCGAAAGCACTGACGGATGACGAGTATTGCCTATGTGGGTGTCGGCGCAAATCTTGGTGAAGCGCGAAAGACCGTGCGTGCAGCGATCACAGCCATGGCGACGCTGGCGCACACGCGCGTTGCGGCCTACTCCTCTTTGTTCATCAGTGCGCCGATTGATGCCGGCGGTAATGATTTCATCAATGCGGTGGCGCAGCTGGAGACCGATCTCCCGGCACCATCGCTGCTCGACCGTTTGCAAGGTATCGAGCTTGCTTTTGGCCGCGAAAGACCTTTTCGCAACGCACCCCGAACCCTCGATCTTGATCTGCTGATCTACGATCAGCTGCAGATGAGCAGCGAGACGCTGCAATTGCCTCATCCCAGAATGAGCGATCGCGCTTTTGTGCTGCTGCCACTGCTGGAGCTGGCGCCGGACATTGATATTCCGGGCAAAGGCGCAGCCCGTGACTATTTGCCGGCAGTGAACGACCAGAAAATCGAACGACTCCGCTGATCCTGGTGTGAAACAGGCTGACGGCTAGTGGTTGATATGTCAACGCATTCACGTATCATCTCGCCTCATGAATCTTGATAAATACCGGTACATCGTCGTCGAAGGCCCTATCGGTGTCGGCAAAACGAGCTTGGCGCGACGGATTGCTGCCGAGACCGGCGCGCAACCGCTGCTGGAGCAACCAGAGGAAAATCCTTTTCTTGAGCGCTTCTACCGAGATGCGGCTCGCTATGCGCTGCCCACGCAAATGTTCTTTCTGTTCCAGCGCATGAATCAGCTGCGCGATCTCACACAGACTGATCTTTTCTCGGCGCCCGTCGTGTCCGACTTTCTGATTGATAAAGACCCGCTATTTGCCGCACTGACGTTGGCTGACGATGAGCTGAATCTGTACCGCCAAATGTTCGAGCACTTCAGCCAGTCCGCACCCCGGCCAGATCTGGTGATCTATCTGCAAGCAGCGCCGGTCACGCTCGCCGAACGCATCAAACGACGCGGCATACCAGCAGAATCGGGCATATCAGACACCTATCTTGAGCGACTGTGCGAGAGCTACAGCCGGTTCTTTCATCACTACGAAGTGACCTCCCTGTTAATCGTGAATGCCGAAAAATTCAATCCCGTGGAGCGCAGCGAGGATTTTGATCTGCTCATGAAGCGTATCGCCAGCATGCGAGGAAAACGGGAATTCTTTAGCCGAGGAGATTAATCATCATGAATCCTCATGGCGGCATCCGCGACTCCGCGAGTTCGACTGGCGCCTCCGTCCGACGCCAGCGCAAAAAACGGACCACAACCGTACTCTCACGCATGCGCGAGCAGAACGAGAAGATTGCAATGCTGACCTGCTATGACGCCAGTTTTGCAAGCCTGATGGATGACTCAGGCATTGACGTTCTTCTGGTGGGTGACTCGCTCGGTATGGTGATACAGGGGCATGACACGACGCTACCGGTCATTGTTGATGATGTCGTTTATCACACCCGCTGCGTTGCACGTGGTGTGCGCTCCGCCATGGTGATCGCGGATCTGCCATTCGCTTCCTATTCGACAGCCGATGACGCCATGACCCACGCAGCTCGCCTGATGCGCGCAGGCGCAGAAATGATCAAGATGGAAGGCGGCCTATGGCTTGCCGCCACCGTGCGTCACCTGGTCGAGCGCGGCATACCGGTGTGTGCGCATCTGGGACTGACGCCACAGTCGGTTCATCAGTTGGGTGGATTTCGCGTTCAGGGCAAGACCTCCGGCGCCGCTGACCTGCTTCTCAGCGATGCGCTGGCGCTTCAGGAGGCAGGCGCCTCGCTGCTGGTGCTCGAGGCTATTCCTGCCACTCTGGGTGCAGCAGTCACCAACGCACTGCAGATTCCCACCATCGGCATCGGGGCAGGTATCGAGTGCTCAGGGCAGGTTCTGGTCATGCATGACATGCTGGGCACATTTCCGGGTCACAGACCGAAATTCGTAAAAAATTTCATGGATGGTTGCAGCGGTGTTGGTGATGCTTTCAGCGCCTTTGTGCAGGCAGTAAAATCTACAAGCTTCCCCGGGCCCGAGCATTGCTTCTGATGACGCTTCACCCTCAAGCTTCGCGGTCGTAGCGAGCCAAACTGGCCGCCAACTGAACCGGCAACGACCCAACATCGCTCACGGCCAGGCCCAAGTCACGCACCAGTCCATCTTCCAAACTGTACACCCAGGCGTGAACGGTCAGGTCCTGGCCGCGCTCCCATGCATCTTGCACAATCGTGGTCTGACAGACATTCATCACCTGCTCAATCACATTCAGCTCGCACAAGCGGTCCCGGCGCTGCTGTATCGGCAGACTGTCAGGAAAGTAGAACCAATGCTTGAGATGCACATCCTGTACATGACGCAGCCAGTTATCCGCCAGTCCAACGCGACGTTTATCCATCGCAGCCTGTACCCCAGAGCATCCGTAATGGCCGCACACAATCACATGCTTGACGCCCAGGACATCAATTGCAAACTGCAGAACTGACAAGCTATTGAGATCCGTGTGCACCACGACATTCGCGACATTCCTGTGCACAAACAGCTCGCCGGGCTCAAGACCCACAATGGTATTTGCCGGAACACGGCTGTCGGAACAACCTATCCAGAGAAATTCAGGCGACTGCTGGGACACCAGCTTTTGAAAGTAGTCAGGATCACGCGCCAACATGGACGCCGCCCACTCCTTGTTATTCGCCATCAGTTGGCGCAAGGCCTTGTCTATTTTCTTTTCTCTCATTCAGCACCTCATCCATGCAAGACTGGATTGTACCAATAACAAGTTCTTCGAATCGTAAATCAATGTTAGTGAAAATCTCGAAGACGCTAATAGTTAATACAAATCATTGCGAGCGTCATAGACTTGGTTGTGCTTGGCGGTCAATGACCGAAAGCAAACATCGGCAGTCATCGGTCTCGACTGCATCAAGCATGTCAGCCATTGAAACTCAGTGCAGCCCAACTAACAGAAGCAAAGGCAATTCGCAGGTAAGTTTGTTCATCCATTCATCTGACTTGATGGAAACCTTAGCTCTAGGTGTTGACATCATGCTGTTTCACAAGATTGCAAGGGATAATAAATTTACTCAGAGCCATCCAAGTCTATTGCAAAGGAGAATCGCATGCTAGATGTATCCACTTCAGATTTGAAAACAGCCAGACAATCTGCTATTTACTCGGCGCCTCGACGGCAGTATCAGCAGATCGCACAAGAATATGAT
>JBJTAS010000022.1:0-44543 GCA_046090895.1 Oxalobacteraceae bacterium | reverse complement strand
TCTGTCACCGCAGCCTTGCGAATATCCCACCTGATCGTTCTTCTGATCTTGACACTACGATACCAATATCCTCTCTTTAACAATTTCACTATTTGCTCTAATTGCCTATCAGAGCTTGGCAATAGCAATCGTGCCAGTCCTCCACCAATTCCTTGCGCAGTCATGTCTATTGCTGCGAGTTGAAGCGCTAGCGATTTATGGTTAAGTCGTCCAGGTTGCTTGCCTGTCTGGCTTAATAGAACAAAATGCTCTAGCGGCTCATCCTCTCCCATGGCTCGCTCCTGCGAAAGGTGACTGGGTCAGAAAAGCAGCCCAGTCCTGCATCATGAGTCGGCGCTTCTCGAACAGATCTCCTCGCCTGTAGGCCGCCTCAGTCAGATTACGAACTGAATGTGCCAGCGCCATTTCAGCTACTTCATTTGGGTAAGCCGTCTCTTCAGCTGTCCAGTTTCGAAAACTCGCGCGCATTCCATGGGGGACGGCGTCTGCTTGCATCCGGCGCATCAGCGAGGTCAATGCCATGTCTGAGAGTTTGGTTGCTGGCTTACTGCCCGGGAATAGCAGTCCGCCGGCCTTGGAGCTGGGAAGCGCTTTTAGAAGGGCGATGACTTGCGTAGACAGCGGTACCCTATGCTCCCGCTTGGCTTTCATCCTCTCAGCGGGCACTGTCCAGACCTTTTTGGCTAGGTCGATCTCGCCCCACTGCGCGCCGCGCACTTCGCCGCTCCTTGCAGCTGTCAGCGTCAAGAACTCCAGTGCTCTGGCTGCAATCCCCTCTCTACTCTGCAGTTCCTTGAAGAAGGCTGGCATATCCGTCACTGGCACCGCTGGATGGTGTTTGACAGGACTGACCTTCCGTTTTGAGGGTAGCGTGAGTGCTAGGTGGCCCTTCCATCGCGCGGGGTTTGTCCCCTCGCGCAGCCCTCGGGCTGTTGCGTAGTCCAGGATTGACTCAATCCTGCCCCGCAAACGGCTGGCGGTCTCGCTTTTCTCAACCCAGATCGGCTGAAGCACCCGTAGTACGGCGGCTGTATCAATATCAGCCACTAGCGAGCGGCCGCAGACAGGATATGCATAAGTTGACAACGTGCTCGTCCACTGCGCTGCGTGCTTGGCGTTCTTCCAGCCAGCCTCGTGCTGAGCGATGTATTGCTCGGCTACCGACTTGAATGTGATTGCCCGCGCTTTCTGGGCCGCCAGCTGAGATTTCGCTTGCTTCTTGGTAACCGCAGGATCGATCCCGGCAAACAACTGATCGAGCATCGTTCTAGCCCGGTCTCTGGCTGAAGCCAGGGTCACGGATGGATACCCACCAAGCCCAAACTCGCGGCGCTTGCCCGCCACCATGGTGCGTAAAACCCAGGCTCGAGAGCCGCTTGGCATGACCTTTAGCCCCAAACCATTGATGCCGCCCACTGCGTGCAGTCCAGTACGTCTGATCTTGCTCACCGCAAGGGGGGTGAGTTCTTTCGCAATCTTTGGCATCCGCTATCCAATCCACCAAAAATAATGAGATTTGATGGTATCAGATGAGCCACGGTGGGGCTAGATGAGACGCTCTTTTACAGTAAAAAAGGCGATAAAAAAGCGCCTGTCAGAGGCGCTGGTGGCGGAGAGGGTGGGATTCGAACCCACGGTACGCTTGCACGTACGCCTGATTTCGAGTCAGGTACATTCGACCACTCTGCCACCTCTCCCGGGTCGAAAACAAAACGGATGTTTTCCGAAAGTTCGCGATTGTAGCAGAAGTCTTACCCTATGAGTAAGGCCCCGCCCTGTCAGCCTTGGTGAGCGACCTTCATGCTCAGGATTTGAGTGCTTTCACGCCGCCCATGTAAGGCCACAGCGCCTCGGGTACCGCGATACTGCCGTCTGGCTGTTGATAATTCTCCAAGATGGCGACTAGCGTGCGTCCAACCGCCAGGCCTGAGCCATTCAGAGTGTGCAGCAACTCGGGTTTGCCTTGCGCATGACGATAACGCGCCTGCATACGGCGAGCCTGAAAAGCTTCGCAGTTGGAGACAGAGGAGATCTCACGGTAAGCGTTCTGCGCAGGCAGCCAGACCTCGAGGTCATACGTCTTTGCGGCACCAAAACCCATGTCGCCCGTGCAGAGGGTGATCACGCGGTAGGGAAGTCCAAGTTTTTTGAGAATGTTTTCTGCATGGCCGCACATTTCCTCTAGCTGCTGGTAGGAGTGCTCGGGGCTGGCAATTTGTACCATCTCGACCTTATCGAACTGATGCTGGCGGATCATGCCACGCGTATCGCGACCGTAGCTTCCCGCTTCGGAACGAAAGCACGGCGAGTGCGCGACCAGCCGCATGGGAAGCTGGTCAGCGTTGACAATCTCATCACGAACAAAATTGGTCAGCGTGACTTCGGCCGTTGGAATCAGATACAGCGACTCACCCTCGCCTTCCTGCCCGCCTTTTTTGACAGCGAAGAGATCGGCTTCAAATTTGGGTAGCTGACCAGTGCCGTGCAGGGTATCGCTGCTGACAATGTAAGGCGTGTAGCACTCAGTGTAGCCGTGCTCAGTGGTATGTATGTCGAGCATAAACTGAGCGATGGCGCGATGCAGGCGGGCCACACCACTTTTCAGAACGGTGAAGCGCGCGCCGGAAAGCTTGGCACCGGTATCGAAGTCCAGCCCCAGGGGTGCGCCAAGATCGACGTGGTCTTTGACTTCAAAGTCAAACTGGCGCGGTGTGCCCACCTTGCGCAACTCAACATTGCCAGTCTCATCATGACCGGCGGGGACCGACTCGTGAGGGATATTGGGTATCGCTAGCATGAATTCAGAGAGCTTGGCTTGCACCCTATCCAGCTGTTCCGCTGAAGAGGCCAACTCATCGCCAAGCCCGGCCACCTCGGCCATCACAGCATTCGCGTCCTCACCTTTACCCTTGAGGATGCCGATTTGCTTGGACAAGCTATTTCTCTTGGACTGCAGCGCTTCAGTAAGCGTCTGAATGGCCTTGCGCTCGGCCTCCAACGCATTGAAGGTGGCAACGTCGAGCTTGAATTTGCGCTGAGCCAAACGAGCGGCAACGGCGTCGATGTCCTTGCGGAGGAGTTGAATATCAATCATGGTGGAGTGGCTACTTGTAACTAGCTCGGTAAAACCGGAATTGTATCAAGGGAGGCTAGCAATGTTGAATCAAGCCAGACCCTTATTTTTGCTTGTCTTTAGCCTCAGCATCCAGCTGCCTCAAATAAGCCAGCTTATCGCTGATTTTCCCCTCCAACCCACGCGGCGTGGGCAGATACCAGTGAGGCTGAGCCATGCCCTCGGGCAGATAGGTTTCTCCGGCCGCATAAGCATCAGCCTCGTCATGCGCATAGCGATACAGCTTGCCATAGCCTAGCTGCTTCATCAGCGAGGTGGGCGCATTGCGCAAATGCTCAGGCACGGGGCGGGACCTGTCTTTAGCGACAAAGGCTTTGGCAGCGTTATACGCCTTATAGACTGCATTCGATTTGGCAGCACAGGCAAGGAAGATGGTCGCTTCGGCCAGCGCCAGTTCGCCTTCGGGAGAGCCCAATCTGTCAAAAGTATCTGCAGCGTTCAACGTTAGCTGTAATGCGCGCGGATCAGCGAGACCGATATCTTCGACAGCCATGCGTATCAATCGGCGCACCAGATAGCGCGGGTCGGCGCCACCGTCAAGCATGCGCACCAGCCAGTAGAGCGCAGCATCGGGGTGGGATCCGCGCACGGATTTATGCAATGCAGAGATCTGATCGTAGAACGCGTCACCCCCTTTATCGAAGCGGCGCAGCGCGTCGCCCAGGCTGTCTTTCAGCAGCGATGTGTCGATAGCCGTCAGCTTTCTTTGAACGGCTGCACGCAGGACGATCTCGGTATTGTTCAGCAGCCTTCTGCCATCGCCATCGGCGCTGGCGACGAGCATCTGCTGGCTTTGATCGTCAATACTGAGTTCGCCATCCAGCGCAAGCGCACGATCGATGAGTTGCGACAGATCATCGTCGCTAAGCGACTTGAGCACGTAGACAGCGGCCCGAGAGAGCAAAGCGCTGTTGACCTCGAACGAGGGGTTCTCAGTTGTGGCCCCGATGAAAGTGAACAAACCGCTCTCCACATGAGGCAAAAAGGCATCTTGCTGGCTCTTGTTAAAGCGATGAACCTCATCGACGAAGAGTATCGTCGGACGACCCGAATTTGCCTGCATGAGGTGTGCGCGCTCAACTGCGTCCCGTATGTCTTTAACACCGGATAACACTGCAGACAGTGCAATGAATTCTGCATTAAAACCCTGCGCCATCAGCCGCGCGAGCGTGGTTTTACCCACGCCGGGCGGACCCCAGAGGATCATCGAATGCGGCTGGCCAGATTCGAACGCAACCCGCAACGGCTTCCCCGGCCCAAGCAGGTGCTGCTGCCCGATGACTTCATCGAGGGTGGCCGGACGCAGGCGTTCTGCCAGAGGGATGGTCATGATGACGGAGCTTTACTGTTGCAAGACATCCGCCCCCTTGGGCATTACAAACTTGAACTGTCCAGCCGGCAGTGAGGGGTTCTTCTCGAATTTGGTGAATGACAGCACGGATACCTGACCAAAACTATCACGCAGCTCCATCGCCACCGGCACACCGTCTTTCAGGCCGATACCGATTTTTTCAAACTGCGTATCTTTTGCCTTGGGTACCGCCTGCAGCCATTCTATGCCTTCGCGCATACCAGCTTCGGACAAGGTGAAATTCTTCTCCAGGTCATTGCTGCCAAACAGTATCGCTGCTGGCGATGAGCCTATCGCATTACCCAGCACCCTGACCGTGACCTGGTTCAGGTCTTTGTCATACATGTAGAGTTTTTCGCCATCAGCTTGCAGCACTTGCTCGAACGGCTTCTGGTAAGACCAGATGAACTTGCCAGGCCGTGCAAATAAAAAATGACCCGACGTAGGCGACGAGGTATGCAACTTGCCACCCTCTTCCTTCACCATGCGCTGACTGAATTCGCCACGCGCGCTCTTGGTGGCTGCAACAAAGGCTCGAAACTGCTCCAGCGCAGCTGCATTGACCCAGAGTGGCAGGCACAGTAAGAGTGTTAAAAAATAGCTTGGCTTCACATCAATCTCAGGCAGAGGTTTACTCGGCACTACTAGCTGGTACGAGAATATCGCGATTACCATTCGATTGCATCGCTGACACGATGCCGCTCTGCTCCATTTGTTCGAGCAAGCGCGCTGCCCGGTTGTAGCCAATACGCAAATGGCGCTGCACCAGCGAGATGGATGCACGGCGATTCTTCAGCACGATGGCCACTGCCTGGTCGTACATCGGATCGGCCTCTCCGCTGGGTGCACCAATACCACTGATATCACCGCCTTCTTCTGCTACACCACCTTCGAGTATGCCTTCAATGTAATTCGGCTCACCCTGAGATTTCAGGTGCTCTACCACGCGGTGAACCTCGTCATCGGCGACAAAGGCACCATGCACACGTACCGGCAGGCCGGTGCCAGGGGGCAGGTACAGCATGTCGCCCATACCGAGTAATGCTTCGGCTCCTTGTTGGTCAAGAATCGTACGCGAGTCAATCTTGGACGATACTTGAAAGGCGATCCGGGTCGGGATGTTGGCCTTGATCAGGCCGGTGATCACATCGACCGATGGACGCTGAGTCGCGAGTATCAGGTGGATTCCTGCTGCGCGCGCTTTTTGTGCGATACGAGCGATCAGTTCTTCGACCTTCTTGCCAACCACCATCATCAGATCAGCAAGTTCATCAATGATGATCACGATGGTCGGCAGCTTCTCCAAAGGCTCCGGCGCATCAGGCGTCAGGCTGAACGGGTTGGAAATCTTTTCTTCTTTTTTATCGGCATCGATGATCTTCTGGTTGTAACCGGCCAGATTGCGCACGCCCATCTTTGACATGAGCTTGTAACGGCGCTCCATCTCGTTCACCGCCCAGTTCAGTGCGTGACCCGCTTGACGCATGTCAGTCACCACGGGCGCCAGCAGATGCGGAATACCTTCATAAATTGATAATTCCAGCATTTTCGGATCGATCAGAATCAGTCGCACCTGATTCGGATCGGCCTTGTACAGCAGCGAGAGGATGGTCGCGTTAATGCCCACCGATTTACCTGAGCCGGTGGTACCGGCGATCAGCAAGTGCGGCATCTTGGCTAGATCAGCGACCACCGGATTACCCGCGATATCCTTGCCCAGACCGATGGTCAGCAAAGAGCCGTTGTCGTTGTACACCTTTGAACCCAGAATCTCGGTCAGGCGCACGATCTGGCGCTTGGGGTTGGGAAGCTCAAGGCCCATGTAATTCTTGCCGGGGATGGTCTCGACAACGCGGATGGATACCAGCGACAGGGCGCGCGCAAGATCGCGGGCGAGATTAACGATCTGACTGCCCTTCACACCGGTTGCCGGCTCGATCTCGTAACGCGTGACCACCGGGCCGGGGTAGGCCGCAACGACTTTCACCTCCACGCCAAAATCAGAGAGTTTCTTCTCGATTAGGCGGCTGACGTATTCCAGTGTCTCGACCGTGACAGTCTCTTGCTCTGCCGGGGGTTCATCAAGCAGCGACAGCGGCGGCAGGTTGGTATCCGGCATATCCAAAAATAGCGATACCTGCTTTTCCTTCTCGACGCGCTCTGACTTGGGCACATGCACCACCTGCGGCACGATCTGTATTGGGGAGGTAGCCTTGGCCTCGACAATGCGCGCGCGTTCCTGAACCACCACCTCTTCGCGTTTGACAGCTGCCTCTTGACCCAGCTTGCGATCCTGACGTTCGGCATACAGCTGCATCATCCATTGCGCAAAACTCTCGATTCCACCGCCGAGCTTCTCTGCGACCGCCATCCACGACACATGGAAGCAGAGCGAAAAACCCAGGCCAAACAACATCAGCAAAATCAGCGTGCCGCCATCAAAGCCAAAGCTTGTCTGAGCGGCCGCCCCGACCAGCTCGCCCAGTACACCGCCGGGATCACGAGGCAGCTTTACCTTGAGGGTGTACATGCGCACGTATTCCAGACTGGAGCTACCCAGGATCAGCATCACGAAACCGGCGATGCGTATGGCCAGTTCGTAGCGATGACGCTTTTCGGGCTCTTTTTTGAGCAGGAAACGATGGGCGAGCTGGCGATAGCTGACCCAAACGCTCGCCATCAGCGCAACGCTCCACCACCACGCAGAAAACCCAAAAACATACAACATCAAATCGGCCAGCCAGGCGCCCGCTGAGCCACCCCAGTTGGTCGGACGAAGCGCGATACCCGCATGCGACCAGCCAGAATCGGTCGGGGAGTAGGTGAACAGCACCAGTGTCAGGTAGGCGCAGGCAACCGCCAGTACCAGCCAGCGAGCCTCGGACAGCAGTCGGATCAGGCGGTTCGGCAGGGGATCGGGCACGGGCTCCGGCGGCGTGCGCGTGTACGAAGAGGTTGTTCTTGTCATGACATCCAGGGTTAGCTGTGGTTGCCGCTGGCGGCCACTGCCGCCGGTACCAGACGCTCAGTTCCACTATAATTTCGGGCTTGCGGTGCTGATCGGCGCGGCAATATCGCATGCATCAACCCGAGATGATACTCCCTCCCGGAAGGCTTTTTCCTCTCCGCCAATCGCCCGCTATCGTATTTCGCTTCATCTGCTAACTTGTTCATTTCAGAAGAATCCCATGTCCAGCCCCAAACATGCTCGCGTACTGATCATTGGTTCCGGTCCTGCCGGCTACAGCGCTGCGGTCTATGCTGCGCGCGCCAACCTCAAACCGGTGCTGATTACCGGCGTCGAACAAGGTGGTCAGCTGATGACCACCACCGATGTGGAAAACTGGCCTGGCGATCCCCTGGGCGTGCAAGGTCCCGAGCTGATGCAGCGGCTGCTCCAGCATGCAGAACGCTTCAACACGGAAATCATTTTTGATCATATTCACACCACGCACCTAACAGAAAAGCCCATCCGCCTGGAGGGCGATTCCGGGGTGTATACCTGCGATGCACTGATCATCGCCACCGGCGCATCAGCCCAGTACCTTGGCCTGCCCTCTGAGCAGGCCTTCATGGGCAAGGGCGTGTCAGCCTGCGCCACCTGCGATGGTTTCTTCTACCGAAATCAGGAAGTTGCCGTGGTGGGTGGCGGCAATACGGCTGTGGAAGAGGCGCTCTATTTGTCAAATATCGCCAGCAAAGTCACGGTGATCCACCGGCGTGACAAGTTCCGTGCCGAGCCCATCCTGATCGATCGGCTCATGGCAAAAGCCGAAGAGGGCAAGGTCACCATCGTGTGGAATCACACCCTAGCCGAAGTCACGGGCGATGACAGCGGTGTGACCGGTCTGGTGATCAAGTCCACACAAGATGGCCGTACCCAACCGCTGACCGTTCATGGACTGTTTGTCGCCATCGGACACAAGCCGAATACGGGTATCTTCGATGGACAGCTAGAGATGCACAATGGTTACATCGTGACCCGCAGCGGACTCGAGGGTATGGCAACGATGACTAGCATTGACGGTGTGTTTGCTGCTGGCGATGTGCAAGACCATGTCTATCGTCAGGCGATCACCAGCGCCGGTACCGGCTGCATGGCGGCACTCGATGCTCAGCGCTACCTGGAGAGTCTGGAGTAACACATCGGCACTATCGCCGCCGTTCCGTTCCAAGGGAGGCCTGCATGATCAAGGACCTTGCCCAGCTGAGGGCATTGCAGCAAAGGCTCAAGGCAAATGCCGAGGCTGCGGCCACGGCAGAGCGCGAACGGCGAGCGCAAGAACGCGAAGCCAATCTGTTTCGTAACAGCGTGGGTGATGTCACGCCCATCAAAGCAGCGGCTCGCGTGCCCTTACCGATGCCGCGCCCGCTCCCTATCGCGCATCAGCGTATGGCGGATGAAGAGGCAGCGTTGCAGGAATCTTTATCGGACGAATTCAGCATCGATACCCTGCTCGATGTGGACGAAACCCTGAGCTTTGCGCGCGGCGGCATTGGTCCGGATGTGATGCGCAAATTGCGCGGTGGTGGCTGGGTCATGCAAGACCAGCTAGATCTGCATGGACTGCGTACCGACCAGGCGCGGGAGGCGCTAGGTCAGTTCATACGCAACGCTGTCAAACGTGGGTTTCGCTGCGTGCGCATCATTCACGGCAAGGGGCTGGGATCAATGAACAAAAAGCCCGTCTTGAAAAGCAAAGTGCGCAACTGGCTGGTACAAAAGGAGGAGGTAATCGCCTTTGTGCAGGCGCGCGCTGCGGATGGCGGCAGCGGTGCATTGATGGTGCTGCTCAAGGGGTGATGCGCACAGCAGCGTAGTCCGGCGACAGCCGGAACCTGTGCTCACTCTGCCAGTGCAATCAAACCGCCTCAGCACCCGTTTCGCCGGTGCGAATGCGAATCACCTGCTCCACTGCCCGAACAAAAATCTTCCCATCGCCGATCTTGCCTGTACGCGCCGCCTTGACGATCGCCTCGATGGCATGGTCGACCACCTCATCGGCGACCACGGCCTCCACTTTTACTTTCGGTAAAAAATCCACCACATACTCGGCACCACGATACAGTTCAGTATGACCTTTCTGGCGACCGAAACCCTTGACCTCAGTGACGGTCAGGCCGGTGACGCCCACGGCAGCCAGTGCCTCACGGACTTCGTCAAGTTTGAAAGGCTTGATGATGGCGGTGATCTGCTTCACGAAATGCTCCTTGTTTGCGTGTGTAATCGGTGGTCTTTGCTTTGCTTTACTTTACTCTCTGCTTTACTCTACTCTCTGAACTTCGAGGTAATCGGATAACGCCAGTCGCGCCCGAAAGCGCGGTGCGTGACACGCGGGCCGACCGGGGCCTGTCGGCGCTTGTATTCGTTGACCTTGATCAGCCGCACCACCCGGTCGACATCTTCCTTACGATACCCGGCGGCCAGCAGTTCTGCAACGCCCTGTCCTTCTTCCATGTACATTCCCAAGATACCATCCAGCACCTCATAGGGCGGCAAGGAATCCTGGTCAGTCTGGTCGGGCCGCAGCTCAGCCGAGGGGGCACGCGTGAGGATACGTTCGGGAATGACATCAGTGATGCCATTTCGGTAATGGCACAGCCGGTAGACCAAGGTTTTAACTATGTCTTTGATTACTGCATAACCGCCCGCCATGTCGCCGTATAACGTGCAATAGCCTGTCGCCATTTCGCTCTTATTGCCTGTGGTCAGGACGATCGCGCCGGTCTTGTTGGATAGAGCCATGAGCAAGGTACCACGTATGCGCGCCTGAATATTCTCTTCCGTGGTGTCCTCGGGCAGCCCTGTAAACAACGGGGACAGTGAAGTGTTAAATGCATCGAAACAGGCTGCAATGGGTATCTCATCATAACGAACACCCAACCTCGATACCATATCGCGCGAGTCTATCCACGAGATCTCGGCAGTGTACGGCGAAGGCATCATGATTGCGCGCACCTTGTCAGCACCGAGCGCGTCGACCGCAATGGCCAGCGTCAGCGCAGAATCGACGCCACCGGACAAACCAATGATGGCACCTGGAAAACTGTTCTTGACCACGTAATCACGCACGCCCATGACCAGCGCGGCGTACACCTGGGCCTCGGTCGACATGGCGTGGGGTGCAGGCTGTGGCTGGGGCTCATCCGCATCGAATTCGATCACCGCCAGTGATTCGTCGAAGGACGGTAGCTGAACGCAGACAGTGCCAGCCGCATTCATGGCAAATGAGGCGCCATCGAACACCAATTCGTCTTGCGCACCCACCAGATTGGCGTACACCAGCGCTAACCCCTGAGCGCTGACCTGCTCACGCATCACATCCAGCCGCAGGTGCTGCTTGTTCATGTGGTAGGGCGACGCGTTCGGCACCAACAGCACCTGTGCACCGGCGGCACGGGCTTTGGCAGGCATCTCGGGGAACCAGGTATCTTCGCAAATATTGATGGCAAAGCACGTGCCCTTGACGCTGAATGTGCAGACATCATCGGCAGGGCTGAAATAGCGCTTCTCATCGAACACGGTGTAATTCGGCAGCGCATGTTTTCGGTAAGTCGCGATCAGCCGACCGCGAGACAGCACGGAGGCTGCGTTATAGCTCAACCCGCCCTCTTGCAGCGGATGCCCGACGATGACGTGCAGATCTTTCAGGTCAGCCAGACTGGCGGCCAAGGCCTCCAACGCCTGGCGCGATTTTGCGTAGAATGAGTGCCGCAGCAGCAAGTCTTCGGGCGGATAACCAACCAACGATAATTCGGGGGTGAGCACGATGTCTGCCCCAAGAGCGCCGGCCCGCCGCGCGGCACTGGCGATGCGCTCGCTGTTGCCGGCAAGATCTCCGACCGTGCTGTTGATCTGTGCGATCGCGACATGGACTGCACGCTGGCTTTTCATCGATAAAGTCGCTTCAAAGACGCTTCTGAAAGGGCAATTCTGCAAAACTGCAATTATCGCACGCGCATACTATCCAGCCTGAGCGAGGCTGGGGCATCGGCTTGGGATGCCTTAGTGAGCTCGCAACCTCACCCGACGCCCTTCCTGTCGTATGCTTTCCTGCATGCGCTGCACGAATCTGGCAGCGCGTGCGAGGATACCGGCTGGCAGCCGCACTACCTGAGCCTGTGGCAGGATGATGAACTGCTCGCTGCACTGCCGATGTATGCCAAGTTGCACTCCTATGGTGAATATGTATTCGACTGGGCATGGGCCGATGCCTACCGACGCAACGGGCTGGAGTACTACCCCAAACTACTGTCGGCGATACCGTTTACTCCGGTGACGGGCAGTCGTTTACTCGCAAAAGATGAACACGCACGCGCCGCACTGATCACGGCCTTGCAAGGGGTCCAGGGAGCAAGCCAACTATCATCCACGCATGTTCTTTATCCTACCGAGGCCGAAGCCCGGTTGCTGAAGGATGGCGGCTTCATGTTGCGCAAAGGGGTGCAGTTTCACTGGCAGAACGAGGGCTACGACCACTTCGAGCAATTCCTTGCAACGCTGGAGCAGAAAAAACGCAAGAACATTCGCGCAGAGCGGCGCAAGGTCAACGACGCAGGCATCTCCATGCGCCGTCTGCGCGGTGCTGAGGCCACAGAGGCCGACTGGAGATTCTTCAAGCGCTGCTATGACCGCACTTACAGCGAGCACTACTCCACACCTTATCTGAATCTGGATTTCTTCCTGCGTATTGGCGTAGCGATGCCAGAGAATATTCTTCTTGTCATCGCAGAACGAGATGGCAAGCCCATTGCATCATCACTTCTTATTCATAATCAGCAAGCGCTCTACGGTCGCTATTGGGGTGCAGTTGAGCACCATCCTTGCTTGCATTTTGAGACCGCTTACTACCAGCCACTGGAATTCTGCATTGAGCAAAAGATTGCCGCGTTCGAGGGGGGTGCGCAGGGTGAGCATAAGATGGCTCGCGGTTTCCTACCTCAGCAAACGTGGTCCGCACATTGGCTTGCGCATCCTGACTTTGCCGATGCAATCGAACGCTTTCTTGCGCGCGAGGGCGAGGGCGTAAGCACCTATGTGGATGAGCTCAATGAACGTAATCCATTTCGTTCTACTCAAAAGTGACATGGCGATGAAAAAGGCGCCGCATGCGGCGCCTTTGGCATACCCGGTTTGCTCATGCATCAGAAATTTGGCTTGCTGGCAGCTTTCTTATAATTCTCGACGCCGCTCATGATCTCCTCACGTGCCTCTTCCGGACCATACCAGCCATCGACCTTCACCCATTTGCCAGGCTCAAGATCTTTGTAATGCTCGAAGAAATGTTGTATCTGCTGCAGGCGCAGATCGTTCATGTCGCTGGGCTTTTGCCAGTGCGTGTAGATCGGTAGTACTTTGTCTACCGGTACGGCGAGCACCTTTGCATCGCCGCCGGACTCGTCCTGCATTTTCAAGACCCCGATAGGCCGGCAGCGCACCACGACGCCGGGAAGCAAAGGGAAAGGCGTGATCACCAGTACGTCAACAGGGTCGCCATCATCAGCGATGGTGTGTGGAACGTAGCCGTAGTTACATGGGTAGTGCATCGACGTACCCATAAATCGATCAACGAAAATCGCCCCAGATTCTTTGTCCACTTCATATTTGATCGGGTCAGCGTTCATCGGGATCTCGATGACCACATTGAAATCGTTCGGCAAGTCGCGGCCCGCCGGCACCAGGTTCAGACTCATCTTGACCTCTGAGATTGGAAATAAAAAATCAAAACCCGCGATTATAGCCCGGCATGCTTGCCGCTTCCTTACTCCGAGGAGCATGATGGATAGCGCCTTGTCGGTCCGAGCACCTACGGTGGGGTCGGCTGCGTGATGAGGGCACACCGACGATAATGCTCTGCCGCTGCCTCAGTTTGACTAAGCGCCTCGTGTAATTGCGCAAGCCGGAGATGGGCTTCCTGACGCGTCGCCAGATCGCTGCCTAACAGAGATTGCTCCAGGTGTCGCTGCGCTTTGCCCCACAGCTTTTGGCGGAAACACAGCACGCCCAGGGCAAGCGCGATCTCGGTGTCGTTCGGCCGCTCGCGCAACCAGTGCTCGCAATGCTCGATCTGTTTGAGCAGGGTCGCCGAGCCCTCGGGCGCTGCACACTGCCGGTAGGCGCGCAGCAACCGCGAATCCCACTGAGCGGCCAGCGCGCTCTCGATAATGGCAGCCGCCTCGATCTGCTGACCGATCTTCATGAAGGCATTTGCAGCCTGCACCGCTACCACGGCGCTGTTCCTATCCTCAGTAGGGACTTTCGACCACAACAATTTGAGAGACTCAGGATCTTCACTTGCTTTGGGCATCAGCGCCTCGTAGGCCATGTCGCGCAGCCGACGCGACAAGGCCGGGTGCAGTGACTTGTGCTTGTCCAGCAGTCGCACTAGCCGAAGCACCTCGGGCCAGTTACGCGCATTCTGGTGAACCTTAAGGGCGAGCTTGAGCGCTTGTGTGTGACGTATGCCTGCATTGTTCAGCGCCTGCAGCGCTTCAAGTGCCACATCGGTTTCTTTGACATCCTCTGCCAGCAACTCGACCGTGGTCATCAGCCGCGCGGTGCGCAGGTTGTCATCGATCTGGGCTTTTTCCAGCCAGTCGTCGCGGCGCGACGGCTGCTGCAAGCGTTGCGCCGCGCGCGCACCGATCAACGCTGCCAGTCCGGCATGATCGGGAGAGAGTAATGCACGCTCAGCCAGCTTCTCCGAGCGACCAAAACGCCCCTCCAGGAAGCTTTGCAGTGCCTCATTCAGTGCACGGCCAGACTCACGCAGCTGGCGCGTGGCACGATATTGCTCGACACGACGCGGCATCGCCAGCGTTGCCCTGATCGCGGTAACCATTGTCAGCAGCAGTGCAAACACGACGACCAAGAGCACAATGAAAAAATTCAGCGAAAGATCAACGCGATAAGGCGGATAAAACAGCACCACATTGCCAGGATTAAAGCGCGCCAGCACGGCAAGACCGATGGCCGATGCAAACAGGATCAGTAACCAGATGAAGAAACGCATATCCGCCTGTGGGTTCAGGGCCGCGAACGCGACTGACGTACGGCAGCGAGGCTGTGCGACAGCGTGGGCATGTCGATATTCAGCACACTGTCCTGCAACTGGCGGATGATTTCATGTGCTGCCTGGGTCGGCCTCGCACGTGTATCGAAATAGCGCAACAGCGCTCGATCAGCTTCCAGCAGATCGCTTCGAAAAGCCGAGTCGTTGCGCGACAACAGTGCCATACGCGCATTCAGCAAGCGCAGCTTAAGGTTTTCGCGCGCAAAAAATGCCTCCTCCGGAGAGAGCAGCAGTGCCTCAGGGTTGTTCACTGAGCGCACTCGCACGAGTTGCCGAATCTCGTTCCACAGCTCGCTACTCCAGGCAGCCCAGCGCTGTAACAACGCAGTACGCCAATCATCCTCCGCGCCGGCTTTGGCAGCTTTGGCGTCTCTGCCCTCTTTGCCAGCCTCCTTGTTGGTGTCTTTGGAAAGTTTTGATTTGGGCGAGGGTGCAACAATAAATGGCTTTTCATCCGACAGTAATGGAATCAGATCCACTTGTCCGATCAACGCGTCGATGCGCACCGCTATGCCGGTCAGATCGACGCTGGGCAAACTCTTGAGATTATCGACATCGCGCGCGATCGCGCGCCGCACGGCAATGAATTGAGGACGATCGGCGCGGGACAGTCGTGCATCGGCATTTTGCAGGGCGATCAGTGCACCACGCACATTGCCAGCTAGTTGTAATTGCTGGCTTGCTGTTGACAACACTTGCTCGACCTCGGCCAGCGCCCAATCGTCACGATTTTTTGCCAGATCCTGGTACAGCTGCTCTAGCGCCAGCTGCTGGCTTTGCGACTCGACCTGCTTGGCTTCCAGCACCGCCACCTTGCCCTGGAGCGCCTTGACTTCGTCGTCAACACGATTAGCGATCAGCTTAGTCTGGGTATTCAGGTTGTCGCCGGACTGCAGACGCTGGGCAAGCTCGCGGCGCAAGTCGCTGATATCGGTGCGCGAACTCCACCACTGCAGGGCGAGCAGCAGCACCAACAGGCCTATGGCCAGCCGCTGTCGTGCTTCTCGGTGTTCAAGCAGTGCCGGCACCCGGAGCTGCCACTGACGCCAGCGGCTGGGTGCCACAGCTTCCTGGGGAGGTGGCCCGCCTTCCGCAACGGGCGCGGCCGAGGAGGCTGTCGGTCCTTGTGGGTGTGCGGACTCTGCTGGCAAGTCAGCCACCAGCGCAGCAGCATGAGCGGCGCTTGCCGCAGCCGCGCTTGTCGCCACCGGCTCCGGCGGCACTGACGAAGTGGGAGTAGACGATTGGCTCATGGACGCGATTGTATCGCGCCAATCAAGGCTTCGTCGCCGGAAACCGTCTGGATCACGAACACAAATTCGAGCGCGTGAGCAGTTTCTGCGATCCGCTCGTGGGGAATGATCAGGCGTGCCTCCCGCAGGCGCGCCCACCCCTTCTCCCCGCAGACCTCGAGTGCAGCAGATTTCAGATAACGCAGCGCCTCGGAGCTTGTGATGACCCAGTCGCAGCCCTCAGCGATCAGGTCTCGGAGCTGCCGTCGACGTGAATGATCTAGCGGTGGTGAGCTACGTCGGTAAGCCGCGATCTGCTCCACGGTCACACCCGCGTCCCGCAAACGGTCGGCAAGCAGTTCACGCCCGGTCTCTGCACGCACGATCAGCACCTTTTTGCCAGCGAGTGCGGGCAAGTCCAACACCTCGACGAGCGTCTCGGAATCAGTACGTCGAGTATCGACGGGACTGACGACCCGGGCGGTGGCATCAGTCACGCCGTGCCGCGCCAGCGCTTGGCGGCTGCCATCGCCGACGACTGCGGCGATCACGCCCGCTGGCCATGCGGTCAAGTGTGCGAAGGCCGCGTCGATCGCGTTCGGGCTGACGAAGGCCACCATGGCGTAGTCGGTCAGACGGGAAAGCACGGCTTTCAACGCGCTCGGATCTGGCAATGGCTGGATGTCGAGCAGCGGGAAAACGCGGATGTCGATGGATTGCGCAGACAGCCGGGCCGCGAGCGGCTCAGCCTGGGCCAGCGGGCGGGTAATGACGACGGGCGTTTTTTTCAAGCCTGTTTCACGCCTTACTCGGTCTTGCAAGCCGCAAGGATCGATTGCGCATCCTGCGCCTCCAGCACGCGGGCGATTTCTTGGCCTAGCGCCTCCGGTGTGGCCGCCGAACCGTTGACCTCAGCACGGGCTATCCGCTTGCCATCGGGCGTGGCGACCATGGCGCGCAAGTGCATTATTTCTTTGTCCACCGTGGCGAAGGCCGCCAGCGGTATCTGGCAGCTGCCACCAAAACTACGCGAGAGCGTTCTCTCGGCACGAACTGCGCGTTCGGTATCTGGGTGGTTCAGCGGTGCCAGCAAAGCTTTAAGATCGCCACGCCCGGCAGGTATTTCGATGGCCATGGCACCCTGACCCGGGGCAGGAAGACTGTCATGGGGTTCGATCACACTGCGAATACGTTCGGACATGCCTAGGCGCTTGAGGCCTGCGGCGGCAAGAATGATGGCCGCGTATTCGCCCCGATCGAGCTTGGCCAGACGCGTATCGAGATTACCGCGCAGCGGCTGGATCAGCAGTTGTGGAAAGCGCGCAGCGATGAGGGCCTGGCGCCGAAGGCTGCTGGTGCCAACCACAGCGCCCGCCGGAAGATCAGCCAGGCTCTGATAATGGTTGGACACGAAAGCATCACGAGGGTCTTCGCGCTCTAGTACGGCGGCCAGCTCAAAACCCTCGGGAAGCTCCATGGGCACATCTTTGAGCGAGTGCACCGCCAGGTCGGCCGCGCCCTCCTGCATGGCGACCTCGAGTTCTTTAACGAAAAGGCCCTTGCCGCCCACCTTGGACAGGGTGCGATCCAGAATCTGATCGCCGCGAGTCGTCATGCCAAGAATTTCTACTGTGCTGTGGGGATATAATTGAAGCAAGAGCGCCCGGACCGTTTCAGCCTGCCACATGGCCAGGCGGCTCTCGCGAGACGCAATGACGAGCTTTCCGGAAAATGATGCGTTCACCGCGGCCTCTCTCCTCTGTGTTTCGGGTTGGCTGCGCATGGCTAGCGCAACGATTGATTTGCTCGTCCCTGCTGAAAAATATTCGTTGGATTTTATCACGCGACCTCTGCACGACCTGACCAACATCGAGATCGCCCCATTCGTCGCTAGAAGCACACCACCACCATGGCTATCAAAAAGAAAGTTGCAGCTCCATCCCCAAGAAAGACTCAGGACAAAGACGCGCCGCTAAGAGAAGACATTCGTCTGTTGGGCCGCTTACTCGGTGACGTTGTCCGTCACCAGGAAGGTGAAGCAGTGTTTGAGATTGTTGAAACAATTCGACAAACTGCCGTTCGGTTTCGGCGCGAGTCCGATGCCGCCGCCGGCGCGGACCTTGACAAGCTGCTCAAGAAACTCACCCGAGACCAGACCAATTCGGTAGTAAGAGCTTTTTCCTATTTTTCTCATCTCGCCAATATTGCGGAAGACCAGCACCACAACCGCCGCCGCCGCGCTCATCTGATGGCAGGTTCGGCACCACAACCGGGCAGCCTTGCGGCCACGTTATCTAAACTCGATGCAGCGGGTGTCACTGGCAAGTCAGTACAGTCATTCTTTACGGATGCACTCATCTCGCCAGTGCTGACCGCGCACCCGACCGAAGTTCAAAGGAAAAGTATTCTTGATGCCGGACGCGAGATCGCCCGGCTGCTCGCGGCGCGCGACTTGCCTCTGACTGCTTCAGAAAGAAATCGCAACACGCAGTTACTCCACGCAGAAATTACCAAGTTGTGGCAAACGCGCATGCTTCGTTATTCCAAGCTGACGGTGGATGACGAGATCGAAAATGCACTTTCTTTTTATCGAATCACTTTTCTGCGTGAACTGCCGGGCCTGATGGAAGACATCGAACACGAACTCGCGCAACAATATCCTCATTCGAAGCATCTGCCAATGCCCCCTTTCATTCAGATGGGCAGTTGGATCGGCGGCGATCGCGACGGCAACCCGAATGTGAATGCTTCGACCATGTCGCGTGCCATGTCGCGCCAATCAACAACCATCCTAGATTTTTACCTCGACGAAGTACATACGCTGGGTGCTGAGCTGTCGATTTCCACCTTGTTGGTGTCGGTGAGTCCGGAGCTCGAGGCGATGGCTGATGCCTCGCCAGACAGCTCACCGCATCGTACTGACGAGCCCTACCGGCGCGCGCTGATTACCGTGTATGCCCGTCTCGCTGCTACCGCGCGCAAACTGGGTGTCACTAACATCCTGCGGCAGGAAGTCTCTGCGCTACCTCCTTATCATCACATCAGTGAATTTACTGCTGATCTGGATGTGATCAGCGATTCGTTGCGCGCAAATCATGGGCTGGCGATGACGCGCCCGCGCTTGAACACTCTGCGTCGTGCTGCTGATATTTTCGGTTTTCATCTAGCGACGCTAGACATGCGGCAAAGCTCCGACGTACATGATCGCGTGCTAACCGAGCTGTTCCGCGAAGCGGGCGCATGCGCCGACTATGGCGCCCTGCCAGAGCAAGACAAGATAGCGCTTTTGCTGTCCGAGCTGTCGCAACCACGTCTGCTGCGCTCGCCCTACCTGACTTATACGGACGAGACTGTCTCCGAACTGGCAGTACTCAAGATGGCGCGCACTGTACGCGAGCAGTTCGGCGCACGCGCGATTCGTAATTACATCATCTCTCACACAGAGACGGTATCTGACCTGCTGGAAGTTCTGCTATTGCAAAAGGAAACTGGTCTCATGCGTATCTCTGGGCACGGCGAGCCACCGAAAGCCGAGCTGATGGTGATTCCGCTGTTCGAGACAATCCCCGACTTGCGCAATGCACCCTCTATCATGGATAGTTGGTTAGGCATGCCATCTGTGCGAACGCTAGTGCGGCAGCAAAGAGAACTGCAGGAAGTCATGCTAGGTTACTCTGACTCGAACAAAGACGGCGGTTTTCTCACCTCTAACTGGGAGCTTTACAAGGCAGAGGTGGCACTGGTCAAAGTGTTTGAGCATCATGGCGTGAAGCTTAGGCTGTTCCACGGTCGGGGCGGTACGGTAGGCCGGGGCGGCGGACCGAGCCACGAGGCAATTCTGGCGCAACCCGCAGGCACGGTGAACGGTCAGTTTCGGCTGACCGAGCAGGGAGAAATTATCGCCTCCAAATTCTCCAATCCCGAAATTGGTCGTCGCAACCTCGAACTGGTCGTGGCTGCCGTCATCGAGGCCAGCCTCTCGCCGCTGCCCACGGACGGCAAGCGGGCTCAGCAGCGTGATGGGTTCGAGCAGGTGATGGATTCGCTCTCAAGCCACGCCTACCGTGCCTACCGCGACCTCGTCTACGAAACACCCGGTTTCACGGATTATTTTTTCTCGGCGACGCCCATCTCCGAGATTGCCGAGCTAAATATCGGTTCGCGCCCGGCATCGCGCAAATCGACGCGTCGTATCGAAGACCTGCGCGCCATTCCCTGGGGGTTTTCGTGGGGCCAATGCCGACTGCTGCTGCCCGGCTGGTACGGCTTCGGTAGCGCTGTAGAAGCCTGGCTATCCGACGACGGTAGCGCCGCAAGAGCGAAAAAGCTAGCGACGCTGAAAACGATGTTTCGTGACTGGCCATTTTTCTCGACGTTGTTATCTAATATGGACATGGTTCTTTCTAAAACTGATCTTGCCGTCGCCTCGAGATACTCCGGCCTGGTCGCTGACAGGAAGCTGCGCAACGCCATTTTCAAGCGTATTACCGCTGAGCTGGAGCTGAGCACAGAGTGCCTCTCGATGATCACAGGCTCGACAGAGCGATTGGCCAACAATCCGACGCTGGCGCGCTCAATCAAAAATCGTTTCGCCTACCTGGACCCGTTGAATCACTTGCAGGTCGAACTGATTAAGCGCCATCGTAGCTGGAAAGAGCAAGGGCGTGACACGGATATTCGCGTACATCGCGGCATTCATCTGTCAATTAACGGCATTGCTGCTGGACTGAGGAATACCGGCTGACCCAGGACATCCTGGCCCCCGCCTCTACTTGCCATCACTTCGGGACAAAGAGATAGTCCCCGTTCCTCTATAATCGTGGTCTGTTATCGTTTATCCGATCGCCATGTCAGATCAATTTTCCAAAAAGGACGAAGCCTGGTCGGCGCGCTTCTCCGAGCCCGTTTCCGACCTAGTGAAACGCTATACCGCTTCGGTATTCTTTGATTACCGTCTTGCTGAAGTCGATATCCTGGGTTCACTCGCCCATGCCGAGATGCTGGCGCACCAGAAAATCATCAGCATGCAAGACTATGCCGATATTCAGCGCGGCATGGCGCAGATTCAATCCGAGATCACTAGCGGAAAATTTGAGTGGCGGCTCGATCTGGAAGATGTTCATTTGAATATCGAAAAGCGCCTGACGGAACTGGTGGGCGATGCTGGCAAGCGGCTTCATACTGGTCGCTCGCGCAATGATCAGGTCGCGACCGACATCCGCCTGTACCTGCGCTCGGCGATCCACGATATCGTCGGCTTGCTAAAACAGCTGCAATTGGCGTTGCTTGATCTGGCAGAACAGCACGTAAACACCATCCTGCCGGGTTTCACGCACATGCAGGTTGCGCAACCCGTGACCTTTGGCCATCACATGCTCGCCTATGTGGAGATGTTCAACCGCGACACTGAGCGCATGCTGGATTGCCGCAAGCGCGTTAATCGTCTACCGCTGGGCTCTGCCGCCCTGGCCGGGACCACTTTTCCGATTGACCGGGAACGCGTCGCGAAGACGCTGGGCTTCGATGGGCTTTGCCTGAATTCACTGGATGCCGTCTCCGATCGGGATTTCGCCATAGAATTTTGCGCAGCGGCCGCACTGGTGATGACGCATGTCTCGCGATTGTCGGAGGAGCTGGTGATTTGGATGAGTCCGCGTGTGGGTTTCATCGACATTGCCGATCGTTTCTGCACGGGTTCATCGATCATGCCGCAGAAAAAAAACCCCGACGTACCCGAGCTGGCGCGCGGCAAAACTGGCCGCGTGAATGGCCATTTGATGGCGCTGCTGACCCTGATGAAGGGCCAACCACTTGCCTACAACAAAGACAATCAGGAAGATAAAGAGCCGTTGTTCGATACCGTCGATACCCTGATCGACACGCTGCGTATCTTTGCTGATATGGCGGGCGGCATCAGCGTAAAAGCCGAGCCCATGCGCGCGGCTGCCCTGCAAGGCTACGCAACGGCGACTGATCTCGCAGATTATCTGGTGAAAAGGGGACTGCCATTCCGCGACGCTCACGAAGCCGTGGCCAGGGCCGTTCGAACCTGCGAACAAAAATCTTGTGATCTGAGTGAACTCTCCATCGCTGCACTGCGGGAATTCTCACCACTCATTGATGACGATGTGTACTCAGTGCTCACACTGGAGGGCTCGGTCGCCGCCCGAGATCATCTCGGAGGCACCGCGCCAAAACAGGTCACCGAAGCAATAAAAAACGCGCGTCTACGCCTGAATTGAGCGCTAGCTGAAATCAACCTGACAAAACCATACGCCTTAACCACAACCGACGCTCAGGTGGATTTTTATTCGCGCAATGTTGTGATAAAACGTCTACTGGTTAGCAAATAAACGAGATCGGTAAAGCCGTTATGCTGCTGTTGCAAAGCAGCATAACAAAGTAGTCAGCGCAGCGGCTACATTGTCGTCACGCTCGCCACCATTCCACCCGGCGCTCGCCAGAGTGGAATGCGGGCAGTGACGAAATCCGGCAGAAAAAAAGAACTGGGGAGACGCTGATCATTTCTGCACGCATCGTCCGTGAAGGACCTGCGCCAGAGGCAAGACGAACACTGGCCGTGCCCGCGTACAAAGTGTGGCGTACCGAGCACCTGCGCAGTCTGCCAGCGGTTTTCTTCGATCGAGTGCCTCCCCGGCATCAACAATTTTCGCGAAAGAAAACCGACCATGTCATCCTTATTGTCCTTCTCCAGATTCATCGATTCGATGAACGAAAAGATCGGCACTGCCATTAGCTGGGCATTGCTGGCCGCTGTGCTGATCTGCAGCGGTAACGCGCTCGTGCGCTATGCGATCAATACCAGCTCAAACGCATGGCTAGAAATCCAATGGTACCTTTTTGGTGCCATCTTCCTGTTAGCCTCTGCCCACACACTCAAGCGCAATGAGCACGTGCGTATCGATGTCGTCGTTGGCCGGTTCTCCAAACGCACCCAGGTCTGGATTGATGTGTTTGGCTTCATTTTCTTCCTGCTGCCTGCCACCTTGCTGATACTTTACTTTGCAGTGCCCTTCGCGATGGAGTCGGTACGGAATCAAGAAGTATCCAGCAACGCCGGAGGCCTGATTTTATGGCCCGCGAAGGTGCTGATACCCATCGGCTTTCTGCTGCTGACGCTGCAGGGCGTATCGGAACTGATCAAGCGAATCGGCTACTTGCAGGGCTTGGTAGATGCCAGCGAGTTTGAAAAACAGGCACCCTCGCATGCGGAAGACATCGAGGCGATCAAAGCTGCGAAACAGATTAACTGAACGGACTGAGGCGCCAACATGATTGAATTCCTGATCGCGAACATGGCTCCTGTCATGTTCGTTACCCTGATTATCTTCCTGCTGTCAGGCTTCCCGGTCGCATTTTCGCTGGCCGCCAATGGGCTGCTGTTCGGCCTGATAGGCATCGAAGTCGGTCTTCTGAAACCAGAGCTTCTTCAAGCGCTACCAAACCGCTTGTTCGGTATCATGGCCAATGACACGCTGCTAGCTATCCCGTTCTTCACCTTTATGGGACTGATCCTCGAACGCTCTGGGATGGCAGAGGACCTACTGGATACGATAGGACAGCTGTTCGGCCCAATGCGCGGCGGTATCGCCTATGCAGTGATTTTTGTCGGTGCATTGCTAGCGGCCACCACCGGCGTGGTTGCCGCGTCAGTAATCTCGATGGGACTGATCTCATTGCCTGTGATGCTGCGTTACGGCTATGACCGCAAGATCGCCTCGGGTGTCATCGCAGCCTCTGGCACGCTCGCGCAAATCATCCCGCCCTCGCTGGTGCTGATCGTGATGGCCGACCAGCTCGGCCGTTCAGTCGGCGATATGTACCAGGCCGCGTTCTTGCCCGGCCTCACGCTGACCGCGATGTATGCCCTCTACATTATGGCCATGTCGATGATACGGCCGAGCGCGCTGCCGGCTTTGCCCCCCGAGGCGCGGAATTTGCGCGAAGCAAATGGTTCCAGCGGCATCCCTTCTCTGCTGGTGTTGCTTGGTCTTGGCATCGGCGTTGCTTGGGCTTTTGGCAAACTCCACTTGGCAGCGACCACCAAGCTTGCTGCGGACGAGATTGCGGTATACGCCGGTGTGGTCGGCGTGGTACTGACGTACAGCATTGCTCTGGCCAACAAAAAACTGAAGCTCGGCCTGCTGTCGATGATGGCAGAAAAAGTTGTACTGGTGCTGGTACCGCCGCTAGCGCTGATCTTTTTGGTACTCGGCACGATCTTCGTTGGTATTGCGACGCCTACCGAGGGCGGTGGCATGGGCGCATTAGGCGCCATGATTCTTGCATTTGCCAACCGCCGCCTGAGCGGCGACCTGCTGAAGCAAGCAATGAATTCGACCTCACGCCTCGCCTGCTTCGTGCTGTTCATCCTGATCGGCTCCAGTGTGTTCTCGTTGGTGTTTCGAGGTATCAATGGCGATCTGTGGGTCGAACATTTGCTGACCTCGCTGCCAGGCGGTAATGCTGGCTTCCTGATCGTGGTGAACCTGCTGTTCTTTGGTCTGGCTTTCTTTCTCGATTTCTTCGAGCTGGCGTTCATCCTGGTGCCGCTGGTGGGCCCAGTGGCTGACAAGATGGGCATTGATCTGATCTGGTTTGGCGTGCTGCTGTCGGTGAACATGCAGACCTCGTTCATGCATCCTCCGTTCGGGTTTGCGCTGTTCTTCCTGCGCTCGGTTGCGCCGAAGGAGGTAAAGACCAGCGAGATCTACTGGGGTGCAGTACCCTTTGTAGGCTTGCAACTGCTCATGGTTGCGATGATCATTGCCTTCCCTTCGATCATCTCGGTAGGCAACAAGACTGACATGAAAGAGCAGATTGAGCTGAACATTCAAATGCCTTCTGGTGACGCTGATGCCGGTGGCGAAATGAAGGTCGATTTCAATCTTGACGGCGACAAGGAAGGAAGTACAGAACTCAAGATAGATATAGGTGACCCGGGCAAAAAATAAGGTACTCGCCACCCACTAAAAGCCAGACTGCGGTCTGGCTTTTTCTATAATTTTTGCAGCAGCGTACTGCGCCAACAAAAAACCGCTGCCTGGGCAGCGGTCGAACCTCAAAGATTGCGAAACATCTGGCAGCCGATGGCGCAATTATTTACTGCGGCTCATCAAATAATTTTGTATCTGATTTTCTGCGACCATCGCCCACTGATTTTGATCACGCTGGAAACGCTGCCATGGCTCGAAGATTTTCTTGAAATGCGGATTTTTCTGTGATTCTTCGTCGAACACGTCGTGCGCTGCTTTGTAGCAGGCATCCAGAATAGTCTTGGAGAAATAGCGTAGCTTCACGCCCTCTTTCAGCAAACGCGCCAGTGAACTGGGATTACGCGCGTCATACATGGCTTGCATCGTCACGTGGGCTTCATAGGAAGCCACCTCTAGAGCAGCCTGGTAATCTTTAGGAAGTTTGTCCCATTCCTTCGCACTGACGTAGAAGGATAACTGCGCGCCGGCCTCCCACCATCCGGGTGAATAATAATTAGGTGCAACGCGATAGAAGCCCAGCTTTTCATCGTCATACGGTCCTATCCACTCGGCAGCATCGATCGTACCTTTTTCGAGTGCTGGATAGATGTCGCCACCGGCAATCTGCTGAGGAACCACGCCCAGCCTCTGCATGACACGACCAGCGAAACCACCGACACGCATCTTCAGGCCCGATAAATCCTTGGGCGTATTCACCTCGCGACGAAACCAACCACCCATCTGACAACCCGTATTACCACCCAATAGATTGATCACACCATATTCACGGAAAAAATCGCGCAAGAGCTGCTTGCCACCGCCCTGTTCCATCCACGCAGTTTGCTGACGCGAGGTCAGCCCAAAGGGAATGGCCGTATCAAATGCAAAGGTCGGATCTTTGCCAAAGTAATAGTACGAAGCTGAATGACCAATCTCTATTGTGCCCGCCTGCACAGCATCAAGTACCTGTAGTGCAGGCACAATCTCTCCGCCAGGAAAAGCACGAATATTGAATTTGCCCTGAGTGAGCTGCGACACACGTTTGGCGAGAATGTCTGCCGCGCCAAAAATGGTATCGAGTGATTTGGGAAAGCTGGATGCCAAACGCCTGTTGATCGTTGGAGTGGACTGCGCGATAGCCGGTGCGGCAATGGCGCCTGCCGCGACACCGGCAGCTGCGCTCTTGATGAATTCTCGACGTTGCATAAGGAAGTCCCCATGTGATTGTGATGTTGAAGCGCAGATCTACTGTGAGCGAATCCACGCGGGCCTGTACCACCCTTCTTAAAAACTTGCTAATTTTAGGAGGCGACTTTCGGCGTCAGCAATAGCTCACGGAGACATGCGCGCGAAATGTTGTTTGTGCGCACTAACTGAAACATTTCTGGCGTATAAACCAAAATTTCCCCCAGAGACCGTAATGATTTATCTTGGGAAACAGACGTTGCGAACGTGCGTCATTCACAACCGGTAAACTCTGCGGCGCAGAGATTTCAGGGGGTGAAGGGAATTGACTTGGAGAACCAGCGCTCTGCACTACTGATCAGAATGACTGCGCACGATCAAGTTAGCCAAAAACAAAGCCCGGGATCCTTGTGGACTCCCGGGCGATCGTTGTTGTGAGAAATGCCGTTCGCTTGATCAGGAACCTGCAACAGTCATGTTGCCGATCAATAGGGATCCTGTCTGCTTGGTACCTCGTATCAAGAGATCATTGCCTACCGCCGCAATGTTCTTGAACATGTCCCGCAAATTACCAGCGATAGTGATTTCTTCAACTGGGTATTGAATCACGCCGTTCTCCACCCAATAGCCGGACGCACCGCGCGAGTAATCACCCGTCACGTAATTGACGCCTTGTCCCATCAGTTCGGTCACAAGAAGCCCTGAACCCATCTTTTTCAGCAGACCAGGAAAATCATCCGAGGGCTGGGTACGAGTCGAAGTAATCTTGAGATTGTGCGAGCCACCGGCATTGCCTGTCGTCTGCATGCCAAGCTTGCGGGCTGAATAAGTCGACAGAAAATAACCCTGCAAAACGCCATGACGCACCACCTCGCGGCGCTGCGTTCGTACGCCTTCCTCATCGAACGGCGCCGAACCAACTCCGCCAGGCTGATGGGGGTCCTCCACAATATGAATGTCAGATCCAAAGACCTCGGTGCCTAGCGAGTCTGTTAAGAAAGTCGATTTGCGGTACAGCGCTCCACCGGAGACTGCCTGGACAAACGACCCCAGCAGTCCAGCAGCGAGTGGTGCCTCGAACAGCACCGGGCATTTACGCGTGTCGAGCTTACGAGCATGTAGACGCGACAACGCTCGTTCGGCTGCGTAACGACCAATCGCCTCTGGATCAGCCAATTTTTTGGGGTGACGTTCAGAGGAATACCACCCATCACGCTGCATATGGTTGCCGCGTCCTGCGATAGGCGAGACCGAGAGGGAGTGACGCGAGTAGGGATAGCCGCCGATAAACCCGCGTGAATTCGCCAATACAAAGTGAGACTGCTGGGCATAGGTGCTCGCGCCGTCGCTATTGGTGATGCGCTTGTCTACGGCGAATGCCGCCGATTCGCCGCGTATTGCCAACTCAACTGCCTCCTCTGCCGACAGTAGCCAAGGGTGAAACAACTCGAGATCGCGCGGCGCTCTCTCCAGTACTTCTTCATCGGGCAGGCCTGCCGCCGGGTCTTCAGCGGTGAAGCGCGCAATATTGTACGCAGCGTCCACCGTGTCCTTGAGAGCATTAGGCGAAAAATCTGATGTGCTGGCATTGCCGCGCCGGATGGCTTTGCCCTCGCCCAGAAATACCGTGACACCGATGCCCTTGTCTTTGTTCTGCTCGATGGTCTCGACCTTGCCTTTGCGTACTGTGACCGACAGCCCCTGACCTTCGCTGATCTCAACTACGGCATCCGAGGCGCCCTTGTCTTTGGCGAAGCGGAGCACATCGCTGGCGATCTGTTTTAGCTGATCCTGGCTGTAAGTAAAGATGGCTTTGTCCATGGCGGGTTTTACGGATAGGTAGTCAAAGCGGGTATCATAGCAGTCGTTTACGAATGACATAGGCCGCTCACTATGCCTAACGCCAACCGCGGCTCGGTCGGGTTCCAATCCAGCGAATTCGAGCAAGCGTACGACCGCCCGTCCAAGTCTCAGCTCAAGCGCGAGATGACTGCACTGCAAAAACTGGGACAGATCCTCGTGGATGCGCCTCGTGACCGCGTGCGCAAAGTACCCCTGCCCGAGGATGTCCTGGAGGCGATTCTCGACTGCCAGCAGATCAGCAGCCATGAAGGCCGTCGACGGCAGTTACAGTATGTCGGCAAGAAAATGCGCGCGCTCGACGATGATGAGGTCGCTGCGATACAAAAAATGGTGGATAGCTGGCGCGGCGCCTCCAAAGCCGAAACAGCGGCGCTGCACACGGTAGAGCGACAACGAGATCGCCTCCTGGCAAACGATGAGGCGCTCACTGAATTGCGCTCACGGCATCCCGACATGGATATTCAGCATCTGCGCACGCTCATACGTAATGCACGCAAAGAGCAGGCAGAGTCCAAGCCACCTAAGGCCTACCGCGAGATTTTCCAAATCCTGAAGTCGCTGCAAGGTACGGCATCCGCAACTGATCCCGATGAAATCCATGAAAAAAATGAGGACCCATCCTGACGAACTGATCATCGGTCTCGTATCGATCTCGGACCGTGCCTCCAGCGGCGTTTACGAGGACCAGGGCGTGCCGGCCCTGAGAGACTGGTTCACGCAGGCGCTTGCCAGTCCGTGGCAAATGCAGACGCGACTCATACCTGATGAGCGGCTGCAGATCGAGAAGACCCTGATCGAGCTAGTGGATGAAGTTGGTTGCGATCTGGTACTGACCACCGGCGGCACGGGCCCCGCGCGGCGCGATGTGACGCCCGAGGCCACGCTGGCAGTCGGCACTAAAGCGATGCCGGGTTTTGGTGAGCAAATGCGACAGATCAGTCTGCGCTTTGTGCCAACGGCAATCCTCTCGCGTCAGGTCGCAGTCATCCGCGAGACAGCAGACCATGCAGCACTCATCATGAATCTGCCGGGTCAGCCAAAATCGATACGAGAAACGCTGGAGGGACTCAAGGATGACTCCGGCAACCCGGTCGTCGGTGGCATCTTTGCGGCCGTTCCCTATTGCATCGATCTGATTGGTGGGCCCTACATCGAGACTCATGAGGCGGTGTGCAAGACCTTCCGTCCGAAATCCGCTATCCGTCAAAAATAATCCTCGCTGCACCTAAAAGAAAGAAAAGAGTTCCTCATGCTTGAGACCGTACAGATCCTCACCGGAGAATCGCCGTCTGCCGCTGTCATCTGGATGCATGGGCTTGGCGCTGATGGGAATGATTTCGTACCCATCGTACGCGAGCTCGATTTGTCCGGTTGTCCAGCCATACGGTTTGTCTTTCCCCATGCAGAGACTATGCCGGTGACGATCAACAACGGTTACGTGATGCGCGCCTGGTATGACATTCTCGGTATGGATCTGGTACGACGTGAAGACGAGAGTGGTCTGCGCAAATCGCAGCAACAGATTGAGCAATTGATCGTTCGCGAGAATGAACAAGGCATCCCCACGTCGAGAATTATTTTGGCGGGCTTCTCGCAGGGCTGCGCCATGGCACTGCAAACAGGCTTGCGCTATCCGGAAAAACTCGCCGGGTTAATCTGCTTGTCCGGCTATCTGCCCCTTTCTACCACGATCAAGGATGAACGCAGTGCGGCGAACCTGCACACGCCAATCTTCATGGCACACGGTCGAGGCGATCCCGTGGTGCAGATCAGCCGAGCGGAGACATCACGCGATCTGTTGCAAGAGCTCGGCCATCCGGTCGAATGGCATGAGTACATGATGCCGCACTCGGTGTGCGAAGAAGAAATTGATGATATCGGTACATGGTGTCGACAAGTGCTGTCCAAGTAATGCTGTCGACGCCCCACACTCGCCGAGTACATTACTTCGCAAAGACATATTTTTGATCCTGCGTAAACCTTGTTCGAGTTGCAGCAGGCTGACAACGTATTTTTCCAGGTCACGCTGACCATCAAAGCGATGTACTGATCCTGCGCTCGCGCACTTC
Source organism: Oxalobacteraceae bacterium (assembly GCA_046090895.1). Lineage (GTDB taxonomy): Bacteria > Pseudomonadota > Gammaproteobacteria > Burkholderiales > Burkholderiaceae_D > Pernthalerella. Next base: position 14,641 of record JBJTAS010000022.1, on the reverse strand, counting down.
ACAGCCGGCCTAGCCTATTTCATCATAGGCACTCGGAAGGGCCGCAGGCGCCGGGTCTAACTCTGGTGTTGACTATGCGTTGCGGACTTCATCCAACCGTCCGGAGCCTGCGATGCACTTTCTGTACAAGCCAGACATGCTGCCTTTCCCTTTCCTCGACCCGGAATCCGACCAGGTACTCGATTTGTGTTTGCGTAAGCTGCTGTGGAGCGACCCGGAGAAACTGCGTGCTTTCATGGGCCCCGACCCAACACAGAGCCCCTATTTCGCTGAATTCGGAGAGAGCGGCTTTGAATGCCGGCTGCACAGCAGTGATCCGCAAGTCAAAGAGTTGTTTCGCGACTGGCCCGGCTGGGCAAAATACAAGGTCACTGCCTATGATTTTCTGGACAAGGACCGCGTGATCCGCTACTACCGGGCACAGGAATTCGAAAACCATATCCGAAACGCGCTGCAGAGCTACGTGAGCATTTTTCCCGACCGTCAGACCGCTATGACCGTGCTATCGAATGACATTGGGCTAGGCAAATGATAGTGCTGCTGCAGCAACGGCACGAAGACAGTATCATCGAGCATTATTACCAACCTGACCGCCCCCATGAATACCACACGTAATACAGTGGCGCCAATGTTCCGTGTCGTTCTGCTGCTTGTCATCGCCTGCTCGCTATCATCTGCCCGTGCCAGTACGGAACTGACCTGCACGATCAGTGGCGCATCTGAAGTCAGTGCCATCGGTGCGCTGGAGCCCCTGGCTGGTGGAAAGAACTACTACGAAACAGTCGCCGGTGCGGAATTTATCGTTCAGCGTGACACTGGCCAGATGATGGGCCGCTTCGTGAATAACGCTGGCTGGAAGATCACGGTGATTGATCCAGGATCGTCGCAAACGTCGTTTAAAGCGGTCTCGGTGCGCAAGGGCGGCAGGGTGCAAAGTCAGTTCTTTGAAGTTCGCCTGCAAGACAAAGGCGACCGCAAGCCCTTTGTGTTAGTGGCGGCTGAGATTTTGCACGGCACCTGCGCTCTGTGAATCTAGCGATACACTGCCGGCTTTCAACGGCCGCTCTGCCCAAGACTCATCCAGCCTGTAGGAGGTAAGGCAGGCGCTGCAGACGCCATGATGGCGATCAACAGCAGCTACACATGCCGTTCCATCTGCGAGTGCCGTTGCGTATCCTTCATCCCCAGATAGACCAATAACGATAGCGCAATGCAAGCGGTCGCATACCAGTAAAACCAGCTCTCATGCCCGGCCTGCTTGAAGGCGAGCGCCACCGTATCCACTGAACCGCCAAAGATGGATACAGTCAGTGCGTAAGGCAAACCGACACCCAATGCGCGCACCGAGGTGGGAAATAGTTCGGCCTTGATAATGCCGGTAATCGCAGTGTAGCCAGAAATGATCAGCCAGGCACCGCTGATCAGAAAGAAAGCGGTCCATGGGCTCTTGGTTTGCGATAGCGCAGTGAGTAACGGCACAGTGCAGAGCACGCCCATCGTGCCGAACCAGATCAGCAGCGGCTTGCGTCCTACGCGGTCAGACAATGCGCCATACACCGGTTGTAGCAGCAGCGCGACGATCAGGTAACCAACGACCACGGTCGTAACTTGTGTCTCGCTCAGACCTACCGACAACTTCAGAAATTTCTGCATATAGGTCGTGTAGGTATAGAACGCGCTGGTACCACCGATGGTGATACCGACCACCAGCAGCAACTCTCGCCAGTGTCCAAACAACGCTTTCATCGAACCTGACGAAGGCGTCATCTCAGCCGCTTGATTGAAATGATCTGTCTCGTGCATATCCCGCCGCATCAGCAGCGCATAGAGGGATAGCAACGCGCCAATCGCAAAAGGTATGCGCCAGCCCCAGGCTTTCAATTCTTCCGGTGTGAGAAATACCTTCTGCAGTAACAGTAGAAGAAGCACTGCAGCGAGCTGACCACCAATCAGCGTGGTGTACCAGACACCGGAGTAAAAACCTCGATGACGCGGGTCTGCCATCTCGGCAAGATAAGTCGCACTGGCGCCGTACTCTCCGCCCTGACTCAGCCCTTGGAGTAAGCGCGCCACGATCAATATCACCGCCGCACCGGCACCAATTTGTGCATGAGTCGGGCTGACCGCAATCAGCAGCGAGCCGAAACACATCAGCAGAACCGAGTACAGCAACGCGCGGCGCCGACCACGGCGATCAGCAATCCAGCCAAACAACACCCCGCCGACGGGACGAATCACAAAGGCGGCCGCGAACACTGCAGCTGCAGAGAGTTGCTGCGCGACGGGATCTGTCGATGGAAAAAACGAGGGCGCGAAATACAACGCGAATGCCGAGTACGCATAGACGTCATACCATTCGATCAGATTGCCGATCGAACCCACCAGTATCGCTCGAACCCGTGCAGGGGTACCCGGCTCGCTGCCCGGGGAATGCGCGACGGTGTTTTTTGTGTCAGAAGGCACGCTCGTGCTGTCCATAGATCTCTGCTCACTTTCCGCCTTGCCACTGCAGGCAGGCCTAATTTGATTTTCATGGCATCATAATCCGCAATAAAGCATTGTGCCGCACACTTTTCGGTGCCTGTTTCGCGCGTGAAAACCAGAATGACAACAACCTCGCCCTCTTTCAGCGTTCTCTTCCTGTGCATGGGGAATATCTGCCGCAGCCCGACCGCACATGGCGTATTTCGCCATCTCGTCAGGCAGCACGGGCTGGAACACTTGGTCAGTATCGATTCTGCCGGCACCCATAACTACCATCCGGGCGACCCACCAGATGATCGCAGCCAGCGCCACGCCAAGCGCCGAGGCTATGACCTTACGGACCTGAGAGCACGGCAGATCGTGCGTGATGATTTCATGCGTCACGATCTGCTGTTGGCAATGGACTGGGATAATCTGTCACTGGCCGAGCAGCGCTGTCCCGACGAGCATAGAAAAAAACTACGACGACTAACTGAATTCTGCCGCCGTCAAGACGCTGCTGTCGTACCTGACCCATACTACGGCGGGCATGATGGATTCGAGCAGGTGCTGGATCTGATCGAAGATGCCTGTGAAGGCCTGCTTGACCATGTTCGCAGGCAACTGTCGTTGTATCCCGCTGATATTCCCGGAGAACCCACATGAGCCGCTCGCGCACGACCACGATACTGATCTGCCTGATCGTCATCGCGCTGCTCATAGGGGGGCTGACCGCTACTGGTGTCCTGCACTGGGGTGACGAACCGAAGCGAAATTTCCAAAGTAGGGGCAAGCTGGAAGTGGTCTGCGAGGTTGAGATAAGCCGTCTAAACGAAGGACTCACCCAGCCTTTTGACGTAGACAAGATCACGATTCCGGCAGAGTTCGATTTCGAGGAAAAAACTGGCTGGTATACCGGTGAGTTCACCATATCGAAAAATCGCAAAGGCACACTGAAAGTCGAAGGGGCAGTGCTGGAAATCTACCGACCTGCGATGTTCAAGCGCTACGGATTGATCGTGCTCGGCGAACACGTGACACTCGACCGGACCAATGGTCAGTTCAAGCAGTGGATTGATCTCGACGGCGAGAAACGGCTGGATCTGATTACCGGGCGCTGCAAGCGCACTACCAACGCGCCGTTCTGAGCCCGATCAGATCAGGCCGGGTACGGCGCGGCGCATCGCTTGCGCCAGTCCGTAGAGTCTGGGCAAACCTGAACGTACAGCGTTACGCGTGCGCGCCAGCCACGTGCTGTCGTCGCGATGCAGAATGACTTCTACCTGATTGACAACCATACTCCGGCGAGATGTCTGCGAGCGTACATTCCATTGATACTGGTGCGAGCGCGGCACGTAGTGAGCGGTGAATGAACGACGTGAATAACGGGGCTCCGTGGTCGGCAGACTGCCATGAATGATCATCGAGTTCCACATCAACATATCGCCTTGTCTTAGCACAGGCGAAAGACAATCTAGCGGACCATGACGAACAAAGTCTGCCATGCACGCCTTGTACTCGTCGCTGTTCGGATCACCTGACTCTCCGGGCACCTTCATCAAGTGGCTGCGCGGTAGCACAAAAAAACGACCCGCTTCAGGATGAATATCCTCGGCAGCGACCCAGATGCCGATCATCTGGCCTGCTTCACCAGCATCAATATAATGTCCGTCGCGATGGGCCCAGGTCGTCTGATTTCCATCGAAATACATGGAGTGCACCAGCCGTCCTGCCTCCCCGCAGACAAGCTGCACGGCTTTCTGTATGCGCGGCTGGGTGAGCACGTCCAGTCCTTTGCTGCGGAAGTCGGTATATTTTTTCTCGGACATATCCTGCAGATTCATGATCGGATATTTCATGAAGCCGGTCTCGGTCAGTACATGACGCTCGTAACGCCCGGATGCATGTCGCTCGAAAAAGCCCAGGCGATCTGGCAATACCTCTCTACAAAATGTCTTGACGCCTGAATCGCATAACGTGGCGGGAACGGCACGACGTACAACGACATATCCTTCACGCTCAAACCACTGACGAAACGCGGCAGGATTCTCCAGCTCAGGGTAAGGCTCGGTCTCGCTTGTCCCACGTGGATGCTGCAATACCATCTGACGCGGCAAGGGCGGTGTACGCTCGCGTCCCTTTGCCGATTTAGTGGCTTTTAACGCGCCCATCTCACCCTCCTTGATTTGCTGATAGGTAGTTTGGGCAGTCTAGTAAACAGCACTTAGACGCTGCTTGTGAGTCCGCAAGCATTGATGATTGGCCCATTGCGTAAGTCAGAATGGCCGTAAGAAAAGGTTTAAGACTACAATCCTCAGCTTGCGCGAAATACTCCTAAAACAACCACACGTCGCGATGGATTACCACGCTAAGGCCACGACCCTCGAGCATCGTCCGCTGGCGATCGCACTGACCGGCACGCTCTCGCTGGCAGTGGCCATGGGCATTGGCCGTTTTGCCTTTACGCCACTGATGCCGATGATGCTGCGGGATGGTTTGCTGGATCTCGACAGCGCCAGCTGGCTCGCGAGTACAAATTACATCGGCTATCTGCTCGGAGCGTTGTTGTGTGCGGTTCAGCCCTCGCTTTGGAAACGTGCTGGGTGGCCAGCATTAGCTAGTCCAGGGATGGTGCGCGGGGGCTTGTCACTGACCTGCGTATTGACGGCAGCGATGGCGCTGCAGGTGCCGGCAGCCTGGCCCTGGCTGCGTTTTTTTGCCGGACTAGTGACCTCGTTTGCTTTCGTGTTTACATCCAGCTGGTGTCTTGGGCATCTCTCGCGGCTGCACGCACCCACCGCCGGCGGCGTCGTCTATGCCGGACCGGGCGTCGGCATTGCCAGCAGCGGTCTGCTCGCTGGTCTGATGGTGCAGCTCGGATGGCATGCGACCAGCGGTTGGCTGGCACTGGCGCTACTGGCGACGTTAATGACAGCGATAGTCTGGCGAGCGTTCGACGCGCCAGATGCCAGGATCGCTGCCGCCGTATCAACGCACCCAGGCGTGGGCACATCGGGAAGCCTCACCGAAAAATCGCTGCTCACACTGGCGTATGGTCTGTCGGGTTTTGGTTACATTATTACCGCAACCTTTCTGCCGGTGATTGCGCGCACCGCACTGCCTGACTCGGTGTGGCCCGATTTTTTCTGGCCAATGCTAGGTATCGGTGTCGCCTTGGGTGCACTGCTCGCTTCACGCATACCCTCGCATATTGATCAGCGCCTGCTGTTGGTGCTCTGCTACCTGATGCAGTCGGCAGGCGTCGTACTCAGCAACTGGATACCTGACCTCGCTGGGTTTGCGATCGGCTCTTTGCTGGTGGGTCTGCCCTTCACGGCGATTACTTTTTTTGCGATGCAAATAGGAAGACGACTGCACCCTGATGCGCCATCGGCCATCATCGGCTTGTTATCGGCGGCATTCGGGCTGGGGCAGATTGTTGGTCCACCAATGGCCGCTGCGCTCATTGCGCGCGCACCATCGACAGCGGCAGGTTTTTCATGGTCGTTGGATATCGCTGCTCTCTCGCTGCTGATCGGCGCGCTGATGTATTACGGGATGAGCAAGCGCTTTCCAGCCCCGCACTAAATGATCAGCAAGTGTGCTAATCAGCGCGAGGTAGCAGGCGGATCGTTGTATAGCACCGTAATGCTGATGCGGCGGTTACGGGGATCGGAGGGATCCTTAGGATTGAAAGGCGCGGTATCGGCGACACCCTCCACCCGCTCAAAGCGTGATGATGGCATCCCGGCCTTCTCCAGCATACGACGAGTGGCCTCTGCGCGCTCGATGGACAGCGACCAGTTGGTGCGCTCGCTACCTGTTGTGAAAGGCGTGCTATCGGTGTGCCCCTTGACAGATAGTTTGTTGGGCATGGTAGCTACTGACTTTGCGACTTCATTGATCAACGCCGATGCGCGCGGGCTCATGTTTGCGGTGCCGCTGCCAAACATCGAGAAATTAGCCTTGTCGATAATCTCCACCCGCAAGCCATCGCGCTCGCGTATGAAGTTCACCTGGTTCTGCAAATCGGATAGCTGTGGGTTCTGTTGCAGCTTCTCTTTGATATCCTGCTCCAGCTGGTCAAGCTTCTCACGTTTGGCTCGCTCGGCGATCTGCTGCTTGAGCTCTTCGCTGAGGTTCTCACCGTATTTGGACGTGCTCGGCTTGTCCTTGTCGGAAGAGCCCTGGTCTTCGCCAGGGCCCGCTTCAGTGCGCGGCGTGACACTCTCGATCACCTGCGCCTGTTTCGGCGGTCCGGGTATACCCTCCGGATCGATGACCGACACACCTCCCAGCATGCCATTCGCGCCAGCGGTCTGTCCCAGAGCCGCTTCGCGGCGGTCCGAGGGCTGGAAATACTCGGCGATACCCTGGCGCTGATCTTCCGAGGTCGAACCCAGCAGCCACATCAGCAGAAAGAACGCCATCATCGCCGTCATCATGTCGGCTAGCGCAATCTTCCATGCGCCGCCGTGCGCGCCTGCATGGCCTTCTTCAACGACTTTTTTCCAGACGATGGGCGCTTCACCCGCAGGCGCCTCCGCCGGCGGGGCTTCCGCGGCGGGCGCACCTTCCGCAGGCTGGTCTTCGGGTTTCTTCTCTTCTTCCGCCATGGTCCTCAGGAATCAGGGCAATAATTCGGTGAATCGGCACCATTCGCACCGACTGGAGTCAGGGCGAACAATTACTTTTCGGAAATATAAGCGAAAGCGGGGCCGGTGTCGACCCGCTAGGGGTAAACGAAGCGTCCTTCATCTGGGCTACTGGCTGACCTCGAAATTAGCCATTCCCTCCAAGGCCTTGACCATCGCTGAGTGATCCCAGCCCTTGCCACCGTGGGCCACGCAGGCCGAGAACAACTGCTGGGCAGATGCGGTGTGGGGCAGGGACAGACCGAAGCTTCGCGCGGCGGACAGCGCCAAATTGAGGTCTTTCTGGTGCAGCTCGATACGGAACCCTGGGTCAAAGGTGCGCTTGATCATGCGTTCCCCATGGACTTCCAGGATGCGCGACGAGGCAAAGCCGCCCATCAGCGCCTCGCGGACTTTGGCCGGATCGGCCCCCGCACGCGCGGCAAACAGGAGCGCCTCAGCCACCGCCTCAATGGTCAAAGCGACGATGATCTGGTTCGCGACTTTCGCCGTCTGGCCATCGCCATGCCCACCGACCCGCGTGATGTTCTTGCCCATCAGCTCGAACAGAGGTTTTACTTTATCGAACCCAGCCTCGGTGCCACCGACCATGATGGTTAACGCAGCATTCTTGGCGCCCACCTCACCACCGGAGACCGGCGCATCCAGATACTCACACCCCATGGCCGTCACGCGCTGCGCGAACTCTTTCGTGGCGATCGGAGAAATAGAACTCATGTCGACCACGGTCTTGCCCGAGGACAGGCCGGAGGCGAGGCTGTTGGCGCCAAACAGCACCCGCTCAACATCGGGTGTATCAGGCAGCATCAGGAAAATGATATCGGCTTGTTGCCCAACGTCGGCGGCGCTCTCGCACATCACAACGCCATCCTGCTGCAAATACTCTGGCGTCTTGCTGCGAGTGTGAGTGAACAGCGCATGCCCTGCCTTGAGCAGGTGATGCGCCATCGGACCCCCCATGATGCCTAGTCCGATAAATCCAAGTTTTTGTTTAGTGCTCATCTGATTGTCTCTCGTGGTGGTCGTGATCGGACGCGAGCCGCCCATCGTCCAATTATTGCAGTACCTGCTTGGGTTGCCGCACTCATCAGCAGCCACATGAGTAGAGTGCTGACTGCGTTACGACGTACTTGCGCTACTCAGGGCGCTCGGTTATTTTTCGTGTGTCGAGTTTCCTTGTTGCACATGATCTGCTTACCGCAGCACTTGATCGGAGGATCTTGAATGAACTGGCAACCCTATATTCGCGCCAGCTGGGAAATCGTACTGGAATGCGAGAGCCGCAGCCAGCTTTTTCTGGATGAAGAGCTTGAAGCGTACCTGGTCCACATGATGGCCAGGAATTTCCGCAAACGTGATTTCCCGCCAGAGATCGTATGCCTCGAATTCAGCCGAGCACGCAGCTCGGAAGACTTCCGACAGATCGGCGATGGTTGTCTTTTTGTCGATGCCTGGGATTTACGCCGCGCAAAGCTAGTCAACCGGGATTATTACGAAAAAATGGGGCAGGCCGCTTATGTGTATGCCGCGTCTGTGGCACGGCCGATGGACCAGTTACTCAATCGTCTTGCACGCGAATTCAGCTTGCTGAGTCGCGTACTCAGAGTGGTAAAACCTGCTCTAGTCTGAGCACTGACAATAGCACTGCGAGCACTTACCGCAGGCATGCAAGTGTTGTCGATGCTGAGCCCGCTCATCGACGAGTAGCAACTTTCTTGCTCAGCTTCATCCGCCAACGCTGAACCTTACCTAAAGTAGCCTATGCCGTTCCCGTATTTATTCATGCGGTAGTCGGCGCTTTGGCCTGAAGGAGAGAAGACAAGATGCGTAATGCGGTCGTGGTAGGCAACAGCCTTCAGGTACTCGGTCCGGTAATGTTGGCGATACGCAGCTTCAGTCATGCAAAGATCAATGTGATTGGCAACGACAGCACGCGATCTATTCGCTGGTCTTTGTTATGCGATGAATGGAGAAGGCATTCACTCGCTGCAGACGAGGATCTGGCGTTACTGAGTAGCCTGCAAAGTATCTGCGCTCGTGACCTTCCTGCCAGAATCATCGCCATCGATTGCGAGGCAGCGCGCGCACTCAATCGGTTGCGTCCGTTCCTGCCGGCTCCGCTGGCCCCAATGCCTAGCAGCGATCACCTCGCCATGCTTGAAGACAAATGGCAATTTCATCGGCTATGCCAGCTGAAGGGACTACCGACGCCACTGACTATCCGCTTTGAAAACAAGCAATCGCTTCGGTACGGGTTGCTTGCTTCAATACTGGGATCGACCTTCGTAATCAAGCCGAGCAACCTCGCGGGTTCACAAGGTGTACGCATCATACGCAACGAAGCCATGTTCGAGTCAGAGATACTAAAGTCCGACGACTATCAATACAGCCCTCTTCTCGCGCAGGAGTACATTCCTGGCGAGGATATCGATATCAGTCTGCTGGCGATCAAAGGCAAAGTAATGACACTCGCCACTCAGCAGGTGACTGGTTCCGTGGTACGTTTCATTTCACAACCGCAAATGGAAGCGATGGCAACGGTGATCTGTACCGCCCTATGCTACGACGGTGTGATGCATATTGATGCCCGAATCGACCCCCACTCAGGCCGTATCTGGTTGATTGAATCGAATCCGCGTTTCTGGGCCTCGCTCACCGCAGCTTTGTGGTGTGGACTGAATTTTGTACAAGAGAGCTTGCGTCATGTGCGTGAGCCTGAACACGCGGCAGGGCCGCTGCGGCTCGCTCAGGGCCGCGCCCACACGCGCTTCCCGCTGCTCAGACAAGATAGCTTGCGCTGCCTGCTCGCGCGGGACTCTCGCGGACGACTGCTCCGCTGGTTGGTCCTGGATCCGTGGCGAATTCAGCAGCTCGTGCTTGATCTATCCACCCTTCTGATGAGACGCGCACGTGCCGGGCTGCCACGCCTGCAAGGGGTGACAGCCCCATGGCGGCAGAAATCGCTACAACAGATGGTTTCCAAATGTAATTGACGCTGACATCTCCTGCGTAGTGGTCTAAGGTGACCTCGTGCACCCTCCTCTACAAGTTGCCACCCTCCAGGAGACATCATGATCAGTCCTTTGAGTCCTCTGTCACGAACACTGATTTACTCGGTCCTGCTGCTGGCTTTGACCCCTGTGCTTGGTCATGCACAATCTCAGGAAATGGGTCGGGTGATTTCCAGCATACCCGTGGTGACACAGGTCGCGACACCGCAGCAAGTTTGCAGCCAGGGTCAAGTCATGACCGCATCGCCGAAGTCGGGGGCGGGCGCGCTGATCGGCGCCATTGTCGGTGGCACCCTGGGTAGTCAGATTGGCGGCGGATCTGGCCGCGCGCTGGCAACGGCGGTCGGCGTGATCGGCGGCGCGATCGCGGGCGACAGCGCTGAATCCACGCCTGCCCCGGTTTATCAGACAGTAAATCAGTGTACACAGCAGCTCGCTTATGAGAACCGGATCACGGCATACAACGTGGTCTATGAATATGCGGGCAAACAGTACAGCATCCAGCTGCCGAACGATCCCGGCCCTTATGTTCCGTTGCGCATCAGCCCGGCGGTGGTTACGGCGCCAGCAGCAGTCGTGGCGCCTCCTGCGCTTCCCTCTGCCGTGGTCAGCCCAGCGGTGGTGGTGAATTCGGCTTACCCGGTGGCTTATCCGCCGGTGGTTTATCCGCCGGCGGTCTACGCACCTCCGGTCTACCTCGGACCGCCCGCCATCTCTTTTCGGTGGGGCTATGGCGGTGGTTGGGGTGGACATCACCACCGGCACGATCACCACTGGCGCTGATCTGAGCGTACGCCAGGCAGAAAGCCTCATTTTTCTCCCTCAGCTGCGGGCCAGGAGGCCCGCGGCACACGTATACTAGCTGGCCGAGTGGTGCAGTTAGGCTGCTCGGCTGTGCGAGGGCGCGCTTACGTTCATTCGCTGAACGCGATCGACCCGACACCACCCCAAAACGACAAAAACAATAACGATGCACAATAACAAAAACATCGGTGTCATCGGAGCAGGCTCCATGGGCATGGCCATTGCTCTCAACCTCAGCGACCAAGGCTATCAGGTTGCCATCCGCGACATCCGCTCCGAAATCGAGACCCACGCCCGCGCAAGCGGGCTGACGGTATGCCCCAGCCCAGCGGCCATCGCAGCGCATGCAGATTTCATCATCATCATGGTCGTTAATGCGAAGCAGACCACCGAAGTACTGTTTGGCGATCACGGCATCGCCGCCGCGCGTGCGGCCGGCAAGACGGTACTGCTATGCCCCACTATTGCACCAGAAGACACTGTCGCAATAGCCCATCAGCTCAGAGCGGTGGGTGTCGATGTGCTGGACGGCCCGGTGTCGGGCGGCCCGGCACGCGCGCGCGACGGCACAATGAGCCTCATGCTCGCCGGCGATGCCCGGGTCATTGCTCGGCACGAGGCAGTGCTTTCTGCGATGTCGAGTCACCTGTTCCGTCTTGGTGAGCGTATCGGCGACGGCGCGCGCTACAAACTGGTCAATAATCTGGTGGCTGGCATGAACCTGATCGCTTCCTCATCAGCGGTAGCGCTAGGTATGAAGATGGGGCTGGATCCGCAGACACTGGTATCGCTAATGAGCGCCTCCAGCGGGCAATCGATGATGCTGGATGATCGCCTGACGCGGGCGATTGCCAACGACTACGCACCGCGTGCTTATGCGTACATTTTGACCAAGGATGTTGCCTTGGGTCTGGACATGGCAGAATCCGTACAGGTCGATATGCCGATGGCCAGGCATGCGCTGGACATCTTTACAGCGACACTGGCGCGGGGCCACGATGAACTGGACGATGCCGCGGTGCTGAAGACCCTGCTCGAATAAAATACACCACAGACCCTCACCGGTTGTTCCATATCCCCGATAAAAACAAAGGAGACAAGCATGGAAAGACGCAAATTCATTCAAGCTGCCGGCGGCGCAGCGGCGGCGGCGATCGCCGCGCCTGCGATGGCCGCCGACATGCCCACCCTGAACTGGCGCCTTGCGTCCAGTTTCCCGAAGTCGATCGACACGCTGTACGGCGGCGTCGAATTATTTGCCAAGCGAGTCGGCGAGCTGACCGGCGGTAAATTTACGATCCGAACCTTCCCCGCAGGCGAGTTAGTTCCTGGTCTTCAGGTGCTGGATGCCGTACAAAACGGCACGGTAGAAATGGGACACACCGCGCTCTACTTTTACTTTGGTAAAGATCCCGCATTTACGTTTCATACCTGTGGTCCCTTTGGTCTCAGTTCGCGTCAGCAGATGGCATGGTACGACGCCGGTGGTGGCCGTGAGCTCTACCAGGAATTCTTCAAGTCTTACGGCATCGTTGATTTCCCCGCCGGGAATACAGGCGGTCAAATGGGCGGCTGGTTCCGCAAGGAGATCAAGAGTGTGGATGACCTGTCCGGCCTGAAAATGCGAGTGGGCGGCTTCGCTGGACGCATACTGCAAAAGCTGGGCGTGGTGCCGCAGCAGATTGCGCCGGGCGACATCTATCCCGCACTCGAAAAAGGGACAATCGATGCGGCAGAATTCGTCGGTCCGTACGACGATGAAAAACTCGGCTTCGACCGGGTCGCACCTTATTACTACTCGCCGGGATGGTGGGAAACTGGCTCACACCTCTCCATTATCATCGGCACCAAGCTCTGGGAAGGCCTGCCACCAATTTATAAGGCAGCGATCACCGCCGCTTCTTACGAGGCAAATGTACACGTACAGGCGAATTACGATGTACGTAATCCCCAGGCATTAGCACGCCTGCTTAAGCGTGGCGTCAAACTGCGCGCCTTCCCGCAGCCTGTGATGGATGCCTGTCTGAAGGCTGCAAGAGAGGTAATGGATGCCGAGGCCGAGAAGAACCCAGCATTCAAGAAAATCTATGATCACTATCGCCGCTTCCAGGTCCAGCAGAACCAGTGGTACTCAGTGGTCGAGGCGCGGATTCAGAACTATCTGATCAACGCAACGCAATCTTCCGGAAAGTCCTGATCGCTAACACCACCCATGATGGTGGCAGGCCGATATATAGCCTGCCACCCACGCAGAGACGAACAAGGAAAAAACATGCGTTTGAACGGAAAGACCGCACTGATCACGGCGGCTGGGCAAGGGATAGGTTACGCAAGTGCGATTGCCATGGCAAAAGAGGGGGCGACCGTCTGGGCGACCGATGTCAACCCCGTGCTGCTGGATAAATTCAAGGGTATTGCCAACATTCACACGGCAGCGCTGGATGTGATGGACAAACACGCAATACGCTCAGTTACCGAAAACATCCCATTCATTGATGTCCTGTTTAATTGTGCAGGATTTGTGCACTCAGGCTCCGTGATGGAAGCGAGTGATGAGGATTGGCATTTTGCATTTGATCTGAATGTGCGTTCACAATTCTGGATGATACAAGCCACGCTACCCAATATGCTGGCCAATAAAAAGGGCAGCATCATCAATATGTCGAGCATCGCTTCCAGCGTGCGCGGCCTACCCAACCGTTGCGTGTACGGCGCGAGCAAAGCAGCCGTTATTGGTCTGACGAAGGCGATTGCTGCAGATTACGTGACGCAAGGCATACGCTGCAACGCAGTCTGCCCGGGTACGGTCGATACGCCATCGCTACAAGACAGAATCAATGCCTATGCTGATCCTTCGGAGGCGAGGAAAAATTTCATTTCGCGCCAGCCCATGGGTCGGCTAGCGACTGCAGAAGAAATCGCTCCTGTCGTCATTTTTTTGGCTTCAGACGAGTCGGCATTCAGCACCGGGAATGTCTACTCAGTCGACGGAGGCATGACGATCTGATGTGGGTCCACGGACCCAATGCGTACGACTGATTTCTGCTGCAGTATTGGCCAGTTCAGGTAATTACTCAGTGTCGATCATCGCCAAACACCGTGTCCAGCGAAGCCGATGACAAAATGGCGTCTGTCCACTTACCCAGCTCGCTTTATTCCGCCTGCGCGATGATAGGTAGCGTGATCAAGCTGACGCATTCAGATCACGCAATCGGGAGATGCTTAGAAAAAGGATCGCTGATAAACCGGCAGTACAATGAAAAACGCGGGTCACAAGACCCGCGTTGCTTTCCCTTGACCAGTGGCTACTTCCAAAATGCACACTTGGTCTCGGCCTTCGTCACGAATGCCTGATCGCCCGGGATCACGGCGACCTGCTTGTAGTAATCCCACTCACCCTTGGATTCCGACGGTGATTTGACCTGCATCAGGAACATGTCATGCACCATGCGACCATCCGGACGCACCACACCATTCTTCGCAAAAAAATCATTAACCTTAGTCGACTTCATCTTCGCCATGATCTTGTCGCCGTCATCGGAGCCCGCCGCTTTCACCGCGTTAAGATAAAAAGTCGTCGCCGAGTAGTCAGCCGCATGCACCATCGAAGGTGCTTTCTTGTTACGAGCCATGAAGCGCTTGGTCCAAGCGCGTGTTTCATCATTCTGATCCCAGTACCAGCCATCGGTCAGATACATCCCCTGCGCA
>JBJTAS010000021.1:0-22026 GCA_046090895.1 Oxalobacteraceae bacterium | reverse complement strand
TTGCCACGCGCCGGCGCATCGACGCGGAACAGCGGTGGCCGTGCGACATAGATATGACCGCGCTCGATCAGTTTCGGGAAATGGCGGAAGAACAGGGTCAGCAGCAGCACCTGAATATGCGAGCCATCAACATCCGCATCCGAGAGGATGCAGACGCGCCCGTAGCGCAGACCGGAAAGATCGGGATCATCATTCTTGCCATGGGGGTCGACACCGATGGCGACTGCGATGTCATGAATCTCATTGTTCGCAAACAGACGGTCGCGCTCGGTTTCCCAGGCATTCAATACCTTGCCGCGCAATGGCAGGATGGCCTGAAATTCCTTGTCACGGCCCATCTTGGCGGAGCCGCCCGCTGAATCGCCCTCGACGAGAAAGATTTCGTTGCGGGTGATGTCGCTCGATTCGCAATCCGTGAGCTTACCGGGGAGGACAGCCACGCCGGAGGATTTTTTCTTCTCGACCTTTTGCGCGGAACGCAGGCGGCTTTGCGCCTGACGAATCACGAGTTCCGCCAGCTTCTTGCCGTAGTCCACGTGCTGATTGAGCCATAGCTCGAGCGCGGTACGTGAGAAACCACCGACCAGTCGCACGGCATCGCGCGAGTTCAGTCGCTCCTTGATCTGACCCTGGAATTGCGGATCCAGCACTTTGGCCGATAGCACGAAGGACGCCCGTGCAAATACATCTTCAGGAAGCAGCTTCACGCCCTTGGGCAGTAGCGAGTGCATCTCGACGAAATTTTTGACTGCGCTGAACAAGCCTTCCCGCAGACCGGATTCATGCGTGCCACCGGCGGGCGTGGGAATCAGGTTCACATAGGATTCGCGCACGATCGCGCCATCTTCAGTCCATGCGACCACCCAGGCCGCGCCTTCGCCTTCCGCAAAGCCTTCGGCATCGGCACCCGCGTATTGCTCGCCTTCGAACAAGGGAATCAAGGTAGTGCCGCTGCCGCCCTGCGCGAGCGCCTCATTGAGATAGCCACGCAAACCTTGTTCATACAACCAGCTTTGCGTGTCGCCGGATTTTTCCTGAATGAAGGTCACTTTCACGCCCGGCAGCAGCACAGCCTTGGAGCGCAGCAGCCGTTGCAGCTCGCTGACCGGTATCACGGAGGAATCAAAATACTTCGCGTCGGGCCAGACGGTGACACGGGTACCGGATTTTTTATCTTCTTTGCCCGCTGCGCGTGATTTGAGTTTGGAAGTGACATCGCCACCCGAGAACGCAATGGTGTGCACACCATGACCTTTGTCATCCTTGCGCCATACGGTGATGTCCAGTTTCGACGAGAGCGCATTGGTGACCGATACGCCGACGCCATGCAAGCCGCCCGAGAATGCATACGCGCCGCCCGAGCCTTTGTCAAACTTGCCGCCGGCATGCAGACGGGTGAAGACAATCTCTACCGTGGGTATTTTTTCTTCCGGGTGCAGACCGACCGGGATGCCGCGACCATCATCCTCGACACTGACGCTGCCATCCTTGTGCAGCGTGACGATGATGTTCTTGCCAAAGCCGCCGAGCGCCTCGTCAGAGGCGTTGTCGATCACTTCCTGAATGATGTGTAGCGGATTTTCGGTCCGGGTATACATGCCCGGGCGCTGCTTGACGGGCTCGAGCCCCTTTAAGACGCGGATGGATGATTCGCTGTAATCAGATTTTTTGCTTGCCATGCGTAAGAGCCTGGGTAAGAGAGAATAGAGGTGCCCCATCAGGACAAAATTCTGGGCATTCTAATGAATTTTTTGCAGGCGGGCGTCGGCTGCCACCGAAAATATACGCGCTGTAGACTATTTGGATAGCATCTGCATCGCTCGTTCCAGTCCTTCCATCGTCACGGGATACATGCGATTACCTGTCAGTTGTCTGATGATCGCGATCGATTGCCGGTACTGCCACAGGCCTTCCGGCTCGGGATTCAGCCAGACGAATTTAGGGAACTGATGCACGAAACGCTGCAGCCAGACAGCGCCGGCTTCCTCATTGTTGTACTCGACCGAGCCGCCGGGCTGAACGATTTCATAGGGACTCATGGTCGCATCACCGACAAAGATCAGCTTGGTGTCTGGCGGATACTTGCGGATCACCTCCCAGGTGGAAAATCGCTCCGCATGACGGCGGCGATTATTCCTCCATAGCGTCTCGTAGACGCAGTTATGGAAGTAAAAGAACTCCATATTCTTGAATTCAGTCTTTGCAGCAGAAAACAGCTCTTCGACGCGTGCGATATGGTCATCCATGCTGCCGCCGACATCCATCAGCATCAGCACCTTGACCTTGTTCTTGCGCTCGGGTTGCATCTTTAAATCGAGCCAGCCTGCATTGTTCGCGGTGGCGCGTATGGTGTCGTCGAGTGCGAGCTCTTCCTCGGCGCCTTCACGTGCAAATTTACGCAGCCGGCGTAGTGCGACCTTGATGTTACGAGTGCCGAGTTCGCGCTCACTGTCATAGTCGCGGTAGGCGCGCTGATCCCAGACCTTGACGGCGCTGCGATTGCCACCTTCGCCGCCGATGCGTATGCCTTCAGGGTTTTGTCCGCCATTGCCGAATGGTGACGTCCCGCCTGTGCCTATCCATTTATTGCCGCCTTCGTGGCGGCCTTGTTGTTCTTCCAGTAGCTGCTTCAAGCGATCCATTAGCTTGTCGTAGCCAAATTTTTCTATCGCGGCTTTTTGTTCGGGTGTCAGCTCGCGCTCCAGCCGTTTCATCAGCCAGTCGAGCGGTATCTCGGGATTTTTCTCGAACAGCGTATCTACGCCGTAAAAATAAGCACCAAAGGCTTTGTCAAACTTGTCGAAGTTGGCCTCATCCTTGACCAGCGTGGTGCGGGATAAAAAATAAAAGTCATCCAGCGACGGCCCGATTACCTGCTTGTCCAGCGCTTCTAGCAAGACGAGAAATTCCTTAATCGAGACAGGAACTTTCGCATTTTTTAGTGTGAAAAAGAAGTCGATTAGCATGAGGCAGGCGAGTGTATTCCAGACTCAGCGGTTGTTGCGCGACATGAAGACCAGACGTTCAAACAGATGCACGTCCTGCTCATTCTTCAGCAGCGCACCATGCAACGGCGGGACGATGGTCTTCTGATCCTGACTACGCAAAGCCTCAGGAGGAATATCTTCGGCCAGCAGCAGCTTGAGCCAGTCGAGTAGTTCGGAGGTCGATGGTTTTTTCTTCAGGCCGGGAATATCACGAACTTCGAAGAAGGTATCCATCGCCTGTGATAGCAGAGATTTTTTAATATTCGGGAAATGAACATTCACGATGTCCTGCATCGTATCTTTGTCCGGAAATTTTATGTAATGAAAGAAGCATCGGCGCAGGAAAGCATCGGGCAGTTCTTTTTCATTATTGGAGGTGATGATCACCAGCGGCCTGTGCTTGGCGCGCACCATCTCGCGCGTTTCGTACACATAGAATTCCATGCGATCGAGTTCGCGCAGCAGATCGTTCGGAAATTCGATGTCAGCCTTGTCGATCTCGTCAATCAGCAGCACCACGGGCTCTTCCGACGCGAAGGCCTGCCACAGAACGCCCCGAACGATATAGTTTTGGATATCTCTGACTCGCTCGTCACCCAGCTGGGAGTCACGTAGTCGCGACACCGCATCATATTCGTACAGACCTTGCTGTGCCTTGGTCGTGGATTTGATATGCCATTGCAAAAGTGGCATCCCCAGTGCCGCGGCGACCTCCTCGGCCAGCATGGTTTTGCCAGTGCCGGGCTCACCCTTGATCAGGAGCGGTCGCTGCAGCGTCAGCGCCGCATTCACTGCCAGTGTCAGATCGTGGGTGGCGACGTAACTCTCGGAACCTTCAAAGCGCTTGGCGGTAGTCATGGTGATAGGGGGCAGGTTGTACTGCTTGGTCAGAGAAAATAAGCCCTAGTATAAATTAGCGGCGCGAGGGTGAGCATAAGGGGCATGTCCGACTAAGGGATATTGTGCCTGTGAATGCTGGTTGGAAATGGACGATGAAATACGAATCGGTTATGATTAGGCGCTTTTTTGTGCGGGCGGGCGAATCACGGTCTCGGTTTATCGGGGACAGCCCTAGGCCACCATCCAGGTGTCGAATCAAACTACCCAGAAATCATGAAAAAACTTTTTCTTCTTCTCGCGCTGGCAGGTGTGACCCAGCTGTCCGCCGCCGCAGATGTTGCGGGCGATGCCAATGCCGCCAAAAATAAGGT
The DNA here is from genome assembly GCA_046090895.1 of Oxalobacteraceae bacterium. GTDB lineage: Bacteria > Pseudomonadota > Gammaproteobacteria > Burkholderiales > Burkholderiaceae_D > Pernthalerella. The sequence continues at coordinate 17,828 of JBJTAS010000021.1, read as the reverse complement.
GGCAATGTGCATAGGCTGCCATGGCATCGCTGGTTACAAGGCGACTTATCCTGAGGTCTACCGCGTTCCCATGCTCGGCGGCCAGTCAGAAAAATATATTGCTGCCGCACTGAACGCTTACAAAAAAGGTGAGCGTAACCACCCGTCTATGGTAGGTATTGCCAAGGGTTTGTCCGACCAGGATATCGCCGATATCTCCGCGTACTACGCACAGCAGAAATAAGGGGCCATGAATGAAGAAGATGATTTCACTACTGGCAGTTCTGCTCGCGGGCGTGTCCCTGCACGCAGTCGCTGGCGATGCCGAGGCTGGCAAGGCAGCGGCTGCCAAATATAACTGCGCATCCTGCCACGGAGCAGACTACAACTCGCCGGTCGATCCCAGTTACCCTAAGCTTGCTGGTCAGCACGCAGACTATATCGAGCATGCGCTGAAAGCTTACCAGCGCGGTGGTAGTGCGACCAACGGTCGTGGCAATGCGATCATGGGTGGCATGGCCAAGCCCTTATCGAAGCAGGATATCTCGGATATTGCCGCTTATCTGTCCAGTCTGCCTGGCACGTTGGTGGTGCGAAAATAAATCAGAGACCTTTGAGAAAAAACCGCAGCGCTGGCTGCGGTTTTTTTTGCTCAGTGGGTATCGACTCAGCCTTGTGCGCGTCGCTTCACACAGTCGAGATACGCGGCACCGTCTGGTGGAACGTTATTCCTTTGCGATGCCCAGAGCATTTCGCCCAGACATTCCATGATGTCGTGATGCGCGCCATGTTCGGAACCAAGGCGCTCAGCCAGCCGTGTGTAGGCCTCACGCAGGCCAGGTGGTTGATCAATCGAGATCTGCTCGCTAATCGACAGGTGCATGGATAGATGCAGAAAGGGATTGGTGTTGCCTTGAGCAGCGTCGTAGTCAGCGGAAAGCGCTGCATCAAGATCAGACAGCTCGCTCGCATACTCCGGATGCTGCAGCATCCAGTCGCGTGCGATCGCTTCCATCGGTGTGAGCAAGTCGCCTGACTGCGCCTTGCGCCACGTCTCGCAAAAAAAACGCCTCACTTCCTCTTTGCTGGGTGCAAACATGTTCATCCAACGACCTTTGCAGGCATGGGTGTTTTTTGTTTGTATTCGCAAAGATCGGCGATCAGGCAGTTCCAGCATTGCGGTGTGCGCGCAAGACAAGTGTAGCGACCTAGCAGAATCAGCCAGTGATGCGCATCCATCAAGTAGTCTGGTGGTATGAGTTTCATCAGTTTTTGCTCGACGATGTCGACATTCTTGCCGGGGGCGAGCCCGGTACGATTAGATACGCGAAAGATGTGGGTATCGACCGCCATGGCGGATTCGCCAAAAGCGGTATTGAGAACCACATTCGCTGTTTTGCGTCCGACACCGGGAAGTGCTTGCAGCGATTCGCGATCGCGCGGTACTTGACCTCCGTGTTGTTCGAGCAGTAGGCGACAAGTCTCGACCACATTCTTGGCCTTGTTCCGATACAGTCCTATCGTTTGCACATAAGGGATAAGGCCATCGACGCCTAGTGCATGGATCTGCGCCGGAGTATTTGCGATCGGGTATAGCCTGCGTGTTGCCTTGTTGACTGAGACGTCGGTTGCTTGTGCAGACAGAATCACAGCAATCAGCAATTCGAATGGTGTGGTGTATTCCAGTTCGGTCGTCGGGTGCGGATTCGCTGCCTTGAGCCGCGCGAAGATCTGGCGTCGCTTTTCCGGGTTCATGATGATTTTTTTGCCCGCGCTTCTTTTTGTAGCTGCGCGCGCTCGATCGCCGCCTGAATAATGGCCCGCTTGCGTTCTTTCTCGGCGCGCTCGGCATCGCTGAGTGCTTGTGTGCTCTCGACTTCTTTTAGCTTTGCGACGGCTTTGGTCGCCAGTCGCGCATCATTTTCTTCTTTTTCTCGTTTGAGGCGTGCAGTACGCGCGTGATAACGCTCGCGTGCTGCATCAGCCTGGGGCTGAGACCATGCCGCCCACCCAGTCTGCCCTGGCGTGACTGTCATCATTGTGATGCAATCGACCGGGCAGGGCGCAACACACAGGTCGCAACCTGTGCACAATTCGGGGATGACGGTATGCATCTGCTTTGCGGCACCCACAATGGCATCGACCGGACAGGCTTGTATACATAGCGTGCAACCTATGCAGGCGAGTTCATCAATCACGGCCACGGGACGTTCGCGCTCAGTGCCGTTCGCGAGATTGATTGGAATGACGCTTTTGCCCAGTGCTGAAGCAAGCCGTGCGACGCCCACCATGCCGCCGGGCGGGCACTGGTTGTGGTTCGCGCGGCCGTCTGCGATCGCCTCGGCATACAGTCGGCACGACGGATAGCCACATTTCGTGCATTGCGTCTGCGGCAAGAGATCTTCCAACAGGTCGGCGATGGAACGGCTCGGATCAGTCATGGCCATTATTATCCGGCATTTGCGGAGCGTGAGAACACCCCACGAAAAAGGCCGCCCGCAGGCGGCCTGTACGCAAATGCTGATGGAGGCTCAGCGGTGCGCGCGAATGAAATCGCCAATCTTTGGTGCGATCATCTCGCGCCAGCGGCGACCAGAGAAGATGCCGTAGTGGCCGCACTTCGGCGCAGTGTAGTGCTGCTTCATCTCTTTCGGGATGCCAGCGCACAGATCATGCGCTGCACTGGTCTGCCCCGAGCCAGAGATATCGTCCAGTTCACCCTCGATCGTAAACAGCGCAACGTTCTTGATATCTTGCGGACGCACACGCTTGCCCTCGACATCCCAAGTGCCCATGGGCAGCGCATGGTCTTGAAATACGGTCTTGATGGTCTCAAGGTAGTACTCGGCTGGCATATCTAACACGGCGTTGTACTCGTCATAGAATTTGCGATGCTCTTCGGCGGATTCATTGTCACCTTCGCGCAGATGCAGATAGAACTCCCAGTGGCTCTGCGCATGACGACGCGGATTCATCGCCACAAAACCGGCATGCTGAAGAAAGCCGGGGTACACGCGTCGGCCATAGCCGGGATAGTTCGGCGGTACGCTGTAGATCACATTATTCTCAAACCACGTGTGTGGCTTGTTCATGGCCAGGTCATTGACCTGGGTCGGTGAATTCCGCGAATCGATCGGGCCACCCATCATCACCATGGTCTTGGGCATGGGTTTGTCACCCGCACTCGCCATCAGCGATATCGCCGCGAGTACGGGGACTGTCGGCTGGCAAACCGAAATGACGTGAAGATCGGGGCTCAGGGTCCGAATGAATTCCTGGACGTAGTAAATATAGTCATGCAGATGGAAAGGCCCATGGTCGATGGGTACCATGCGAGCATCGGTCCAGTCGGTGATGTAGACATCATGGTTGGGTAGCAGCTCTCGCACGGTATCCCGAAGCAGGGTCGCATGATGTCCGGATAGCGGCGCCACCAGTAGCACTTTCGGTTGCTGAGTCTTGGCAATCGCGGCCACGTGGCTGTCTTTACGGAAGTGGAGCAGCTTGCAGAAGGGCTTTTCCAGGATCACGTCTTCTACTATGGCCACCTGATGCCCGTTCACGTCCACCGAGGCGATGCCGAAAGCGGGTTTTTCATACTCTTTGCCGAGACGGAACATCAGTTCATAGCCGGCGGCAATCCGCTGCGCGAACGGCGTGTGCGCAAAGGGCGAGACCGGGTTGGTGAACAGCTTCGAGGATGCTTCCGCCCATTGAACCAAAGGGCTCAGAAGGGTGCGGTTCATTTCGTGCAATTGATAGAGCATGCGTACCTCTCATTCAAGACGCTTGATTGTGAAGGCAATCCACTGCTTCCGCAATGCAGCAAATGCAAGACCGAAACATTTCCAGTTCCCTGCCCCGATACCCCCACTAGGGCAGATGATGGGCTTTCTGTCGCCCGAGGGGATGTAAGTCCAAATTAACATACTAGAGTGTAAGCTCACTGACAACCTATTTGTCGGTGCAAAAGTGGGCATTCTAGTTGCCAATTCACTATTTTTTCTTGCGAAAGTCGTGGCTTACTTGCGAATTGACACCTCTATCGCTGAGCTTAACCCCCCCAGACGTCCTTCGGTCGGATGCTACTTTAGACAGCATTTTTGCTTGAATGCGCCCAGCGCTCGGCACGACACGGGCGTTGACGCACACACCTGAATCCTGGGCAGAATACTTCGGGTAACACGGTGCTTGACTGTTTGCATCCCTTGCACAATGGCGAGGCTTTCGGGCTCGCTGGACGTTGGATGATTCTCTTCTTGTGCTTTGTACCGCTGTTCTTGTTGGTTACGGGCTTTATCCGCTGGCGACAAAAGCGACGAGCCAAGCGATTTCTTGCGGCGCGCATTTGAATTGCAGCGCATGGCATGGACAAAAACAATGAGCCCCTCAGGGCCCATTGCTGGTTGTCGCGTTGTGGCGTGTCGGCCGCAGGTCAGTCGAATACCGGTGTTTCCACGCCGAGTATTTTGTGCAGTTTCGGGGATGTTGTCGTGTACTGCATATGGATCTTCTTCTCGGGGAAGATATACGGGGCAGCACCAAAGGCAGCGAGTGCTGCTTCATGAAAGCCTGAAAGAATCAGTTTCTTCTTTCCGGGGTAGGTGTTGATATCGCCTACAGCGAAGATACCAGGGATATTGGTCTCGAATTTTTCCGTATCGACGGCGAGCTGCTTGCGCTCAATGTCCAGTCCCCATTCAGCGATGGGCCCAAGCTTGGGCGACAGACCGAAGAACACCAGCAGATCGTCCAGCGGCAAGCGGCGGGTGACGCCGTCTGCGCCAGTGACCTTGATTTCGCTGAGCTGGCCGGCCTCTGATTCAAAGCCCGTGACCTGGCCGATGAGCAGTTGCATTTCCATCTTCTCGCACAGGTCTTTCATTTTTGCGACGGATGCCGGTGCAGCACGGAATTCTTCGCGACGGTGCAAGAGAATCACCGATTCTGCCTTCCCGTGTAGGTCGAGCGCCCAGTCGAGTGCAGAGTCCCCGCCGCCGCATATCACGATGTTGCGGCCCGCGAAACGCGAGGGGTCTTTGACACGGTAGAACAGCTGCTTTCCTTCGAATGCTTCGATCCCATCGACTTTCAGCGTGCGCGGCTGGAACGAGCCAACGCCAGCCGCGATGAATACCGTTTTGGTAATGAAGCGGGTGCCGGTTGATGTTTCGAGGTTGAAGCGACCATCGTCGCGTTTTTCGACTGCGGTAACCTCTTGTCCGAGGTGAAAGCTTGGTTCGAAAGGTTCAATTTGCTTGAGCAGGCTGTCCGTCAGCTCCTGACCGGTACAGACGGGCACCGCTGGAATGTCGTAGATTGGCTTGTCGGGGTACAGTTCGACGCACTGACCGCCGACGGCTGCGAGGGAATCGATCACGTGAGCCTTGATTTCCAACAGGCCGAGTTCGAATACCTGAAACAAACCTACCGGACCGGCACCAACAATGACGGCGTCAGTTTCTATCGGGGTGTTGACTGAGTTGTTCATACTTGCGAGAGCTTTCTTTCAAATACCAACCCCGGCTTGCGGCCGGGGTTTTGGGGCGATATCTGCGCATGAATCGTACCGCCTGCGACGCCATTCTCAGCACGGCGATCAGCGGTCTAGGTACTGGAGTTTGTCCTTCACGTCCTTCCATTCGTCTGCGTCGGCCAGCGCGGATTTGGATTTCGTGATCGATGGCCATTTGCGCGCCAGTTCCACGTTAAGCTTGATGAACTGCTGCTGTTCGCCCGGGACGTCTTCCTCAGCGTAGATCGCATTGACCGGACACTCGGCAACGCAAACGGCGCAATCAATGCACTCATCCGGGTCGATCGCCAGAAAGTTCGGGCCTTCACGGAAGCAATCCACCGGGCATACATCCACGCAGTCGGTGTAACGACAGCGGATGCATGATTCGGTTACGACGTGGGTCATAGATGTCCTATCTGTGAATATTTTTGAAACATGGGACAGCGCGACGAGCTTACCGACGCTCGCTCCGATGCTTTAATCGCAAAGCCTTGCATTTTAAGGCAAACCGAGGTGCCTCACAAATCCGGTTTAGATGGTTTTTAAATAAGCTAATTCGTTAGAGCATCGCTCTCGTGCCGGTGCGGACGGTGTCTATCCGGCACGCCGGCCGCCGAAACAGCTTTTTCAAGGCATTGTCGTGGATAGTTTTGGTGGGCGCTTTTCAAATGTACTCATGTGAGTAGCGCTACTTGCGGGGTGTTGCCGAGGTAGAATCGGGGAAATCACCCTGAGGAAATCATGGATACATCTGCCGCCCGCACAGCGATATTCAGTCGCATCCGCAAAGCCCAGCAGCGTACGCCCGAGCCGACCCTAGCCGAGCTGACTGAAGCTAGAGCCTATCTTGCATCAAGCAGCCCTGGGCCGCGTCCTGATATCGGTAGCGATCTGCTGGGTCGCTTTCGTCAACAGGCTGAGCGTACCTCTCAGACCGTGGAGGAGGTGCAGTCGCTCGAGGGGGTGCCTGCGGCTGCTGCGCGCTACCTGGCCGGACTGGGCATTGCCCACGACGCGATCGCCTGGGAAACGATGTCTGCTCTCGACTGGCAGCAGGCGGGTCTCAAGGTCGACTTCCGGCCGCCCGTGGACAAAGATCTGGTGGGTATTACGGGGTGCTTCTGCGCGATTGCCGAGACGGGCACGCTGATGCTGCTGTCGGGCGCCGAGACTTACGCCTCCGCCGCGTTATTGCCGGAGACGCACATCGCGGTGATTCCCGTCAGCCGCATCGTTGGTTCGATGGAGGATGCGTTTGCACTCGCCAAAAAAGAACGAGGTGAACTGCCGCGCGCCACCAATTTTATTTCCGGCCCTTCCCGCACCGGTGATATCGAGCAAACCATTGTGCTCGGTGCGCATGGCCCTTACCGCGTGCACCTGATTCTCGTGCATGGCGCCTGAGCAGCCAGCGGCGATGAGTTTCCCCCACCACGGAGCGCTAAGAAGATGAAACCCAAGGTACTGGTCACGCGCGAGACTTTTCCCGAAGTGATCGATCATCTGTCGCAGCATCTCGAGGTCGAGCACAATCAGACCGATGAAGCGTACGGCGAAACGGAGCTGATGCGTCGTCTTCAGGATAAGGCGGGTGTGTTTGCCAACCCCACACATCGTTTTGCAGGCGAGCTGTTCTCCGCATGTCCAAACCTGAAGGCCGTCTGTAACATGGCCGTGGGCTACAACAATATCGATGTGCCTGCAGCGACGGCTGCGGGTGTGATGGTGACCAACACTCCCGATGTGCTGAATGAGACCACGGCGGACTTCGGCTGGACGCTAATGATGGCGGCGACAAGACGGGTGAGTGAGTCAGAGCATTTTCTGCGCGGTGGGCAATGGAAGAAATGGCGCTATGATGATTTTCTGAGCGCGGATGTCCACGGCAGCACACTGGGTATCATCGGCATGGGCCGCATAGGTCAGGCGATTGCGCGACGCTCGATGGGCTTCAACATGAGCGTCGTGTATCACAACCGCAGTCGTCTGGCGCCAGAGCTCGAAGTAGCGGCGAACCATGCGAAGTATCTCACCATGGATGATTTGCTCCGCACGGCGGATCACGTGATTCTGGTACTTCCTTATTCGCCAGCTTCGCATCATCTGATCGGCGCAAAGCAGCTGGGCATGATGAAGCCCACTGCGACGCTGGTGAATATCGCGCGTGGTGGCATTGTTGACGATGCCGCTCTCATCGCTGCGCTGAAGTCGGGTCAAATTGCTGCCGCTGGCATCGATGTTTTCGAGAATGAACCGGCGTTCAATCCGGAGTTTCTCTCGCTGAAGAACGTCGTTCTCACGCCGCACATTGGCAGTGCGTCGGTGTCTACACGGCGAGCCATGGCTTATCTCACCGCAGATAATCTGATCGCTGCGCTGACGGGCAAGCGACCACCGAATCTGCTGAATCCGGATACATTCAACCCCTAATTCAGGAGGGCCGGATGGCCGACATCACTATCGTGCAGCAGCACCTTCTGTCCATGGACGATGCGCGTGCCGCCGCACAGAAAGTCGCTGATCAGATGCAGGCCGACTATGAAATGAGCTGGGAGTGGCAGGGTGATGTACTGGCGTTCAAGCGCAGCGGTTTTTCCGGTACCCTGGCGCTGATTGAGGGTGAGGCCACGCTGGAACTCAGTCTTGGCATTATGCTCAGAGGCTTTGCGAAGAAGATCGAGCAACAAGTGACAACCAACATGGCCAAGGTATTTGGCGTGGACCTCGATACTGAGCGCTGATCAGATTTCCAGTAGCTCGACGTCGAAGATCAGTGTGGCGTTCGGAGGAATGACGCCGCCTGCTCCCCGGGCACCGTAGCCGAGTTCCGCAGGTATGACCAGGCGCCGTTTGCCGCCGACCTTCATGCCTTGGACGCCCTCATCCCAACCGCGGATGACCTGGCCGGCGCCCAGGGAGAACTCGAAAGGCTCGTCGCGATCGACGCTGGAATCGAATTTCTCGCCCTCGCTGCCATCCGGATTTTGCAGCCAGCCAGTGTAATGAACACTAACGAAATCCCCGGCGCTGGCTTCGTTGCCTTCGCCTGTGGCAAGTTCTTCATACATAAGACCAGAAGTGGTCGTGATCTGAGACATGGTGACTTCCTTTGTAGAGGGACCCGCCCGATATCGAAGCTCAGGCGAGTCAGTTTCCGAACTTTAGCAGTATGTTCGTACGCCCCTGGTGCACCCTGGAGAGCGCCTAGGGCTTTTATAATTCGGCTACCCCCTGACGATCATGACGTCCCTTCTCAGAACATTTTTTCGCGCATTGCTGTCTCAGATGCATCCACGGATGCTGCTGATGACCTTACTACCGTTCGTGCTCGCACTGACCTTGTGGGGATTGGCGTTGTGGCAGGGCTTGCAACCCCTAATCGACCAGCTGCACGCTTGGTTTTCAGATTATGGACTTTTTCGGCAGAGTGGCGAGATACTGGATTCGCTGGGATTGTCATCCCTGCGCACACTGCTGGTACCGCTGATCGCTATGTGGCTGCTACTGCCATTCATGATCGTCACGGCGCTTATGATGGTCGGCTTGCTTGTGATGCCTTCCATCGCCACTCATGTTCTCCGTCGTGAGTATCCTCAGCTTGAACGCAGGCAAGGTGGCTCATTGGCCGGCAGCGTGTGGGTCTCGCTGTCGTCATTTATCGGGTTTCTGATCGCATGGCTGATAACGCTGCCGCTCAATCTGATACCGCTGTTCGCATTACTCGTTCAGCCTTTACTGTGGGGCTGGCTGACTTGCCGAGTGATGACTTATGATGCGCTGGCCGGTGTCGCCGACCAACAAGAAATGAACACGATTCGCGCATCACACCGCATGCCATTGCTGTTGATGGGTATCGTGACGGGCGGTCTCGGTGCAGCGCCTAGCCTATTGTGGCTGGGCGGCGTGATGTCGGTGATATTGTTGCCTGCACTCGCAGCGGCGGCGATATGGCTTTATCTGCTGATTTTCACATTTAGCGGCTTATGGTTTCAGCACTATTGTCTGGATTCGCTTGCGCGCTTGCGTGGCATGCCTGAGGCCTGCGCTGACCCTCATCGCATCATTGATGCAGAGCTGTCAGGCATTATTGCGCCAGTAGCCCAGGATGACAGGTAACAAGAAAAATCATTATTTCCGAGGTGCGAGGCAAACATGGGATTCGGCATCATCATCATTGGCGATGAAATCTTGTCAGGCAAGCGTATTGACAAGCATCTCGCGAAAATCATTGAATTGTTGTCCGAGCGCGGATTATCCCTGTCATGGGCAGAATATCTGGGTGATGACCCCGCACGTATTACCGAGACCTTGCGCCGCACGATGAATAGCGCAGATATCGTTTTCTCCTGCGGGGGTATAGGTGCGACACCAGACGACCACACCCGGCAGTGCGCAGCGGCAGCACTGGGACGGCCTCTGTTGCTTCATCCTGAGGCCAAAGTAAAAATTCAGGAGCGTATCGCCGAGATGGCGCAGGAGGCTGGCAAGGAAGTCAACCTCACAGCGCCTGACAATGTGCACAGGCTGAAGATGGGTGAGTTTCCTGATGGTGCAGAGATCATCCCGAACGCGTTTAATAAAATTCCCGGCTTTGCCCTTCGCAATGCACAGGGTGGTGTTCATTATTTCGTGCCAGGGTTTCCAGTCATGGCGGCCCCCATGATGGCTTGGGCACTCGATACGCATCATGCAGACCTGTTTCATCAAGTCGCACACGCAGAAAAATCAGTGATCGTCTACGACGGTATAGAGTCGACCCTCACTCCGCTGATGGAGGCGCTCGAGTCGGAATTTTCCGCTATCAAGGTGTTTAGCCTGCCCAGTGTTGGCGACGGAAACCGGCGTCGCCATATCGAGCTCGGTGTGAAGGGTGATCCCGAGACAGTGGAGCAAGCCTATAAAAAAATGCTCGCCGGCTTGGATACGTTACGGCAGGAATATAGGGGAGATTAATCCGGTTTTCTTTGTCGCGAATAACGTCAGTCAGCGGGTTGTTTCATCTTGTCCCAGAGAGTCAGCAGTAACTTGATCGAATAGATGACGATCATTGTTCCAATCAAATCACCGAAGAACATCGCGGAGAAGCCGGATAAAAAACTTTGAGATACGCCGCGCATCGTATACCAGATCGAATGGAGCAGTGAGCTTGCGGTGGCGTACAGAACAATCAGCACCGAGAGTGAGGCGGGCGTCAGTTTTTCCAGCGTCGATGGTAATCCCCGGGCGAGTGCGAAACGGTAAACAAGATAGGGCGCTCCGGCCGAGATGAAGGGCACGACAGCGGCGGTAATGGGGTCGGGTTGTATGCCGCTGAGAACCAGAATAAATGAGGCCAGCAGCAAGCCGAGTGCCCCCTCGCCTCCGAGCAGCAGCGTATTGAGCAACCGTAGTCCTGCAGGCAGAAATATCCAGTTGGCGCCGCGGTGAACTTCCAGCGTCGAGAACAGCCACGCGTTCATATGAAAGAAACCCACGTATAAAAGCGCAGAGGCGACAATGGACAGAGCTTGCAGTGTTGAGATCATTCAATGCATTAGCCAAAGATATCGCTTATCAGGTTCTGGGGTACGAGGGTTAATCTGACGCATTCCGATACCAGACAAAGCATACCGAGCACTTGGTTTTTCTGGGTCCTTCGCCGCGCGCGGATGTGTCATCGGTGTCGGTTCGCGTTTTATTCAGCATTGACCAAGTGTAGCACTGACTGAAAGTAGGTAAGGGAGATGCGGCGTGAATGCGGGACAGGCGGACCGCCCGAATTAGCAGCGGCCCGAGGTTCGTTGCGTCTAGACTTAGGGTCGCGTGGCGCCGTGTTTTGTCTGCGCCTCGTCCTTTTGCGGGGCTGGTGCCTTCGTTGCATTCATATTCTGCTCGATGGTATCGACCGCAATTTTGCTGCTGCGTACGAGCTGAGCGAGGGTGGCGCGAAGGTTCTCAAGCGCAGATTTCATCACGGATAAAATGCTTTCGGAGCCGGCCGGGGCTAATCTCTCTAATTCATCGAGCAGGCTGACGACGTGTTGGCTAACCCGGTTTACCTCATCTTCAGTGACGCGTGTCAGTTCGACATGAGCGAGCGATGCAATGCCGGCCATATGGCGGGCGTAGGTGAGCGCAATCTCCGCATACGGCTGAGCCTGGTGAACACTGAGGCTGAAGAATTCCTGCGGATCCCTTGCGGTCAGCAGCTGTTGGGTCCCCGCCAAAGAAGTTTCAACACTGGCTTTGGTAGCGTTCAGGTTCAGTCCTATCATTTTCTGCAGGCTATCGGTCAGTGTGTCGGCAAGACTGGTCACTAGGCTCAGCTGTGCCTGTACCTTGTTGCGTGCTGCTGCAGAGATCTGCGCGGTGGAATCGGACATGGTTTCTCCTAGCTGGGTTGGGTTGAAAATGCGGTAATCGATGCCTGCGTTCACCAGGTCGTCAAGTAGGACAGATTGGTTTGTGCGAGCTGCATGGCGGTGGGTCATTGCTGGTCTCTATTGACCTGTTGCCGAGGGTGGTGGTGCTGTCTTGCCTAGTAGCAGGCCCGACTGGGTTACGATAGTCCTTGCTGCCCTATGTTTTCCTGAGACGAGATTTTGAAAGCTTTTTACAGCGACCATTTTGTGCTGCCTCTGCCTTCCGGCCATCGGTTCCCGATGCAGAAATACCGAATGTTGCGCGAGGCGGTGACGGACTCATTACCTGACGTGGTGGTCGAAGAGGCGCCGACCACCCTTGATGGTGTGCTGGCGCTCGCCCATCACCCGGCTTACATTCAGCGTGTCTGTGGTGGACTGCTTAGCAAGAATGAGCAGAAAGCGATCGGCTTTCCATGGTCTGCTGAGATGGTAGAGCGGTCCCGACACTCCGCAGGGGCAACGATTGCTGCTTGTCGAGCGGCATTAGCGGAGGGTGTAGCCGTCAATCTCGCTGGCGGTACGCATCACGCACATGCTGATCGCGGGCAGGGATTTTGTGTTTTTAATGACGCCGCGATTGCCGCGCGATTGATGCAGGCGGAGCGGCGGGTGAGTCGAGTTGCTATCGTCGATCTCGATGTGCATCAGGGCGATGGTACCGCTGCCATTCTGGAAAAAGATGACTCGGTATTTACTTTGTCGCTGCATGGTGAACACAACTATCCCTTCGACAAGGCATGCAGCGATCTTGACGTGGCATTGCATGATGGAACAGGCGATGCGGATTACCTGGCCAGTCTTGACGCCGCGCTATCCGCGATGTTTGCGCGGTTTGATGCTCAGTTGCTGATTTTTCTCGCTGGCGCTGATCCCTACGAAGGTGATCGGCTCGGCCGCTTGGGCTTATCCATGGCAGGTATGGCGAGGCGCGACACCATGGTAATGGAGGCTGCCCGTAAGCGTAGTTTGCCCGTGGCCATTGCCATGGCAGGTGGTTATGGTCGCGTGATAGCGGAGACAGTCGCTATCCACTTGCAGACTATACGCATCGCCAGTCAGTACTGCCATGGAGTGGAATTGGTATGAACGAGTACGTTGAAAGCGACGCGGTGATGCTGGCCGATGTGCTGACACCGGTCTTGTTTGTGCTCGTCTGGAGCACCGGCTTTATCGTCGCCAAATTCGGTCTCCCTTATGCACCACCGCTGACTTTTTTGTTGCTTCGTTATTCCTGCGTTCTCGTTATTCTGCTGCCAACACTGTTCTGGCTGCACGCGCCTTGGCCAATCGGAAAGGTGAGGCACATCGCGGTGGCTGGCGTGTTGGTTCAGGCAGGATATTTGTCAGGTGTCTGGTCGGCGATCAAGCTAGGCATGCCGGCGGGACTGGCCGCGCTGATCGTGGGGCTTCAACCTGTGCTGACGGGTTTTTCCTCGCGCTGGGTGGGGGAGCGTGTGGGTGTGCGGCAATGGACAGGTTTGCTGCTGGGTCTGGCCGGCGTCGTCTTGGTCGTTAAGGATAAGCTGACGCTTGACGGCACGTCCGTGGCAGGCGTGCTTCTGTGCGTGATGGGATTGTTGTCGATAACGGCGGGCACCATGTATCAGAAGCGCTTCTGTCCCGCATTCGATGTGCGCTCCGGAGCATTGATCCAGTTTGCCGCAGCGGCAGCCGTAACCTTGCCGCTGGCGTGGTGGTTTGAAGGGCTGGAGCCGGGGCTGCGCACAGTACAATGGACGCCGCAATTCATTGGCGCGCTCAGCTGGGCGGTCCTGGCACTGTCGATTGGCGCCATGTTCCTGCTATACGCGCTGATCAGGAAAAGCGCAGCAACTCATGTCTCCAGCCTGATGTACCTGACACCCGCAGTGACAGCACTGATGGCGTGGTGGCTGTTCGATGAATCATTCACGCTGATCGGTGCGCTGGGCATTTTGCTTGCGGCTGCAGGCGTAGCTTTCGTGGTTGTAAAAAAATGAGAGACACGGTAAAAACAAGAGATCATTTCCGCCATTTTCTTCCTATCAGCACCCGCTGGTCCGACAACGATGTGTACGGGCACGTGAACAATGTCGTTTACTACCAGTGGTTCGATACGGTGGTCAACGAATTCCTCATTGCCCATGGAACATTAGATATCCATGAAGGCGATGCCATCGGGCTGGTTGTCGAGACGCACTGTAATTATTTTTCGTCAGTCGCATTCCCAGAGCAAGTCACTGCCGGGCTATGCGTCGCTCAGCTGGGCACCTCCAGCGTACGCTATGAGGTAGGTATTTTCCGGGGTGATGATCACCAGGCCTCCGCACAGGGACACTTTGTTCATGTCTACGTTAATCGCATCACGCGGAAACCCACGCCGATACCTGGCAAAGCGCATGCGTTACTGGAATCCATTCGGATGACGACTCGAGGTGCGGCATGATCAATCATCCTGACCAAATGATCGTCGACCAGGCAATAGTCTCGCGGCGTTCGATACGTGCTTTCCTCCCGACTCCGGTTGCGCGAGACGATATCGAAGCGCTACTTAGTGTTGCCTCGCGCGCACCATCAGGATCCAATACTCAACCCTGGAAAGTCTATGTGCTCACAGGCGAGATCCGGCAGCGGCTGTCGGACGAGATACTGGCGGCCTACGTTGACAGCTCCCAATTGTCGGCTCATCGAGAGGAGTATCACTATTACCCGCAGAAATGGATCCCGCCCTATGTAGACCGCCGGCGCAAGATTGGCTGGGACCTCTACGCTTTGCTCGGACTGACCAGGGACAACAAGGTCGGGATGCAGGCACAGCACGGCCGCAACTACTGTTTTTTCGATGCCCCCGTCGGATTGATATTCACGATCGACCGCGTGATGGAGCAGGGCTCATGGCTGGACTACGGCATGTTCCTGCAAACCCTGATGATCGCCGCGCGCGCGCGAGGGCTCGATACCTGCCCGCAGGCAGCGTTCACTCAGTTTCATAAAGTGATCGCGCGTGTGCTGCAGATACCGGATGGCGAGCAGCTGGTGTGCGGTATGGCACTAGGCTATGCAGACCATAGCAAGATAGAAAACACCCTGAAAACCGAGCGCGAACCGGTCTCTGGTTTCGCAACCTTCCTGGAGTAAAAATAATGAAAAAAATAGCTGTGATTGCAGGAGATGGAATTGGGAAAGAGGTGGTGCCTGAGGGTCTTCGCGTGCTGGACGCCACCACGCGCAAGTTTGGCCTGAAGTTGTCCTATGATCACTTCGATTTTGCCAGCTGCGACTATTACGCGAAGCACGGGCAGATGATGCCAGAGAACTGGAAAGACCAGATCGGCGGTCATGATGCGATTTACTTTGGCGCAGTGGGTTGGCCAGATATCGTACCTGATCATGTATCCCTTTGGGGTTCGCTGCTGAAGTTTCGCCGTGAATTTGATCAGTATGTGAACTTGCGTCCTTGTCGGCTCATGCCGGGCATTCCGTCTCCGCTCGCCAACCGCAAGCCGGGAGATATTGATTTCTATGTGGTACGAGAGAATACCGAAGGCGAGTACTCGTCAGTCGGTGGTCGCATGTTCGAAGGTACATCGCGCGAGGTAGTTTTTCAGGAAAGCGTGTTTAGCCGAACGGGTGTTGATCGCATCCTAAAGTATGCTTTTGAGCTTGCGCAGCGCCGCCCGAAAAAGCATTTGACCTCAGCCACCAAATCGAACGGCATCTCAATTACCATGCCCTACTGGGATGAGCGCGTCGCCGAGATTACCAAATCCTATCCGGGTCTTAAGGTGGACAAGTTCCACATCGATATTTTGTGCGCGCATTTTGTCAAAAACCCCGATTGGTTCGATGTGGTGGTGGCGTCCAATTTGTTCGGCGATATCCTGTCAGATCTGGGGCCGGCCTGTACGGGAACCATCGCGATCGCACCCTCTGCAAACATCAATCCGGAGGGTCTTTATCCCTCTCTGTTCGAGCCAGTACATGGATCGGCGCCTGATATCGCCGGCAAAGGTCTGGCCAATCCGATTGGACAGATCTGGTGTGGAGCGATGATGCTGGACCACTTCGGCCATGCGGAGGCGGCGGCTGCGATCGTTCGCGCGATTGAAAAAGTACTCGAAGCCGGTCCGGCTAACGCGCCGTTCACGCCGGACATGGGTGGCAAGGCCAAGACCTCCGATCTGGGTAAAGCCATCGCTGAGGCGGTCTGACTGGCTCACCACCTCGTCCGACTCGGAACTCGGGGTCGGACGTCATCCCAGCCCCCTGCACACAGACTCCCGCCGCTTGGAGATGAGCAGTACATTCTATGGCAAGTTATTTCTTAAATGAAAATTGTTTATGGTATAATATTAATAAAAAATAATTTGCTATGACAAACCCGTTTAATTTACGCTCATAAGCCATTAATTCCCTTGCAGTTTTTCGGTATTTTGCTACACTGCAAGTCAATTTTTGCATCAGATCACGGAGTCAAGATGCGCAGTTTTATTCTCAAAGTGGGCGTGCTGACGCTCGCGGGAGTCGTCTTTTTGCCTGTAACGGTGAGTGCGACAGGTCCCCGAGGCGACAAGCAAATCAGGCAGGTCGTTGGTAAAAAAGCAGTTCAGACTGCCGACAAGCGCACGACCTCGGTCCGTAAAGCACAGCTCGTGCACGCTAACCTGAGCACCAACGGCAGGCGCAAGGGCGTGTATCAGCGCGTGGCCTATGCATCTGCACTCGCGGGTGTGCCGCCCATGCTCACGGCAGGGGACCTCGCTGGTCTCAGTCTGACGCGCGACCCGCTTGACCTCAACTCGAATGCAGCACTCGTGCTGGACCACACGACGAACGAAGTACTGTTCGAGAAGAACGCCGAGATTTCTCTCCCTATCGCTTCGATCACCAAGCTGATGACCAGTTTGGTCGTCGTGGAGGCTAATCAGGACCTGGACGAGATTCTGAGTGTCAGCGAGGAAGACGTTGACCGAGAAAAATTCAGCAATTCGCGGCTACGCGTCGGTTCGCAGTTATCGCGCGCAAATATGCTTCATATCGCGCTGATGAGCTCGGAGAATCGGGCTGCGTCCGCCCTGGGGCGCCATTACCCCGGAGGCATTCAAGCCTTCGTCAATGCGATGAATGCCAAAGCGCGCGAGCTGGATATGACCAACACCCGGTTCTCCGACTCGACGGGCTTATCCAGCTCAAATGTCTCGAGTGCACGCGACCTCGCCAAACTGGTAATGGCGGCTTACCATCATCCATTGATTCGCCAGTACTCTACCGATAGCCGTTACGTGGTCGATCCGGGCGGTCGCATGCTGCAGTATCGCAATTCGAATGGTTTGATCGAGAACCCTGACTGGGAGATCGGGCTACAAAAAACGGGTTACATCTCTGAAGCGGGTCGTTGCCTTGTGATGCAAGTTCATGTGTCCGGCCGTCCGGTCGTGATGATCTTCCTTGATTCCAAGAGTAAGCAGTCGCGTCTCACCGATGCTGGCCGCATTCGCAAGTGGCTGGAAAATCGCGGCGTTTCTGCGTCCTCTGAACGTTCGGCCAAGCGCAGCTGATCTCGGCGCGGTAGGTGTCCCAGGCCTGGTACCATTCAACGCGGACTAGAAGGTCCGCGTTTTTCATTGTACTGTCGGTTTATCAGCGATACTTTTTCCAAGCATCTCCCGATTGCGTGATCTGAATGCGACAGTCTGCATCTGTCTGGCTGCCATTGAACCTATCAGTCCGTTGACGCTCCCCATCACCCACGAAAAAATCCCCTGCTTCATTCATCCTTCGGGCATCTGCAACAGGTGGAGCGCGCGGTGCCGGATGACTACGACAGTCCATGGAAAGAAGCGATCGAGCGGTATTTCCCTGACTTCATGCATTTTTACTTTCCTGCTGCGCATGCGCGCATCGACTGGCAACAGCCCTACCTGTTTCTTGATCAGGAATTGCGAGCC
>JBJTAS010000020.1:0-11906 GCA_046090895.1 Oxalobacteraceae bacterium | reverse complement strand
ATTAGTGAGGTAAAGCAGAACATGATTGCTAATCACATGTTCGTTGGTGGTAAGAGGACACGGGGATTTACGCAGCAACGAATTGGTGGCAGGCAGTATCTTGTTGCTGATTGGAAAGAAAAGCAATTGCTGATGTTGCTTGCTTCATTCAAGAAGCAAAGGGATAAGGTAAGGGCACAACTTCAAAAAAAACGACTGAACACACTGGGGACAACGGAGTGGTCTTATCTTGGCATACAAACAAGATGTGGTGGGCAGAAATCAAACTTGACTCAACAGGAAATGCTCGGTTTGGAAAAGATGAAAAAGTAATAGTCAAAGAGCAAGGTAAATTGATGTCTCTTGAAGATTACATCAAAAGCACACAGACACAATTGAACGATGCTTTAGAAGATAGTTTAAATACTGGTAGGACAAAAGGGTTCATTCTCTCGGACAAAGCAAAGTTCAGCAAGGCAACACTACACAGATTGTTGAGTGATGACGATGAAACAAATGTCTTTGCTCGGTTGAAACGAATAAAAGAGGTTGAGAAGAAGATAGTGATGAAGAACGGTGAATACTCTCTTCTCAAATCATCTTCTGCGGATGGTAAAAGCAAAGATGCTGTGGTCTTTGCTCAAAGAATGGCAAAAGATGGAAAGATGGTGCGGGTCTTGAAGCAGGGCAATTTGTTTAGTAGGGGCAAAGCGGTCGCAATCAAAAGGATTGTGAAGAAACGAATTGCTGCGTCTAAAACGGTTTAGCAAAAAATCTGTCGTCTGGAAGGAACATATGTGCTGGCAAGAGATTTCGCATCAACTTCAAGACGGGATGCGTCAATAGATGGTGGAGTGGGTCAAATGCAAATGTCTTTGATGACTGCTGGACTGCGTTCACGGGAAAAGAAGGGGAAGGCATTAAATGTTAGAAAATCGACGAGGCAATAACTGGAAAAATTATGTAAGATCATACGGTAAATGAGGAAATACACTTTAATACATGGACTTTAATACAATTAATTTTTTTTTCTATGAAGATGAAAAAATCATATGTTTCGTAATCAGTAGGTCGGAGGTTCGACTCCTCTCATCAGCACCAATCTCACCTGGCCCGGATCTTCCGGGTCATTTTGTTTTCATGATGCTCAGTCGATGTAACTCAGCCCAACCGGCTGAGCGCCCGCCAACATTCGATGGGAGTCAGACATGACGGATTTCGATACAGGCTTGCAGCGCCGGGACGTGAATTTTGCAGCGCTGACACCGCTGGACTTCATTGACCGCACTGCCGCCGTCTACGGCGACCATCTCGCGGTGGTGCATGGTGCTACGCGACGTAACTGGCGCGAGACTTATGCGCGCACCCGGCAACTGGCCAGTGCGCTGACGTTACACGGAATTCGCAAGAATGATACCGTCGCCGTACTTTTGCCGAATATCCCTGAAATGGTTGAGTGCCATTTCGGTGTGCCGATGGCCGGTGCCGTGCTGAATACGCTCAATACGCGACTCGATTACACGACTCTGCTGTTCATGCTCAAGCACGGCGAAGCCAAAGCGCTGATTGCCGATACCGAATATCAATCACTGGTCAATAGTCTTCGTGCCGCGCTGCCCGAGTTACTGATCATCGGTGTCAGCGATTCTACGGTCGATACGCCGTTGGTGCCTTCTGACTGGCTCGATTACGAAGCCCTCATTGCCACCGGTGATCCCGAGTTTGCATGGCAGCCACCCGCTGATGAATGGGATGCGATCGCGCTCAACTACACCTCCGGCACCACCGGTGACCCGAAGGGGGTGGTGTATCACCACCGTGGTGCGGCGATCAATGCGATCTCCAATATCCTCGAGTGGGACATGCCCAAGCATGCCGTCTATCTCTGGACACTGCCGATGTTCCACTGTAACGGCTGGTGCTTTCCCTGGACGCTGGCCGCACGTGCGGGTGTGAATATCTGTCTTCGCAAATTCGATGCGCAGCAAGTGCTTGAACTGATCGCCCGAGAAACGATAACGCATTACTGTGGCGCGCCTATCGTGCAAAGCGCCCTGGCGAATGCACCCGAGACATGGCGTCAAGCGATCAGGCATCGTGTATCAACCATGGTGGCTGCGGCACCTCCCTCGTCGGCGATGCTGGCCCAGATGGCAGCGATGGGGTTCGACATCACGCATGTCTATGGGCTGACCGAGGTCTACGGGCCCGCGACGGTGTGCGCGAAGCAGAAGGATTGGCAGTCACTGGACCTCGCCGCGCAGGCCGAGAAGAATGCGAGACAAGGTGTGCGTTATCACTTGCAGGCAGGTGTCATGGTCATGGATCCGGCGACCATGCAACCGGTACCCGCCGATGGCGAGACCATGGGCGAGATTATGTTTCGTGGGAATATCTGCATGAAGGGCTACCTGAAGAATGAGCGCGCTACCGAGGAGGCTTTCAAGGGCGGCTGGTTCCATACGGGTGACCTGGCTGTGGTGTCGCCCGATGGCTATGTGCGCATTCGTGATCGCAGCAAAGACATCATCATTTCAGGCGGTGAAAATATCTCCAGTATTGAGGTCGAGGACGCGCTGTACCAGCATCCGTCGGTCGCGGCCTGTGCGGTGGTCGCAGCCCCGGACCCAACGTGGGGCGAAGTGCCTTGTGCATTCATCGAGACTCGAGCTGGTGTGACGCTTGACAAAGACGAGGTCATCGCACATTGCCGGTCTCTGCTAGCTGGATTCAAGGTGCCCAAGATCATCGTTTTCAAAGAGGTGCCCAAGACTTCCACGGGCAAGATACAGAAATTTTTGTTGAGAGAAGAGGCAGGATCCATACGCGCGATTTCGCACGATTGAGATCGACAGATGATGATGTTTGCTATCGCGATGCTGGCGGTACTTGTAGGTAATCGTTGATTTTCTCGGTCAGATATTCGGCGATTTCCATCGTATCGCAATGGAAGTAAATGGTCAGGGGTCTGTCGTACCACCGTATGGCTACTTTGCCACCATGCAGCGTCATCTTTCCCAGCCCAAAGTCTTCACCGCTCATCAGACCCAGCATTTCTTCGCCAATACCGCTGCAGATTTGCGTCAGAAGATCTTCTACTGTGGTTCCGAGCTTGACTTCTTCGATTTCAACCATTACCGGGTCATTCGTGTGATAACGAATCCTGGCGCGCATTGGGAACATGGCCTTACCCTTCAATGGAGCGTTTAAAAATCAAGCGTCGTAAATCGTGCGCCGAAATTCTATGGTTCGCGTCAGAAGGCTGCCAATTAAATGCCATTTTTTGAAAAATGGTATTCGTAAAACGCAAGAGATCGTGTGTAAATCTACTTTTATCGGATAACCAGTCCTTTAATCGAACCGCTACCCCGCTAATTGAGCGAAAAATTTCGAACCAATGCTCAAAATTAATCGAGCATCTGTGCGATGTCTGGAAAGGTTGTTCAGTTATTTTTTATTTTTTGTGTCTTTTTGATTTACTTTGATTTGCGCCCACATGGCAAAAGCCTGAGGTGTCACTTTCTCCCACGTGGCGAATTCTTCCTTGCTGACGTTGGCCGGCGGCGGGCCTATGGTCATGAGTGCTTGCTGGAAGTCTTTTTCGCTGGGTTTTTCGGGTAGCTTGTTGAAGAAGGCGCTACGCCAGGCATTACAAACCGCTGCTTCCCGCACACGATCATTCTTCACGCCGGGCCAGCCCTTGCCCAACTCAGTGATGATGGCATCTCGCTGCGCTATGACATCATTCGGATTGAGTTTGGTCTTGGTACGTTCATTTTTTTGTGTGATGTATACCTGGGCGAACAGTCCGGCGAATTGCGTCATTAATTCTCCAAACTGCGGGGTGGGGGCGGTCAGCGGGGAATGCACGAGCGAGATAGCAGAGCAGCGCAGTGCAGCATTTTCTATGGAGGGGTCTTGTGCCCAGGCGAGCGGGGAGAGCCCCAGGCTAGCGGATATCGCCAGTAAGAGACTAAGCATCTGATGCGTTGATCGCTTCATGATATTCCCTGTCGGTTGGGTGTTTGTTAGTGGCTTCATTGCGGCGACAACGCCCGCAGTGGATTGTAGCGTATTGAGCAAATATTCCTGCACAACACCTAGCCAGCGCTGAGTAGAGATACCGCCCGGGACAGTGATGTACTGTGGCAGCCAAGTGCCATGGCGCAAAGCAGTGCTGCAAGCGGTTCAGACCGCCCTTGCTCCACTGACGCAGGCTGGACGGGTAAACAAAATATAATCACGGTGTTGTCGCCGCGAGGCGGCGTCAGCCAGAGTATTTGTCATGAGAGTATTTAATTTCAGTGCCGGCCCGGCCGCGCTGCCCGAGTCGGTGTTGCGCCGTGCTGCCGTTGAGATGCTGGATTGGCACGGTAGCGGCTTGTCGGTGCTGGAGATGAGTCACCGCGGTGAAGAATTCACCCGTATCTTACGCAAGACCGAGGCAGATTTTCGTCGCTTACTGAAGATACCAACGAATTACCGGCTTATTTTTCTGCAGGGTGGCGCGATGGCCATGAATGCGCTGATACCGATGAATCTGATGGGCCGACATCGCGCAGCGGATTATGTGAATACGGGCGTCTGGTCCACGAAGTCTATCGAGGAAGCAAAAAAGTATGGTCAGGTGAACATCGCCGCATCGTCGGCAGACCGCAGCTTTACTTACGTGCCGCCACAGGCGAGTTGGCAAATGACTCCGGATGCCGCTTATCTGCATGTGTGCAGTAATGAAACCATTGGCGGAGTCGAGTATCACTGGGTGCCGCAGACAGGCGATGTGCCCTTGGTGGCTGATATGTCATCGAATATTCTGTCTTGCGAGATCGAGGTGTCGCAATTCGCGGTGATTTATGGTGGCGCCCAAAAAAATATCGGCCCGGCCGGTCTCACTTTCGTGATTGTGCGCGATGATCTGCTGGATCAGGCGCTGCCCATCACGCCTTCAGTGTTTCATTGGAAAGAGCAGGCCGCGCATGAATCCATGGTCAATACGCCGCCCACCTACAGCATTTACATTGCCGGACTGGTATTTGAATGGCTGATTGATCAGGGTGGTTTGTCCGCGATAGAAAAAATTAATGCACAAAAAGCAGCACTGCTCTATGACTATCTAGATTCGACCGAGTTCTACACTAGTCCGGTAAGCAAGGATGCCCGATCGCGCATGAATATTCCCTTCCATTTGCACGATGATCGCTTGAATGAACGCTTTCTGAGTGAAGCCTCGGAGCGAGGCCTGCTACAGCTGCAAGGCCATCGCAGTGTCGGTGGCATGCGTGCGTCGATTTACAATGCCATGCCTTTGGAAGGTGTGCGCGCATTGGTCGATTTTTTGCGCGCATTCGAAAAAGTGCACGGCTGAATTTCCTCCTTCGCTTTCTCCTTTTTCCGGGGATTTTATTCGGGTGCTCCTAGTCCAAAGGGCAGTTGGTCTGCAGCCGATCGCTGCGGGCTGATAGTCCATCAGGAGTTCCCATGCAGAGCAGTTCGCCACAGCAGCCCGCCACGTATCCTGAAACAGCCGATCTCAGTCTGCACGAGCGTCAGCGGCGGGAGGTGTTGCAGACGCTCGCGCATGCTGGCCAGCGGGCCGTTGTCGAGCTCACGGACATGTCCGAGACGGAGCGCTGCAAATGGCTGTTCTGGAATCTGCATGAAAATCTGGATGAGCTCAGACTGATGGAGCCCACCTTGTCGGCGCGAGTCACGGGCGCTCAATTCACGGTAGTCGATGGCGCTCGGCTGTTGAGTCATGGCGATACGGAAAAGCGACTCGACTTATCTTGTCGCTGGTCGCTGGCCTTGTCCTATCCCAGCTATGAAGACGAGCTCGTTCACGCCGTGGGCGAGGGCTGGATCAATCTGGTCGTTGCTCGCCAGGCGCCAGCGTATCTGACCGTGCACGAGGGACAAAGGGCGTATCTGGATGCCGATCACACCACGTACCCGAATCAGATTTATTTAGAGGGCTGGATCACGCCCAGCATCTGGAAAGAAATGAGTTCGTATCTGTCGAATCCGAATCCAACTTGCCGCACCGATGTCGTTTTGCTGGATAACGTGCTGTTTCCCGTGAAGCGAGGTTTTGATTTTGTTCAGGGTCCGCCCGCATCGGTGGGTGTGGTGGCGATTGAGTTTCGGGCGTTTTCGCATCCTATGGAGCGCAGAGTTAGTCGGCGTGCGCAGACGCGATCGCGTTCCTGAATCGTAGCGAGAGGTTCAACATGCATCGCGATCCCGTACCTTTACCTGAGGATGAGCCTTTTCAGGAAGATATGCCGCATCCTGTGCCTCAGGATGAACCAGTACCGGATTCCAACCCTGAGCATGACTGAGAGGGGATTACTGCATTTCCAGTGCTAGCCGACGCTGTATCCGCTTGAGATACCAGACCAGCGCAACACCCACCAGCGCCAGACTGAGGCTGTTGCCCAACCAAAATCCCGCGGCGCCAGTCAGCCATGTCGGGCCCAGGCCGAGCACATCGAAGCCAATCAGATAGCCGCCACCGAGACCGACTCCCCACAGTGTGACGGCATACATCAGCGTGGGAATGAAAGCCACTTTGTAGGCACGCAGAACGTAGGCCGTGCCAACCTGCAGAGAATCGAATACCTGATAAAAAGCGATAAAAAAGAACAGGGGCATCGCCGCGGTGGCCACGCCGATGTCGGGTGTATACAGGCCAATGATTTGCTCTCGAGACAACCAGACCACCACGCCCAGGCTAACTGAGAGCAGCACACCGAGCCGCACACCGGCATTGCCCGTGCGGCGCGCCTCGGTCAGTCGTCCTGAACCGATTTCTTGCGCCACCAGCGTGCAGGTGGCATTGGCAATCGAGAGCGGCAGCATGTACAGCACCGTGCCGAAATTCGCAGTGATCTGATGTGCCGCCAGCGTATGATTACCTAGTCGGGCGATGAACAGTGCCATAAAAGTGAAAGCCGTCACTTCAATCAGGAACGATAAACCCATCGGCAGCCCGAGTGTCAGCAAAGCTTTGATTGCTTTCACATCGGGCTCGCCCAGTCCATGGCCGAACAAAGAAAACTGCGCATAGAAAGATTGGTGTCGCAGTATCAGCCACCCGGCGAGTAAGACCAGCCATGCACTGATGGCGGTCGCGATCGCACAACCGGGTGCGCCGAATGCGGGCAGCCCGAGTCCGCCAAAGATGAACCAGGCGTTCAGAGGAATCTTCAGCAGCAAACCACTGACCTGCAACAGCATCACCATGCGAGGCCGTGAGATCGCTGTGTTCAGCGAGGCATATACACGGAATCCCAGTGTGGCCGGCAGCGCCAGTGCCAGCAGCTGCAAGTACTCGAGGACTTTGTCATTCAGTTCGGTTGATACTTGCGCGATGTTGAGCAGCGGCTCGGGGAAGCACAGGGCGAGGGCTCCGATCAGGGACAGCATGAGTGCTAGCCAGACGCCATGACGGACTTCGTCTCCGATGGCCGCATATTTTTTTGCGCCATACAGTTGCGCGATGATCGGCGAGAGCGCCTGCATCACACCCGACAGGCCGACGAAGATGCTCACATAGACCGATGCGCCCAGCCCCAGTGCGGCAAGATCCATGGCGGAGTAGCGCGCGGTCATCATGGTGTCGATGACGCCGTTGGAAATGACGGCCAGCTGCCCAACCAGAATGGGCCAGGCCAGCGTGGCTACGCGTGCCATCAGCGAAGACGACGCTGACGAGGTACTTGCTGCGCTCATCGCGCGTTGCGCTGATACAGGCGATAGAACTCGTGACGATCAGCCGGGCGGCGCCCCTGCCACAGTAGCGTGAGATCGCCTTCGATTTTTTTCATTTGCGCGCCACGTTTGCGCAGGCCGTCATCCTGCACCAGTAACAGGTCGCAAGGCGCATCGCCCGGACGAGAGAACCGCAGCTCGCCCAGATAGGCGAACGACGCGCGCTGCGCAGACCCAAGATCATTGGTATCGACGCAGCGATAGTCGGCAGGCAAGTGCTGGCGCATTTCACCGGCAACGCTGGCATAGCTTTGCGCATAATTCAGCCAGGGCAGCCACAAGGTCATCAGCAGCAGCCAGCACAGCACCAGACCGCCGGTGGAGAGCACGACCGCACGCCATAGTACCGAGGGGCGGCGGCCTAGTCGCCAGCGTAGCAGCAGCAGCCATCCAACCGAGGTGGCGAGTGCGATGAACAGCGCGAACACATTAAATTCGGGCTGAAATCCGGGTGCGAGCTTGAGTACGTTACCGGCCAGCTTGGGCGGCCAACCGGTTTGCTTGGCGATCCAACCCAGCCAGATAAATCCGGCGATCGCCGACAACGTCATCACTGAGAACCAGTCAATCGCATTGATCGCGCCGCGCTTGAGCGTTGGCAGACCAAAGGTCGCGAGTATGGCCAAGGGTGGCAGCAGCGCCAGCAGCTCGTGGTCTTTCGGAGAATTGGGAAGCAGGCTCAGCACGATCAGCGCCAGAATGCCGGATACGGTGAGCATCACATGCAGAGTCGCCTGCGCGCGCCATGCCCACACGGCCCAGGCGGCGATCGGCCATGCCGGCCAGCTATACCAGACCAATGTCTTGGCAAGGAAGCTCACATTCGATAGCCGTGGCAGCGAGAGTAGCTTGAGGTTTGCCGCCAGCCATGCATCGGCCACTTCTGATCCGGGTAACAGCACGCGCAAAGCGATTAGCCAGAGCAGCGGTATCACCAGCGCGACTGGCGTTGTGATGATGAGCAAGCCGCGCAGCGAATCGCGGTACCGCACGACCGCGAGTGTGAGCATTGCGATCAAGAGCGCCAGTGGCACAGTCCAGCCGCGCGCCAGCACTAACAATCCCAGTGATATGCCGAGTCCTGCAGCGGCGCGCGCGTTAGGCCGGTCGAACACGCAGGCGGCAGTGTAAAAGGTCGCCGCCACGAGCGATACATGCAGCGCGGGTGTCGCAGTCTCGTGGCTACGCAGCAGCAATCCGAGACAGGCGAGATAAATCAGCAGCGCGCCATCGGCCAGTGTACGGCCGTAATCGATCGCTGCAGGTTGTCCGCCGAACGCGAGTTTCAGCGGCTGCGCCTCGTTGCGGCGCCCGAGCACAAACGCGGTGCGCCAGACCGCTGCCGCGCCGAGCGCAAAAAAAACCAGGGTGGAGATGCGTGCAGCGACTGCATCGGTGAGCAGCCAGCCAAACAGCTTGATGAGTATCGCACCGACCCAGAACGCCAGTGGCGCTTCGTTAGGCATCGCGAGGCCCGCGATATTGGGTGATAGCCAGTCGGCCAGTGAGCCATGCGCCATGGTCCACATGATGCCAAAGCCCGCCGCATCATCAGTCTTCCACGGGTCGCGCCGCAAGATCCCCGGCAAGATGTACAGCAGGCAGAGCGCGATCAATCCCCAGCGCGGCAAGGCGAGCGTAGCGGCGGCGGGCAGTCGTACGGGCTTCATTCAGCGAGGAGGAAATCGAGGATGCGGACACATTGCGCAGTAAAAAAAACAAAAATGCCGCACTCGGCGGCATTTTTGATCGGGCAGTCGACGCTTAGCCAGCGGCACGAGTTTTGGAGCCGACACCACCGAATTTCTGGCGGAACTTCTCGACGCGACCCGCAGTATCGACGATCTTGTGCTTGCCGGTGAAGAAGGGATGCGACTCGGACGACACCTCGATCTTCAGCAGCGGGTAGTCCTGACCTTCGAATTTGATGGTCTCTTTGGTCTGCACCGTCGAGCGGGTGATGAATTTGAAGTCGCAGGACAGGTCGTGCACGACGATGTCGCGGTACTCGGGATGGATGCCTTCTTTCATATCAGTCTCGCTATCGTTGGGTAGCCAATCGCCACTTCGTCGGTCCGTATGACTTCTTGACCCGGTTGACGGTCACTTGCCCGGTTGGGGAAAAACCGGATTATATAAGCAAATCAAGGGTTTGAGGGTGATTTGGCTTTATTTCAATTCAGGCAAGAGCAACTCACGACCCACCACGGCGCATCAGATCGAAGAATTCGGCATTCGTCTTCGTCGCCTTCATTTTGTCGAGGATGAACTCCATTGCCTCGATCTCATCCATACCGTACAGGAGCTTGCGGAGGATCCAGATCTTCTGCAGCACATCGGGCTTGATCAGCAGTTCTTCGCGACGGGTGCTGGACTTGTTGAGGTTGATCGCCGGGTAGACGCGCTTCTCAGCCAGGCGGCGCTCGAGGTGCACTTCCATGTTGCCGGTGCCCTTGAATTCTTCGTAGATCACGTCATCCATGCGGCTGCCAGTCTCGATCAGTGCGGTGGCAATGATGGTCAGCGAACCCCCTTCTTCCACATTACGCGCTGCGCCGAAGAAGCGTTTCGGACGCTGCAGCGCATTCGCATCGACACCACCGGTCAGCACCTTGCCGGAGGCCGGGATCACCGTGTTGTACGCGCGCGCAAGACGGGTGATGGAATCGAGCAGAATCACCACATCTTTTTTCATCTCGACCAGGCGCTTGGCTTTTTCCAGCACCATTTCGGCGACCTGCACATGGCGGGTCGCCGGCTCGTCAAAGGTGGAAGCCACGACTTCACCGCGCACGGAGCGCTGCATCTCGGTCACTTCCTCGGGTCGCTCATCAATGAGCAGCACGATCAGCGTCACATCCGGGTGGTTAGAGGTGATTGCATGCGCGAGATGTTGCAGCATCACGGTTTTGCCGGACTTGGGCGAGGCGACGAGCAGACCGCGCTGACCTTTGCCGATGGGCGCGATCATGTCGACAATGCGGCCGGTGATGTTCTCTTCGCCGCGCATCTCGCGTTCCAGCAGTAGTGGCTGGTTGGGGTGCAGCGGCGTCAGGTTCTCGAACAGGATTTTGTGCTTCGAGGCCTCGGGCGGTTCTCCATTGACCTTGTCGACTTTGACCAGCGCGAAATATCGCTCGCCATCCTTGGGCGTACGCACCTCGCCTTCGATCGAATCGCCGGTGTGCAGATTGAAGCGGCGGATCTGCGAGGGCGAAATGTAGATGTCGTCGGTCGATGCCATGTAGCTCGCGTCCGGCGAGCGCAGGAAGCCGAAGCCGTCTGGCAGGACTTCTAACACACCGTCCCCGAAAATCTGCTCTCCGGATTTCGCGCGTTTTTTCAGGATCGCAAACATCAGCTCCTGTTTGCGAAGGCGCGCTGCGTTGTCGATGTCGAGGCCTATGGCCATCTCTAGCAGAGCGGATACGTGTAATGCCTTGAGTTCAGATAGATGCATAAGGGTCAGTGTGCGCGCGGAGCGGCTTTCAGGTGGGGGAGGGAACTACGGTGAACAGGGAAGGAAAGGGTGGCAGCAGAGCGTTCATGCTGCCATCGGAAGCTTAGCGAGTCAGATATTGCTGTCAATGAAGGAGGTCAGTTGGCCTTTAGCCAGTGCGCCGACTTTTTGCGCGGCGGGCACACCATTTTTGAACAGGATCAGCGTCGGAATACCGCGAATACCGAACTTGGCAGGTACTGCCTGGTTGGCGTCCACGTCCATCTTCGCGACCTGCAGCTTGCCGTCGTATTCCTTCGCGACTTCTTCCAGGATGGGCGCGATCATCTTGCAGGGGCCGCACCACTCTGCCCAGAAATCGACCAGCACTGGCTTGTCGGATTTCAGTACGTCGCTCTCGAAAGAGCTGTCGGAAATGTGTTTGATGTTTTCGATCATGGTTTCCTCGGATTGAGGGGAATCGACCCGCCAGCGCATCTGCTGCAGAAAAGCTTGCACGTTTCCCTAACTGCTCTGCGCACATGATGATGTGTCGCGCTTGGTCTTGGTGTGGATTTGAGGCAGGAGGTGACGCGGCGGGAATATGACGAATCATAACCCATTTTTCAGAAATGTGGTCCCCTGGCTGGCGACGGGCTTGATCGCTCGCATAAAATGGTCGGCCCGAGCGCTTTCCCCATCTCAGCCCCGTGTCCGC
>JBJTAS010000019.1:0-25515 GCA_046090895.1 Oxalobacteraceae bacterium | reverse complement strand
GAGTATTTTTTCTGCAGCTTCCCAATCTTCATTCAGAACCGCGGCATGAACTTCTGGGAGGCCGGTTGCTTCTAGGTATTTTTGGCGTTCAGAGGGGTTGTTCCAGTCTAGTTTTAGAGTTCTCGCATGCTGGCCGATCGGTTTGCTGCTTAATTTTGGCTGAATTACAGCGGCCTGCTCGATGGACTGGGCTGCTGAGGTGGTGGCGGTGGTAGTCGGAGTCGTTGTAACGGTTGAGGTCGTTGTAGTGGTTGTAGTAGTTGCGGTGTCTGTGATGCCTGAAGTATTAGTTGTGGCAACCGGATAGGCGGGCGGGATGCTATTGGTATTAATACTCACGTTGGCTCCAGAAAAATTATTTGGAAGCCGGATTTGTGCCAAATTCACCCTGTTAGTTCGTTGCCAAGATTAGAATTGTATATTTAAAAACTCATTCAGAGGTCATTAAACATGACATGGGATCTTTGCCGTATCGGAGCCCCGCCGGTCACCATCGCGGGCGGGGGGGCTCAAATCCGACTTCGGGATTGGAGAATCAGCAATCGGACTCTAGCTGTTACGACAGCGTCAGGTGCCCTAGGTGGTCAGCGCCCGCTCGATACAAGCGCCTAAACGGGAAAAATGCTTGAGAGCCAAACTCGACAGTCGCACGTGCTTGCGGCGAGCATCATCTGCTATCTGAAGCTCTATCCAGCCTTTTTTGCGAAGTGAGTGCACCTTCGCATGCAGCATCGCGGGTGTCCCTTTGTAAGGTAGTTTTTGTAGTGCTCTGTACAAAGTGAGTGTCCCTTTGTAAGGATTCAAAGTGAGTGTCCCTTTGTAAGGATTACGGCACGAGTGGTTTTTTTGCTTTCTGCTTCTGCCGGAGTTCTTTCGCTGCGGCCTGCGCAAATTGGCGCCTCTCTTCAGTCCACGGATGAAGTGCGCTATAGCTATTCATTTGATTAGCCGGGGTAGTGTCGGCCAGCCTTTGCGATAGCTTGGATAAGGCTAGCGGATCGTAGCCAGCGCGTGCGAGCATGAACATAGCGAGCCGGTCGGCTTCCTGATCCATCTTGTCGGTCAGAGGTTTGATACCACTGCTTCCGGCGTAGCTGGCGGGTTCAGGCTTGAGTGCCAACAGCTTATCGATGACGCTCGCGATGGTGGCTGTCTGCTGTAATTGTCGGGCATGCTGCAGCACATTGTGCGCGAGCTCGCGTGCAATGATCACCGCTACATCATCATCAGCTGGCAATGCATCGAGCAGTCCGCGTGTGAGCATGATGCGTCTTCCATCCGCGTAGGCGTTTATGTTGGGTGCATTGCCGATATCGATCGCAAAGGCGCACGCCAGCGTCAGCGGTACCTGAAGGTCGACTGCTTGTCCGCGACGTAGCACCCGCACGCGAATATCTGCGAGGTTCTTCAGCACAGGAGCCAGCAGTTTCGCTGTGTCGCTCTCGGCCTGCGCGCCTTCTGGTATCGGGATATCTTGTATCGTCTGCAGAATATCGCCGCGTATCATCCCGGCCTTTTGAGCACCGCTGCCGTCTAGCACTTGCATCACTTGCAGCCGTTCGTCAAGCGCCAGCAATTGGCGTGCTGCACCGGCCAGCTCTGAGGGATACGAGTGCACATTTTTTGCGGTAAAGCCCAGCAAGGGCCTTGCCTGAGTCCGGCAGAGCACGGCGTTTTTTGTAATTAAAGGTGCAGCGATGCGGTAGACGCGTGCTTGTCGCGTCATCAGTGCTTCCAGCGCGGCATCTCTCTCGGGCGTGGCTTGCGAGGGCGTCGGTGAGCTGGTTGTGGTTGAGGAGGGTGACTGCTCGGCGGGTGTTTGTGAGCGGACGATCGGTGGGGTGCTGGTGGAGAGCGGCGTTGTGCTGCAAGCGTTCAGCAACAGCGCTGCCAGCGGAGTGAGGATGACAATCACGCGACGCATGTTGCCTGGATTATTTTTTCCCTGTGCTCCCGAAACCGCCCTCGCCACGCTCGCTATCCCCGAAGGATTCCACCACCCTGAATCCTACCTGTAATACGGGTACGATGACGAGCTGAGCGAGGCGCTCCATCGGATTCAGCACAAAGCTTGCACCGCCGCGGTTCCAGGCGGACACCATCAGCTCGCCCTGATAGTCCGAGTCGATTAGTCCGACCAGATTACCGAGCACGATGCCATGCTTGTGGCCGAGGCCGCTGCGCGGCAGGATCATCGCTGCATATGCCGGATCGCCGATGTGTATCGCAAGACCCGTGCGGATCAGATGCGTACTGCCGGGCTCCATCGCCAGCGGTACATCGATGCAGGCGCGCAGGTCCAGCCCGGCGCTGCCGGAGGTCGCATAGGCAGGCAGCTGCTCCTGCATGCGCGGGTCGAGGATTTTTACGGCGATGGTTTTCATGGTTATTTTTTCAGAGGGAGGCGTTGCGCGATTTCTGTGATGAGCGTCTGCGCCAGCGAGTCTTTGCTGGCACGTGGCAGCCGATGATGACCCTGTTCGTCAAACAGCACCAGCTCGTTATCATCCTTGCCGAAGGTCTGAGGTCCGATATTGCCCACCAGCAGAGGAATACGTTTTTTCTCCCGCTTCGCAGCGCCATGCGCGAGCAAGTCGTCGGACTCGGCCGCGAAGCCCACACAGTAGGGGGGGGAGGGCAGTGCAGCGACAGCGGCCAGAATGTCGGGATTCTGTTCGAACTGCAGCGACGGTGTCTGACCTTCCTGCTTCTTGATCTTCTGCTCGCTGACCGAGGCCACGCGCCAGTCGGCGACGGCAGCGACTGCGATGAACAGATCTTGCGTGGCGATGTGCGATATCACCGCCTCATGCATCTCGCGCGCCGTTGTCACGGGCAGCAAGACGACACCGGAGGGTCGCGACAAGGCGGTTGGGCCGGAGACCAGTGTCACCTCGGCTCCCGCCGCGCGCGCAGCACGTGCAATGGCATAGCCCATCTTGCCCGACGATAGGTTCGTAATACCACGCACCGGATCAATCGGTTCAAACGTCGGGCCAGCGGTGATCATGACTTTTTTACCGGTCAGTAGCTTGGGCTGAAAAAAAGCCGACAAGTCTTCCAGCAGCTGTTCGGGTTCCATCATGCGGCCCAGTCCCGTTTCGCCGCAGGCCTGATCGCCCGCGACCGGGCCGAGCAGGCTCACGCCATCGTTGCGCAATTGTTCCGCATTGCGCTGTGTGGCCGGGTTCTCCCACATCTCGACATTCATGGCGGGCGCCACCAGCAATGGCACGGTGGATGGGCGCGCGAGGCAGAGCGTGGAGAGCAAATCATCCGCTGCGCCATGCACGAGCTTGCGCATGAAGTCGGCAGAGCAGGGCGCGATCAGGATCGCATCTGCGTCGCGCGACAGATCAATGTGCGCCATGTTGTTGGAGATGCGGCTGTCCCACTGATCGGTATAGACTGGCTTGCCCGACAAGGCTTGCATGGTCACTGGCGTAATGAAACGCCGCGATGCCTCGGTCATCACGACCTGTACGCTGGCGCCGGCCTTGACCAGCCCGCGCGCCAGCTCGGCGGCCTTGTAGCAGGCAATGCCTCCGGTCAGCCCCAGCACGATTTTTTTGCCAGCAAGGTTCATGTTGTCCTTATACCCGGCGCGCAGCGCTAAGTCTCAGCGATTTACGCGGCGAAATTCATCCAGCACAAATAGCAATGCGCCAACGGTGATCGCACTGTCTGCCACATTAAAGGCAGGCCAGTGCCAGCCAGCGAGATGAAAGTCCAGAAAATCGATCACATGCCCATAGGCTACACGATCAATCAGATTGCCTAGCGCACCACCTAAAATCAGCGCCAGCGCCCAGCAGAACAGACGCTGCGTCGGGTTTCGCTTCAGCATCCATACAATGAATAATGACGCTAATGTCGAGATCCCGGTAAAGAAGTAGCGTTGCCACCCGGGCTGGTCGGACAGGAAGCTGAACGCAGCCCCCTTGTTATAGACCATCACCAGATTGAAGTAGGAGGTCACCGGATCCGACTGGCCATAGGCCAGCAGGCGCATCATCGTGATCTTAGTCAGCTGGTCGAGCAGCACCACGATGATCGCGATACCGACCCAGATCATCATGCCGCCGGATTTTTTTGCCATGACGTCGTCAGTCTCGCGCTTCAGGCAATGCGGCGCTGTTCGCCGCTGCCAAACAGGTTGGACGTACAGCGACCGCAGAGACCGGGATGATCGACGTGCGAGCCGACATCGGCCCGATAATGCCAGCAGCGTTCGCATTTTTTGTGCGCTGAGGCACTGACGATGACTTTGTCATCCGCCGCCGTAGCCGATGGCACGACTGTTGCGGCTGAGGTAATCAGCACGAACTTCAGATCATCCCCCAGACTTTGCAGCAGCGTGAGTTGGTCGCTATGGGCGTGGATCTCAACCTCGGCCTGCAGCGACGAGCCAATAGCGCCGGACACGCGCACTGCTTCCAACTGCTTGAGCACCTCGGCACGGATCGCTTGCAGCTGCTCGTATTTCTTCAGCAGCAAATCACTATCGCTGATCTCGGGCAGTGTGTAAAAATGCTGTGTGAAGATGGTATCGCCCGATGCACGGTAGGTATCTTTGTCTGCAAAGATCGACCAGGCTTCTTCTACGGTGAAAGACAGGATAGGCGCCATTAGCCGTAGCAGTGACTGCGTTATATGCCAGATCGCCGTCTGCGCAGAGCGTCTAGCTTTGGAATGGACCCCGCTGGTGTACAGCCGGTCTTTCAGGATATCGAGATAAAAACCACCCAGGTCCTCTGAGCAATACATCTGCAGCCTGGCGACCACGGGATGGAATTCATACTCAGCGAAATGTCCACGGATCTCGACTTGCAGCAGGTTCATACGGGCGATGGCATGGCGGTCGATCTCCAGCAGCTCATCGATGGCGACCGCATCTTTGGCGGGATCGAAATCCGAGGTATTCGCCAGCAGGAAGCGTAGCGTGTTGCGAATGCGACGATAGCTTTCTACCACGCGCTTCAGAATCTCGTCAGAGATCGACAGCTCGCCCGAGTAATCAGTCGCAGCGACCCACAGTCGCAGAATGTCTGCGCCCAAGGTATCCGACACTTTTTGCGGCGCGACGACATTACCCTTGGACTTGGACATCTTCTTGCCTTCGCCATCAACGACGAAGCCATGCGTCAGCAGTGCCTTGTAGGGAGCGCAGCCATTGAGCATCGCCGAGGTCAGTAGCGACGAGTGGAACCAGCCGCGGTGCTGGTCCGAACCTTCGAGATACAGATCTGCAGGGAACTGCGATTCGGCCGCATGCGAGCCGCGCAGCACGGTCTGGTGCGTGGTGCCAGAGTCGAACCACACATCCAGCGTGTCACGGTTCTTTTCGTAATGCGCGGCATCCGCACCAAGGAAGCTGTTCAGGTCCAGCGTGTGCCACGCCTCAATGCCCTGCTGCTCGACGAGCTTTGCCACTTTCTCCAGCAAAGCCGGCGTATCCGGATGCAGCTCGCCGGTTTCCTTGTGCACGAAGAAGGCCATGGGCACGCCCCACTGACGCTGACGCGACAGTGTCCAATCGGGACGATTGGCAATCATGCCGTGCAGCCGCGCCTTGCCCCAGTTCGGAAAAAAACGTGTGGCTTCCACCGCAGCGAGTGCTGTCTCACGCAATGATGCACCGCCCTGCTTTGGCGTCTTGTCCATGCTGGCGAACCATTGCGAGGTTGCGCGGTAGACGATGGGCGTTTTATGACGCCAGCAGTGCATATAGCTATGATCGAACATCACCCGCTTGAACAGGTGGCCCGCCAATTCCAGTGCCTCGCAGATGGGCTTGGATGCTTCCCAGATCGTCATGCCGCCAAACAGCGGCAGTGTTGATGCATAACGGCCATCCCCCATCACCGGGTTCAGGATCTCATCATCAGTCATGCCATGCGCCTTGCACGAGGCATAGTCATCCACACCATACGCCGGTGAAGAATGCACGATACCGGTACCGGCATCCGTGGTTACATACTCGCCCAGAAAGACAGGCGAGAAGCGATCATAGCCGGCATCTGTTGCATGCAAGGGGTGATGGAATTTCACCAGCGACAAGGCTTCGCCCTGACAGGTGGCGACGATTTTTCCCTCAATGCCGTAGCGCTGCAGGCAGCTCTCGACCAGATCTTTTGCAAGGATCAGCAGAATGGCTTCGCCGTGGCGCTCGGCCTGCACCAGCGCATACGTGACCTCGGGATGCATGTTCAGCGCCTGGTTGGCAGGAATCGTCCATGGGGTGGTAGTCCAGATCACCCCATAGCCTTTGCCCGCAGGTAGCGACGACAGGCCGAAGGCTTTCGCCACTTTGTCGGGCTCGGCAAAGGGGAAGGCGACATCGATCGCGGGATCGCGCTTGTCCTGATACTCCACCTCGGCCTCGGCCAGCGCGGAGCCACAATCGAAGCACCAATTCACCGGCTTCAGACCACGGTAGACAAAGCCTTTGTCCAGGATGCTGCCGAGCGCGCGGATCTCGTCGGCCTCATTGCGGAAGTTCATGGTCAGGTACGGATTGTCCCAGTCGCCCAGCACACCCAGCCGAATGAAATCTTTTTTCTGGCGCTCGATCTGCTCACCTGCGTAGGCGCGCGATTTGGTTAGCACGTCGGCCGTCGGCAGATTTTTTCCGAACTGCTTTTCTATCTGTATTTCGATCGGCATGCCATGGCAATCCCAGCCCGGCACATACTGCGCGTCGAATCCATCTAGCTGACGCGTCTTGACGATCATGTCTTTCAGAATCTTGTTCACCGCATGACCGATATGAATATCGCCATTCGCATACGGCGGTCCATCATGCAAAATGAATTTCGGTTTGCCGAGAGACGCTTTGCGGATACGTTGGTACAGATTTTTCTTTTGCCATTCGGCGACCCACTGCGGTTCGCGCTTGGCTAAATCGCCACGCATGGGGAACGGCGTCTCGGTCATATTGACCGGATATTTAGCTTCGGATTTTTTGCTGTTGTCAGACATGAGTTCAACTCAGGGTAGGTATCTCGAAAAATTCTCGGGCGGCGCGCGCATCATTGGCGATGGCCGTGGTTAGTGTGTCCAAATCATCGTATTTTTCTTCATCCCGCAGCTTGCGCAGAAATTCGACTCGCACCAGCTTGCCGTAGCACTCGGTGGAGTAATCAAACACATGTACTTCCAACAGTACGCGGCCGTTGTCCTCGACGGTCGGCCGTACGCCCAGACTGGCCACCGCAGGCAGTGCAGTCGGCCCTAAGCCGTGCACTTGCACGATGAAGATACCCGTCAGTGCGGGGCGCTTGTGCGCAATGCGCAAATTCAGTGTCGGAAAGCCTATCGTTCTACCCAGCTTGCGGCCGTGCTGAACGTGCCCCGAAATCGCATACGGATGTCCGAGTAAGTCACCGGCACGGGAAAAATCGCCCTCCTGTAACGCGTTGCGAACCGCTGATGATGAAATACGCGCCTCGGCATGTGTCACGGTCTGCAGCGATTGGACTTCGAAGCCGTAGGCGTTGCCTGCTTCGACCAGCATGGCGAAGTCACCGGCGCGCTTCGCACCAAAACGAAAATCGTCACCGACGATCAGCCACTTTACATGGAGCCCGTCGACCAGCAGTGTACGCACGAAGTCCTCTGGGCTCATCGCGGCAAAGCGCGCATTGAAGTGCTCGACAATTACGCGGTCAATACCCGCAGCCTCCAGCGCCTGCAACTTGTCGCGCAGATTGACCACGCGATGCGGGGCGAGGTTATTTCGGCCCGAGAGCTGCGCAAAATACTCGCGTGGGTGCGGTTCAAAGGTCATCACCGCCGATTCGATACCCAGTCGTTGCGCGGCAGTGGTCACACGGGATAGCAGTGCGCGATGTCCTCGATGCACGCCGTCGAAGTTACCGATCGTGAGCGCGCATGGCCGGCGCGCCTGGGCATTCGGAAGTCCGCGGAAAACTTTCATGGCTGGGGGCGGCGTGGGCAGGACCGGACTCGCATCGCGAAAACCCTCGATTATAGTGGTTTTCAGAGGGTTTTCCGGGCTGGAACCCGCCCCGATCACGCCTGAAATGGGTTGCGCTGAAGTTCGCCTTGGCCGCAGGGGATCAGCAGAGACCCCGTGAAGCACGCCATGGTGATTACAGCTCGCCCCAGATGGCCCGAAGTGCGGCGATGGCCGCCATGCCCGCGGTCTCGGTGCGCAGCACACGTTCGCCCAGCGTCAGACCGAGCGCACCATGCGCCACAGCGCTCGCTTCTTCTGTCGGCGTCAGCCCGCCCTCAGGCCCGATGATCAGCGTGATCGCTTGGGGCGGCTGCTGGCGTGCCCAGCGCGACAGCGACTCGCTGCCGCGCGGTGAGAGCAGGATGCGACGATGCAGGTCTGGCTGTGCTATCCACTGGTCAAAGGGCGCAGGTTCAGCCAGATGTGGGAGACGGTTGCGTCCGCATTGCTCTGCAGCGGAGGCCATGATGCCGGTCCAGTGCTGTATTTTTTTTGCAGCCCTGTCGTCATTGAGCCTGATCACAGAGCGACTGGAGATCAGCGGCTGTACTGCCGTGGCGCCCAGCTCCACCGCTTTCTCGATGATCCAGTCTATCTTGGATCCCTCGGGGAGTACTTGCGCCAGACACAGGCTGTGTGCGGGTTCTGCTTCTCGCGCCGAGAAGGATGTCACGATGACTTGCACGTGTTTTTTTTCAAGGCGTTCGACGCTGGCGGTATATTCGCCGCCCTCGCCATTGAACAGGGTGATGAGTTCGCCTTCTCTGAGACGCAGCACCTGAACGTGGCGGGCAACTGCCTCAGGCAGAGCCAGCCGCATCCCGGTATCCATTGGCTGGTGACAGTAAAAGCGAGGCATGGGGGTGCGAGCTTGGGTAGCGCGAGTGTTAGTGATTAATAGTCGTTGAACAGTCGGCGCACCGGCACGGATATTCGCGGACTGACGAGTGAATAATTATCCATGAGATTGTAAGTCCGCTGGGCTTGGACACCGGTAGTCAGGCTCACCTTTGGGTAGAGTCGGTCTGGTAAAATTTTGGGTTTGCCGGTTGGCGTGACGCTGGGCTGTTCGTTCTTCCGCCAGCATGCCGCGGCCACTGGTTTTTCATACATTGTTGGCAACATGAATTCCACTCCTGAACTCCGACACATGGCCAATGCGATACGTGCGCTGGCGATGGACGCCGTGCAAAAGGCCAACTCCGGGCACCCTGGTATGCCCATGGGCATGGCCGAGATCGCGGTCGCCCTATGGGGCAGTCATCTTCGACACAACCCGGCCGATCCTCACTGGTTAGACCGTGACCGCTTTGTCGTCTCCAATGGTCATGGCTCGATGCTGTTGTATGCGCTGCTGCATCTGACGGGCTACGAGCTGCCCATGGATGAGCTGCGCCATTTCCGCCAGCTGCATTCGAAGACACCCGGTCATCCAGAAGTCGATATCACGCCCGGTGTCGAGACCACGACCGGGCCGCTCGGTCAGGGCATTGCCAATGCGGTGGGTATGGCGCTGGCTGAAGAACTGCTGGCGGCGCAATTCAACAAGCCCGGTTTTGACATCATTGACCATTACACCTATGTGTTTCTCGGCGACGGCTGTCTGATGGAAGGCATTAGCCATGAAGTGTGCTCGCTGGCGGGTACGCTGCGTCTGTCCAAGCTCATCGTGATGTACGACGATAACGGTATCTCGATTGACGGCAAGGTCGAGGGCTGGTTCCGCGATGACACGCCGAAGCGCTTTGAAGCGTATGGCTGGAACGTCATTCCTGATGTGGACGGTCATGATGTGAAGGCGGTCGATGTCGCGATCGCTGCCGCAAAAAAATCCGATCGCCCGACACTCATCTGCTGCAAGACTGTCATTGGCAAAGGCGCCCCCACGATGCAGGGCACCGACAAAGTGCACGGTGCCGCTTTGGGCGATGCAGAGATCGCTGCCACACGCGCGGCGATCGACTGGCCTCATCCGCCGTTCGAGATCCCCGCCGAGGTATATTCAGCGTGGGATGCAAAGCAGAAGGGCGCAGCGCTGCAAGCCGACTGGACCTCGACGTTCAAGACCTATCAGCAAAAATACCCGACCGAGGCCGCCGAGTTACTGCGCCGGATGAAGGGCGAGCTGCCTGCGCATTTCGACAAGGCCGTCTCCGACCTGATCACTGCTTGTATCGAAAAGAAAGAAACCATCGCCACGCGCAAGGCCAGCCAGAATGCGATTCAGGCGCTGGCGCAGGTGTTGCCCGAATTCCTAGGTGGTTCTGCTGATCTCACCGGATCTAACCTGACCAACTGGAAAGAATGCGTCGCGGTGCGCGTAGATCATCCCGGCAATCATGTGAACTATGGCGTGCGCGAATTCGGCATGAGTGCGATCATGAATGGCGTGGCGCTGCACGGTGGCTTCATTCCTTTTGGTGCAACCTTCCTCACTTTCTCGGATT
Source organism: Oxalobacteraceae bacterium (assembly GCA_046090895.1). Taxonomy (GTDB): domain Bacteria; phylum Pseudomonadota; class Gammaproteobacteria; order Burkholderiales; family Burkholderiaceae_D; genus Pernthalerella. The sequence continues at coordinate 15,087 of JBJTAS010000019.1, read as the reverse complement.
ACAGCCGCAATGCGCTGCGCATGGCCGCACTGATGAAGCGTCGCTCCCTCTTCGTGTTCACGCATGATTCCATCGGATTGGGTGAAGATGGTCCGACGCACCAGTCGATCGAACAGGTCTCCAGCCTGCGCCTGATTCCAAATCTCGATAACTGGCGCCCCTGCGACACGGTGGAATCTGCGGTGGCATGGGCCGAGGCCGTGCGCCGTCAGCAAGGCCCGACCACGCTGATCTTTTCGCGTCAAAACCTGTCCTTCGTCGAGCGCAGTGCAGCACAGGTGGCAGATATTCGTCGCGGCGGCTATGTGCTCAAAGACGCCGCCAGCGCGAAGGCTATTCTCATCGCGACGGGTTCGGAGATCGAGTTAGCGCTCAAATCCGCTGATGCGCTGGCCGCTGAAGGCATACCGGTACGTGTGGTATCCATTCCCTGCACCGAGCTATTCGACCGCCAGGACGCCACCTATAAAGCCAGTGTGCTGACTAAAGGCCTGCCACGGGTAGCCGTCGAAGCGGGGGTTACCGACATCTGGTTCAAGTATGTCGGCCTGGATGGCGCCGTCGTCGGCATCGATACCTTCGGCGAGTCCGCACCGGCCGGCGTGTTGTTCAAGCATTTTGGTTTCACGACAGAGAAGGTCGTGGCCACAGTCAAATCGGTGCTGCACTGATCTGACCCTATATCCCTTTACATGACAACGTCCCAGGAGATCTCCATGACCATCAAAGTTGCCATCAATGGCTATGGCCGCATCGGCCGCAATGTGTTGCGCGCTCATTACGAGGGCGGTAAAAAAAACGATATACAGATCGTTGCGATTAACGATCTCGGCAATGCCGAATCCAACGCGCACCTGACGCGCTACGACACCGCGCACGGCAAATTTCCCGGCACGGTCGTGGTGGAGGGCGACCACATGGTAGTCAACGGCGACAAGATCCGTGTATTCGCTCAGCGCAATCCGGCTGACATCCCCTGGGGCGAGCTAGGTGTTGATGTCGTGCTCGAGTGCACCGGCTTTTTCACCACAAAAGAAAAAGCTTCGGCTCACCTCAAAGGCGGTGCGAAGAAAGTCATCATCTCTGCGCCCGGTGGCAAGGATGTCGATGCCACCGTTGTCTACGGCGTCAATCAGGGCGTGCTGAAGGCATCCGACACGGTGATTTCCAATGCGTCATGCACCACTAATTGTCTCGCGCCGCTGGTCAAGCCGCTGAATGACAAGATCGGTGTGTTGAACGGCCTCATGACGACAGTACATGCTTACACCAACGATCAAGTGCTGACGGATGTCATGCACGAAGACCTGCGCCGCGCCCGTTCCGCGACACAATCCATGATACCCACCAAGACCGGTGCCGCCGCTGCCGTGGGTCTCGTGCTGCCCGAATTGAACGGCAAGCTCGACGGCTTCGCTATTCGCGTGCCGACAATCAATGTCTCCATCGTTGACTTGTCATTCATCGCGGCGCGTGACACCACCGTGGACGAAGTCAACGCGATTATGAAAGAAGCCGCGAACGGTCCGCTCAAAGGCATCCTTACCTACAACACCGACCCGTTGGTGTCGGTAGACTACAACCACAACCCGGCCTCGTCGAACTTTGACGCAACGCTGACCAAAGTCTCCGGCCACCTCGTTAAAGTTTCGTCTTGGTATGACAACGAGTGGGGCTTCAGCAATCGCATGCTGGATACGACAGTGGCTCTCATGGGTGCGAAGTAAGCAGTACTGCTGCCCCACTCGTTGCGCGATCATTAACGATACATCACCTGCTGCCACAACTGCTCTACCGAGGCGCGTTGTGCCGCCACCGTATCGAGCTCGACCCTGGCCTTGTCTGCGCCCTTGAGCCTGATCTGGTGTTGCAGCTTGCGGAAATGGCGATAGGCGTCTGCCACGCTGATCGCGAGCGATGGATCGATCAGGTGGTGTTCGCCTGCTAGCTTCAGGAGTGCGATATTACCAATGTCGCCGGTCATGGCCGAGTGCGACGACGAATACGCGAGAACGAGATATTGAACAATGAATTCAATATCAATCATGCCGCCGGTATCATGCTTGAGATCGAACTGTCCTGAGCGATTGGGATGCGCATCATGCATGCGCTGACGCATGTTGAGTACCTCGGTGCGAAGCGTCACCGGATCGCGTGGCTGTTGCAGTAGAGCGGTGCGCAGTGTTTCAAAACGATGACCAATGTGACTGTCACCCGCACAGAAGCGTGCTCGTGTCAGCGCCTGATGTTCCCAGATCCAGGCAGACTCCCGTTGGTATTTTTCGAAAGCCTTGAACGAAGAGACCAGCAGCCCGCTGGCACCATCGGGTCGCAGCGCGATGTCGATATCGAACAAGGTACCCGCTGGCGTATGGCTGGTCATCCAGGTGATGAAACGCTGGGCGAGCTTCGCATACAGCGCGGGTGCTTCCTGATCTTCATCGTCATATAAAAAAATAACATCAAGATCGGAGGCATACCCCAGTTCTTTTCCGCCGAGCTTGCCGTAGGCAATCACGGCAAACGAGGGGTGTTCCTTGTGTCGGTTGGGCAGCGTCTTCCACACTGCGTCCAGCGTGATCGCAATCAGGACATCAGCCAGCAAGGAGAGATGATCCGCCAGGCGCTCTACCGTGAGCATTCCTCCCAGATCTTGGGCCAGCAGACGAAAGAGCTGTGCGTGATGCTGTTCTCTGAGCACATCCATCTGCCGTTCTGTGTCACCCGCAAAAGCATGTAGCTGACGCCGGCACTCATGCGCGAATTCATCCCAGTCCGGTTCAGCGCTCAGACTGGCGTCATCGAGTAACTCATCCAACAGAACGGGATGTCGGGTCAGATATTTTGCAGCCCAATCGCTCGCCGCCATCATGCGCACCACCCGTTGCAGCGTGTGCGGATATTCGGTCAGTAAAGCTAGATACGCTGAACGACGGGCAATTGTGTCGAAAAAATCCACCAGACGATTGAGCGTGGCTGAACACGATTCCTGTTGGCGCGGGATGATGGGCAGCGCCGTACGCATCAAGGTGTGCAATTGAGCCCGACGCTGTTCCGGCAAGGACTGTATGCGTGATGAGTTCCAGCTGCTCAGTAGCCGTCGCGCAGAACCTGAGGGATCATCGAACTTGTTTGCCAACAAATAGGCTGACAGAGAATCCTCATCGATATTTTCCAGGGCCGGCGCAGTATCGCTGGAGTGCTCGTGATCTCCGGCGTCGGTGCTTTGCCGGTCGACGAAAATCGTATCGAAATGCAGTGAAACTTGCTGACGACAATCATTAAGCGCGGCGATGAGTGATGTCGCGCTATCGAATCCGGCCATCTGAGCCACCCGCTGCTGGTCGTCTGGTGAAGAGGGGAGTACATGCGTCTGTGCATCGTCAAGATATTGAATGCGGTGCTCTATATTGCGAAGAAAGGTATACGCATCGAGTAGTTGCGCTACGGTGGTGTCGGCGAGCAGCTTGCGCTCTGCGAGGATAAGTAGCGTGTTCCGGGTTGATCGGTCTCGCAGCCCAGGATCCCGGCCGCCGCGTATCAGCTGGAAAACTTGCGTCAGAAATTCAATCTCGCGTATGCCCCCCCTGCCCAGTTTGACATTCATGGTCCGATCCGGATGGCGCGTCTCTTGTCGCACGACCTCCGCACGGATCTGCGCATGCATGCTGCGCAATGCATTGATCGATCCATAGTCAAGATAGCGGCGGTACACGAAGGGCCTGACAATGTCATCCAGCTGCGCGATATCCTCGGCGTCTCCTGTGATCGCGCGCGCCTTGACCCATGCATAGCGCTCCCATTCGCGACCCTGCACCATCAGGTAGTGTTCCAGCATAGAGAGGCTGGCGGCCAGCGGTCCTGAATTGCCATTCGGGCGCAAGGCCATGTCGACTCGAAAGCTGAAGCCGTCCTCGTTGACTTCCGCCAGTTCAGCGATCAGGCGTTTTCCCATCCTGACGAAAAATTCGTGATTAGACAAAGGCCGCTGCTCACTCTCGGTCACCTTGGTCTCGCCATCCTCTGGATACAGAAAGATCAGATCGATGTCTGAGGACACATTCAGCTCATGGCCTCCGAGCTTGCCCATGCCGACCACGATCATGTGCTGGGGGCGACCCGACTCTTCACCGGTCGGCACCCCATGCGTCGCACACATCTGACGGTAAATATCGTCCTGATGGCGAAGGATCGCGAAATCAGCGAAATTCGAGATCGCTGTGAGCACCTCATGCAGACTGGCCTTGCCGCTGATATCTCGCTGGGCGATGGCGGCCACCAGGAGGTTGCGCAGCCGGCGCATCGCACCTGCCAACGATACGCCGGCCCCCTGACTGGCAAGGAGCTGGTCAAAATCCAGCTGGTCAAGCGATAATTCCGACAATGCCGCAAGGTCGGCCGCGCGAGACGGGCTCGCATCCAGCCAGTGTTTTACAAAGCGAGAGACGTTCGCAGTAGGCAAGGGTGGCACGGGTTTCATCCTGCAACATAATGGGCAGCGCGAAGCTGCCGGTGTTGATCCAGCAGCTATGATACAAAGGAAGTGCCGACAGTCACGTGGAGGCCAGCGCAGGTCGGCGCGTGAACAGACGATAAGCGACGGATGTCGAACCAACCCAATCCAGTGCAGCGTTCCCGAGAAGCCCTTTCGCCGGCGTGGCATTCGCTCGTGTCGGCCTTTGCTTCGGCGAATCGCATCACGCATCATGCGCTCGGCGGCTTGTTTGTTGCCGTCATCGTTCTGTATTTTGTTTTCTGTGGCGCCTTCCTATCGCTACGTTACCTGATCCTTCCCAACATCGACCACTACAAACCCGAGGTCGAACGTCTAGCGAGTCATTTGCTGCAGCGACCTGTGACCATCAATGCGATTTATGCGAACTGGAGCGGACTGAACCCGCGCCTGCGTCTCGATAATCTGATTGTTTATAACCAGCAAGGAGAGCGTGCGCTGATATTGCCTGAGGTTGTGGCTACCGTGTCATGGTGGTCAGCCCTGACTCTCCAATTGCAACTCGATCATCTCGAGGTATCGCGACCCGATCTTGAGATTGAGCGCGACAGCGACGGCAGAATCCTTGTCGGCGGCATTGATCTTGATACTGCAAAAAAGGATGATGGCAAAGGTCTGGAGTGGTTACTGGGGCAGCGCGAAATTGTCATACGCGATGGTTGGATACGCTGGCAGGATCACCTGCGCAACGCACCTGACCTGATACTCAACAAAGTCAGCTTCGTGTTACATAATCAGTGGTACACCCACCGAGCAGCACTGCATGCCACGCCTCCCGAAGCGCTCGCCTCTCCGATTGATTTGCGGGCCGAATTTGTGCATCCGGCATTCGGACCTAGCGCCGATCCTGCGCAGTGGGTTGGTGAGCTCTATGCAGACTGGGGAAATACCCACCTAGATGCCTGGGCGCCGTATGTGACGTGGCCCTACAAGCTGGCTGGCGGCGAGGGCGCGATACGCGCTTGGTTGCGCTTTGATCGTCGCGTGGCCGTCGATTTCACGGCCGATCTCGATCTTCGCAATCTCTCGCTGCAGCTGGCCGATGATCTGGAGCCGCTCAAGCTGGTCGAGGTCAGCGGACGTGTGTCGGCAGGCGAGATCGCGACCGGCCTGAAAGAGAAACTTTTTTCGTTTGGGACGCATGGCCACGCGGTCACGCTGTCCAAATTCGCGTTGCGTACCGACCGGGGTGCTGTCCTGCCTTCGACCACTGCGCGTCATTTGTATACCCTCTCTCGAGACGGCCGCGAACAGCATGAGCTTCAGATTACCGAGCTTGATCTGGAGGCACTTGCCCGCTTAGCCGCGCATCTTCCGCTGCAGGATACCGAACGCTCCTTACTCGCAGATTTTTCGCCGCGCGGAGAATTGCATGATTTCACCGCCCGCTGGGATGGCGTCATGCCGGGAGAGGGGAGATACCAGCTGAGCGGACGCTTCAGCCAGCTGGCACTGAAGCGACAACCTGCAGTGGTGGGCGGCGAGGGCAAGACAGCACGTGAGGCATTGCCCGGTTTTGATGGTTTGTCTGGGCAGATCGAAGCGAATCAGGAGGGTGGTAGCGCAAAATTCAGCGGCAGCAATGTGATCTTTCATGTGGAAGATTTGCTGAATACACCCACGCTGTCCTTCGAGGAGCTCGATGCCGATACCCGCTGGTCGCTGAGGGACAAGCAGCACCTGCTGGTGAAAATCGCCAGCATGAATTTTTCGCAGTCCGGCCTCAAAGGTACGCTGGAGGGCTCCCATCTGCTGCCGCGTCCGCTGAGTAAAGACAAGCTGGGCGAGATTGACATGCACCTGCATGTACCCGCGCTGGAACTGACGCGCGTCGCCAGCTTTTTGCCCACGGGGATTCCGCAGCCGACCCGTGACTGGGTCGGTGGCGCGCTGTCCGATGGCATGGGTCGCGACCTGCAACTTACCATCAAAGGGCACCTTGACAAATTTCCTTTCAAGCCGCAGCGGGCAGGGGAAAAACCTTCCGGTGTGTTCAAGGTCAGTGCCCGTCTGGATCATGCCAAGCTCAATCCTGCGCCCGATGAGCTGCTGCCCGACAAGCGTACCCCGCTGTGGCACAGGATCGATGATATTCAGGGTACGTTCACACTCGATCAGACGCGCATTCACATTCATGCTGACAGTGCGCGCACGGCGGGCGTTCAACTGTCCGCAGTGGAAGCGAACATTCCTGATTATCTTGCCGCTCGCCCGGTACTGGAAGTGAGCGGCGCAGCGAGTGGTCAGCTGCAGGCGATGGTGAACTATGTGAACAACACTCCCGTTGGCGGATGGATAGACAATGTCACTGAGGAGGCGCGAGGCAGCGGTAACGCAAAACTCTCCCTGAAAATGCAAATTCCTTTACCGGATGCATCGCAGACCACGGTACAGGGCAGCGTCCGTTTTCAGAGCAATGAGGTACAGCTGTGGCGGTCGCTGCCTGGTGTACAAAATCTCTCCGGTGACCTGGGTTTCTCGGAGCGAGGCTTTCAGTTGAACGGCCTGCAAGGCAGCTTTCTCGGCGGGCCGATGCAGCTCAGCGGTGGTACGCAAAAGGATGGCACGACCCAAGTCCGGGCCGAGGGCTCAGTCAGCGTTGATGGCATCGTGCGCGGTTTCAATAACGCGCCAATGCGCCGTCTGTCAAAGAGGATGTCAGGCGGCACACGCTATTCCGCGCAAGTACGTTTACGTGCTCAGGGTCCCGAGATTACGATCGATTCCACGCTCGCCGGTCTGGCGCTGGATTTCCCCGTGCCACTGGGTAAGGCGCAGCCCGATGTCATGCCACTGCGCGTTGGCCTCTCTCCGCTGGTCTCGGCTGATCCGACCGTGCAGCAGGAAGAGATCAGAATCAATCTGGGACGCTCGATGTCAGCGCGTTACCTTCGGCAGCGCGTGAATGCGAAAAATTCACCCTGGAAGTTGGTAAGAGGCGGTATCGGCGTCAACCAGCCGGCACCTCAGCCAGACACCGGGGTGGCGCTCAATCTCGCTTTGCCGGCGCTGAATGTCGATGCGTGGCGCGCGGTCGTGACGGCATTGTCTGCCGATGCGGGCAGCGCTGCTGAAGCCAGTGGCAGCGGCGCACAAGATATCAGCAGTTTTGTCTCTCCTGATAGCATGGGTATTCGTGCATCGCAGCTGATTGTGGCTGAGCGATCTCTGGAAAATGCTGTGCTGGGGGCCTCGCGTCAGCGCAGCGCTTGGCAGTTGAATATTCATTCCGATGAGGCTATCGGGCATGCGATCTGGGATGATCCCTGGTTCGAGCGCGGCGCCGGCAAATTCAGTGCGCATTTCACCTCGCTCATCATTCCCAAGTCGGAGTCATCTGACATGACCGAATTGCTCAGCGGTAGAAAGACCTCAAAGGAGCTACCGGGTCTGGACATCGTCGCGGATGATTTTGAGCTCAGGGGCATGCGACTGGGCCGTCTGGAACTTGCCGCCACCAATGCGATGGGTCCCGGTCGCGAATGGCGCATCAGTCGGCTGGTGATCAGCAACCCTGATGCGGTACTGCGCGCGACCGGCAAATGGCTGGTGTCGCCATCAGACAGTCAGTCGTCGATGAGCTATGAGCTGGATATCAATGATGCCGGCAAGCTGCTTGATCGTGTCGGCTTCGAGAAGACACTTCGCGGCGGCAAGGGCCGCATTGACGGCGAATTCAGCTGGCGGGGGTCGCCGACCTCCTTCGATTTCCCTACCCTGTCCGGCAATCTGAGCCTGAAGCTGGGCAGTGGCCAATTTCTGAAAGCGGATCCGGGTGTGGCCAAGCTGCTCGGGGTGATGAGTCTTCAGACCCTGCCACGCAGGCTGACGCTCGATTTTCGCGATATCTTTTCGGAGGGGTTTCAGTTCGACAGTATCGCCAGTACGGCTTCCATCATGCGCGGTGTGCTCAAGACAGACAGTTTCAAGATGCGTGGTGTGAATGCGGTCGTGCTGATGGATGGCACTGTCGATCTGAGCGAGGAGACCCAAAATCTCAGTGCCGTCGTGATTCCGGAGCTCAATGCGGGCGGAGCATCGGTTGTCTATGGATTGGCGGTGAATCCAGTCATTGGCCTGGGTTCTTTCCTTGCTCAGCTCTTCCTGCGTAATCCGCTCTCGCAGGCGCTCACGCAGGAATATCAAATCACAGGCCCGTGGAAAGATCCCGTGATCAAGAAGGCCGCCGCCCGCCGCAAGCTGCCGCCGGCGGACAATGACAAGAACACGCCACAATAAAAATAGAAGGCCAAGAGCGAGACTGCGATGCAGAAAAAAATGACCGTCGCCGCAATTCAAATGGTGTCCACACCCGACCCGTCGGAGAATATCCGTGCCGCTAATGTCCGTATTGACGAAGCAGCGCAAGCAGGGGCATCGATGGTGTTACTCCCCGAGTACTGGCCGCTGCTTGGTCACACCGAGTCCGACAAGCTAGCGTATGCGGAACAAGCCGGTGACGGGCCCTTGCAGCAGTTCATGTCATCCATCGCAAAAAAACATGGACTGTGGCTGATCGGCGGCACGATACCGCTGGTGTCTCCCGAGCCGGGCAAGGTGTTGAATACGCTGTTGGCGTACGGGCCCGATGGCCAGCTGGCTTCACGCTACGACAAGATTCATTTGTTTGGTTTTACGCGCGCTCAGGAATCCTACGATGAGTCGCGCACCATCGTGCCTGGCCATGAGGTCGTGGTGCTGCAAACACCGCAGCTGCGGGTTGGTCTGTCGGTCTGCTACGACCTGCGATTTCCCGAGCTGTATCGCGCGATGGGGCATTGCGACCTCATGGTCGTGCCGGCTGCATTCACCTACACCACTGGCCGCGCGCATTGGGAGGTTTTACTGCGCGCCCGCGCCATCGAGAACCAGTGCTACCTGTTGGCTGCTGCACAGGGAGGCAAACACCTGAGCGGGCGGCGCACCTGGGGTCACAGCATGCTCGTCGATCCGTGGGGCGAGGTGCGCGCGCAGTTACCGGAAGGCGAGGGCGTGGTGCTGGGTGAACTCGATCTCGAGCATTTGGCGGGGGTTCGCGCCAGTCTGCCGGCGCTCGCGCATCGCAAACTGGCGCTCTGATGGCGCAACCCCTGCGATGTCAGGGGTTTTGCCTTGCGAATCGAGCGAGAAGCGGTGCGATCCAGTATCATCAAGCTTTCTTATTGCCTGTATCTTCCTCTACCCATGAAGCCCATTGAGCCCAACCTCGCCACCCATCAAGCTGCGCGTAACATTCTGCTGTCCCCCTATGGCCTGGACGAAAGCACCTTGCTGAAAGTGTTGGGCTCGATTTTCACTCATCGTGTTGATTATGCCGATCTGTATTTCCAGTTTACGCGAAGCGAGAGCTGGAGCCTGGAAGAGGGTATCGTCAAGACCGGTAGCTTCTCGATTGATCAAGGCGTGGGTGTGCGTGCGGTATCGGGCGACCGAACCGCGTTTTCGTATTCGGATGAAATTTCCGAGCATGCGTTGCTTGATGCCGCGGCGGCCACCCGCACCATTGCGCGTCAGGGCGCCGGCAAGATCAAGGTAGCGGGCAAGATGCAGCCTGCTGGCGCTCGCTCGCTGTATCTGCCGAAAGATCCTGTGGCGTCGATGGATGCCACGGCCAAGGTGCAATTGCTCGAGAAGCTGGAACGCATCGCGCGCGCTAAAGACCCGCGCATCGTGCAGGTGATGGCCGGTCTCGCCGGCGAACAGGATGTGGTGCTGGTCGTGCGCAGCGATGGTGTGATCGCAGCCGACATTCGTCCGCTGGTCAGACTGTCGCTGACGGTCATTGCCGAGCAGGATGGCCGCCGCGAAGTCGGCACCTCGGGCGGAGGCGGGCGCTATGACTTCGCTTATTTTTCCGAAGAACTTCTGGAAAAATACGCCAGTGAGGCCGTGAACTCAGCGCTGGTAAATCTTGAATCACGTCCTGCACCCGCAGGCCCGATGACGGTGGTGCTTGGCCCGGGCTGGCCCGGTGTGCTGCTGCACGAGGCGATCGGACATGGCCTGGAGGGCGATTTCAATCGCAAGGGCTCCAGTGCCTTCTCGGGCCGGATTGGCGAGCGTGTTGCAGCCAAGGGCGTGACCGTAGTCGATGACGGCACCATTGCCGACCGCCGTGGCTCGCTGAACGTGGACGATGAAGGCCACGCGACCCAATGCACCACGCTGATCGAAGATGGCATCTTGCGCGCCTATATTCAGGACACGCTGAATGCGCGGCTGATGAAAATGTCTCCGACGGGCAATGGCCGGCGAGAGTCTTACGCGCATCTGCCGATGCCGCGCATGACCAACACCTATATGCTGGCCGGTGACCGTGATCCCGCCGAGATTCTGGCGTCCGTCAAGCATGGCCTGTATGCCGTGAATTTTGGTGGTGGTCAGGTCGATATCACCAACGGCAAGTTTGTTTTCTCGGCGAGTGAGGCCTGGATGATCGAAGATGGCAAGCTGGCTTACCCGGTCAAGGGCGCCACACTCGTCGGCAACGGCCCCGACGTGCTGAACCGTGTATCCATGATTGGAAATGACATGCGTCTGGATTCCGGCATTGGTACCTGCGGCAAGGATGGACAGAGCGTGCCCGTGGGAGTGGGTCAGCCGACGCTGCGCATCGAAGAGCTGACCGTGGGTGGCACTGCCTGAGTTATTTATTTGAAAACACGCTTGCCAACCCTCGGGTTGTGTAGCACCATCCCGGTTCCGATTTGCCTGAAGACGCCAACCAGTATGTCGAAGCTGCACTTCTTTTTTGACGTTTACTTTAGCTATTCCAGCCCGTCGGCGGTGGAGAAGCGGTAAGTTCACGTAAAGAGTACAGCGAACCGAATCTTTAAAACCGCCAGGAATGGCGGTTTTTTATTTGTCTGCGAATTATTCCTGGAGAGACCATGCCGCGCACCGACGACCTGAGGATTAGAGAATTGAAGGAATTGACACCGCCGTCGCATTTGATCCGGGAAATTCCCTGCACAGAAAAAATTGCGACCGTGACTGCGAGCGCGCGCACCGCGCTGCATCGCATCCTGCACGGACAGGACGATCGACTGATGGTCGTCATCGGGCCGTGCTCCATTCACGATACTCAGGCCGGCATGGAGTACGCGCGTCGCCTTGCCGAGCAGCGCGAGCGTCTGAAAGACGATCTCGAAATCGTGATGCGCGTGTACTTCGAAAAGCCGCGCACCACGGTCGGCTGGAAAGGCCTGATCAACGATCCTTTCCTTGATGGCAGCTTCCGCATCAACGATGGCTTGCGCATCGCGCGCGAGCTGCTGATGAACATCAACGAACTCGGCCTGCCGGCAGGTACCGAGTTCCTCGATGTGATCAGCCCGCAGTACATCGCTGATTTGATCAGCTGGGGCGCGATCGGCGCGCGCACCACCGAATCACAGGTACATCGTGAACTGGCGTCCGGTCTTTCTTGCCCGGTCGGTTTCAAGAACGGTACCGATGGCAATATCAAGATCGCGGCCGATGCGATCAAGGCTGCGTCGCAGCCACATCACTTCCTGTCTGTCACCAAGGGCGGACACTCGGCAATCGTTTCGACTGCCGGCAATGAGGATTGCCACATCATCCTGCGCGGTGGCAAGGCACCGAACTATGACGCCGCCAGCGTGGAAGAGGCCAGCAAGGCCCTCGCAGCGAACGGCCTGTCGCAGAAACTGATGATCGATGCCTCGCATGCGAACAGCTCGAAGAAGCCCGAGAATCAGGTGCCAGTGTGTGCTGATATCGCGGGTCAGGTGGCCAGTGGTGACGACCGCATCATCGGCGTGATGGTGGAATCGCACCTCGTCGCTGGTCGTCAGGATCTGGTGCCCGGCAAAGAGCTGGCCTATGGCCAGTCGATTACTGATGGCTGCATCGACTGGGATAGCAGCCTGCAAGTGCTGGAAGGCTTGGCCGAGGCCGTGCGCAAGCGTCGTTTGGCCAACACGGATTAAACTGAGGTGCTGAAAAAACGAAAGGCCATGCATCGCATGGCCTTTTTTGTGTGCGGCTAAGGATTGCCAAATCAGCAGATCAGTCGCGGAAATTATTGAATTCCAGCGGCAGATCGGTAACGTCTTTCTTCAGCAGTGCAATCGTCGCCTGCAGATCATCACGCTTGGCGCCCTGTACGCGCAGCGTATCGCCCTGAATGCTCGCCTGCACCTTGATCTTGCTGTCCTTGATGATGCGCTGGATCTTCTTCGCGTCCTCACTCTCGATGCCATTCTTGACCTTGATGACCTGCTTCACCTTGTCACCACCGATCTTCTCGATCTTGCCGATATCGAGGAAGCGCACATCGACATTCCGCTTGGTCATCTTCGACGTGAGCACATCGCGTACTTGGCCGAGCTGGAAATCACTGTCCGCATAGGCCGTCAGCTCACGCTCCTTTTGCTCAATGCGCGCATCGCTACCCTTGAAGTCGAAGCGGGTGCCGATTTCTTTGTTGGCCTGATCCACTGCGTTTTTTACCTCGACCTGATTGGCTTCGGAAACGACGTCAAATGATGGCATGGAAGTCCTCCTGAGTTCTGTCTGATGCCGCGCATTATAGAGGATGGACCACGTTCTACTTATCGACCGGTCAATGGCCGAGGACGACATGAGGCCACCGGTATAATTCGCCACTGATGAGTTCTCAACTTGATATCCGCTACGGCCAGTCGCTGCGCGCGCTGAATACTTTCGGCATTGATGCCAAGGCCTCCGCGTATCTGCAGGTCACCAGCGTTGAGGATTTACGCGCAGTACGCGACGATCCCGCGCTGTCGGCGCTGCCCCGGCTGGTGCTGGGTGGTGGCAGCAACCTGCTGCTGACCCGGGACTTCGACGGGCTTGTGCTGCATATGTCGAACAAAGGCATGGCCGTCAGTGGTGACGATGAGAACAACGTGTACTTGACTGCCCAGGCGGGAGAGAACTGGCACGGTTTTGTGCAATGGACCCTGGCAAATGCTTATCCGGGGCTGGAAAACCTGTCGCTGATTCCCGGCAGCGTGGGCGCATCGCCGATACAGAATATCGGTGCGTACGGTGCTGAGCTGGCGGAATACTTTCATTCACTGCAGGCCTTTAATTTCCATAGCGGTGACCTCATCGAGCTAACCCGCGCTGACTGTCGCTTTGCTTACCGCGACAGTATCTTCAAGCATGAGCTTCGTGATCGTGCCGTGATCCTCGATGTCACTTTTGCGCTGCCAAAACACTGGCAGCCCAATCTGCGCTATGCCGAACTGGCGACTGAGCTTCAGTCGCATGGGGTTTCCGATCCAACTGCGAAAGACATCAGTGACGCAGTGATCGCGATTCGAAGCCGCAAACTACCCGACCCGGCGAAGGTCGGCAATGCAGGAAGTTTTTTCAAGAATCCGGTTGTCGGCCGCGAGCACTATGAGCAGCTGCTGATCGAGCATCCTCAGCTGGTCAGCTATCCGCAAGCGGATGGCAGCGTGAAGCTGGCTGCGGGCTGGCTGATCGATCAGTGCGGATGGAAAGGCAAGTCGATGGGCCCTGCCGGAGTGCATGATAAGCAGGCGCTTGTGCTGGTGAATGTAGGTGAGGCTACGGGAGCTCAGGTTGCCCAACTTGCTGAGCGAGTCAGGCTGGACGTTGAACAGAAATTTGGCGTCATTTTGGAAGTCGAGCCTGTAGTTATCTGAGGTATTTCTGCCCTATGCGGTGTATCAGTCTGTTCATGGCTTTGATAAAAATCAACTTGACACGTGGTTGATTGCTCAGGCTTGAGGTAAATAATCTCTGCGAGTCCCTCTTGCTCGCTCGCCTTGCCATGGATTCGATCACCCGTTTTTTCCGTTCATATGTCAGCCCTACCGTCTCGCCCGCCAAGGTTGGGGAGCGCACCGATTCCGTTTCACATGCTGCCGATTGTGTGGTGATTTTGGGGCCAGGGATAGATAAGGCCAAACACGACATGGAGCGTCAAGCCAAACAAGAAGGCTTAAAAATCAGCTTCATTGGCGATGGGCAAAGCGATATCACCGAAGAAATGATCACAGAAGCTCGGAGTAAAGGAATCATTTCTTCAAATTCAGAAGTCATATGTATCTTTCATGGCCATATAAAAAAAGACAAGGAAGGCAATAAAATCCATATGCTTCAGGTAAGCCATAAAAAAAATCAGGAAGCATCTCCTGGCAAAATCGCTAAGCAATTAATGCCAACGGTCAGCGTGCTTCATTGGCTGCGGAAGCCACTGAAAACGGACTCGGTTGATGCAGAGATGTCCGCTGCATGGAAAGGCAATATCCATATCGCATCTTGTCATGTGGGCGAACTTGATAAAGAATTTACGCGATGCATCCAAAAAGAAAAGGATGGAGAGTCTCCTTATGCATCACTTTGGCGGCAGGGAAGCGTTATCACGCACGGTAGCAACAAGCCACTGAAGCACAGGATGGCCATGGAGAATTTTTCTCATTTATTCCGACAGTTAGGCTATTCCAAAAAACAGGGTGAGAAGCCTCCTGAGGCGGCTGTAATCTTTAAAAATATTATGCACGGCACCTCTGACACGGTAGGTCTCCTCGGGGATGAATTGAACGCCGCTATGG
>JBJTAS010000018.1:0-25555 GCA_046090895.1 Oxalobacteraceae bacterium | reverse complement strand
GCCCACGGGGGCAGATTTTCTTTCAGCAGGGGCGAGCTGTAGAGCATGGGGCCGAGCCGCGCGGAAAAGATCAGCACGAAAGCTATCAGGACGACGATGCCGACCAGGCTCAGTGCGGCGATCCAGCGCAGCACGGTCGAGAGTATTTTCCGGCGCACAGAGGCCGTTTTTGGCGCGGCCTCTGCCTTGGGCAGCGCTACCGTCGAATCGAGCGAAGGCTCGGTTCGTCCTGGGTTGTCCTTGAGCACCTTTTGACGCAGGGCGGCCAGCTCGGCACCGGACATGGTTTTTTCTTCCTGGGGCTTGCTGGGGCGTGCCAGGGCGGCGTTTGCTGCCGGCGCGGATGCTGCAATGGAAGGTGCTACAGGCATGGGCTTCTTTGCATTGCCGATCGTCGCCAGCACTTTTTTGGCCTCGACATCAAAGCCCATGCTGCCAGCCACTGCGATCAGGGCTTCACCCTCTTCGCGGGTAGGGGCTTCCAGGGGCCAGCGCAGCATGCGTTGACCGAATTGGTCCAGAGTCTTTTCATGCATCTGGATGCCGGGCTTATCGACCAGCAGCACGATGGATACATGCGCACCGGGGAAATCCTGTACCAGCCGCGAGAGCAGTTGCAGGTCGCGTTCGCTGATGGCCTTGGCGTCGTGGGCGAGTAATACGCGACGCGGTGCCTGCGAGGTGTCAGCATTGCGGGCTTCGTCAATTGAGAGGTCAGCGAGTATCTGGTTGAAGCGGTCGAGCAGGGCCTCGGTGTTCTGGGGCAAGAAGACCTCGATCTGCAGGCCATCGCTTTTGCGCAGCTGGTTGATCAGCTGGCGTCCGTAGTGATCGAGCAGGCCATCGTTGTCGCTGGAGAGCGCTAGCGAGAGGCTGTCTTCGCGAACGCCGCGCAGTTCGTACTCGAATCGCTTGCGGTCGGCGATGCGAAGGAATATGCCGTCGGCGCCGATCAGTTCGGTCATGTCGGGGTTCCTGTCCATCAGTTAACCGTCTCCTCTGTTTCCAGCCTGCCGTTGGAATCGAACTGCATATTGGGCGGTACAGGCGGCTGCGGACGCTGCAGGGGCGCCGCACCCGGCCGGACGCTGGCCAGGTTGCATACATAGGCGAGCACCTGCGCGACCGCATAGTACAGGTCTTCGGGCACAGGGTGGTCGACTTCCGTAGTGAAGTACAAGGCACGGGCGAGTGGTGCCGCCTGAAAGATCTCGACACCATGCTTGACGGCTTCTTCCCGGATGCGCGCAGCGATCGCATCGGCGCCCTTGGCCAGCAAGATAGGCGCGCTATCACCATTGGGGTCATAGGACAGTGCGACGGCAAAGTGTTCCGGGTTGGTGATGACGACATCGGCGTTTTTCACCTGATCGATCATGCGTCCATTGGCCATCTCGCGCTGACGGCGCCGGATCTGCGCCTTGACCTCGGGGCGACCTTCAATATCTTTCATTTCGTCTTTGACTTCCTGCTTGGTCATGCGCATTTGCTTCATGAATTGCCAGCGCTGGAAAGGTACGTCAATCAGTGCGATGACGACCAGCGCACAGGCCATGATCAGTGCGGATTTGGCCAGCAGCGCGCCCGCGACGGCCATGCCGGGCTCAAAGGCCATCTTGCCAAGTTTATCCAGCGTACCCACGTTATCGACGAGCACCCAGGCCACGGCGCCCGCGACCAGCGTGAACTTGAGCACGGCCTTGGTCAGCTCGACGGCCGCCTTCATGCCAAACATACGCTTGAAGCCATTCATCGGATTCAGCTTGGTGGCCTTGGGGCGTACAGCACCCATTTCAAACAGGAAGCCGCCCGTCGCACCGGAAGAGGCGATGGCCACGGCAACCGTCAGCAGCAGTAGCGGTGCAATCAGGATGAAGCTCTCGAGCAGTTCATGCCCGAAGATCGCAGGAAGCAGGTTGGTGGAGTGCACCAGCTTGCGGTCAAAGTGAAAGCCCGAGACGAATGCCTCGGCGATTTTGGAAATCAAAAAGTCGCCTGTGATATAGATCATGGCCAGTGAGGCGATCGTCACTGCGGCGGCGGGCAGCTCGGTGGAGCGCGCCACTTGACCTTCTTCGCGGGCCTTTTGCAGGCGCCGCGAGGTCGGTTCTTCGGTCCGTTCTTCTGCGTTCTCGGCCATGTCAGCTCACTAGTCCGACGAGGTCGCGCGCGTGGTTGAATGCCTGCATCCACAGCCACTGAATGCGGCCAATGATGCTGTCCATCGCGAAGATAAGTACGAGGAATCCGGCGGCGATGGATGCGGGAAAGCCAACCGAGAAAATGTTCAGCGTGGGCGCGGCACGAGTGATCACCCCCAGGCCGATATTGATGAAGAGCAGGGCGACCATCACCGGCAGTGCGATCAGCACGCCACCCAGAAAGATCATACTGCTCCAGGCGACCACTTTGCTAAAGGCCACTTGCCCCAGAATATTCGCGCCGATGGGCACGGCGCGGAAACTGTCCAGCACCATCGAGAGCATGATCACGTGACCGCCGAAGCCCAGGAATACCAGCGTCGAGCAGATGACGATGAATTGCGCGATGACGGGCACATTACCGACGGCGGGGTCGATCAGTGTTGCCATCGACAAGCCCATGGAAGAGGAAATGGTCTGTCCGGCCAAGGTCAGCGCACCGACGGCTACCTGCAGCATCAGACCCATCATTGCGCCGATGAACAGTTGATTGACGATTTGCAGAATGCCGTTGGCTGTGACGGGGTCAATCACGGGCCACTGGATCAGGGGATAAACGAAGAGGGTGACCACCAGCGCCAGCATGATGCGAATTGGCAGGGTCAGTGCATCCAGCGAGAACAGCGGCGCAGTGACGAGCAGGGCCGAGATGCGCAGCATCGGCCACAGAAACATGTAAAAGCGCTCGACGATTTCCGCTGCAAGTAATGTCATCGCGTTACCCCGAACGCTCTACAGAGCTCAGGTGTCAGGAAAACAGCGCGGGTATGCGCTTGTAAATATCTTTGGTGTAATCGACCAGCATGACCAACTGCCAGCTGCCAAACAGCGCGAGCGTGACGCCCATCGCGGCAAGTTTGGGGATGAAAGACAAGGTCGCTTCATTGATTGAGGTGGCTGCCTGAATCACGCCGATGAACAGACCCACACCCAGAGCGACGATCAACAGCGGCGAGGAGATCAGCACGATAGCCCACAGTGCGCTGCGGCCGAGGTCGACGACGGTGGCGATTTCCATGATCTTGTCCTTGTTCGTTTACGGTGGTAGTCGTTATTTTTTATTAAGGCATCGCGAAGCTGGAAGCCAGCGAACCCATCAGCATGCTCCAGCCATCGACCAGCACGAACAGCATCAGCTTGAACGGCATCGAGATCATCATGGGGGAGAGCATCATCATACCCATCGACATCAGTACCGACGACACGATCAGATCGATCACGACAAACGGTATGTAAATCAGAAAGCCAATCGTGAAGGCGCTCTTGAGCTCAGAGGTCATGAAGGCAGGCACCAGCGTAGTGAACGGAACCGATTCCGGTCCGGTCAGCTCGGCCTTGGAGCGCGAGATTTCCATGAACATCGCAATATCTTCTTCACGGGTCTGTGCCAGCATGAAGCCGCGAATCGGCGCTTCGGCAGCGGCCAGTGCTTCTTCGAAGGGCATACCCGAATTCATGTAAGGCAGGATGGCGTTGCCATACACATCCATCATCACCGGTTGCATGATGAACAGCGTCAGGAATAATGCCAGGCCTGCGAGCACCTGATTGGGCGGCGTTTGGCCGGTGCCCAGTGCCTGACGCAGAATGGAGAACACGATGATGATGCGCACAAACGAGGTCATCATCAGCAGCATGGATGGCAGCAGCGTCAAGACCGTCATCAGGCCCAGCAACTGCAGGGTCAGGCTGTAGCTGGTGGCGCCGCCTTTGCCGGCGACGACGTTCACGATGGGCAGGCCTTGCGCGAACGAGGTTTCCGGCACTAGCGCGGCGGCGAGCAGCAGGACAATGGCGAGGACTCGGCGCATGATCAGCTCCGGTCCTTGTGGTTCTGTTTAGCCGCATTGAGCAGATCCGCGAAACGCTGGGTCAGCGGCGCGACTGGCTCCGTCGGTGCGGTTTGTGCGGCGTGATCCGCGGCGATTTCTTCGGCGCTCAGCGGGAAGCCGGCCAGGGTGTTGATCTGCTGGACAGTCACACCGACCAAGATGTCTTCATCTTTCACGCGCAGCAGCATGATTTTTTGGCGTGGCCCGATCGATACGGTATCGAGCACACGGATCTTGCGCGGCCCCATGCCAAGCAGGCTGCCGTTTTGCATTTTTTTCAGGCCGACCAGCACCACGCCCAGCAGTATCAGAACGACTGCAAAGCTGGCGATGAAAGATAACCAATCAGTGGCGTGCATGATGTCGTCCGGGCAGTGGGGTCCGTGGGATCAGATATTGCGCATGCGCTCGGAGGCCGGCACCACGCGGGTCAGGCGGATGCCGTAGCGGTCATTGACCAGTACCACTTCGCCTTGTGCTACCACGGTGTCGTTAACGAGCAAGTCCAGCGGCTCACCAGCAATACGCTCCAGTTCGACCACGCTACCCTGCGTCAGTCGCAGCAGATCGCGGATCTTCATCTTGGTACGGCCCACTTCGACCTTGATCGCTACCGAAATGTTTTGCAACACCTCGGGATTGATATGGTGATGGGGCATCTCGGTGGCTTCAGCCACTTCGGAATCTTCAGCCTGATCCAAATCCTGGTCTTGGTCTGTAGTGGTATCGCTCATGATCGATCCTGACGTTGGTCGGTTAAGTGAGTTTACGTTAGATATTTTCGGGGCTGATCGAATTTTCTATGCGAACAGCGACGTTGGGTCCAGCCATGCCTACCTGGCACTCAAAGGCGGGCAGACCACCGATGTACAGTGTGGCCAGTTCCGGCTTCTTGAAGAACAACAGATCACCTTCTTTCAGCGTCTCGACGCGCGCGTAGTCATCAACGACCTGACCCAGCAGCACTTGCATCTCGAGCAGCGAGTCGCCGACGGCGGCGGTGAGATCATTGCGCCACTTCAGGTCGGACTCTTCACTACCGTCGGCCTGTACGCGGTTGCGCAGCAGATCACGCAGCGGCTTGAGCGACGCGTAGGGATAGACGAGATCGACAAACCCTTTGACGCCGCCAACGCTTTCAGTGTCAAAGCGCGACATGATGACGAGATCATTTTCGTCAGCGATCTGTGCAAACTGAGGATTGATCTCGGAGCCAACGTGATCGAAATCGACCGGCAAGAGCGGTGCCCAGGCTTCTTTCAGTGAGCGGAAAAAGACTTCCAGAATAATTTTGATCACACGCGATTCGGTCGGTGTGAACATACGGGTGGGCGGCAGCCAGTTCGGTGGCAAATCATCTCGGTCGGAGGCGCGGCGACGCTGCGTGCCGGGCATGCCGCTGCCAGTACCACCGAAGAAATTGTCCAGCGCAGAGAACACCACAGTGGGCTCGATGGTCACCAGTGAGAAACCGCGCAGCGGATTGATGCGGATGGTGTTGACTGCCAGCGGCGGGCGCAAATCTTTCAGGTAATCACCAAAGCGCACGATCTGCGCGCGCGAGGGATTGATACGCGGGCTGGTGCGCAGCACTTCCATCAGACCCAGGCGGAACAGACGAACGAAACGCTCGTTGATCATCTCCAGCGAGGAGGTATTGACACCGAGCGTGCTGTCTTCGCTGGCCAGATCGTGCTTTTTTACACGCGTGGTCAGGTTAAAGCCGGTGTCGATCGCAATGGTGCCGTCGTCGATGCCCGACGCCAGGGCGGCGAGCTCTTCGGGTGACAACAGGTTGCTGGAGGTGGCCATGGCTTGATGTTCCGTTCGTGGTCAGTTCGCGCTCGGTTACTGCACGATGAATTCGGTGAACATGACGTCCTCAATGCCGCCGAAACCTTCATATTTTTCGAGCAAGGAGTTGATGACCAGCTTCACATCTTCTGCCAGCGCCTTGCGGAAATCCGGCTTGAGCAGGTCGGCCTCAGTCTTCTGGCGCATGACGTCAAGGATACCGGCGCGCAGCGCCAGCTCATGCGTTTTCACATTCTTGATCACGCGGTCGTCGTAGTGGGTCATGATCGTCAGGGTGACTTGCATGACCTTACGCGATCCGGCGACATTGGAGAGCAGGGGCTTTTCCAGCGCATAGTAGTTGAACTTCCAGCGCTCGGCTTCGCCTTCGGGGCTCGCCAGTTCTTTCTGCGGTGCTTCCGCACCTGCTTTGCCATGGTCGTCCTTCTTGCCATGGCCATCATCTTTCTTGTCGCCGTGGCCGTCACCTGCCGGGGCATGACCGTCTCCGGCCGGTGCGTGACCGTCGCCATGACCTTCCAGCTTGTCGAGCTGGGCATCCACGGCTTCCTTGGGCTTCTTGGAGAAGAAACCCGTGGCGAACAGGGTGCCGCCGACCGAGATGCCGATCAGGAGCAAAACGCCCACCACGATCAGGATGATCTTGACCAGCGGACCTTTTTTCTTCGGTTCGCCTTCGACTTGTTCTTCAGGTGCTGCTGCCGCTTCTTCAGCCATTACATCCCCCTACACGATTTCGTTTCGATCAGACCAGAACATCCAGGCCATTGTTGTCCGAGGCTCTGGGCTTCCCGGTTGCCACACTGTCGGAGGGCAGGCTGGCCGAGGCCAGCGAAGCTTTCGACACGCCGCTGATGCCGGCGGGCGTTTTATTGCGCCCAGGTGTCGAATTTCCGCCATTTTGGCTATCTTGTCTTACGTTGACGTTCACATTAGCAACTTGCATGCCTGATTGTGCCAATGCCTCTTTCAGCTTGGGCAGGCCATCCGTGATCAGGTCGCGGGTCATGGCCTCGCTGGCCTTGAAGCTGGCCTCCAGTGCGCCATCTTTCATGTCGAGTTTGATCTCGATATTGCCTAAATCCTGAGGTTTTAACGCCAGCTCGACCTTCCAGACGCCGCGGGCGATCTGGCTTGCCAGTCGCTGGCCTAGCGCCTCGCCCAGCCGCTGAGAGAGCTTTTCATACTGCTCGGCGCGCAGGTCGATGTCGGATTGCGGGCTGGCGGTCTGACCCGATGCCGACGACGGATCGCTTTGCTCGGCGACGGACTGCCGGTGTGCCCAGATCATGCGCAGGTCTTCTCCGGTGAGGTCGGCGCCCAGCGTCAGGCTGTCAGGGGCGGTCGCTGCCTCGGCCGCTTCGTCATGCGGCAGCAAACCGTTGTTCATGAACGTCGCCTTGAACGTCTCGCTGGTGGTCGAGCCCAGGCGCTCGGCGCGCAGGCTCAGCTGTTTGCTTTCCAGCTTCTTTGCAAATTGTTTGGATTCAGCCTCGCCGAGTACCAGGGTGGCCGCGAGCTCTCGTCCTGACGCCTCGTGTTTTTCGTGCTGCGCGGCGCTCATGGCTGTGGCCTGGCTCAGCTCTGCGGCTACCTTGGCGGCTGGGTCAGGCACGGCGGGCTTCGCACTCTCGGCGTTGACGCCCGGCTGGCCGACCGACCAGCGCATGCTTGCATCAGAGCCAAACTCGAGCACGCTCATGCCCTTGCCATCGGTGAAGGGCTGGGGCAGGGTGGTCTCATCGGCGGCAGGTTGAGCGCCGGACGGGTCGGCGGCAACCCGCTCGGCATCGGGCGCAGCGGCTTGCATGGCCAGTGTTTGCTGAGCGAGCAGCAGCGCGTCGCCGGCTGCGTCCGTGTTGGTCTGGCCGATTGCCAGCACCGCCGCATCGGCAGGCAGGGGCTGATTCAGGGCCGCGTCAGCGGGCAGCGGGTTGGCGCTGCGCTGGAAAATCAGCGCCAGCGCGGACTCATCCATGCCCTGCGAGCGCGCGAACGCATACAGACTGTCGTCGCTGAGCGTCGGTGCTTCACTGGTAATGATGTGGACGCTGGGCCCGAGTATCTGGGATGCGAGCCCTTCGGTGGGGGGTGAGGTCTTGCCAGTCTGGGCGGCAAGATCTTGCCCCTCGCTGCCTGCCTGCAGGGAGTTGAGCATGCCGCTGAAATCACCGCCATCCTCGCCTTTTAAGCCACTAAAGCTTGATTTGGCGTGCTTTTTTGCATGATGGGCGGCAGCGACGGCCGGAGTCGATACGGAATTCATCGTGCTTGGTTTCCTGAGTTGCCAACAAGTGTGTGACTCTAAGCAAGAAACGTGTCAGGTCGGCGGTCGCAGAAAAGGCCCGGTAATTCATGGGCTTGCGCAAGGCTTCTGACAAGGTGCGGGAAGCTGCGATGACTGGATTATATTAACTGGAAGGAATTTTTGCAGCAGCAGGCAGGATGGCCCGGCTGAGCCGACGAGTGACCCATGGCCCATCGTTCGCGTGGCGCGGTAGGGGGAGGATAGCCGGCGGTGTCACCGGCTGCTCGGGGTGGGCGCGGCAGGGGCCGTGCCCTGCCGGGGGCCAAATCTCAGTTGAGGGCTGACGCGCGGTTGGCGCCGGGGACGAGTGCCGGAACCTGTTGCCAGGCCATGCGTATCTCGCTCATCAATGTTTGCACTTCTTGCAATGCGTCGAGGTCATTGTTTGCATTCACATGAAACAGGCGACGCGTGACATAGGCATACAAGTCGTTGAGGTTGCGAGCGATATCGCCGCCTTTTTCAAAGTCCAGCGCGCCCTGCAGGCCGACGACGATACGGCCGGCACGAGCCAGTGCCTTGGATTTTTCGGTGATTGCGCCACGCTCCATGTGGCCGCGGGCGGTCGAGAGACTCTCGATTAGACCGTCGAACAGCATCTGGATCAGCTGCACACTGTCGGCCCCTGCGACACCGGTGGTTACTTTGACATCACCGTAGCTGGCGAGGGCACGTTCTCTCATGTTCATGGTCTGTCGCTCCTGAGTAAATCATTGCGTCAGACCAAATATCGGCAGTTGCCGGGAAGACTTGAGGCAGTCGTGCGTAGTGCAGACCCCGGGGTCGCCGGGGGCGCTGTCTTTATTGTCGTGTGTGGGGATCAGGCCGTCGGCACGGCCTCAGCCTGAGCCTGCCGGACGGGCAGGGTGTCGCCCTCGCGCACGACTGGCTCGGCCTCGGCTTCCAGCACGGCATTCGTCTCAGCCGGGTCTGCCAACGTCGCGTCAGTAGCCTCGGTGGCGTCGGGGGATGCCAGGCTGGCCACCGGCGCGTTGTCTTCGGCGACCTCAGCCACCGGCGCGGCCTCGGCCGATGTTTCTCCCAGGGGCGGTTCGGGGAATTCCTCGGGCATGTCCGGCGGCATCTCTTCTTCTTCCCTGAACGGCATCAGCAGCTTGGACAGCGGGATCGGCGGCAGGCCGGCAGCGTAAAAGAGTTCGTCGCCGATCTCATCGAGCTTTTCGCGCAGGTTGTCGTGATCTTCGTCGGGTTCGGTGATCAGTGAGTAGCCGACCTTGTAAATGCCTGAGGCATAGTCATGCGGTATCCAGGACTCGATCTCACCGCGCAGCGTGGGTACCACGCGTTCGCAGCGGACGGGCATGGGGAAGCCTTCACGGGCATCGTGCTGGCCTTCCTCGAACAGTATCTCTAGGTGCTTTTGCAGCACGACCTCGTAGCGCGGCTTGAGCGCGAGAATCTCTTTCGGGGTGATGCCGCGCATGGGCACGCCTGTCATGGCGTCCCACAAATCCTTGCCAGACAAGCCGCCGAAGGTATCGGCGGCATTAAAGCGCGGTTTGGACGGACTCTTGCCGGTGGCGATGTCATTCACCTTCTCCAGCGTGAAAAAGGCGACCAGCATCACGCCGACCAGACCAATAAAAACCAACAGCAGCAGGATGGTGTTCATCTGTTGCGCCATGATTGTTTCTCCTCAGCGGGGCTGGCGGCCGCCGCCTTAATCTCCGACCCGCAGCTGTGCGCGGAGTTTTTTAACGTTTGCCGACAGGATCTGCGACACCCGGGATTCAGACACGCCCAGCACTTCGCCAATCTCGCGCAGGTTGAGCTCTTCGACGTAGTAGAGCGAGATCACCAGCTTGTCGCGTTCGGGCAGGTGGTCGATCGCCTCGGTCAGCGCCTCCATCATCTGGGATTCTTCGACGATGGCCTCTGGCTGGCGCGAGCTCTGGTCGGGGACGTTCATCACCTCGTCGGCGACCACTTCCATCGAGTAGGTCTCGAACTGGCGGGCGTTGCCGCGATCTTTTTCGAAACTGTCGATCTCCAGTCCCATGTACTCGGCCAGCTCAGCCTGGGTCGGTGCACGGCCCAGTTCCGAGGCCAGCGCCTGATTTGCCGTGCTGTGCGATTTGTTGAACGCCACGGCCGAGCGGGGCAGGAAGGACAGCCTTCGTACCTCGTCAATCATGGCGCCCCGCACGCGGCTGTGCGCATAGCTTTCGAAGGCCACGCCCTTGGTCGGGTCGAATGCACGCGCGGCCTCGATCAAGCCGATCATGCCCACCTGAACCAGTTCGTCCACCTCCATGAAAGGAGGAATGCGCGCCTTGAGGTGCACGGCGATGCGCTTGACCATGCCCAGATTCTCGAGTATCAGGGCTTCGTCAGGGCTTTTGCCGGCGCGACCGGTCTGTTCGTAAAGTCGGATGGAAGGTGGCATGGCTTAACCCCCGGGGTTTTGCCGGACCAGACGTTCCATGAAGAATTGCAATCCTCCGGAGGCCTGATGAATGGCGGGCAGGTGAGTGATGGCATCGGCCAATCGGCGGTAATCACGGGCGCCGGCACTGCCGGGCGCGAATTCCAGTACCGACTGGTATTTCTTGAGCGCGGCAAGGATCAGCTCGTCGGACTCAATCGATGTCAGATATTGTAGTGTTTTGCCCAGGAAACGGTCGCAGACTTCATTCACGCGGCGATACAGCTGGGCGCCGGCGGCCTGGCTCTCGACCATGTTGGGGATCAGGTAGATCTCGTCCAGCTCAAGGTCGCGCGTCATGACTTTGATGATGCCATAGGCGTCTGCGATGGAAGAGGGTTCGTCCTTGACCACGATAAAGCGTCGCTGGCAGGCCTCCATGAAGGCCAGTACCGAGGGTGCAATGCCGGCGGCAGCATCCACGATCAGGTAATCGATGTCGTCATCGAGCTCTGAAAAAGCGTGCACGATGCCCGCCGTGATGGCCGGACTGATCGCTGCCATATGATGTACGCCCGATGCACCGGGAACCAGCATGACGCCCTGGCGGGATGTGACGATGATGTCTTTTAGTGTCTTGTCCCCGGCGATCACGTGCGACAAGTTGTACTGGGTCTGGCAGCCGAGCGCGATCTGCGCATTGGCCAGACCAAGATCGCCGTCTAACAGCATGACGCGCTTGCCCATCATGCTGAGCGCGACCGCCAGATTGGTCGATAGCGTGGTCTTGCCGACTCCGCCCTTGCCGCTGGCGATGCCGATGACTTCCGTGCGGCGTTGTGCAGTTTTAGCTTGCATGGGCTGCCTTCTCGATACGGTTGACCAGGGCATGTGAGGCCGAGACGACGCTGACACCCGCTTTGTCGAGCACCTCATCGGCGACTAACGGCGACTCCACTGCCAAGCCGCGCAGGGCGAGGGCGACGATCTCGTTGGCGGTCACGACCTGACATCCTTCCGTTGCCAGCGGGCTGTGCGAACCGGCAGAAAGCTTCACCGGCGTCTCGCACAGCATCTGCAGCAAGGCCCAGGGCTGCGTGGCCTCATCCATACGCGAGACCATCAGGCTGTGCCATTCGCTGCTGGCGCTAGAGAGATATTTGCGGACCGTGGTGCTGGACGCATCGGCAGGCATCATCAGGTGGCACTGAATCTCGGGCGAGCAGGTTTTGATCTGCTCGACCTTTTCCAGCACTTGCACACCGGGCGTGTCGATCAACACCAGACGGCGCTGGCCGAGTTCGGCCAGCAGCATTTTGAGGGTCTCGACATCGGTGGCGCGCAGGCAATCGACGCCTGCCTGAGAACACAGCATCTGTATCTGGCTCCATGCACCGGCACGCTGGTCGCTATAGCTGATGACGGCTACGGATTCCACACCCTTGCGCTCGGCCGCAGCGCGGGCGAGGCGAGCGACCATCAGTGTTTTGCCTGAGCCTGCCGGACCGGCGATCGCATGCACGCCGCGCTGAGGCAGCTTGGCCCAGTGCTCGCCGATGCTCTTGGTCAGATGCAGGCGCAGCGCATCGGTGGCTTCGTCCAGACTGCTCATGGTGTTGATATGGTCGACCAGCAGCGTGCGCAGCGAGACCGGGATACTGGCTTCGGCCAGCGCCGTCACGAGCGGACGCACAGCGGTGTTGGCCGGGGTCTCTGACTGCCAGGCAGCGACGCGCTGAGCCAGTTTGAATTCTTTGCGGATGGCGGCGAGTTCATCGCGCACGAGATCAACGATCTCACGGCCGCGGATGTAATCGCGATGTTCATTGTGCACGGTGGTCTCGCTCTCCGTGCTCTCGGCTTTCGCGGCTTGTTTTTTTGCCTGCTGACGGCGGGCCTCATACAGGCTTTTGGCGTGCGCGTAGTCATCGTCGGCGTCCTCAGCGTCCGTGCCGTCCTCGGTCGACGCAGCGTCGGTGGTGCCTTTTTCCATGGCCTTGAATGAGTTCTGCAGGACCTGACCGAAGCGCTCGCCATCACCACGGTCTTTGGCCTCGGCCCAGGGCTCGGGGGCGACATCGACGGCGACAATCACCTCGGTCATGCCATTGACCCGCGAGTTGGACACGAAGAGCACGTCCTGACCGAACAGGGCGACCGCTTTTTCGGTGGCCCTGCGAATGTCTTTTGCGAGGATGCGTTTAAGTTCCATGTTTTTTTCCTGTTACGGCGCGTCTGGTCAGGACTTGGTCTGTGCTTCGACCGTGTAAATCACTTTCACTGCCTGGTCGTCCGGAATCTCGGTGTAAGAGAGCACGGTCATTTCGGGAATACGGTGGCGTATCATTTTCGACAACCAGGGGCGGATAGAGGGCGCAACCACCAGCACGGCGGGATTGCCATCGTCTTCAACAATGCGGCTGGCATCGCGCAGGGCAGCGAAGAGGCTTTCAGCCAGGCCCGGTTCGATCACCACGGATTGTCCGGGGCCGCCATTGGTGAGCACGTTGTGCAGCAATTGCTCCAGGTCGGGCGCCAGCGTCATGACCGGCAGGCTGTCTTTGTTATCTACCAGCTCTTGCACGATCATGCGGCCCAGCTTGGGGCGCACATAGGCGGTGAGCTGCTCGGGATCCTGGGTCTTGCCGGCCGAGTCGGACAGGGCCTCGACGATCGAGCGCATGTCGCGGATTGGCACGCCTTCGGTCAGCAGGTTTTGCAGGGTGCGGGTAATGATGCCCAGTGCCATCTTGCCGGGCACCAGGTCTTCGACCAGCTTGGGAGATTTCGCAGCCAGCTTGTCCAGCAGCTGCTGGGTCTCGTCATGCGAGAGCAGTTCGGCGGCGTTTTCGCGTAATACTTTGTTCAGGTGTGTGGCAATCGCGGTGGCCGGATCAACCACGGTATAGCCCAGCGTGCGCGCGACTTCGCGCTGCGACGGATCGATCCATACCGCGTCGAGGCCGAACGCCGGCTCTTTGGTATGGATGCCTTCGAGTTCGCCAAATACTTTGCCGGGGTTGATGGCCAGCTCGCGGCCGCTCTTGATCTCGCCCTTGCCGCGGACCACGCCGTTCATCACGATGTGATACACGTCCGGATCGAGATTGAGCGCATCGCGGATGCGCACCGGCTGAACCAGAAACCCCATTTCAGCCGAGAGTTTCTTGCGCACGCCCTTGACGCGCGACATCAGCTGGCCGCCTGTTTCAGGATTGACCAGCGGAATAAGCCCATAGCCGATCTCAAGACCAATCAGGTCCACCTGATCGACATCGTCCCAGTCGAGTTCTTTCGGGGCCTCAGTCTTTTCGTCGGTGGCGGCTTGCAGCTCTGCTTCGCGGGTCGCGGCATCGTCCTGTTTCATCAGCATCAAGCCCAGTCCGGCGGCGGCCAGTGCGAGCGTCAGAAACACCAGATGCGGCATGCCCGGCACAACGCCCAAAATCGTCATGATGGCTGCACCGATAAACAGGGCGGTCGGGTTGGCGAGTTGCGACACCGCCTGCTCGGTCATGGTTTCCGAGGTGGTTACCCGGGTGACGATGATCGCCGTGGCCAGCGACAAAAATAATGAGGGAATTTGCGCGACCAGGCCATCGCCTATCGTCAGCAGTACATACAGCTTGCCCGCGTCAGCGAAAGTCAGGCCATGCTGGCCGACGCCGATGGCGAAGCCGCCGATGACGTTAATGACCAGAACGAGCAAACCGGCGAGCGCGTCGCCGGAGACAAATTTCGAGGCACCATCCATGGAACCGAAGAAGTCGGCTTCCTGAGCAATTTCGTCCCGGCGGGCCTTGGCTTGCTCTTGGGTGATGGACCCGGCATTCAAATCGGCATCAATCGCCATCTGTTTGCCCGGCATCGCGTCCAGCGTGAAGCGGGCATTGACCTCCGAGACCCTGCCCGCGCCCTTGGTGACCACCACAAAGTTGATGATCATCAGGATGACAAAGATGATGAAGCCAACCAGATAATTACCGGCGATAACGAATTCACCGAAGGCCGCAATCACCGCGCCCGCCGCATGTTCACCCTCGTGCCCGTTGACCAGAATCACCCGTGTCGAGGCCACGTTCAGCGCCAGCCGCAGCATCGTTGCAAAAAGCAAAACGGAAGGGAAAGACGAGAAGTCCAGCGGCTTCTTGGTGCCGATCGCGATCATGATCACGATGACCGACACCAGAATATTGAAGGTAAAGAAAATATCCAGCAGCATCGGCGGCAGCGGGATCACCAGCATCGCCATGATCAGCAATACCAGGAAAGGAATGCCCAGCCCCGAGAAATCGAAGCCAGACAGTCGCTGTCGGATTGTTGACATGGAAAGGGTGCTCATCGCTACGCCAGGTAAAAAATCTCTAAATAAATCAATTAGTTAAAAATTTATTCCGATTCACGGAAGTTTCCTTGCAGAAGTACCAAGCAATTGATGTGCCATGAGTTTTTGTCAGGGTTTGCGCGGCTGCCCGACGGGCTGACGCGGGCTGGATGCCGATACGGGTCCGCGAAGATATCAAATGGATAATTCACTCTCGCCCCGACATCGCAAAACAGGCAAAAAGGTTAAAGAACCCGAAACCCTTGCCGATTAACCGGGGGAGTAAAGGACTTTTTGCTCACCGTTAACACTTTTAACTGATGAAATCCCAGGATCTGCTCAGGCATCATGGAACGGATTCCCAACAGGGATGTTGATTCACCGGCAAGAAGTGTTCCCGGAAGTAGCGAACGCTGATGACGACAACAAGGGGTGATTTATGAACAAGATGTCCAAATGCACAATGGTCTCGCTGGTTGCGCTGATCTCTGCCTGCCAGACGATTCCTTCCGTTGCGGTGGCTGACAATGCCTCCGCCAAGGCTGAAGCCAAGCCGGTCGAGTCGGTCAAGCCGGCCGAGCCTAAGGCACCTGCGGTCGAAATGGCCAAGGCCGAGCCCAAGGTCGAGTCCAAGGCAACGGCTGAGCCGGTGTCCATGATTACGCCGATGATGGAGCGTCAGCAGACGATCCGGGCCACTGGCTACGCCGTGATCACCACGCAAAGCCACAAGAACCCGGCGCAGCAGCGTCTGATGGCGATTCGTGCTTCCAAGCTCGATGCCTACCGTGCCCTGACCGAACAGGTGTATGGCCAGCAGCTCGACGCGACGACGACCGTTGCTGAGATGATCGTCACCAGCGATACTTTCCGTACCCGCGTGCAGGGCATCATTTACGGTGCTGTGCTCGAGTCGATCACGCCGATTGGCGACGATACCTACGAGACCACGCTCTCGCTGGATGGTCGCGTGGTCAACGATCTGCGCGTGCTATACCTGAACCAGCTGGCCGCTCGCAACCGTTAATCCGGACTTCGACCCGAAAGGCTGATGATCATGCGCCCGATTTGCTTGATGCCTCGTTTCTTGCCTCTGCTTCTGGCCTTGCCGCTGGCCGGTGCGCTGGTGTCCGCCCACGCGGGCGATGCACCACTGCCCACCGACCCGCGCAAGCGCCTCGAAGCGCTGCAAAACGCGCTCGTCAAGGCCGCGATGGATGGCCAGACGCGTGTGCACACGGCGGCCTGGGTAGACAGCAACGGCAAGCTGCATGAGAACGTCCGCATCAACTCGGACATGAAGGTGCGCGGCGTGCGGGTGCTGAACTACCTGCAGGTCGAGGATGGTCCTTCCGCTGCCATCATCGCAGAGGGTAAGGGCATCATGCCGAGTGACGAGGTCTGCAAAGCCAATTTGCAGCGCTATCGTCGCGAGGCGACCTTCGACATGCAGCAAAAGCTACCCACCAGCGGCGCTGATCGTTATGACTGGACGAGGCTGATGAATCAGGCTCGGGGCAAGCTGTTTGCACAGGCTACCGCTGGCCGCAAATGGACGCTCTCACCCGTGGCGAGCATGCCGGCCAGTGCCTATGATCGCCAGCTACTGGGCAGCAAGCCCGATATCGCTCCGTATCACATGCAGCTCGAGTTGTTGCCCGCCGGCGCACTGGGCATCGAGCCGGTTCGTCCGCGCAGCGACAAACCGGTTATGCAAAAAGTTGCCGCCGCCGCGCGTGAGCTGTTCAACGATGACGCACCGCGCAAGGCACCCGTGCCTTTCGTGATGCGCTTGTCCGTGACTGAGCGCAGCAGCGGTCGACTGCTCTGGCAGGATGCCGTGCCGTTGTTTTTCCCCGCTGCCGAGCTGTCGATCAGCAGCCAGCCCCTGCCGCCCGGACTGCTGTCCGAGCTCGACCGCGTGCTCGAGCGCTGGAACGACAAAATGGATGCTGATTTCGGTTGCCGCCCTCAGCATTTCAATGTGATGCCCGAAAGCGTCGCGAATGGCTGGGTGATTAACGGTGGCCTCGTCGCAGGACTGGCGATCGGCGATCAGCTGCTGCTGATGAATCGCGAGCACCTGCCCGCCAGAATTCTCGAACCCGACAGCGCCCAGCATCTTGCGTTAGTCGAGGTGGTTAGCGTTGAGCCGGGCAAGGCAGTGATCAGGAAACTGGCCGGCCCCAGGGATATCGCAAGATCCGGCGACTGGGTTGCCACCCCCTTCTGAGTAATCCGGAGAAGAATATGAACAAACTCACCCGACACCTGCTGCTCGCAGCGATCATGATGGCGCTTGGCGGCACGGCCCTGGCTGCCGATCCGCCGAAGGATCCCCCCAAGGATGCCAAGGACGGCAAGGACGGCAAGGATGCGAAGAAGGAAGAGGCTAAGCCTGACGAACCGGATCTGCCTTCCAAGCCCTATCCGAAGAATGCCGTGCCCAAGGCTTTCCAGCCCAAGCAGGATGAGACCAAGGAAGCCGCTGCCAAGCCCGAGGCTACTCCTGCGCCCGCTGCCGACAAGGCGGCGGCCCCTGAAAAGCACGCAGAAAAGCCGGTCGACAAGACCTTCGACAAGCCCATGGCCAAGCTGCCCGCCGCTGAAAAAACAGACATGGCGCATGACAGACCCATCGTCGTTGCCACGCCTAAAAAGCGCAAGCCGGCGCGCCCGGCTGCCGTGGCTGCGGCCAATACGTCGCTGCCGCAACTGGCCTACGAGAGTGCGCGCAAGACAGCGCTCTCGAATGAGCACGAGGCCTATGTCGCCCAGTCGGGTGATACGTTGGACAAGGTCATCAAGAAGACCTTCCCGGCTACGCCTTTTTCCATGGACGTGATGCGCGAGGCGTTTGTGCGTGCCAATCCAAAGATGATGCCGCCCAAAAATGTCAAGCTCAAGCCTGGCCAGGTCGTGAACCTGCCCGATGTGAATGTGATGCGCATCGTGGTGATGGGCGAGGGCACGGGCCCGGCCACGATGGCGGTGAGCGGCGACGTTCATTACGACAAGAAGCCCATGATTCACGTGCCGGCATCGACTGCGCCTGCAGCGATAGCACCCGCGGCGGCAGTGGTCAGCCCACCGATTGCGATACCGCGCTTGCCGGTGAACATGGCGTCCAACAGCGCGCCAGCGAACGAGGTCAGCCTGGAAGAAAAGAAAAAATGGGTGCGCTATCCCTGAGGGCGCCGACGCGACGCTCTCATCGTGCTTCACTCACTCCTCTTGTCTGATCATCGGGTGTCGCGATGCAAGGCCCTGAGCAGTTATTGCTGACGGGCCGCATTCACCCGATTTCCCTCGAAGTCCGTCCGCTTCAGCTCGACAACACGCTGGCCCGCACGCTGGGCCTGCGTGATGGCCAGATCGTGCAGGCCACGCTGGAGATGCGCGGCGATAGCCTCAAACTACTGATCAATGGCGGTCTGGTCGATCTGCCGCCCGGTTTCCGTTTCCGCGCCGGCGATACGGTCTTGCTCAGAGCGCAGGCCCGCCCCGGCAGCTGGCTGCTGCGGCCGGTCGATGCGCGCTCCGCTGCCGCTGCAGGTGCCGCAGACCTGTCGGCCACGGAAGCATCCGGATCAGCTTCATCACCGCAGTCAGCCCGTGCGCAAGGGTTGCCCGCGCCGGTTCATCTCACTAGCTCGCGCTTGCAGGCTTTGCTATTGCGGCCACCACTGACGCCCGAACTGATGTCGCTATTGGAGCCCAAAGAGCTGGCGGCGCTGCTCAAACAGGTCGGTAATGATGAACTGGTGAGCTTGTTTCGACGGCTGCAATTGTCGATACGCGGGCTATCGCCCGAGCGCTTGCAGAGCAGCGTGATGGACTCGGGTCTGTGGCTGGAGGCTTTACTGGGCAGCGGCCAGCTCGGCGCCACGCCCGATATGAAGACCCTGCTGCGTCGGATGATACGGGCCCTGGGCGAGCGGGATCTTCCCGATCAGGCGCGACTATCGCGAGCGATTGACGATATCGAATCAGCGCAGCTCGAATCGGTCAAGGCGCAGACGCGTGGCGAGCTGCTGTTCCCGCTGGTCTTGCCCTTCGTGGACGCCAACCCGGTGGAATTGCGATTTTCCCGCAACCGCCGCCGAGGTCAGGCGGAAGCTTCGCTGTTCACGGTGGATCTCCACACCCGGCATGCAACGCTGGGGGAGATCTGGCTGCAGCTGGCCGTGAGTGATCAAGGACAGGTTCACCTCATGCTGTGGGCGACCACGACCCCCACTGCCGCTGCAGCCCGCAAACAGGCAGACAGGCTGCGGCAGAGTTTGGCGGGCGCGGGGCTTTCATTCGGCACGATGCGCGTGTTCAATTCGGCCCGGCCGGTCGAGTTGCATCAGAATGCGCCGCCGGGTGCCATGCTGGATATACGCACATGAAGCGACGCGATTTTTTCCAGGCAGATGATCAGGCAGGCGCAGCGCCTCTGCGGCGGGCCGAGGAGACTCTGGTGGCGGCAATCGTCGAGGAGGCAAAGCGGCGCGGCATCGAGCTGACCCGCGATCCGGATTTGCTCGCGGCTCTGGCCAGCGTCGAGAGCGAAGACCAGATTCCGCGTGAGATGTACGCGGCCATGGCGGTGGTGCTGTCCTGGATGGATGGGCTGGCTACCCATCCTGCAGACTCGACGCAGAAGACGTGAGTTCAGAAGACGTAAGACCAGAGAGACGTAAGTCCAGAGGGACCTGAGCGGGAAAAGGCGGGTGTCAGGCTTCTTCAAAGCCGCGGCCACGCTTGCTACGCGACATGCGGCCCAGACGGTCATACACCTCGACCGATGCGGTCTGGTCCATGCCGAGCAGGGTATTGAGCGTACCTTTGATCGCGTCGAGCTTGCGACTGATCAGCACTTCATTGCGGCGGTGCAGCTCGCGGCAATCCATGATCATCTGTTTGAACCCGTCCCAGTCGGAATCTTCCAGCAGGCTCTCGGGCGTGCCGACGCGGGTCAGGGCGTTGAGCATCGCGAAGATCTCCAGCTTGCGGGGCTGCATGGCCTCGAACGCGTCGAGATCCTGGGCGCGCAGCGCCTCAAATTCCTGCTCGAGTAAATCCCTCAGCGCGAGGGCGTGCTGAATCGAGGCGACCAGCTCGGGGCTGGCAGCCGGCGGGAGTAGCGATGCCGCGGCAGACTCTGGTTGGGTCATCATCATGGGGCTACTGAACGTGTTACCTGGCTGGTCGTTAGACTCAGCCGATCAGCTTCTCCATGGAGACAAAGCTTTCCGCAATGCGGCGCGCGTTCAGCGGGTAATTGCCGTCTTTTAGCGCCTGCTTGATGGCTTCGACCTTGTTGCGGTCAAATGCGGGCTCAGCCATTGCTTTTTGCGCAATGTCGGACAGCACCAGCTCATCGGCCCGAGGCGCTGCCGCCTTGGCCGTCTTGCCGCTGTCGCCAGAGACCATGTCCTCGGCGCGCTCGGCCGTCTTGCGCTTGGCCTTGTCGAGCGAGGCTTTATCCAGCGACGCATTGCCGTTGAAAATGCCTGATATCGGGTTGCTCATAGTTTTCTCACTTTCGGCATAAAGCGACTTTTTCCTGTCACATCGAATATCGGATGTGCCCAATAAAACTTTAGACTTTTTTTCAAAAATTTTTGATTAAATAAAAAATCCAATAAAAACAGATACTTAATTACAATCCCCGAGCGGCGCCTTTGCCCGTAATGATGCCAGAAAGCGTGGTTCCGGATTCGGGGTTGCGTAACTTGATCTGCTCGTTCAGCCGGCCATCCTGCATCGCCTCGACCTTCACCGAGATCATGAATTCTGGTGGCCGGCCGACGATCAGGTTCACCTGATCGCCTTTCTTGACCATGAGCGCCGGGCGCAGATCGCTGGTCCTGAGCGCTTCGCCGGCGCGCAGCGGGCGCATGAGCTCGTAGCCCTCCAGCCCGGACAGATCGAAGAGGTGGGTGCGACTGATCTTGTCTGCATCGAGCCTATCTAGCTTGAACATCTCGGGTTTTACTGCTTGTCCTGGGTTGAGGTTGCCAGTGGCAATCACGACCTGTCGACTTTCCGCCAAATCCGCGGCCTGCAAGACCTGCCCCGCCGGGACCGGCCTCGCCATGCGCATGCCGGGCGTGAGTTCATTGGCCATCCAGAGCGGCGTGCCACCGGCGCCCGGGGGCAGGTCGACGCGCTCAATGGCCGATTCGGTCAGCGCATCGCCGGCTTTGAGGCTGACTCGGGCGCGCAGCGCGCGCTGGTTTTTTTCCAGGTCTTGCGCCAGCACGGGTTGGCCTTTGCTCAGCGCTTTTTTCAGTTGCTTGCCGGCGAGCAGAGCGCGGTCGTCCACACCGCCGGGGGGAAGGGCTGCCACTGTTTTCGTATCGAGATCGGCCTCGTTCAGCACGTGGCCGGGCGGCAGGTCACGTCGGGTGATCACGACCGTGGGCGCGGCTTGCTGGCTAAAGCCCACCTTGACAAACATTTGCCAGTTCGGCTTCTTGCAGCGAACCCGGACATTTTCACGATTAACAAAAGGATAATCAAAGCTGAAGCTGCCCGCGCAGGGCTGAACCTGCACGCGGGGATCGAGTGCTGCCATCTTGACCTGATCTGGCTGCGTGCCATTTTGCGCCGCGACCCATAGGGTAAGCGCGGTTTCCATGGCTTGCGAAGGCGTGTTGGCCAGCGCGTGCGATGACAGGGCGAGCATCAGGCTCACCCACCAGGCACGGATCAGGGCGCTCATCAAATATCTGCTTTGCATCGTTGCGATGTCATTGGCATTGTCAAATTATTGATTGGTACAGGCTTTGCTAAATAGTCTTTGTCGCAGGCCTTGCTGTTGAACTTCCGACAGGCAGGGCAATTACAGCAAGAATGGTTCCAGCCCGACAGAGGCCACAGATCATGAAAATACGAGCGAATGTCAACGATCAGGCAACCCTTGTTGCCAATGAAAGAACAGAACGGTCCCGCATCCGGGAGGCCGTACCGGCGACGTCTTTTCGTCAGGTTGTCGAGGAAGCCAACAACGATGTCGTGCGCGTTCAGCGCGGCGACACCCTGGTCAGTCTGACCCGCCACTACCTCGGAGATGCCGCCACCCAGCTAAACCATAGCCAGATCTACGATCTGGCGAAAAACATCGCTAAAGAGAATGGCATTCAGAACCCGAACCGCATCATGCCAGGGCAGCAGATACACATGGCACCGATGTCGACTCTGGCAGCCCTGAAGCTCAGGCAGGGCGGGGTAGAGACGGTACAGACGTCCTCAGACAGCACGAGCGCCACGGCGCCCGTCTTAGAGAAGACCTTGGCCCGCGCGGTATCCAAGGGTTATCTGCCTGCGCAGGATCAACAAGCAGTAAGTGAGAAGATATTGCAGCTCGCTTCGCAATACGGGTTTTCGCCCGACGATTTCGCGCGCACGACCCTGATGGAGTCTGATGGCCTCAATCCGCGCGCATCCAATGGCAGCTGTCACGGCATCATTCAGTTTTGCTCAGGCGGTAATCGTGGCGCGGCCAGCGCGGGCTACGCAAAAAATCCGAAAGAGATCTTGTCCTTGTCGGTGCTGCAGCAGCTTGATCTGGTCGATCGCTACTTTGCCGATACCCGCCTCAAGGACTTTGGCCCGGCCTCGCTCGATAACTTGTACCTGACCGTGCTCACGCCCAACGCCCGTAATGAAACCCGTCCCAATGCGCCACTGAATATCGCGGGCAGGCAGGCAGCGTATTTATATGAGGGGCGTGATCCCTCCGGTGTCATTACGCGCAATTCGATCGTGAATGGACTCAAGCTCAATGCGCGTGACCGACTGAGTGATGTGACCGTGGCACGTGTCGAGCGAAAGGTGATGTAAGCACGCCAGCGCGCCATAGTTTCGGGACCCTGGTGGGCGGCAAAGCATTGCCGCTCAATGCGTGGCATCGCGATAGGCGCATTTGAAGCGGCAAAGTCTTGCCGCCTTTCTTACTGAATTCTCACGGTTTTCCGCCAAAAAACATGCTGGCACGGCCTTTGCAACAGTCGGATCGACAGCTGGGAACTTGAGCGACATGTCGGCATTCCGGCGTCCGCACTCTGGCACAAGGAGCACGTGATGGATTTACTCAATTCGGCATTAGGCATACACGACAAGGCGCTGCGGGTACGCAACCAGCGCATGGAACTGCTCGCCCGGAACATCGCCAACGAGGACACGCCGCACTTCAAGGCGCGTGAACTCGATTTCAAGAAAGTGATGGCCAAGTTCGAGCCGCAGGAAATGATCGCCTCTACGCACACCACGCATTTCGATTATGGCGACGATAAAACGGATGATGATGGCTTGCGCTACCGCGTGCCTTTCAATGCCTCCATGGATGGCAACACTGTCGAGATCACGGTCGAACAGGCCAAATACGGTAAGGCCGCCGCAGACTATCAGGCGACACTGACCTTCATCGAGAACCGCGTCAACAGCGTACGCAAGGCATTGAGAGGGGAGTAAAGCATCATGCCCATGTCCATCGATAATATTTTTGGTATAGGCGGTACCGCGCTGCATGCGCAGATCGTCCGTCTGAACACTACCGCATCCAATTTAGCGAACGCTGGCACGACTGCGGCGACCGAGAAAGAAGCCTATCGCGGCAAGCGCACTATCTTCAAGGCGCTGATGGATGAAGAGATGATCCATGCCGGCGCGCCGTATGTGGGTGGTGTGAAGGTCGACAAGATCGTCGACGACACCAAGCCCGTGCCACGCGTCTATGACCCCAACAATCCGCTGGCTGATGCCGAAGGCTTCGTCTTTCAATCGAATGTGAATGAAGTCACGGAGATGGTCGACATGATGGCTGCTTCCCGCTCGTACCAGAACAACGTGGAAGTCGTCAACACCGCGCGTGAGCTGATGATGCGCTCACTCGACATCATCAAGGCATAAGGATTACTGAGATG
Organism: Oxalobacteraceae bacterium; assembly: GCA_046090895.1. Lineage (GTDB taxonomy): Bacteria > Pseudomonadota > Gammaproteobacteria > Burkholderiales > Burkholderiaceae_D > Pernthalerella. Next base: position 1,771 of record JBJTAS010000018.1, on the reverse strand, counting down.
GCATCTAATCTGACCGGTGCAGCAGCGACGACCTCGACCTACACGCTGCCCTCGAGCATCAAGACCACCACGCAAGCCAAGAAGGAAGAGGAGCAAAAAGTCCTCAATGGTGATGGCGGTGCGATGGGGCAGACGGCGTTTCTTACCTTGTTCACCACGCAGCTGCAGAACCAGAATCCGCTCGATCCCATGGAGAACGAAGCGTTTGTGGCGCAGCTGGCGCAGTTCTCGCAGCTGGAAGCGACGACCAAGATGTCGGACAACCTGCAAAACCTTGTCGCCTCCATGTCGAATGAGCGCATGAGCTCGATGTCTGGTTTGCTGGGTAAGAAAATCGCGATCAGCGACGGCAAAGCCTTGTTGTCCGGTGCTCAGCCCGTCGAGGGCGCAGTAACACTGGCGAATGATGTCGACTCGATCACATTGAAGGTCTATTCATCCTCGGGCCAACTGGTACGTACGGGCGAGGTGGGTGCGCAGAAGAAGGGTGATTTTCTGTTCAGCTGGGATGGCAAGGATGACCAGGGCAACGCGCTCGACGACGGGGTGTATCGCATGGAAGCCAGCGCAACGCGCTTCGGCAAATCCAGCAAGGCGCCGGTATCCACCATGGCCATGGTCAAGTCGGTCACCACGGACGCCGCCACCGGCGATCTGCAAGTCGAGTTGGAAGATGGCTCGAAAGTCAGCATGACACAGATTAAACGCGTAGGTTTTTAACGATCCGCTAATTACAGACAGTTCACCAGGATTCAGGAGAAACATCCATGTCTTTTTATACCGCCCTGACAGGTTTGCAAGCCGCGACAGCGTCGCTGGGAGTCACCAGTAACAACATCGCCAACGTCGGCACCACCGGTTTCAAGCGCTCGCGAGCGGACTTCGGCGATATCTTTGCGACCTCGCCACTGCAAAAAGCCGCGGCCACTATCGGTCAAGGCGTATCTCTAAAACAGGTCAGCCAAGAATTCAGTCAGGGTAATATTCAATTCTCGGCGAATTCGCTAGACATTGCCATTACTGGTGATGGTTTTTTCCCTTTAAAATCCGCCGACGGTCTGCAAGACATCTACACCCGTAACGGTACCTTCCTGCTTGACGAGTCATTTAACGTGGTGAACTCAGCAGGTCAGTCCCTGATTGCAGCAGCGGTTGACTCTTCCGGTAAAGCCGATATCGACAATTTGTCCAAGCTTCTGATACCGCCCAAGACTAGCGGTGACGCCAAAGAAACAACGGAGCTAACTTTAGGCTTAAATTTTCCCTCGGATGGCGAGGTCATCACAAAGCCTTTCGACAGAAACGATCCTACCACCTACAACAAGACAAGCGCAGTAACCGTCTATGACGCCGGAGGCAATGATTATTTAGCGACGGTGTATTACGTCAAAACTCAGACTGCCAGCCTTACCGATCCGACCGCTAAATGGCAGACCTTCACGTTCGTTGGCGAGACCCGGATGAAAGAGCAGCTAATCCAATCAAAGGAAGGCACTGATGCGCTCTACGTCAACAAGTATGGCCAGGTTTATAAAGAAAGCCAAATTCCACCGGAGCTGATTTCGCGCGGTGTGACCAAGCTCATTCACCTCGATGATCTGAAAAATCCCCAGTCATCGATTCCCGCAGCTGTTGCCGGCGATCAGCTCACCACCGGTGTTAACAATGCCTGGAAAAATGGTGTAACCATTGCGGATTCACTACAAAACCAGGCACCGGCGCAAATGGGCGGCGATACCCAGCTCATTACCATTGCCGAAAACCCTTCCAC
>JBJTAS010000017.1:0-19735 GCA_046090895.1 Oxalobacteraceae bacterium | reverse complement strand
GATTCATGAGGGCGAGTTTCAGCCCTCAATCCGAACTGAGGCTGCTTTTGATGCGATTCGCTCCGCCTTACGGCTTGGCAAGCGCTTTGTAACAGCCATTGTAGGACGTGTGTGGCCCGAGGTGTAAGGGCCATGCTGACCAGACGTCATCCCCACCTTCCTCCTGGTTAACCCAGGCGGTCTCTTAAGACATACTAACTTAAGACGAGGGTTGCGCTCGTTGCGGGACTTAACCCAACATCTCACGACACGAGCTGACGACGGCCATGCAGCACCTGTGTTCGAGTTCCCTTTCGGGCACCAATTCATCTCTGAAAAGTTCTAGACATGTCAAGGGTAGGTAAGGTTTTTCGCGTTGCATCGAATTAATCCACATCATCCACCGCTTGTGCGGGTCCCCGTCAAGTCCTTTGAGTTTTAACCTTGCGGCCGTACTCCCCAGGCGGTCAACTTCACGCGTTAGCTACGTTACTAAGGAAATGAATCCCCAACAACTAGTTGACATCGTTTAGGGCGTGGACTACCAGGGTATCTAATCCTGTTTGCTCCCCACGCTTTCGTGCCTGAGCGTCAGTGTTCTCCCAGGAGGCTGCCTTCGCCATCGGTGTTCTTCCGCATCTCTACGCATTTCACTGCTACACGCGGAATTCCACCTCCCTCTGACACACTCTAGTCTTGCAGTCACAAATGCAGTTCCCAGGTTAAGCCCGGGGATTTCACATCTGTCTTACAAAACCGCCTGCGCACGCTTTACGCCCAGTAATTCCGATTAACGCTCGCACCCTACGTATTACCGCGGCTGCTGGCACGTAGTTAGCCGGTGCTTATTCTGCAGGTACCGTCATCCGCCCATGGTATTAGCACAGGCGATTTCTTTCCTGCCAAAAGTGGTTTACAACCCGAGGGCCTTCATCCCACACGCGGCATTGCTGGATCAGGGTTTCCCCCATTGTCCAAGATTCCCCACTGCTGCCTCCCGTAGGAGTCTGGGCCGTGTCTCAGTCCCAGTGTGGCTGGTCGTCCTCTCAGACCAGCTACGGATCGTTGCCTTGGTGGGCCTTTACCCCGCCAACTAGCTAATCCGACATCGGCCGCTCCATGAGCGCGAGGTCTTTCGATCCCCCGCTTTCTACCTCAGTACGTATGCGGTATTAGCGTAACTTTCGCTACGTTATCCCCCACTCCTGGGCACGTTCCGATGCATTACTCACCCGTCCGCCACTCGCCGCCAGGCCGAAGCCCGCGCTGCCGTTCGACTTGCATGTGTAAGGCATGCCGCCAGCGTTCAATCTGAGCCAGGATCAAACTCTTCAGTTCAATCTCTGTTGTGCCATTGCTGGCAGGTTCCTAAGAACCGTCGCTCACTCAAAATACTGACAGGATAAGTTCTTGCGAACTTACCTATATTTCTTTGTGAGCACTTGATTTTTAAAGTATTGCGATGCTGCCGAAGCTTCATCGCCGCACGCCATCAAGCGCCCACACTTATCGGCTGTTAATTTTTAAAGAACTTCAGAATTCTTCTGGCTTTCGCCGTGCTCCGCGCTCGTTGCAAATCGTTGTGTTTGCACAAGCAAAGAAGCGGGATTATGACTTGTTTTGCGAGTATCGTCAAGCGCTTAGCGCGGACTGTTTTCGCTACCACCGGCGCTGACTTGCTTGGCCGCCGACAGCAAAGAGGCGAAATTTTCCGCCAACTCGGCATCCTCGTCAAGCCAGGCAATGCTTTTCATCACTGGCTGTGCAACCGGCGGATCGTTGTGTCCATCAATCACAGAGCCGAATATTATGGGGCTTTTCAGGGTTTCCGTCAAGCGCTCGAGCCAATAACTTGACGACACGCGGAGCCGCGCCCGGCGCCTGACCAACCGAACGCCGACCCTCAAAGCCCCAGTTAGCTTTTTGAGAATACCCCCCCTCGAAGGAGGCGTCAGGTCTCAGAGGCCGCGGAAATTGGGCGAGCGTTTCTCGACAAATGCCTTCATGCCCTCTTTCTGATCTTCTGTCGCAAAGGTGCTGTGGAACAGCCGGCGCTCGTATTGGACCCCATCGGTCAGCGACGATTCATAAGCGCGATTCACCGCTTCTTTGATCATCATGACGGAGGGTAGTGACATGGAGGCGATGACCTTCGCCGCGTCCAGCGCCACTTCCATGAGCGTATCGGCTGGCACGACGCGGGATACCAAGCCGGCACGTTCGGCCTCAGAGGCGTCCATCATGCGGGCTGTCAAGCACATATCCATCGCCTTGGACTTGGACACCGCGCGCGGCAGGCGCTGGGTACCGCCAGCACCGGGCATGGTGCCCAATTTAATTTCTGGCTGACCGAATTTTGCTGTATCAGCCGCAATAATGAAGTCACACATCATGGCCAGTTCACAACCGCCACCCAGCGCATATCCCGCCACTGCAGCAATCATGGGCTTGCGCACGCGCCGAATCTGCTCCCAGTTGCGGGTTATGTATTCGCCTTTGTACACATCCATGAAGGTGTAAGTAGCCATCGCAGCAATATCGGCGCCAGCCGCGAATGCTTTCTCGTTGCCTGTAATGACCATGCAAGCTATCTGCTCATCGGCATCAAATGCCAACAGCGCTTCGCCCAGCTCGTTCATGAGCTGATCATTGAGCGCATTGAGTGCCTTAGGTCGGTGCAGTGTGATCAAACCCACTTTGCCATGCGTCTCAATCAGAATGTTCTCGTAAGGCATACGAAACTCCTCTCTTGTCTTGGTATCGGAATGTCAAACAACCATTGTAGCTGCACACCTCTTTGCTATTCGTTTGATATTGATCGAATCTACTTGACACACAGCGCCCGAGTACTAAGGTAAAAGACTGAATGCCTTGATCATTGATTGGAAAATTCTCAAGGCATTGTCTCTCTCCCGCTTATTCCTGTACCTACCTCATCATGGCCCCATCATGTTCTCGGATATCACTCGCCTCACTGAGTCTCATCAGCAGCTGCGCCAGCTGACGCAACGACTACACCATTGTCACAATCACGACGTCAGCGCAAGCTACGCCCAGTTGCTCGATTGGACGGAAAAAGTTTTCGCAACAGAGCAGCGTCTGATGGAAACGCATGCGTTTCCAGTCACTCAATGTCATCTCGAACAGCACGCGCGGGTCCTATGCGCCATGCACAGGGCACACGCTGCCGTGATGGCTGGCGACTACGCACAGGGGCAGCACGTGGGCTCGACCTTGCTTCCCGCGTGGTTCGAGCTTCACAATGCCACTCTGGATGCCGCGCTGCTCCTGTGGGCCAGCTCTCGTGCCAGCCCCCGCCCTGAGAGTGCCCATCACACGACGTTATGGGTGGCACCCGAGCTTGGCCAACTGGAATCTCGCTCAAAGCGCCTGGAACTGCGCCACCGGGAGCGCCGCTCGCCACCCCATGTCTGAGTTGCTCCGCACGGTACCCTAGTTGGCTTGCAGTGCCAGCGTTCTCGGCAGCAGCACCCACATCTGGCCGGATTGCTTCATCCGACCGGCGAGCTCTCCCGCCTCGGTACCGAAGCCCCAAAACAAGTCTGCACGCACCGGATTACGAATAGCACCGCCGGTGTCCTGTGCGAGTACCAGACGGCGCAGCGGTGAGGTGGCGTTCGGCTGCGTGGTCGACAAAAACACCGGAGCCCCGAGGCTGACAAATTGCGGGTCAACGGCGATCGACCGCTGCGCAGTCAGCGGCACGCCAAGCGCGCCTTTCGGACCTTTGGCAGGGTCGGTAATTTTCTCTTCCCGAAAAAAAACGAAGCTCGGATTGGCATTCAGCAGCTCTTGCCGGCGGGTTGGGTTGGCAGCGACCCACGCCTTGATGCCCTGCATGGAGGCCTGATCAAGCGTCATCTCGCCTTTTTCCACCAAATAGCGGCCAATCGAACGATACGGGTGCCCGTTTTGATCTGCATAAGCGACTCGCACTGTCTCACGCGTGCTCTCGATAAGTACACGTCCTGAGCCTTGTACTTGCAGGAAGAAAGCTTCCACCGGATCGTCCACCCACAGCAGCTCCTTGCCGACCAGCCCGTTCTGCTGCATCAGTTCAGCCCTGCTGGGATAAGGGACGATTTTGTTACCCGCAAGACGACCGCGAAGTCGCATGTTTTTCAGTTCTGGGTAGAGTGTACCGAGATCGATGGTGAGCAGATCTTCGGGTGTCCGGTACAACGCCGTCTGAAAAGGCCCCGAGCGCGTACGCGATCCTTTCAGCAGAGGCTCGTAATACCCTGTCACCATGCCCTGAACACTGCCATCAAGGTTACGCAGTTGATGCGGGATGAACTGCGATTCGTAAAACGCGCGCACTGAGCGTTCATCACCGGCGTTCACCGAGGCTGTTGCGGAACATACGGCAGACCATTCAGGTCGCTTGCTGAGTGCCTCGCAACTCGCCAGCATTGCGGTCCAGCTTTGCCGCACATCGTCGTCGGCCCAGCCGGGCAGCTCACTGAAACTCGCCACACGAAGATAGTCCGCTGGCTTCGCCGCCAATGGCGACGGCGGCAGGGCTGCGACGGGCTCGGGCGCAGGAGCGCGGGAGGGAAGTTTGCCTTTGGGCGAAGTCGCACACCCGGCCATCACCCACACCGCGACGGTCAGCACGAGGATTACACTAGAGCGTTTGGTGATCGGGAACACGGGCTATGTGGTTGCTATTTCTGGAGGCAGGACTCGCATTGGGCCTGCTGGTGTTTATCGTCTGGTGGACGATGTTCTCGGATAAAAACGACGACGATCGATGACGCAAGCAGGGGATGTGGCTGCGCTTGTCAGTGTAACGTCCGAGGCAGCGACAAAGTGAATTCCGGAATGGGGGCGCCGAAACGCTCGCCATCCTCGGCCACGCAAAAATATTCGCCTCGCATGGTTCCCTGCGGCGTGGCCAGCGACGTGCCGCTGGTGTACTCGAACTGTTCTCCGGGTTTCAGCAAAGGCTGATGCCCGACCACGCCCAGCCCCTTCACTTCCTGCACCTGATCGTTGGCATCAGTGATGATCCAGTGCCGGGCGATCAGCTGCGCTGCGACGCTACCGGTGTTCTTGATACTGACCGCATACGCAAACACATAGCGCGAGCGATCCGGATCAGATTGCTCCTCAAGATAATGAGTTTGCACAGTCACAGTCATCTGGTACGTGGACATAGGGACAATGCCTTCTTGTTCGTCTTTTCTGTTAGCTGCACTGCCGCGACAGTGCCCAACCCGCGATTGCACACGAATTCAGCGCGCCCTGCAAGCGGCGTCGGGCCCCGGGAGGTAAAATTCCCGCTCCGCCAGAAGGGAATACCCATGTCCAACTACCGAATCGCACCCAGCATTCTGTCCGCCGACTTTGCCCGTCTCGGGGAGGAGGTGCGAAACGTCGTCGCCGCCGGCGCGGACATCATTCACTTCGATGTCATGGATAATCACTACGTTCCCAATCTGACAATCGGGCCGCTGGTCTGCGAAGCTATCCGTCCGCATGTACAGGTGCCCATCGACGTCCATCTGATGGTCAAGCCGGTCGACCGCATCATTCCAGACTTTGCGAAGGCGGGAGCCAACATCATTAGCTTCCACCCCGAAGCCTCCGAGCATATCGATCGGACCCTGCAACTGATCCGCGACCAGGGCTGCAAGGCCGGGCTGGTCTTCAATCCGGGGACACCCCTGCATTACCTTGACCATGTGATGGACAAGCTTGATCTCATCCTGATTATGTCGGTGAATCCTGGCTTCGGCGGACAGTCCTTCATCAGCGAAGCATTGAAAAAAATAAGTGAGGTACGCCAGATGATCAATGCAAGCGGACGCGACATCATGCTCGAAGTCGATGGCGGCGTGAAAGTCGACAATATTGCCGAAGTCGCCCGCGCAGGTGCAGACACCTTCGTCGCCGGTTCAGCGATCTTCGGCAAGCCAGACTACAAGGCCGTCATCGATGCGATGCGCGGCCAGCTAGCCACCGCCTGAGATCGCTGCCAGCGGTTGCTCCTACGACGCTTCTGGTGGTCATCACCCTGGTCGGCCTGTCCAGAGCATCACCTCGGATGGTATAGTCTCCCGTCATTGCATTGCGGCGGATCTGATCGCCGCTTGATCACCACCACCATGTTTCTTGTCAAAAAAACTAAGCTGACCCCGCCGGGTGCCTTCGAGGCCTGGCTATGGCGACGCTGGCAAACACATATCGACTGATATCGCTGCTTGCCGCTGGCCGCCTTGGGCCAGCAGTTTTTTGGACACACCGCCACTCACTTACAATGGCGGCCCGGAGAGGAACATGACTGAACTCGAATTCAAATCGCTGGCCGCGCAGGGCTATAACCGTATTCCCCTGCTCACCGAAGCCTTCGCAGATCTGGAAACACCGCTGACGCTGTATCTCAAGCTCGCGCAGACACAACAACTCGGCAAGAACTCTTTCCTTCTGGAATCCGTCGTTGGCGGCGAACGTTTCGGTCGCTACTCGTTCATTGGTCTGCCCGCCAGCACGCTACTGCGTTCCTATAACCAGCGCACCGAAGTCGTACGACATCATGAAGTGGTTGAGGTCTCTCACGACAACCCCCTCGATTTCATCGCCGAATTCCAATCGCGCTACAAAGTAGCGATCAGTCCCGGCATGCCGCGCTTCTGTGGCGGCCTCGCAGGCTATTTCGGTTATGACGCCGTGCGCCACATTGAGCACCGGTTGCAAAACAGCGCGCCGCCCGATGAACTTCAGCTGCCCGATATCCAGCTGCTGCTGACGGAAGAGCTGGCCGTCATCGACAATTTGTCCGGCAAGCTCTATCTGATCGTCTATGCCGATACGACTCAGCCTGAAGCCTTCAGCAAAGCCAAGCAGCGACTAAAAGATTTGCGCGCGATGCTGCGCCGGGCAATCGATGTGCCGGTGACCTCGGCGTCCGTGCGCACCGAAGCCATTCGCGATTTCGACAAAAAAGACTATCTGGCTGCCGTCGCCAAGGCCAAGGAATACATCATGGCCGGCGACTTGATGCAGGTACAGGTCGGCCAGCGCATACGCAAGCCCTATGTGGATTCCCCGCTCTCGTTGTACCGCGCGCTACGCTCGCTGAATCCTTCGCCGTATATGTATTTCTATAACTTTGGTGACATGCAGATCGTCGGTAGCTCGCCCGAGATTTTAGTGCGCAACGAGGGCACGCCCGAGGGCAAGAAAAAAATCACCATCCGCCCACTGGCCGGCACACGCCCGCGCGGCGCGACACCAGAAAAAGATGCGCAACTGGCCGAAGAGCTGCTGGCTGATCCTAAAGAGATCGCCGAACATGTGATGCTGATCGATCTTGCGCGTAATGACATTGGCCGCATCGCCGAGATCGGCAGCGTGAAAGTCACCGACAAATTCGTCATCGAAAAATACTCACACGTTCAGCATATTGTTTCGAATGTCGAAGGCACGCTCCAATCCGACATGACCAATCTGGACGTGCTGCGCGCCACCTTCCCGGCGGGCACCCTCTCCGGCGCGCCGAAAGTACGCGCCATGGAACTGATTGACGAGCTGGAGCCAGTCAAACGCGGCATCTATGGTGGCGCCTGCGGCTACCTGTCTTTCGGCGGCGAGATGGATCTCGCCATCGCGATCCGCACCGGCGTGATCAAAGACGGCATGCTGTATGCGCAAGCCGCCGCAGGCATCGTCGCTGATTCAGTGCCCGAGATGGAGTGGCTGGAGACAGAAAATAAGGCGCGCGCGGTATTAAGAGCTGCTGAGCAGGTGCAAGACGGTCTCGATGGAGAACTGTGATGACAACTAACGAGATAGCGCGACTTATTTCGGTGAAGGCTAACCTGCACGCAGTGCAGGTTAAGCGCAGCGGCCGGAGCCAAAATAAGGCGCGCGCGGTATTAAGAGCTGCTGAGCAGGTGCAAGACGGACTGGACGGGGAGATCTGAGATGCTGCTAATGATCGACAACTACGACTCGTTCACCTTCAATCTGGTCCAGTATTTCGGCGAGCTGGGCGAGGACGTTCGCACTTATCGCAATGATGAGATCACGCTGGAACAGATAGAAAAGCTCAAGCCCTCACGCATCTGCATTTCGCCCGGCCCCTGCACACCGCATGAAGCCGGTGTGTCCGTGCCCGTGCTTCAACACTTCGCCGGTAAGCTGCCTATCCTTGGCGTCTGCCTCGGCCATCAGAGCATAGGCGCGGCCTTTGGCGGCAAAGTGATTCGTGCAAAAGAAGTCATGCACGGCAAGACCTCGCCGATTCAGCACACAGGCGTCGGCGTGTTCAAAGATCTGCCTTCGCCTTACACCATCATCCGCTATCACTCGCTGGCCATCGAGCGCGAATCACTGCCCGACTGCCTCGAAGTCACCGCATGGACTGACGATGGCGAGATCATGGGCGTGCACCACAAACAGTTTGCGATCGAAGGTGTGCAGTTTCACCCCGAGTCCATCCTGTCCGAGCATGGCCACGCGCTGCTGAAGAATTTCCTGACGACCTGATTCCCGAGACCCCATGACGCTGACACCGCAACAGGCGCTGCTGCGCTGTATCGAGCACCGAGAAATTTTCCACGACGAGATGCTCCATCTGTTCCGCCAGATCATGGGCGGTGAGATGTCTCCGGTCATGATCGCCGCGCTGACCATGGGCCTGCGCGTAAAAAAGGAGACCATTGGCGAGATCGCCGCCGCCGCACAGGTGATGCGCGAATTCGCGACCAAGGTCGAGGTGCCTGATGCCGATCATCTGGTCGATATTGTCGGCACCGGCGGTGATGGCGCGAATACCTTCAATATCTCTACCGCCTCAATGTTCGTGGTTGCCGCCGCTGGTGCGCGCGTCGCCAAGCATGGCGGCCGCAGCGTGTCTTCCTCATCCGGCAGTGCGGATGCGCTGGAAGCGCTCGGCGTGAATATCAACCTTAAGCCAGAGCAGGTCGCACAATCAATTCAAGAGACCGGCGTCGGCTTCATGTTCGCGCCAAATCATCATGCCGCGATGAAGCACGCGGCGCCAGTGCGCAAAGAACTCGGCGTGCGCACCATCTTTAATATTCTCGGGCCGCTGACCAATCCTGCCGGCGCGCCAAATATCATGATGGGTGTGTTCCATCCCGATCTGGTCGGCATACAAGCCCGCGTGCTGCAACGTCTGGGCGCGAAACACGCCGTGGTCGTCTGGGCGCGCGACAACATGGATGAAGTCTCGCTGGGTGCGGCCACCATGGTGGGCGAACTGGTCAATGACGAGATCCGCGAATACGATATTCATCCAGAGGATTTCGGCCTGCAAATGACCTCCAGCCGCCATCTGAAGGTGGATGGCGCGGCAGAATCGGTCACGCGAATCAAGGAAGCGCTGGACAACCAGCCGGGTCCGGCGCGCGACATCGTGACACTTAACGCGGGCACTGCGTTACATGCATCCGGCGTTGCCAATAACATCGCCGATGGCGTCTCGCGTGCCAGAGAAGCGATTGCCTCGGGCAAAGCGCGCGCCAAACTCGATCAGTTCGCCCGCTTTACCCAGCAATTCTCATAAAAAAACACCCTCAGCACCCATCCTGACCACGCCATCATGTTCGACATCCTGAAAAAAATTCTCGACGTAAAAGCTGACGAAGTCAGCGCAGCGAAAAAACATCAGGATCTGGCCAGCCTGCGCCGAGATGTCGAATCCGACCACGAAGCGCGCAGCCAGCTGCGCGGCTTTGAAGCCAGCCTGCGCGACAAGATCGCGGCGGGCAAAGCCGGTGTGATCGCCGAAATCAAAAAAGCCTCGCCCTCCAAAGGCGTGCTGCGCGAGGATTTTCAGCCCGCCGAGATCGCCAGAAGCTATGCGTCACATGGTGCAGCCTGCCTGTCGGTACTGACTGACGTGAATTTTTTTCAGGGCGCGCCTGAGTATCTGAAACAAGCGCGAGCTGCCTGCGCGATTCCTGCGCTGCGCAAGGATTTCATCATCGATCCGTATCAGATCTATCAGGCGCGTCACTGGGGTGCAGATTGCGTGTTGCTGATTGTTGCCGCGCTCGATCATGGGCTAATGCGCGAACTCGAAGCCTGCGCGCATGAGCTGGGCATGGGCGTGCTGGTGGAGGTGCATGATGCTGAAGAGCTGGATGCCGCACTGAAGCTGAACACTGCGATGTTAGGCATTAACAATCGCAACCTGCGCACCTTCGAGACCACGCTGGACACTACGCTCAATCTTCTGCCAAAGATCACACCGGACAAATTGGTCATCACCGAATCCGGCATTCTCGGTACCGAGGATGTGAAGCGCATGCGCGAGGCAAAGGTGCATGCCTTCCTCGTTGGCGAGGCCTTCATGCGCGCGCCTGAGCCCGGCGTTGAGCTGGCGCGGTTGTTCGGCTGATTTTTATTGACGCTGCGCCATCAGCCAAAGCGCAGCGGGTCCAGTCTCGCAACCCACTCGTCCCCCAAAGGCAGCGGTTCATCCAGCATCAGCGACGCCAGAAATTCCGCACACATGGGCGCGCAGGCGATGCCGCGAGAGCCGTGACCGAGGCTGGCGTACAAACCCTCCGCGATCTTTCCTACCAGCGGCAAACGATCCTGCGTCGTCGATCGCCATGAGACGCGACTGCTGAGCAGTGATTCCGACGAGGCGGCAAATCCCGGCAGCAAGCGTTCCAGGCGCTGAAAATTTTCATCATCATCAGACGCTCGCGCCGATGCCTCCTCATCGTTATATTGAATCGTCGCACCTATCGTGTGCACACCATCGACAGCGGGCGTGATGTAACCATCACGACAAATGATCATGCGTACCTCATGCCCTTCACGCGCCGCAAGAGAAGACAACTGCCCCCGCGCCTTGTCTACGGCAAGCGGCACGGGGCTGAGCGCACCAAACGCATCCGCGAGCACGACTCGCGCCGCCTCTATCTGGCTGCCATCCGATAGCTGAAGCCGCCAACCCGCTTCAGCCTCCGACAAACGCTCTGCCCTGACACCCGTCTTCACCTTGATCAGCGGATCATCGAGCAGGGCATTGACTAAAGCAGCTGGCACTATCCAGCCTGCTTGGGGCAATACGAAGGCATCGGCAGAGACACGCTGACCACAAAGTTCGCTTGCTTGTGCGATATCGACTTCTGCCAGCCAGTTCTCAGGCGTGGCGTGCGCGTGCTGCCTGAGTTTGTCATGCCGGCGTTGGTCGCGCGTGATGCGCAGCGCACCGCAAAATGCATGCGGTACCTGCTGACCATGCAGGGTCAGCCATTGCTTCAGCCAGATTACGCCTGCCGCAGAAAACGCGGCGATGGGATTTTCGTCGCCGCCCGGTTCCGGTCGTACGACCGCGACAGGATTGCCCGAACCGCCGCTGGCAGGTTGTTGTTGCTCGATCACTGTCACCGACAGACCGCGCAGGGCTAGCTGGCGCGCAGTGCTTGCGCCTGCGACACCCGCACCGATAACGAGCACCGCTGGTTGAACTGCTTTGTGCGCCGACTGCATCGTCAAGTCAGCTGGCCAGCACGCAAACAAACGATCTCGCTTGCCGCCAAAGCCCTCGCGCTTACTGACGTCGAAGCCGGCATCAGTGAGCGAACGGCGCACCGTACCGGCAACGCACCAGCTGGACAGTCGCGCATCGGGCGCGGCCAATTCGGCGATTTTTTTCAGCGTCGCTGAAGACCACATCTCAGGATTGCGATCCGGTGCGAAACCATCCAGATAGATCGCATCGAACCGGCCTCGCACCGACGCCAGTATCGGTGCAATATCCCCGAAGGCCAGCGTCAGCGTCACCTGATCGTCGAGTGCGATCGTATGAAAGCCAGGAATCAACGGCGGCCACGCAGCGAGTAATTTCTCGGCCAATGCCTGAAGTTCGCTCACCTGCGCAGCAGGTGCAGACCCTATGGCAATCGCCAGCGCGGCACGCAAATCTTCCACAGTGAACGGATGCTTCTCTATCGCGACATAGCGCAGCCGCGAGCGACAGCCGGTCTGTCTCAGCCATGCCCAGGTCGCCAGAAAATTCACGCCCAGACCAAAGCCGGTCTCCAGCAGACGAATGCAAGGCAAATCAGACGCACGCTCCGGCAATTCGCAGCCGTCGATAAACACGGCCTGCGCCTGCCCCCATGCGCTGCTGCGGCTCGCATAGACATCACCATACAGCGGCGCGAACAATTCACCATGTTCGCCGCTCTGCCAGTGGGCAGGCTGTATTGCCAGAGACCTCATGTTGGGAAAAGGCTCAGTTCACTGACTTGCACTGACCTTCAAAGATCAGCAGCGAGGTGGGAAGCTCCATCGTGTCGCTGACTGAGAGCGCAGCGCGATCGATCACGATCTTGCGCATCGCCTGCTCGGGGGTGAGACCCATGCAGCCGATGAGCTGATCTTCCGGCTGACACGTCAGCCCGTCGATACGGCCGGCTTGCAAGCGGTAGCTGCGCTTGGCCGCTGCGGGCACGGTAGAGGGCGCGCCCCGATGAATGAAGCGCGTCTTGCCGTCGCATTCATAAGCTTCGCTGTCTGCCAGCGCCAGCAGGGGAAAGATCAGCAGTAACACGCACGGGGCGCACAGAGATTTCATCGAAAAACAGCCGCAAGGGCAAGTACCGGGGACGTCGCATCATACAACGCCAGCCCTGTCCGATGACAGCAGATCGGTACAGGTTCAGTCGACGCGAGGCCCCAGCCAGCGGTTGAACTCGGTCACCTCGGCCTCGGTCAGTTTGCCGGAGCGCGCCGTCAGTCCGATCAGATCCCGCAAATAATCGTAACGCGCTTTCGACTGATCGACCCGTGCGCGCAATAAACGTCGGCGGGCATCCAGCACATTGATCACCGTCGCCGCACCGAGTTCATAACCACGCTCCTGCGCGCGCACGGTCAGCGTCAGCGCATCAACTTCGGCACTCGTGGAATCGATACGCGCGCGATTCGCCTGCGCCGAAGCATAGGCAACCCGCGTGTCCCGCTCCACTTCACGTAACAAGCCCTCGAGCTGCTCCTGATCGATGGCCTGCTGCGCCAGTGCGGATGCTTCTGCTGCGCTGGTTCGACCGCCCTCATAAACAGGAATACGCAATTCCAGCGACGCGCTGCCCACGTTATAGGATCGCTGCGAAAGATTGTCATAAGTCAGGTTGGACTGACTGTACTGAAGCGAGAGCGATAGCTGCGGATAGTGCTCTGCCCGCGCTGCATCGGCAGCACGACGACTGGACTGCAATGCCTCGCGGCGAGCCCTGATGGCGGGATTCGATTGCCGTGCCTCAGTCGCCCAGTAATCCGCCGTCTGGGGCACCGCCGGAAAATCTGTTCGTACCAGCATCGCGAGAATTCCGGCATCTCTGCCAGAGAGTTCACGCAAGCGGACGCGAGCCGCTTCGCCTTTAGTAATGGCATCGATCTCTCGTGTATTCACCTGCTGCAGATACGAAATCGCCTCCGTCAGATCGGTGATCTTTGCCATCTCCCGTTCTCGCATGGAGCGCAAGCGCTCTACTTGCTTTTGTGCAGCCTCTTTTTCTGATTGCAATTGCATCAGCTCATCATCAGCCTGCAAAGCATTCAGATACTGGTCAGCGATTTGCGAGAACAGCTCTGCGCGTGCATTCGCCGCCTCTTGCTCGGCCTGCTGGACTACAAAACGTGCACTGTCACTACGATAATACGCAGGAAGATCAATAATGGCTTGGCGTGCCTGAAGGACATTCCGCCGTCCACTGTAACGCTGATCTCCAAAACGATCGCTGTAATCATTCCGGGACAACGAGGATTGAATACTCGCCTGCGGATACAAACGACTGTCTGCCTGATCTGCTTCTCCGCGCGCGCGATCAATACCAAAACGGCGTGCCTTGAGCGTCGGATTGTCATTCATTGCCGAACGATACAGTCCGAGCAAATCGGTGGCGGAGACTCCCGTGCCATTGCACAGCAGTGCGCACGCCAACAAAAAAAACAAGCAGCGATTGAGTAGTCTGTGCAACTCAATCCTCCTTGAGCGAACGCACCAGCATGTCAGACAGTGGCGCTGTCAGGTAATGCCAGAAGGTGCGCTGCCCGGTCTTGACCAGGACATCTGCCGGCATGCCGGCCACCAGATCCAGCTTCAGTCGGGCCAGATCCTGCAGGCCTTTGGGTGTAATCGTGACGCGGCCTAGGTAGTAAGCTTGCTTGGTGCCGTTGACGTCTTCCATCATGCGGTCTGCCGACAGCGTGGCCAGCTTGCCTTCGATGCGCGGCATGTCGCGCTGACGGAAGGCCGTGAACCTGACCTCGGCCATTTGACCCACGCGTAGCTGATCCACATCCTGCGGGGAAAGCTTGGCCTCGACGATCAGTGTTTCTTCACCGGGTACGATATCGAGAATGTGAGCGCCAGCCTTTAGCACTTCACCCCGCGTATGCACCGCCAATCCGAGTACGCGGCCTGCTTCAGGTGCGAGGATGGCCGTACGACGGTAAGTATCCTCCAAGCCCCGTATTTTTTCGCGTAGCGCGAAGAGCTCTGCCTGTACCTCGGAGAGTTCCTTCGCCACGTCTTTCTGCATGTCTTTTTCCAACTGCAAGATCTTCAGCTGCGCCGAGCTGACCTCGACCTCGGCCGAGGCAATATCATTCTGCAGTGAATCGCGCTGTCCTTCATTCATCGCAAGGTTGCGCTCCATGTCGCGCACCCGCTGCCGCTCGGCATAGCCCTCTTTCGCCAGTGCCTCGAAATCAACACGCTCCTTCTCATAAGAATCTACCAGCCGGTCACGCATCACCCTTTGCTGACGCAGACCAGCGATCTTCTCCCGCAGCTGCGCGATCTGTCGCTCATAGAGCATGATCTCACCCTGCTGCGCCTGCCGGCGCACCCGAAAAGTCTGGTCCTGCAATCGCATGGCGTCGACCGCACGAGCATCTTTTGCCAGCCGAGTGAGCGCTGCCGGATAGTTCACTCTGGCCAGTCCGTCACGCTGCGCGATGAGTCTTGCTTCGCGTGCCATGCCTATGAGCAGCTGGCTGCGCGTCTGCTCCAGTTGTGCTCTGGCCTGCACATCCTCGAGTGCCACGAGCACATCGCCCCGATTGACCCATTGCCCCTCATTGACGTTCACGTCGCGCACGATGCCGCCTTCGAGATGATCGACCGATTTACGGTAGTTCTGCAGCACGACCACGCCGCTGCCAACGGCCGCACTATCGAGTGGCGCCATGACCGACCAGACACTTAGACCAATAAACAAAACCAGTACCGCCATCAATCCGCCATAACGCAAGCGACGCTCGCGTCGGTCTATTGCCGGATCAAGCGCCATCTCATTGGCTGGCGTTTCCGTAGCCAATCGGTCAGTAGCCGTGCGAAGTGGCTGCGCGCTGGAAACAGCGCCTTTCGACAGTTCCCGGAACAGATTCATCAGGCGCCTCCCGTGGCCATTTTTGCGCCGGCTTGTTGCGCGCGGCGATGAATGAGCGATGCAGAGACCTGGGCAGGCGTGCCATGCAGCGCGAGCTTTCCATCAACGAGCAGCAGCACGGCATCTGCTTTCTCCAGTACGCCATTGCGATGCGTAACAATCACCACGGTACTGCCCATCTCGCGCAACTCGTCCAATGCCGCCATCAGCGCGGCACTGCCGGCTTCGTCCAGGTTGGAGTTCGGCTCATCAAGAATCACGACCGCCGGATCTTTGTAGAGTGCGCGAGCCAGTGCGACGCGCTGCCGTTGCCCGGCAGAGAGCGTGAAATTTCCCTCCAGCCTTGTTTCATAACCATCTGGCAGCGCAAGAATCATTTCATGCACACCCGCGCGACGCGCTGCCCGCACCACCGCTTCTGCATCGATATCACCAAAGCGCGCGATGTTTTCCGAGATCGTGCCGTCCAGCAGTTCGACATCCTGTGGCAGGTAACCAATGGCACGTCCCAACACAGAGCGGGAGTATTGCGACAGTTCGGCCCCATCGAGCCGCAGCGTGCCGGAATACGGGCGGTTCAGCCCCAGCAAGGCACGCAGCAAGGTGGACTTGCCAGCGGCACTGGGGCCGATCACGCCCAATTGCGAGCCTGCGGGAATCTTGAGCGTCAATTCCTTAATGACCGCCACGCGTGCACCAAACGGTGCGATGACCACTTTGTCCAGCTCATACTCGCCGCGTATCGGCGGTAAGGCCATCGCCTCAGCAGGCTCGGGGTATTCACCCAGCAATTCAGACAAACGCTTGTAGGCCGTGCGCGCACCGGTCATCGTGCGCCAGCTACCAATCAACTGGTCAATGGGCGCCAGCGCCCGGCCAAGCAAAATGGAACCTGCGATTACCATTCCCGGCGAAATCTCGCGCCGTATAGCCAGATACGCACCGAGGCCAAGGATCAGTGATTGCGATGTCAGGCGATAGGTTTTCGACAGCGCGGCAATCAGCCCGGCACGCGCACTGGCGCGATGCTGCGATTCCAGTGCCGCGCTGCGATCCCGCAGCCAGCGTTCACGCAAGCGAGGCAGCATGCCCATGGCAGTGATAACTTCGGCATTGCGCAGATGCGAGGCTGTCTGCTGATTCGCCGCCATGCTGGAACGGTTGGCTTCTTGCAGCAGATGATGTGTCGCCAGTTCGGTCCAGACTGTCAGACCCGCCAGCACCACCATTGAGAAAATGGCAGCCCAGCCAGTCCACGGGTGAAACACAAACATCAATGCCACATAAATAGGTACCCACGGTGCGTCCAGCAGTGCGAACAACCCCGCGCCGGTCACAAACTGACGCACGCGGTCAATATCTTCGAGAGGCTGTGCACTCGCGCGCTTGCCGCTGCTGGCAATCGTCCGGTTGAAAATGGCGTCATGTACCTTCGGCCCGAGTGCAGCATCAAAACGCATACTGGCGACGATCATCACCTGCGCACGCAGCCATTCCAGCCCGCCAAAAATGATGAACATGAAGGTGGTGATCAGGGTCAGCATCAGCAGCGTTGGCACGCTGCCCGTCGATAGCACGCGGTCATACACCTGCAGCATGTAGATCGAGGGCACCAACATCAGCAGGTTCAGGAACAAGCTGAACAGCGCTGCCGAGGCGATTGCCGTGCGGCTGGCCGAGATGACAGCGCGTAGCGCAGGCGGTGTAGATGCCGGGGTAGCCGTGGACGTGGCGCGAGCCGGTACGAAGGCCGTGGTCGGCTGGGTCATGATGACTCTCTTGATCGAGCGATGATGGAAGCGCGGTGCCTTAACAATCTGCGTGGCACCGCGTCGGGCGGATTACTGCATGACAGCGGCGGGATCAAGGGCCAGCGGATCTTGCTTGCCAGACTCTGCGTTGGTGCGCGCTTTGTTCGCCGAGGAGATCACCTGATCGATCTGCCGTGCCAGCTGCATCAGATCGCCCAGCCCCATCGCGATTCGGCATTCGAGACGACCATCCAGCGTGGGATTTTTCTGCTCACCTAAACGCGCGGCGCGTGTCACCTCGTTTAGCGCCGAGTGTTCGATGAAACCGAAATCAATGAACGCAAAGCCGGATCCAAGATGAACGCCTGTGATATTCGAGACAATGGACCGATCAGATTGATCGACTGCGCGTAGTCGAAGGCCGATGTGCACTGGCTGAGACTCTGCTTGCGTGAGGTTACTGTTGTTGGCTTCCAGTGGATTGCTCAGATTCTGTGACATTCACTCTCTCCTCGATCAATGGGACAAGCCCGGTGTGGTTACAATAATGTTAACCATCGAGGAATAGCCACTACAAGCTTCCGCCAGAGGAAGAAACGCCGCGCTGTGTGTGCGACGCCACGCGCAGTTCAGGCGCGGGTGAGCCAACAAAGCGCCGAACGCAGGGCAGCCAAGGTGTTTACCGTCTGCGCAATGCAAAACGATGAGTGAACCAGTTCACCAACGCCGCTTGCTCTAGTACATGACAGAAGCAACAAGCATGCTGCGGCAAGAGCGCCTGAAAGAAAAAAAGCCGGAAGCACAACTGTGCCCCCGGCTCGCTCCCCGCCTCACAACCCGGTTTGCGTCCGTTTCCGGACGCATGTCTTTCAATATCAGCTCATGTGCAGGTGCATTTGCTGCTCTGCTGCGGCCGATCCGACCAGTGTCAGCATGTGCTCGATGGTCGGGATGCCGTGGTCACTGTGGTCGCCTGAGTGATCATCGGCGTGATCGTCAGTGTGACCCGCCATCTGATCGCCACCATGGTCCTCATCCGTGCCGGCATCCTGGTCATGGTCGCCATCACTCCCTTCCGACGGCATTGCCTGGATCTCTGGCAGCATACGCTCGCCTACCGCGAGTGTGCTGCCCATGTCCTCATCGGACTTGCCAAGCACATGACCCATCTCATGCACGAGCACCGAAAACAGATCTACCTTGTTATGAGCAACGCCTTCAAGACCTAGCGACCAGCCATGGTCAGCGGCATCGTCATCGATGGTGATCAGCGCACCAGCGGATGCGCCCAGCCACCAACCCTGAGCATCATGGCCCAAATCGGCAATTTCCACTGTCGCTGCCTTAAGCTTGCTCAGCTGCTCTGCTGTAATACCGTGATCTTCCCACCAGCAAATCGCTGCATCGACCACATGCTTGATCTTCGCCTCCTTTACCGACTTCGCACCATCACCCAGATCTCCCTGCAGCAGCATCGGCGATGGCTTTTTCGGGGCAAGATCGACACCACCCGCATAGGTCTCGATGGTCGCTGCCTTGAACACGGTGTCGAACTGGTAATTCACAGTAGGCCAGGTGGCCGCCATCTTGCCAACGTTTGCGCCTATGACGGAGCTGGTATCGTACTTGACCGATGCCACATAAAAGCTGCCCTTCGTGCCGGTGAAATTCAGCGTAATATCACCGTTGAGCGTCGTCACTGAGTATGATTTGGACGACAAGGTATTCACTGTCTCCCCAGCATCGTATTTACCATTGCCGTTGGCATCAACTACTTGGTATAGCTGAATATTGTTTTGTACTGCGCTCAGCGAACTCGTGACTGGCGATCCGGATTTCAGAGTAACCGTCTGGTCGATAGTGACGGATAGTTGTTCCGTAGCTTTTCCATCCGCGACTTTGATACTGCCTGACGCTCCCGTGAAGTAAAACAAGACACCAGGATTGGTCTGAGTGATCTTTCCGGTCTTCAGGGACGTGGAGTATTGAATGACGCCACCCTGAAAATCGTAGTATTGCTGGATGCTCAAGGCAGAGCCATTGAGGTATTGTCCAACGGTGGTACTGGTGGGGGCGATCAAGGCGGTCGTTGGCGCCTTCCCGAAGTAGTTTGCGTAATCGGCGGCTGTCACCTGGGTACCTGCGAAGGTTGTGAACGCCGTGGCAAGATCCGTTTGCTGGCCAGACAGTGCCTGAACCTGTATCACCCTTGAAGTCACGAATTCACCAGATGCCAGGGTCTTTATAAGCTGCTCACTCTCGGCGCCGAAAGTAAAATCGAGCGGATTACCTGTTCCGGCAGTCACCTGATCTTGGACATCAACATTCGACAGAGTGACATTCCCGATATTAGTAACAACAACGCGGAAATAGACGGTCTGGCCGACATTGGCCACAGGACCTGTAGCGCTGTCTGCATCGGACCAATTTGAACCATCGAGTGAAACCTGTTTTTCGATTTGCAAAGCAGGTTTCTGGACGGTCGCTGTCGTTGCATCATCGGACTGCGGATCGGTCTGGTCCGTCTCCACCGTCGCCACGTTCACAATCGCCTTGCCAGCATTCAGATCGGCCTGTGTGACGTCGTAATAGGCC
>JBJTAS010000016.1:0-18883 GCA_046090895.1 Oxalobacteraceae bacterium | reverse complement strand
CGGGGCAGCGCCAAAGCCCGGGTCCTGGACTTGCCTCCGGGCGGCGACAAACCCGTATTGCCTATCAAATAGGCAATGGAAATCAGGGTAAAACTCCGCTGAATCGACAGTTTTCCGGCTTTCTGAAGCTGGCATCTGTTTTGCTTAATGTGACGCACCGAGGGATGTTGCCCTGTGCCACGAGTCCCTAATTTAGCCTAAGCATCTAGAACAGGAGTTTAACTATGCCTAACCTCGCCCAAGAAATGATTTTCAATGCAGAAGCGGGCCGTCCTTTCAGCACCTTGCAGGTTTCCCGTTTTTCCCCAACGGAAATCCGCGAGGCGATTCAGGCATTGATGGGCGAAGACCGCGACGCTCTGGCTTATGCGCTAGGTGATGCCGGTCTAGCCTTATACCCGGACAGTGAACACATCATGGCAATCACCAGCCTGCTGGCGGTAGTGCGCGAGGACTGGCCGCAAGCCGTGGACCTACTCCGGCAGTTAATGGATATGCAGGGAGACAAGGCGACGGTGTTCACCCACTCGATGCTGATCCGCTCGCTGCGCTGCAATCTGGATCTGGCCGAGGCGTTTGAAGCGGCTGGCATTGCGCTGGCGCTGTTCCCAGATCACCCGGAGTTATTGAAAGAATATGACGCACTGGCCGAGGCCCTGGGTTTGGGCGCTGTTCAGCGTTAATGGATTGTTAATGAATCACGCATCATCGTTGTGGCAAGGATCTGCCGGATAGCCGACAGAAATTGCCGCACCGGGTTCCCCGGGTAAAGCAGTCACTAAAAATAAATTGTAACTAATTGAATTAATTGAAGTTTTTGTTCTGGCACGGTAGTTGCTAAATTATGGATAACGCGGGCGAAAGCCCACACCAGATCAAGCAGCACAAAGACGCCGGAAGGAGAAACCTAGCATGGCAGTCATCAATACTAATGTGAAGGCGCTGTTTACTCAGTCAGCGCTTAAACGTACCGAGGGGACCATGTCCAAGGCCATGGCGCAGCTGTCGACGGGCAAGCGGATCAATACCGCTGGCGACGACGCCGCTGGCCTTGCCATCGCCACCCGGATGACCCACCAGATCCGCAGCCTGAATCAGGCGATACGGAATGCGGGCGATGCTATCTCACTCATCCAGACGGCTGAAGGCGCGACCAACGAAATCACGGACATGATGCAGCGCATGCGAGAGCTGGCGGTGCAGGCAGTCAATGATACGAACGACAATGCCCAACGCAGCTACCTGGATCTCGAATTCCAGCAGCTCAAGGCCGAGATCGTGCACATTTCCGAGTCCACCGAGTGGAATGGTTTCCCCTTGCTCAGCGGTGACGCCGGCGAGCGTGTGGGCGAGATGCCTGTGTATAAAACGACCTCAGTCAGCCAGATGTCGGAAGTTTTCTTGAACCCCACCACCGTGCGCACGCTGAATGGCAATGACGCTGGCGAAATTCAGACACTCAGCTTCAGTGGCACGCCCATGGAGGGCACGATTCGCGTGGGCGGCGTCGTGGTAAACATTACCGCCGCAGATGCCACCAGCACGACCACCTTTGCCACGGCGATTAAAGCCGCGCTGGAAGCTGACCCCAGTTACGACCCAAGAACTTCGGGCCGCACGATTGTGCAATCGTCTGGCGATCTGACGATTACTTACGCCCCCAGCGATGGCGATATCGATCCGATTGAAGTGTATGACAGTGGCACGGGCGTGACCTCCAGCGTGACGCAAGATGTTCGCAAGGCAGTCACCAGTACCGCTGAGGACTTTTCCTCCAACGGCGATTTTCTCAAGGCGGGAACACTAAGCTTCAGTGTCACGGCGGCGGGCGCGGTCACTGCAAGCTTCAAGGGCGTCGACAATCGCGTATTCACCATGACGGGTGAGCTCAATTCGACGACGGGCCAGGTCACGTTCAGAAGCACCGAGGGACAAAACCGTCACATCATCTCGGATGATCTGACCTACACCCTGAAAGATTCAGCGGGCGATGCGCTCGACATTACCAACCGTGCCGTCGGTCTGTCCGTCTCCGTCGAAGGTGGCGTACCCGCCTTGCGCGCGGGAGACCTTCGCATTAACGGCATCGACATCGGCGCCACCTATGCGGCAGATGACCCGTATTCACCAACCAACAACGCGGCCGGCAGTGCAATCGCCAAGGTGGCCGCGATTAATCGTGCGGCGACGGCCCTGGGCACCAATGCAGGTGAGTCGCAGACCCTGACCTTCACAGGCGTACCCAAACCCGGCACGATCGTGGTGGGTGGCGTGAGCGTGCAGATCACGGTTAATGAAAATACCTCAGCACTGGCAACGGCCAAGATTTTTGCCACGCTCAAGGCGAGTACCCAGTTTGGTCCGACCAGCAACCGCACGCTGACCTATGCGCCCGGTGGCTCGACGATCAAGGTGGATTTCCCGCCGTCCGAGCGGGATGTGCCCAGCACACCGATTGTCCCTGGCACTACGGGCATCGAGCCGATTGTCGACATCGTGCAAGAATTTGGCACGCAACGTCCCGGTACCGCCGTGTTCGCCAAAGTGAATGAAAACGTCTTCACCGGCCGCTCGATGAGCGCAGAATCGGTAGTCTCCGGCGCAGTATTCATCAATGGCTACGCATCGGCAGATATCACCACAATTCTTAACAATACCCGTGCGACGCGTCATTCCGTTGTGGATGCTATTAATGCGATTACGTCCAAGACGGGTGTGAAGGCCATCGACACCGGTTACGATTCCAAGGGCATTACCCTGGTCGCCAATGACGGCCGCAATATTGAGGTTCGCTTCGAGACAGAGTCCAGTGCGGCCTTGTTCGGTCAGCGCGTCGGCTTGCGCGAAGGTGTGCATACGGCGACCTATTCGCTGGAATCGAAGATTGAAGCACCGGTCGTGATCACCTCTGCCACCACGGGCGATATTGAGCGTACGGGTCTGATCGAGGGTAACTTCACCAAGAATCAGTCAGTATTCAACACGACAACGCGTGCCACGGTGGATGCGCCCGTAGCACAGACCGAAGCACTCGTCATCAAGGGGCCGATCAGTGGCACCGAGACTTACTCGGTGACGATCAATGGCACGACTTTTACGACCAGCAACACGACCGATCCGCAATCGATACGGGATGAACTGGTCGGTCTGATCAACGCCAAAACTACCTTGGGTGTGACCGCATCCGCAGGGCGCGGCGTCAATGAGGTACAGCTGACGGCGAATGTGCCGGGCACGCCGTATACACTGACCTCCGAAGGCGATGACACCAACACCGGTACGATGACGCGGATTACGCTCAAACCCAACCAGCCGGCAAAATACAAGCCGCTGAACGTGGATGATCTGGTCATCAATGGCGTGAAGATTCGTGCCACCACCACCGGTGACGATGAAAAATCCAATATCGTGGCGGCCAGCAGCGACCGCAGTGCGAGTGCCATTGCGATTGCGGCAGCCATCAATGCGTCGAGCAGCGAGACCGGCGTTCGGGCGCTACCGAATTCCTTCGTCAGCAAAGGCCTCAACACCGTCACGTCACTACCGGAGACCACATCGGCAGGCACGACTTACAACTTGTACATCAACGGCACCACCGTGCCGGTGGTGATGGTCAAAGATGAAACTGAGACTGCGCGCCGCGAAAAAGTGGTCGAGGCGATCAATGCTCGCACTGGCCAGCATGGTGTCACCGCCGCTGACAATGGTCATGGCGTGACCCTGACTTCGGACGGACGTAATTTCTCCGTCTGGTTTGACTCCAACCAGAAAGACTTGACCGCTGCCAGCTTTGGTCTGGACAAGGGAGGTCAGGTAGCCCAGGTATCGCGCATTGCTGTGAACGGTGCCGATGGCTCGACCGCCTCTGTAACCATCAACGGCAAGGAAATTTCATTCACGACCAGTTCTGCAGCCTCCATGGCCGCAGAAATATCGACTGCAATCGCAGCCGAAAATAACAACGCCACATCGAAACTGAAGAACATCAAGGTGGTGCTCAACGGCGATGCGGTGGATATCGTCTCTAACGTTCCGGGCTCGCCGTTCACGATGACGGGAGCGAAGATTTCTCCCACGACCTCGGCGGCCACGCTGACGCTGTCGAATGTCACCGACAACAGTTATGGCGAGAATGACGTGAGTGGTATACCGGATGGCACAGCGACCTCCACCAATGCTCGCACCATCTACAGCACGGTCCGTTTGGTCTCCGACCCGGCGCTGCTGCCCAAGCTGCCTTCACCGTCGGGCGCTCCGCCGTCCGACCAGCTTGACAAGCTGCGCGCGACCGGTCATCCGTTCACGATCTCGGTGGGCGACAAGGGTTACAGCGTCGATGGCAACTTTGCGGCCATGGGCTTCGAGGAGGGCACTTTCGGTGGTCGCTCCAGTGAAGAAATGGATCCGCCCAAAGTCGGTCGTCTGGCCTTCCAGGTGGGCGCTTCCGAGAATCAGTACATCACGATTGATCTGGCCGATTTCGGCAAGAAGGGTTCGATCACCAGTGGCATCACCGGCGATGTCGATCTGAACGTCGAGGACAGGCGTGTGCGTATCAACACGCGCGACGGTGCTTCGGCGGTGCTGACGCTGCTCGACGATGCGATGGACAAGATCAACGCGACCCGCGCCACCATGGGTGCTGTCATGAACCGCATGGAGCACGTGATCAACAACTTGTCCAACGTGACGACCAATCTGTCGGCCTCGCGCAGCCAGATTGAGGATGCCGACTATGCAGCCGCGAGTACCGAGCTAGCCAAGTCGCAGATCATGCAGCAGGCCGCAACGGCGGTGCTGGCCCAGGCCAACACCAGCCAGCAGACCGTGCTGAAGCTGTTGCAGGGCTAAGCAGGGCAGGGTGCACTGAAGGGGGATTCCCTACTGTCCCGCCTGCTGTGACAAAATAAGACCTGAGGAAGTATGCCTCCTGAGGTCAAGATGGAACAGAATCCGAATCGACGCCGCCAGGCTTCTCGGCTGCTGCGTATTGTGCTGATCGCCTTCAGTCTGCTGATACTGACTGTCGTGCTGCGCCCGCAGCGCATGCTGCCGCCTGATATGACGCTGGGCGAATTTTTTCAGGCAATGGTAGGTGTGCTGATGCTATCCGGCCTGATGGCGGCGGTGGTATTACGGGCATGGAATGACTACCAGCGCAAGCTGCGCGACAAGAACAAGCGTAGAGAATGAGTCCTGACAAACACGCGGTCGATGGCGTACCCAATTGCTGGCAGTGCCGGCATTTTGCCGTCAGCTGGGACCCCAAATGTCCTTACCTGTGCAGGCTGATGGGCTTCAAGAGCCGTACCGTCCCCTCCATTGAGGTGCTACGTGCGGATGGCCAGCGATGCCGGGGCTTTATCCCGAAGTCAGCTACCGCCCCAACGGCGGTGGCACCTCCCACCCTCACCCGATCCATCCCATGAAGCGCTTACGCCTCGTGTTCGCGCTGTGCTGGCTCACCAGCGTCACGGGCTTGGCATGTGCTGAGCTTGGCCCGGCAATGCGCGCGATCGAGCGCGGACACTACGCCACCGCAGAGCGTGCGCTGCGCAAGCCGGCCGAGAGCGGCGATGCGCGCGCGCAAAATAATCTTGGCTATTTGTACGAGCATGGACTCGGTGTCACACAGAGCTACACCGAAGCACGGCTCTGGTATGACAAGGCCTCGGCATTGGGTCTGCCTGAAGCCAAGTACAACCTGGCGACCTTGCATCACCACGGACTCGGTATCGCGCGCAACCAGCAGTTGGCACGATCGCTGTTCGCGGCGGCGGCGCAATCGAACTACGCCGATGCCGAGTATATGCTTGGCGAGTATTACCGTTCCGGGCTCGGCGGACTGAGCAAAGACGGCGCACTGGCGCTCTCCTGGTTTCTGCGTGCGGCACGCAAAGGGCACGCCGGCGCGCAGCTGATGGCGGCGTCCATTTATTTTTCCGGCGAGGGTTGGCGCACCGAGCCACAGAAAGCCCTGATCTGGGCATCACTTGCCAGGGCCAACGGCGAGACACAGGCCGAGAAACTGACTGGGCTGGCGGGGAAGGGCTTGCGCGCCGAGCAGCTGCAGGAGGCCATGCAGCAGGCAGACATCTGCTTAAAGACCAGTTACAAGGATTGTCCGGAGTAGATTTTGCTCGACGCGAAGCGGCCCGGCGCCCAGCGTGAAACGAAGTCCACCACCGAGGAATCCCCGGCAAGGAGCCGGTCGGAGCTCAGCAAGCGCATGGCTCGCTCTCTGCCTGGGCGATCAGCAGGCGATCAGCAGGCCATCAGATTGCCAGCCGAACTGAGTCTCTGCCAGGGAAAACCCGGTCTGTCGGCTTTCCGTCTGCCGGCAAAGCGGTTGACGTTTTCCTCCCCCCGGCAAAGCCCTGCCGTTCCGACATGCCCCGGCAAAACCCGCATGTTTCTGAATAAAACGGCTGGCACAGGGATTGCTAAGAAGCAAGCGTTCATTGTTTTCATAGGCAATCAAAGTGACCGCTCTGACAGACACTTCGCACCCGGCCCTGTGGCTGGATCCCAAGACCTCCGTGGGCTCGGTTGAGCGCGAGCGGTTGCAGCAGGCAGGCCTGCAGCTCTTGCCCGTGACCACGCTGCATGACCTCAAGCAAGGCTTGGCGCGTGCGCGGCTGGTGGTGATCCGCCTCATGGGGGATACCGGTTTGCTGGAAGAAGTGCGCAAGCTAACCCAGGCATTTGGTCATGCTATTCCCGTCCTCTGCCGCGTCGAGCGCCATCAGTTTGAGCTGGGCATCGAAGCCATGCGCAGAGGCGCGTATCACGTCCTCTCGGATGAGGACTGGTCGGTCGATAGCTGGCGCAATGCGCTCTCGCTTGCGCCTACACGCAATGAGCTACCCAAGAACAGTCCTCAGACCTTTGTGTTCGTTGATCCGGTCAGCCAGCATCTGCTGGAGCTGGCGCGTCGCGTGGCACAGACTCAGGTATCCGCGCTGATCGTCGGCCCGACCGGTGCCGGCAAAGATGTGCTGGCGCGTGTGCTGCATGATGCCTCACCGCGCCGTGGGGGGCCGTTCATCGCCATGAACTGCGCCGCACTGCCCGAGAACCTGATCGAAGACATGCTATTCGGTCACGAGAAAGGCGCCTTCACCGGCGCATTGAAAGAACATCGCGGCCTGTTTGAGCAGGCCCAGGGCGGCACCATTTTTCTCGATGAAATCGCCGAAATGCCCTACCACTTGCAGACCAAGCTGTTGCGGGTGCTGCAGGAGCGCAAGATCACCCGTCTTGGCGGTAATGCACCGATTGAACTGGACGTACGTCTGGTCGCGGCGACCAACAAAGATTTGCGCGAGGCGATTGCCAATCGTGAGTTCCGCGAAGACCTCTACTTCCGCATCAGCGCCTTCAAGCTGAGTGTGATGCCCTTGCGCGATCGTCCGGGCGACATTCTGCCGCTGGTCCATCAGTTTTTATCCAACTACGGTCCTTCAGACCGCCAGGTTCGCCTGTCGCCGCGCGCGACCGAGATGATGCAGAACTACAGCTGGCCCGGCAATGTGCGCGAGCTGCAGAACGTCGTGCAGCGTGCGCTGGTGCTCTCCAATGGCGACATTATTGACGAATCCGATCTGATGTTTGACGAGTGGGAAGCGCAGGTCACCGAGACGGCGATGGAGCCTCTGGCGACATCCCAGTCCGTGTTAGCTGAGGCACAGCCAAGCGCGGTACTGGATTCGGGTGCGCTGTCGGCCGCAGTCAAGAGCAGTGAGTATCAGGCCATCATGACTGCGATCAAATCCAGCAGCAATCGATCGGAAGCCGCGAAAAAATTGGGTATCAGCCCGCGTTCGCTGCGCTACAAGATGGCGCAGTTCCGCGAGCGTGGCCTGCCGACGCTGGCAGCGGGTTAACGGGAAGGGGACATCGACATGGTCGACCGGGTCAATAGCCAAGCCAATATCGATTCCATGCTGGCAGCACTGCGCCAGTATCAAGTCGATGCAGCAGGCAAGAACACACCGCAGGTGTTGTCGACGCCCTCACCAGAGATTGGCAAGCCCAGCTTTGGTGATGCAATCAAGACCGCCGTGGTGCAAACCAACGAGGTACAGCAATACGCGAGCAGTCTGCGCGAAGCTTACGACCGTGGCGAAGATGTGCCGCTGACCGATGTGGTGCTGGCGATGCAAAAGTCCTCGCTCGCGTTTGAAGCGACCCTGCAGATCCGCAACAAGGTACTGAAAGCTTACGAAGATATTTTGAATATGCCGGTGTAAAGAAGCACCTTCACCGAAACGATGTCGAGATCACTAAAGATCACCGCCAACCTCGAGAGAGAAGAACATGGCTGAAGCAACAATGAATGGAGGCATGCCTCCGCAACTGCCAACGGGACAGCCCGGCGCCGCCACTGGCGCTGCAGGGAACGGATTGTCCATGGCTGGCGGTACGCAGAATCCCGGGCAACTTTCTGGCACCGTGACCGGTGTCTCAGGCGGACTCGCACAGTTCAAAGTCTGGGCGGATGGCTTGCTCAAGCAACCAGCCGTGCGCCGTGCCTTGCCGGCAATTGCCATACTCATCGTGCTGCTGATGGTGGCGATGTCTTTCCAGTTCAGCCAGACCACCCCCTATCGCCCGATCATGCCCGGCATGACCGAGAACGACAAGCAGGCCGCACTCGAAGCACTCAAAGCGGCTGACTTCAAGCCCAAGGTCGATACCAGCAGCGGTCAGATCACGGTGCCCGAGGCGCGTTATCACGAGGCCCGCATTTTCTTGGCCGGTCAGGGCATCCCCAAAGAAGCTCAGCCTATCGGCATGGAGTCACTCAAAGATAAGTCGTCGATGACGACCTCGCAATTCATGGAGCAGGTGCAGTACAACACGGCGATTGAGCAGGAGCTGGCGCGCAGCATCATGCAAATTTCCACGATCAAGGCAGCGCGCGTGCATCTGGCATTGCCCAAGCAAAGCGTCTTCGTGCGTGAGCGGGCCACGCCCAAAGCTTCCGTGGTCGTGACACCGCATGCCGGCCGAGGCGTCACCACACCGCAAGTCAAAGCGATCGTGCATCTGGTCTCGTCCAGTGTGCCTTACCTCGCCCCGAACAATGTGTCTGTGGTGGATGACCAGGGCAATCTGATGACCGATGAAAACCCGGTCGATGCCACGATGGGACTGACCATCGCGCAGATGCAGCACAAACAGCGTACCGAAGAGTCGTACCGCAATCGCGTGACCGAACTGCTGGCACCAGTCGTGGGTGAGGCTGCGGTCAAGGCCGAAGTCAACCTGACACTGGATTACACCACGGTCGAAACGACTACCGAAGATTTCGACAACAAAGATAAAGGTGTCAAGCCGCGCTCCGAAGCATTAACCACCGAGCGCAAGTACAAGATCGATCCGGAAGGGATTCCTGGCGCGATGTCGAACTCGCCTCCGCCGGATGCGGACCTGAACACGGACACCAACACCAACGAGAAGAAGCCGATCAATAATGAGATAGTCACCACGCGCGCTACGCGTAACTTCGAGATGGATCGCTCGGTGCGCCATATCAAGAATTCGCTGGGTTCGATCGAGCGTCTGACCGTGGCCGTGGTGGTCGCCGAGCGGCAGGCACCGCAATACACGCCGGATGGCAAGCCCGTACCGGCTGGTTCACCGACCACGATTCCCTATACCAAGGAAGAGCTCGACCGCATGTTGCAGCTGGTGCGCAGCGCTGTTGGTTATAACGAGGCGCGAGGTGACGTCGTCACCGTGGCCCCCGCACGATTCGAGACCCTGGCACCGGATGCGCCCAAGCCCTGGTGGGCCGACGCTGATCTGCAGAACTTCATTAAAATCGGCGTAGCCGCCTTGGTGATCATCGTGTTCCTGCTGGCGGTGGTTCGTCCGATGGTGAAAGGCCCGACGATCAATCAGATTCTTCCGCCGCACGGCCCGACCGCAGAAGACGTCAAGCGTGCCGAGGAAGACAAGCTGGCAGAAATTGCCAAAGCGGTCGAAGAGGCCAAGGCTGCCGAAGCCGCACGGATTGGTGAAGAACTCAGGTTGGCCGAAGAGCTCAAACTCTTCGAAGAAGCGGCAGCGGCCGAAGCTGCGGCTGAAGAAGAGAAGCTGGCCGAAGAGGCTGCGGCCGAGGAAGAGCGACTCGCCGAAGAAGCCGCCGCCGAAGAGGCAAGGCTGGCCGAAGAAGCCGCCGCTGCCGAAGGCGAAGAGGGCGAAGACGAAGAGTTGGCCGAGGGCGAGTTCGAACTCGAAGAGGGCGAGAGCCTCGATGAGCTGCGCGCCCGCATGCAGGCAATGAGACCGAAGAAACCGACCTTCACGGCCGATATGCTCGATACCGCAAACAGCTATGATGACAAGGTCGCGCTGATCCGAATGCTGGTATCGCAGGAATCTGGCCGGGTGGCTCTGGTGCTGAAGAACATGGTCCGGTCGTAAACGGCACCTATCCTTAAACACACACACCAGGAAAAGAACATGGCAGACGATACCAAGGTGGCGGTACCCAAAAGCGCCGACAGCAAAGCCGCACCGGCCAAGACTCCTCCCGCAAAACCGGCCGTCGCTAAGGTCGCTGATCCCAAACCAGCACCGGCCACTGGCGAGGAGGGACAAGATCTCGAAGAGATGAAGAAAAAGTTCAAGCCCAAGAAAAAGGTGACGCTGCCGACCGAGATGCTCACCGATGCAAAAAGCTATGACGACAAACTCGTGCTGGTGAAGATGCTGACCGAAAAAGAACGCAACCGCATGATACTGATCGTGAAGAATCTTCTGAAAGACTGATTGGCTCCGACCAAGAAATAATCCGTAATGACATCATCAATCACCAACACCACGACAGACAACGTAGTGCTTAAGGCAACAGAGGTAACCCATGGCAGATAACGACGGCGCAGTAGTTATGACGGATGAGCTCAGACGCGAGCTCGCCGATATCACGAACGTCCAGCGTGCAGCAGTATTGATGCTGCTGCTAGGCGAGGATCTCGCCTCCAACATCATCAGTTATCTGGACCCGAAAGAGGTTCAGGAACTCGGTGCGGCGATGGTATCGGTAGCCGATATGTCGCAAGAGGCGGTGAACGTCGTCCTGGATCAGTTCGTGGATATGCTCAAGCGTCAGACCAGTCTCTCGCTGGGGACCACCGAATATGTCGAGACCGTGCTCAAGCGCGCGCTGGGTCCGGACAAGGCCGCGTCGGTGCTGGCACGCATCATGCCCAATCGCGCCAGTCGCGGACTGGAAATCCTGCAGTGGATGGATGCCCGTGCCATCGCCGAGATGATACGCGGCGAGCATCCGCAGGTCACCGCCATCATCCTTTCGGTGCTCGAATCCGAAGTCGCCGCCGATGTGCTCGCTTTCCTGCCTGAAGAGTCGCGTCCTGAAGTCATACAGCGCGTCGCCAGCCTGGATACCGTGCAACCCTCCGCGATGGAAGAACTCGAATCCATCATGAAGAAGCAGTTCTCCAATAATGCCTCAGCCTCGTCGTCCAGCTTTGGTGGCGTCAAGGCCGCAGCGAAGATCATGAACTTTACCAAGGTCGAGCTCGAAGGGGCGATTCTGCAGGGCGTGGGGCAAATAGACGAAGAGCTCGCGCTGCGTATCCAGGACAATATGTTCAGCTTCGAGAACCTGACCTCGGTGGACAACCGTGGCATACAGGCGCTCATGCGCGCTGTCGAGCCAGATCTGCTGATGATCGCCTTGAAGGGCGCGACCGAAGAAGTCAAGACCAAGTTCCTCGACAACATGTCCAGCCGTGCGCGAGGCATGTTCCTCGACGACATGGAAGCCAAGGGTCCGCTGCGCATGACCGAAGTCGAAGACGCGCAAAAGAAAGTCATGCGCTCGGCACGAAAACTGTCCGAGAAGGGCGAACTGATCCTTGCATCCGGCGGAGCAGACTTTGTCTGATGACACACCGTCGCAGAGGCACGCAGCCCGACGCTTGCCCAAGCGGCAAGACTGGTTGCCGAACCGGATGTTCGATCCGGTCAATAACCCTTTTGCGATCCAAAACCTGCTCGCTTGCGAGCGAGAGAAGGAAGACGCGCTCTTTCATATTGGCGTGGCCGGCCCCCCCGGTACCCGCTACGCGGGCAATCCACTGCTGAAAGCCAGCGAGATTCTGCCGCCTAAAGATTTTGCATTGAACCGGCTGCTCGATGAGACAACACGGTTTGATCAAGCGTTTCATGCGGAGTATGACGAGCTCGACGACGATCACGACGTGACCAAGCCGGACGGCGAGCCTGAGGCGATCAGCGCCATTGCCGCACCCGATGGGGTCGCCGAGGTCACCGAGACCGCATCGCTACCACTGGCCGACGCACCGGGGATGGCGGCCGCAGCTACCCGCATGACTGACCCACCGACCGACACGCCCGGCAACGCTGGCGAGCGGCTTGCGCCGTCGGATCCGATGACTGACCCGCATGCGGGACACCAACTCACCGCCGAGCCTGCGGCTGCCGATCGTGACGACCCCGCGGCCGAGACCGAACAAGAACGACCGGCAGACACATCGGCGCACGGCAGCCGCCTGGGGGATGAAGCGCCTACTGTGACGGATGTCGCGCAGGCTAATGCCAGCTCGGCGATTCCCGCATCGCCGGATTTGCCACCGCAAGATGCCGAGCCCGAGCAAACGACCACCGATGCAGCGACCGACAATCTCCTTGCGGATACCGCGACAGAGACTCAGGCGCCGTCGGGCTCGATGCTGGGCACCACCGAAGCTACTGTTTCCGAGGTGCCTGCGATTGCATCATCAACGAGCGCGGACGAGCTGCCTACCTCCGCCGAGGGCGATGCAGAGGCGCCCAATGCCACAGCAAGTCATCCCAGTGACGAGAACGAGACGGCCAGCACGCTTCATGAGCGCTCAGCGTTTTCAAGGTCTGACGTTGCTTCAGAGGCTGCGCAGGTGACGGACGCAAATCCCGGCGCTGCGCCGTCGTCAGTGCCTGTCATGACGACTGACACGCAGACGACCGAAGAGCCGCTCGACTCCAGCAGCGCGCTCATGCACAGCAGGCTGGAGGCAGCACGGGAAGAAGCGCGTGAGGAAGCACGTGTGGAAGCACGCGAGGCGGCCTTTCAGGAAGGCTGGCAAGCGGGTCGTGATCAAGCCATGAGCGAACTCCAGCAAAGCCTTGATGACAAGCTCGCGCAGCTCAATCAGCTCCTTGAGGAATTACGTCGTCTGAGCGACGACCCCGACACGCTGTTTGCGCCCATGAAAAAACTGGCCGTGCATCTGGCGGAGCAACTGGTGCGCGGTGAATTGAGCCAATCAGCACAGACCATCTCCCGTCTGGTAGACAACTGTCTGCGCGAACTGGCTGCCAGCGGCGAGAAAGCCGTCATCGTGCATCTGAACCCTGAAGACCTTGAACAGTACAAGCCCCTGATTGCGCCCTTGGGTGACAGTATTCTGCTGCGCCCGGATGCCACGCTGATGCGCGGCAGTGTGCGCACCTCGCTTGATGGAAGCGTCGTTGAGGACCTGATCGAACGGCGGGTCAAGGGCCTGCAAAAATCGCTGGCGCAGCCGGTGGCGGGTAGCTGGCGTCCGTCGATTCCCAATCCGCTGGTGCAGCGTCCCCAGCCGCAGCCTACCGCCACACCGAGCCATCTCGTGAGCCAGTCTCCACTGGCCGAGCAGGCGACAGACGCGACAGAGATTACGGAAGCGATTGACGATACGTCTTCTGTCGACATGGCTCTGGCCGATGCCGTCCCGACCCACAGCGATGCTGCAGCGACGGATAGCCAGGCAACGGGTATAGCAGCGAGCGCCGCCGAGGATATCCACCGCGACACTGAGCCCGGTGCAGCCCCATGATCGATTTTTCCGACGTCGTCGAGCACCTGGTCGATCGCACGCAGGCGCCGCCAGCAGAGCACACTGGCACACTGGTGCGGCTCGTCGGCATGACGCTGGAGGCGCGCGGCATCATGGCGCCGCTCGGTGCCTTGTGCGAGATCGACAGTGGCAGAGGCGCGCGCGTCTCCGCGGAGGTGGTCGGCTTCAATGACCAGACATTATTCCTGATGCCCTTTACCGAACCGGTGGGCATCGGCCCCGGCGCCACCGTGCGTGTCGTGACGCATTCGTCCGAGGCCAGGCTGGGCTCTGCCTTGCTGGGCCGCGTGATTGATGCCTTTGGCGAGCCGCTGGATGGCGGGCCCGCAATCGATTGTCCCGACCGGCTGGCCTTGCTGGGCACACCGCTCAATCCAATGGAGCGTGGCGTCATCAATCAGGTACTGGATGTCGGCGTGAAAGCCATCAATGGCTTGCTCACGCTCGGGCGTGGCCAGCGTATCGGTCTGGTGGCGGGCTCGGGTGTCGGCAAGAGTTCGCTGTTAGGCATGATCACCCGCTTCACCAAAGCCGACGTGGTCGTCATCGGTCTGATCGGTGAGCGTGGCCGCGAAGTACAGGCGTTTATCAATGAAGTGCTCGGCCCCGAAGGTCGCGCCAAGTCCGTTGTCGTCGCGGCACCCGCCAATGTGTCGCCCGTGATGCGACTCAAAGCGACTCATCTGACCCATGTCATCGCTGAATATTTCCGTGATCAGGGCAAGAATGTGCTGATGCTGATGGACAGCCTCACGCGCGTCGCTCACGCGCAGCGTGAAATTGGTCTGGCGATTGGTGAACCGCCGACGGCCAAAGGTTATCCGCCGTCAGTGTTTGCCCTGCTGCCCAATCTGATTGAGCGCACGGGTGTCGGCCGCCATGGGTATGGTGCCATCACCGCGATTTACACCGTGCTGGCCGAGGGCGATGATGCACAAGACCCGATTGTCGACATTGCCCGTGCTTCGCTGGACGGTCAGGTCATGTTATCGCGCAAGCTGGCCGATGCGGCGCATTATCCGGCGATTGATCTGAACGGTTCGATCTCGCGCGAGATGCAAGATCTGCTCGAGCCGCATGAACTGAAGCAGGCCAACCGCCTGCGCCGGCTGTGGTCTTTGTATCAGCAAAACCAGGATCTGATCTCGGTAGGGGCTTACGAGGCAGGATCGAATCCCGATATCGATCTGGCCATACAGATGCGCGGTCAGTTCGAGGAATTCCTGCGGCAAGACATCGCGGGCGAGGTCGACTACAAGGCGACTCGTCGCATGATCAGCGAGCTGATGGCGCAGTAATCCACGGCTATTCCGCAGCTGCTACTATCCCCTCATGAACAAGACCTGGTCCGTGCTGAAGCAGCGAGCCGAGGCCGCGGCGCACGAAGCGCAGGCGGAAGTCAATGCCGTGCGCGCCCGAGTGACGCAGCTCGAGGCCAGCGAAGCCCACATCGACAAGCTCAAGCAGGATTATCTGGCCCGATATAAAGAAGCGCAGAAAGAAGCGCACACCATCGCAGACAATATCGCTTACCGTAAATTTCTCGATCATTTGCAGGGTCTTCGTATGCGCGTGAGCAAGCAGCGTGAGGCAGCCGAGTTTGATTTAGGTGCTGCCAAAGACAAGCTCTCGGCAGCGCAGCGTGAGCAGGCAAAGATGGAAGCCATGGTCGAGCGAGACCAGCGTCAGGTGGCCGCTGCCGCCGCCAAACAGGAACAGCGCCAGCTAGACGAGACGGGTATACGCTTGTTCAATCAAAAATGATGTGCAACAACCCCTCGGGCAGTGCCACGCGGGATGCGGCTTTAATGGGCACGGGCGCGCCGAGCGCACTGTTGCGGCAAAGGTCGGAACCCAGGCGTGGGCGTGAGGTAAGGAGATTAGCTGAACGAGAGGTTCAGTCCTGGCAGATTCAGCTGAGAAAACGCTGATGACCAGACCTCGCCACGCTTGACGGGCAAGGCATCGGTCCAACTGCCGGTCATGATCAGCTCACCTGCCTGCAATGCAGAAAACTGCGGCTGCGAGTGTAATTGCTGATGTAGCGAATGCAAGGCATGCAGGGGGCCATCCAGCACATCGCTGCCCATCCCTGCTGCGCACAGTGCCGTGCTGTCGACGGTAGATTTCGAGAGCGATAGCGATGCCGCAGCCAACACACCGGGGAGCTGGTGTCGGCTCTGGCGCGACAGCATCTTTGGCTCACCGACGATCAGCGCACGATGCAAGCCAAAGGCAGCGACTGCGTCAGCCGGGTCAAAAGACCATTGGCGGAACGGCGAGGTAATGACTTCAAAACCGTTTGCCATCCACTCCAGACAATCACTCAAGCCATTCAGGTCGGTATCCGGATCGGGCGTACGCGCCAGCTTGAACACCAGCCCCGGCTCGATGCGTGGTTGTGATGCTCGGGTCAGTTTGTGCAGCGCCATGTTGTCCATCGAGAATTCGACAGTGCTGTCGTAGAGCGTGGACCAGATCGGGCAGTTGATGGGCGCGGATTTACCATAGCGCTGCCACAGCTTGCGGTTGGAAAATCCGATCTTGCGGCCGATGGGCGTTTCGCCCTGAGCGATACGGATATCGATGATGCTGCGCGCTATGTCATACGCATCCTCGATGCTCAGTCGGGCTTCCTCGGTCAGCGTGGGCAGCAAGGTTCCCGCTGCGCGAGATTTCAGCAGCTGGTGCGCGTAACGATTCGCCATGGTCGACATCAGCATGCGGTTCTCCTTAATAATTCGGAAAAATACCGATAAGTCACGATTTAAACGTAATAATACTTTTCCAGGCTGTAGAGTGCAAACGTTTAGCGAAGATTTTGCAAGGCATTGCTTTTTTTGAATTTTTTCGGTGCTCAGACGCTGACCAGCCCACGGTTTGGTGCCGCTTGGAGCGGATCAGACGACTCAACTGACATAGACCGATTATCATCAGCCAGGTTTCTCGTGGCGCTGGGCAATGGAAATATCATTTAAAAAACAAATCGAACAATTGCGGCTGGGTGAGGGTGACGAGTTCCATGGTGAGGGCATTCTCGCGATCACCAAGGCCTTGCTGCAGTCAGGCGTCAGCTACATCGGCGGGTACCAAGGTGCGCCCGTCTCGCACTTGCTCGATGTGATGGTGCAGGCCAGAGCGCTGGTCGCTGAGTTGGGCGTGCAGGTCGAGGCGTGTTCGAATGAAGCCTCGGCAGCCGCGATGCTAGGCGCGTCGATTCATTACCCCGTGCGCGGTGCGGTCACCTGGAAATCCATCGTCGGTACCAATGTCGCTGCGGACGCGCTGGCCAACCTGGCGTCGCCTGGCGTGACAGGCGGTGTGCTGATGGTGATTGGCGAAGACTACGGCGAGGGCGCGTCAGTGGTGCAGGAGCGCACGCATGCCTACGCGATGAAATCCACGCTGCTGTTGTTCGATCCTCGGCCTGAGCTGTCCGTCATGGTCGATATGGTCGAGCATGCATTTGCCTTGTCCGAGGCATCGAACATGCCGGCGATGATGGAATTGCGCATACGCGCCTGTCATGTGCGTGGCAGTTTCCTGTGCAAGGATAACCGTCAACCCAGCGTGTCAGCGTTGTCACCGCTGGCCGAGCCTGCGCGCTTCAACTACAGCAAGCTGGCGCATCCGCCCGTGACCTTCTCCCATGAAAAACTGAAAATCGAGCAGCGGCTACCGGCGGCGCGGCAATATATTCTTGAGCACCAGCTCAATGAGCTGCTGCCGGGTCGTCAGTCGCACATCGGCATCATTGTGCAGGGGGGTCTGACCAGTGCGCTGCTGCGCTCGCTGCAGCATTTTGGCTTGGCGGATGCATTCGGTGAGAGCGAGATCCCGCTGCTGGTGCTCAATGTGACCTACCCCTTGGTGCCAGAACAGATCGCGCAATTCGCACGCGGCAAAGCGGCCGTGCTGGTGATGGAAGAGGGCTCGCCGGAGTACATCGAACTGGAGATCGCCGCCACGCTGCGACGGGAGGGTATCGATACACGCTTACACGGCAAGGATATGCTGCCCGCGACGGGTGAATTGACGCCCGAAGTCATGATGCGTGGTCTGCTGACTTTTTTTGCTCGTCACTGGCCTGCGCAGGGTGCCGACACCGTGCAGGCCATGATGGAGGCCGCCAGCACGCGACGTCAGCAGCTCGCCACCACGCTGGACGCCAGCTTGCCCGCACGACCGCCGGGCTTTTGCATTGGCTGTCCCGAACGACCCGTGTTCTCTGCGCTGAAGCTGGCGCAGCAAGACGTTGGCCAGGTGCATATCGCGGCCGACATCGGTTGTCATTCATTCGCGACCTTTGAGCCCTTCGCGTTGGGTCACTCCATCCTGGGTTACGGTATGAGTCTCGCCAGCCGCGCGGGCGTCTCGCCTGTCATGCAGCGTCGCGTGCTGTCCATCATGGGCGATGGCGGCTTCTGGCATAACGGCCTGCTGACAGGTGTGCAGTCAGCGCTGTTCAATGGCGATGATGCGGTGCTGCTGATCTTCAAGAACGGTTATACCTCGGCGACCGGTACGCAAGAGATTATCTCCACGCCGGACGCGGTATCGAAAACGCAGGCCAGCGACAAACTCGCCAGTCTGACCGCCAGCAATCACACCATAGAAAAGACATTGTCCGGGTTGGGTGTGCAGTGGCTGCGTGTCGTACACGCCTATCGCGTGGCAGCGATGCGCGATGTCCTGAAAGAAGCCCTGACCACAGAGTTTAGCGGTCTCAAGGTCATCATTGCCGAGGGCGAGTGTCAGCTCGAGCGCCAGCGTCGCGTTCGCCCCTGGCTGGACTCGCTGCGGGCTGCCGGGCAGCGCGTCGTGCGCGTGAAGTACGGTGTCGATGAAGATGTCTGCAATGGAGACCATGCCTGCATTCGATTGTCGGGTTGCCCAACGCTGACCTTGAAAGACAATCCCGATCCGGGCAAGGTCGATCCGGTCGCCACCGTCAGTGACGGCTGTGTCGGTTGCGGGTTGTGCGGCGAGAATGCGCACGCCGCGACTTT